>NZ_AP024469.1:3334930-4026145 GCF_016865365.1 Geobacter sp. SVR
CTGGACAACCACCTGAGATCCGAGTCCTTCGACGTGCTGATCGGGGCCATGAGCCTGCTCAGCTCCGAGCCGGACTTCATGATCAGCACGGTCCAGTCCACGACCGGGTTCGGGGCCATAAAGGGGGTGCGGCCACGCACTGCCTGAACGGTTCGATGACATGCATGCGGCAGCCCGGCCGCTGCCTTCCGGAGTCCGGCTACCGCGCATACCCAGGAAGGAGAATCAAGCCATGAAACATATCGTGACGTTTCTGCTGCTCTGCGGCCTGGCGGTCGTGATCCTCGGGGGCTGCGCCGCCACCCAGGTCACTTCGGACTGGAAGGATCCGACCTACCAGGCCCCCCCCCGCAAGATCCTGGTGGTCGCCATAACCAAAAATCCGGGCAACCGCAGGATTTTCGAGGATGAGTTCGTCAGCCGCCTCAAGGAGCATGGCACCGATGCCGTGGCCGGATACAAGCGCATCCCCGACCAGCAGCAGGGTAACCGCCAGAACATTGCGGATACCATGAAGGCTGAACAGGCCGATGCGGTTCTGATCGTCAGGCTGATCAACAGGAAGATCGTGCAGACCTATGTCCCCGGCACCGTGGCCCCCTACGGCGCCTGGTACGACCGCTACCCCTCCTACTACGGCACCTGGCCCGATTATTACGGCTACGGCTGGCAGGCCATGTACTCTCCCGGTTACGTGGCCGAGGACGAATACGCCTTTATCGAAACCAACCTGTATCAGGCGGGCAACGAGAAACTGGTCTGGTCGGCCACGTCCGAGACCGAGGTCAGGGGATCGGATCCGAAGTTCATCAAGTCGTATGTGGATGCCATGATCGATTCACTGATCAAGCACAACCTGGTGAGCAAGTAGAGGCGGGGCATGCCCCGCCCGTTCACCCGGGCTTTTCCGGCGCTGCCCGAAATACGACACCCTCATAATCGTTTGCCATTCTCCATGCTCTTCTTCCTGCTGCGTTTGTGCCCTGTCAGCCCTGCGCGGCAGGTACGCCGGCAACATTCCGCACCACTCCCCGCCAGCATAACCCACTGATAAACCAAACAAACCACTCTGGCATCAAAACTGAAAACTACCGTAAAGCCGGAACAAGAAGCCTGAAACCCACAAAGGAGGCGTTATGAGAAGGATTGCGCTGGTCGTTCACCTGTGTGCCCTGTTGGCTTCATGCATGTTGGCCTCATGCGGCGGCAACACCGCCCCTGACACGAGCTCCGTCGCCAGCTCGGCCCTGGTTGCGGATGGGGGACCGGATCAGAATGTCTCGGTCAACCAGGTGGTGACGCTGGATGGCAGCTACAGCTACGACCCCCAGGGGCGCACCCTGAACTGCTCCTGGTCATTGGCCTCCAAACCGGTGGGGAGCAATGCCGCGCTTTCCGATCCAGCCTCCCCCACCCCGAGCTTCACCCCCGATGTCAGCGGGTATTACCTGATCGATCTGAAGGTGAACTACGGCAACGCCACCTCCGAGTCCAAACAGATCACCGTGATCGCCTATCCCGATTCCAGCCAGCTCTTTTCCACCGAACAGTCGGCGACCAGAAAAGGGAGCGCCGGCTTCGTTCTGGCCGGATCGGTCTTTACGTCGGCAGTGGCCAACAACTCCGGGAGGCAGTTCACCCTGGACCGCTACGAACTGGTCAACAGCCGCGGGGTGATATTCTGGACAACCGCCGCCAAGGACCTGAACAACAACATCCTGGACAGCGGATATAAGATCACGATAGAGGCCACCCTGGGGTTCTTCCAGATCGACAGCGGCTTCAGGTCGATCTATTATTTCACCGACCCGTCCAACGGACGCAAATACATCGCCACGGCGACCTACAACTGACCTGCGGCACCCTGACGCGCCCGGCGGTGCCCCTTCCGGGGCCAAACCGCGGCGCATCTCAGGTCGTGACAACGCACACCGGGAATGCTATAGTGCGCCAATTATCGGACGATCATTCGCCAACGATACCGGTGGCCCGGGCATGTCGCGTCGTTCGGAGCGGTGTCCGGGATGCGCGAGGAGATTTGCCATGCTGAAGCTCAAAGACTCCACCCTGCTGAAACAGCTCTGCTATCTGGACGGCCGCTGGCAACCGGCCGACAGCGGCGCCGCGATCGACGTGACCAACCCCGCCACCGGTGAGACACTGGGTACCATACCGCGCATGGGGAGCGAAGAGACCCGCCGCGCCATAGAGGCGGCCGACCGGGCCCTGCCGGCCTGGCGTGCCAGGACCGCCAAGGAGCGGGCCGTCATTCTGCGCCGCTGGTACGAACTGATGATGGCCAATCAGGAGGACCTGGCCATCATCATGACCGCCGAGCAGGGCAAACCCCTGGCCGAATCCCGGGGTGAGATCGCCTATGCAGCCTCGTTCATCGAGTGGTTTGCCGAAGAGGGCAAACGGATCTACGGCGACACCATCCCGGCCCACGCGGCGGACAAGCGCATCGTGGTGATCAAGGAACCGATCGGCGTTTGCGCGGCCATCACCCCCTGGAATTTTCCGGCCGCCATGATCACCCGCAAGGCAGGCCCGGCCCTGGCCGCCGGCTGCACCATGGTGGTCAAGCCCGCCACCGCCACCCCCTTCTCGGCCCTGGCCCTGGCTGAACTGGGGGAACGGGCCGGCATTCCCGCCGGGGTGTTCAGTGTCGTGACCGGCTCGGCTTCGGCCATCGGCAACGAGATGAGCGCCAACCCGATCGTGCGCAAGCTGACCTTCACCGGCTCTACCGAAATCGGCAAGCAGTTGATGGCCCAGTGCGCCGCCACGGTCAAAAAGGTGTCACTGGAGCTGGGGGGCAATGCCCCGTTCATCGTGTTCGACGATGCCGATCTGGATGCGGCCGTGGAGGGGGCTATTGCCTCCAAGTACCGCAATACCGGCCAGACCTGCGTCTGCACCAATCGCCTGCTGGTACAGGCCGGGGTGTACGACGCCTTTGTGGGGAAACTGGTGGCGGCCGTGGCCAGGATGAAGGTGGGCGACGGCCTGGCGGGCGATTTCCAGCAGGGGCCGCTGATCGATATGGCTGCCGTGGAAAAGATGGAAGAGCATATCTCCGATGCCGTCGGCAAGGGGGCGAAAATAGTCCTGGGGGGCAAGCGGCATGCGCTGGGGGGCAGTTTCTTCGAGCCGACCGTCATTACCGACGCCACCGCGGAGATGCTGGTGGCGCGGGAAGAGACCTTCGGTCCGCTGGCGCCGGTCTTCAAATTCACCGACGACGACGAAGCCATCCGTCTGGCCAATGACACCGAATTCGGACTGGCATCCTACTTCTACAGCCGCGACATCGGCCGGGTCTGGAAGGTGGCCGAGGCGTTGGAATACGGCATGGTCGGCATCAATACCGGGCTGATTTCAACGGAGATAGCCCCCTTTGGGGGTATGAAGGAATCGGGCATCGGCCGGGAAGGTTCCAAGTACGGCATCGAGGAATTCATCGAGGTCAAGTATCTGTGCATGGGCACTATCCCGTGAAAGGCGCATCCATGATCCGCACGTTCTCCTCCCCCCTCCCCTCTCCTCCCGGGTGCCGTCCCTGCCCGCTGCGGGAAGCGATATGACGGTCCTGCGTCTCGAAAGCCTGAACCCGGGCATGGTGCTGAGCCGGGACGTGTGCGACCGGAAAGGCCGCGTTCTGCTGCCGGCCGGCGCTGAACTGACCGAAAAGCACCTGCGGATCTTCCAGACCTGGGGTGTGGTCGAGGCTGACATCACCGGCGACGGGGGGGATGATCAGGACCCGGCCCCGTTTGCGGACGACATCGATCAGGCCGCCCTGGCCGAGGCCGGTGCCGCCGTGGAGCGGCTCTTCATTCACTGTGATCCCGAGCTGCCCGTAATCAAAGAACTCAAACATGCCTGCCTGCTCCGCAAGGTCTCCGATGCCTCCTGATTCCTCCCCCCCTACCCTTGAGAGCCTGCTGCACGGCGTTGGCGCCGTTCCTTCGCTCCCGCTGTTCCACGAGCGGCTGGACGAGGCGATCAATCACCCGCGCAGCTCGATTACCGACATTTCAAAGATCATCTCCGAAGATCAGGGGCTGACCGCCCGGATTCTCAAGCTGGCCAACAGCCCTTTTTACGGGTACTTTTCAAAGATCGACACGATCTCGCAGGCGGTCACCATCATCGGCGTCCAGCAGGTCCGGGACCTGGCGCTGGCCGTGTCGGTAATGGGGCTGTTCAAGGGCATCCCCGAAGACCTGATAACCATGGAGCTGTTCTGGAAGCACAGCATCGGCTGCGGCCTGACGGCGCGCGCCCTGGCTACCACCCTGCGGGAAGCGAACCTGGAACGCTTTTTCGTGGGCGGCATCCTGCACGATATCGGCCGGCTGGTCATGTTCATCACCATCCCCGAGCTGTGCCGCGAGATGATCGAAACCTGCCGCAACGAAGGGCGCCTGCTGTACGAGGTGGAGCGCGAACGCCTGGGATTCGATCATGGCGCCGTAGGGGGCATGCTGCTGCGCAACTGGAAGATCCCCTTCCGCATTTCCGAACCGGCGGAATTCCACCATTACTGCCAACGGGCCTGCCAGTACCCGCGGGAAACGGCCATACTGCACGTTGCCGATCTGATCGCCCATGCCCTGGAGTTCGGCAACAGCGGGGAACTGCTGGTGCCCTCCCTCGACACCGCCGCCTGGAACGGGCTGGCACTCTCGCACAACCAGCTCCCCATGATCATCAAGCAGGTCGACATCCAGTTCGCCGACACGATTGCCGTACTCCAGGGGGATGCCGGTGAGTGACAGGATCTCCGACCAGATCATGCACCTGCAGGAGCGGGTCCGCTTTCTGGAGGAAACCAACCTGCACTATGTCACCACGCTCGACGTACTGGCCGTCTGCAGCAGCCTGCAGTCGGACGTGGCCAGCGAGCAGAGCGTCTCACGCATCGTGCGGAACGCCTTTGCCCAGATCAAGCGACTGATCCCCTTCACGGTGATGGCCTTCTTTCCGGCCGATGACGAAGGGAGCTTCGAGCTGGAATACTGCGATCCCGAGCCCGCCAGAGAGGATATCCGGCACCTGGTCGATGGCAAGATCATGGACGGCACCTTTGCCTGGGCCCTGAACCAGTCGCACCCGGTCATTTCCGCTGCCGAAGGTACCCGTTCCCTGACCCTGCATGCCGTGGCCACCCATTCCCGGGTTCAGGGCATGTTTGCCGGGATCCTGCCCGGCCGGCACGACAACATCGAAGTCTCCACCCTCAACCCCCTTTCGGTCATCCTGGCCTACACCGCCTACGCCATCGAAAACGTCCTGCTGTACGACATGCTGCGCGATTACATGCATAACCTGGAGCGCAGGGTGCAGGAACGGACCATCGAACTGGAGGCGGCCCGCGTTCAGGCTGAGGCGGCCACACGGGCCAAGAGTGAATTCCTGGCCACCATGAGCCACGAGATCCGCACCCCCATGAACGGCGTCATAGGCATGGCCGAGCTTCTGGCAGATACGCCGCTTTCCGACGAACAGCGCACCTATCTCAACACCATTTCCAGCTCGGCCGAAAACCTGCTGGCCGTTATCAACGACATCCTCGACTTTTCCAAGATCGAAGCGGGCCGCATGCAGCTGGACACGCACTGTTTCAACCTGCGGGAACTGCTCCGGAACTTGCTTCTGCCGTTCCAGGTGGAGTCGAACCGGAAAGGGGTGCCGCTGACCATGTCGGTGTCGGAGGACACTCCGGCCGTGATCGCCTGCGACAGCGTAAAGATCCGCCAGATCCTGATCAACCTGGTGGGCAACGCCATCAAGTTCACCAGCCGGGGGAGCATCACCGTAACCGTGAAGCGTCTGACAGGCGACAGCACAACGGCGGTCCTGCAACTGGCGGTTGCCGATACCGGCATCGGCATACCCTCCGAGGTCTTCAGCCGGATTTTCCAGCCTTTTACCCAGGCGGACACCTCGACCACGCGGGCCTTCGGCGGCACCGGACTGGGACTGGCGATCTGCGAGCGCCTGGCGCAACTCATGGGGGGCAGCATCCACGTCGACAGCCGGGAAGGGGTCGGCAGCACCTTTATGCTGCAGCTGCCCGTGGAAATTCCGGTCGATGGAGTCGCGGCCCTGCCTGCCGAAACACCGCAACAGCCCGAGCAGCAGGGACGTTCGCTGAAAATTCTGCTGGCCGAGGATGTGGACGTCAACCAGCAGGTGGCCGGCCTGATACTGGAAAAGATGGGGCACCGGGTCACCTTTGCCTCCAACGGCAAAGAGGCGCTGGACACCTGGCAGAAACAGCCTTTCGACCTGATCCTGATGGACATCCAGATGCCGGAAATGGACGGCTACACCGCGACCGCCCACATACGCAGCCATGAACGTGGCCAGCAGATCCCGATCATTGCGATGACCGCCTTTGCCCTGAAGGGGGACGCCGAGAAATGCCTCGCTTCCGGCATGGACGATTACATCTCCAAACCGATTAAGCGCGGCGAAATTGCGGCCGCCATCGCGCGGGCCATGTCACGGCGCGCTGCCCCTCCCGTCCGCCGCGTGCTGCTGGTGGATGATGTGGAGATCAACCGGGAAGTGGCCCGGATCACCCTGGAGCGGTGCGGCCACCAGGTAAGCATGGCCGCCAACGGCGCCGAGGCGCTGCAATGCTTTCTCGACGGGCACATCGACATCATCTTCATGGACCTGCACATGCCGGTTATGGACGGTTTTCAGGCCACCCGCGCCATCCGGGACGAGGAACGGCGGCGTGGCCGCGGCAGCCGCATCCCGATCGTTGCCATGACCGCCTGCACGGTCGATGACAGCCAGCAGAAATGCCAGGAAGCCGGCATGGACGACTTCATTCCCAAGCCGCTCAAACAGGATGCGATCATTGCCACCATTACCCGCCTCACCGGCGACGCCCTTTCGTCGTCTGCGCCCGGACCGGGCCCGGGTGCGGCCGGAGAGCAGCCGGTATTCGACCGGGAAGGACTGGTGGACCGGCTCTGCGGCAAGACCGAGATGCTGCCCGTCTTTACCGGCCTGTTCCTGAATACCGCCACGACCGCCATCGAACATCTGCATGCCGCGCTGGCAGCGGCAAATGCCGAAGAAATCCATCGCCAGTCGCACACCATCAAGGGAGCTGCCGCCAACATCGGTGCGATCCGCATCCTCCATCTGGCAACTGAACTGAACGAATTGGAAGATCCCTTCGGTGATTCCGGTACTGCGGCCCTGCTGGAAAAGCTGACCGCGGAGCTGGAACTCTTCAGACAGACTATCCAGCCTCAGGAGTGACAGTCCCCCGCACCGAAAGCTGCGGGTCTGATCCGGCCAGGTTCCGCATGAAGCGCCATTTATCCTGTTGACAGTGCCGAGAGACTAATGCTAGCCTGACCCGGTCTTACAGAACCAAAGCAGTTCACATACATTTCTTATCGAGAGCGACTGAGGGACTGGCCCTGTGATGTCGCGGCAACCTCCCGTCGGGGAAGGTGCCAATTCCAGCGGGATCGACGATCCCGGGAGATAAGGAAGAGACGATACCTCTCGAGGAATCCTCTTCCGCACCCCGGAAGGGGATTTTTTCATTGTGGGAGGAACAGATGAACATCAGCACTCAGGCAGTTCAGATCGGACTTGAATGGGACACGCGCACCGGGGCTGTGACCGTGCCGATTTACCAGACCGCCACTTTCCGGCATCCGGGATTGGGACAGAGCACCGGTTTCGACTACAGCCGTTCGGGCAACCCGACCCGCATGGCCCTGGAAGAGGGCATCGCCCGGCTGGACAACGGGGCGCGCGGCTTTGCCTATGCATCGGGCATGGCCGCCATCACCAACCTGCTGCTGCTCTTCAAGAGCGGCGATCACCTGGTGGTGACCGAGGACCTGTACGGCGGGACCTGCCGTCTGTTCGACCGGGTCTTCAACCAGTTCGGCCTGACCTTCACCTATGTGGACACCAGTGACATCGAAGCCGTACGGGCCGCTGTCACACACGCCACCCGGGCCGTTTTCGTGGAAACCCTCACCAACCCCTTGCTGAAATTCGCCGACCTGCCGGCCCTGTCAGACCTCTGCCAACAGCACGGTCTGCTGCTGATCGCCGACAATACATTCCTGACCCCCTATCTGCAACGCCCCCTGGACCTGGGGGCCGACATCACCGTGTACAGCGCCACCAAATACCTGGCCGGCCACAACGACACCGTGGCGGGACTGGTGGTGGTCAAGGATCCGCAGTTGGCCGAGCAGGTTTATTTCCATCAGAACGCCGCCGGTGCGGTGCTGGGGCCGCAGGACGCTTGGCTGGTGATCAGGGGCATGAAGACCCTGGCGGTGCGCCTGGACCGCCACCAGCACAATGCCCTGGCCATTGCCCACTGGCTGAAGCAGCACCCCCGCGTTACCCGGGTATTCTATCCCGGCTTGCCAGAGCATCCGCACCACGAGCTGATGCAGCGCGACGTGCGCGGTTTCGGCGCCATGATTGCCTTCGAGGTCGACAGCCATTCCCTGGTGGAGCAGTTGCTGTTGAAGACGCAGTTGATCTCCTTTGCCGAAAGCCTGGGAGGGGTCGAGAGCCTGATGACCTTCCCCGAGGTGCAGACCCACGCCGACATCCCGCCCGACCTGCGTGCCCGGCTGGGGATCAACGACGTGCTGCTGAGGCTTTCGGTCGGCATCGAGGACGCCGAGGACCTGATCGAGGACCTGCGCCAGGCCTTCGAGGCGTAAGAAGTCAAGTCCCCCTTTGATAAAGGGGGATTCAGGGGGATTTCGACGGAGGAACAATCAGAGGCGAAATCCCCCCCTGCCCCCCTTTCTCAAAGGGGGGAGAAAAACCCAGAGTGAGCTATCTTCACATTTGAGGACACACCTTATATCCTAACGGACCAGGAGGGTGTGTCATGAGAATGAACCGAAAATACGATGCCGAGTTTAAAGCTGAAGCGGTGAAGCTGGTTTTGGAAGACAACCGCACCATTCGCGAAGTTGAAAGCAGTCTCGGGATCACGCATGGAGTCTTAAAAGGATGGATCCGGAAACACCGTGACCAGCAGGATCCGGCTATAGCCAGTCAAATATCTGCCGAAGCAGAGCTTAAGCAACTCCGCAAAGAGAACGAGCAACTCCGTCGGGAGCGTGAAATCCTAAAAAAAGCTGTGGCCATCTTCTCAACGGATCCGCATCGTTATTCGGGTTCATAACCGAGCACCGCTCCGAATTCGGAGTGAAGGAGATGTGCCGAGTTCTGGGAGTGACTCGGAGTTGGTACTACGCCCATGCGGCCGGCCGAGTAACGAATCGGCAGCGCGAAGACCAGGCGTTGTTGCCAACGATCAAATCAGCCTTCGAAGAGAGCGACAAAACATATGGCGCGAAACGGATTACCCATAACCTACGGCAGTTAGGGCGGCGCGTCGGTAAAAACCGCATCTGGCGCCTGATGCGAGAAAACGGCCTTAAAGTCAAGACGACGCGGAAGTTCAAGGTTACAACGAATTCAGATCACAAGCGTCCTGTAGCGGACAATCTGGTGAAGCGTCAATTCTCCGCTGACGCTCCCAATCGGCTCTGGACCGGCGACATAACGTACATTGAAACGGTCCAGGGCTGGCTGTACTTGGCAGTGGTCCTCGATGTATTCTCCCGCCGGATCGTGGGCTGGAGCATGAACAAACGCATGACGGATGATCTTGTTATAGCTGCCCTTACCAATGCGATAGTCAGGCGTCGGCCGTCACCAGGATTCATCTTTCACACGGATCGTGGTTCGCAATATTGCAGCAAACGGTTTCGTGCCGTGGTCGGGAAAGCAGCTGGCATCCAAAGCATGAGCGGAACCGGATGCTGCTATGACAATGCAATTACGGAGACCTTTTTCTCCACATTGAAGAGAGAACTGATTTACCACTGCTCCTTCACGACCCGGCAAGAAGCACAGAGCCGGATATTTCGTTACATCGAAGGTTTCTACAACCGCAAGAGGATTCACTCTGCGATTGGCTATCTCACTCCTGAACAGTTTGAGCAGCAGGAGCTAAAGATGGCAGCATAGAATTTTGAGTGTGTCCTCTATTGCGAAGACAGGTCAAGGAGGTTTTTATGAAATTCGCCACCAAGCTGATCCACAGCGGCCAGACCATCGATCCCCGCACCGGCGCGCTGGGCATGCCGATCTACCAGACCTCCACCTTCCGCCAGCAGTCGGTGGACAACTTCGGCAAGTACGACTATGCCCGCTCCGACAACCCTTCCCGTGAAGCGCTGGAGGAGGCGGTAGCCGAGCTGGAGGGGGGCACGCGCGGCTTTGCCTTTGCCTCGGGCATGGCTGCCATCTCTTCGACTCTGCTGATCTTTTCTCCCGGCGATCATCTGGTGGTGTGCGACGATGTCTACGGCGGCGCCTACCGCGTGCTGACCGGGATCTTTGCCCGGCTGGGGATCACGTCGACCTTTGTGGACGCCACCAGCCTGGAGGCCATCGAGGGCGCCATTCGCCCCGAAACCAAGGGCATCTACCTGGAAACCCCCTCCAATCCGCTGCTCAAGGTGACCGATCTTGCTGCCGTGGCGCGGCTGGCACGGGCCCGCAACATCATCACCCTGGTGGACAACACCTTCATGACCCCCTATCTGCAGCGTCCGCTGGAGCTCGGCTGCGACATCGTCCTGCACAGCGGCACCAAGTTCATGAACGGGCACAGCGATGTGATCTGCGGCTTTGCCGTGGTGAAGGACGCCGACCTGGGACAGCGGATACGCTTCATCCAGAACGGCTTCGGTGCGATTCTGGGACCCCAGGACTCGTTTCTCACCATGCGGGGGCTGAAAACGCTCAAGATCAGGATGGATCAGAGCCAGCAGAGTGCAATGGCCATTGTGGAGTGGCTCTCCCGGCAGGAGCAGGTCACCCGGATCCATTATCCGGGATGCCCCGAGCACCCCGGCCATGCCGTGCACATGACCCAGGCCGACGGGCCGGGCGCGGTCTTCTCCTTCGAACTGGACAGCTTCGAAACCACCCGCCGGCTCCTGGAAGGGGCCCGCTATTCCGCCTTTGCCGTCAGCCTGGGAGGGGTGGAAAGCATCCTCTCCTACCCTGCCCGCATGTCGCACGCGGCGGTCCCCCCCGAAGAACGCCTGCGCAAGGGGATCACCGACACCCTGGTCCGGCTTTCCGTCGGCCTGGAAGACCCCGACGACCTGATCGCGGACCTGGCAGCGGCCTTTGATCGGCGCTCCTGACTCATCCCCTGTGCCCGGAGACCGGACAGCAGATCGCGCCTTGACTCGCTTCCCGGATTATTTTACTCTTTCAAAATCCGGTTATGAATATCCTGAATCGTGAGGGTGGACTGCCGGAGCGCCTGAAAGAGCCGGGGCCCGAACGTCGCCCGGCTGCTGCGGTAGTCGAATAGGCTGGTCCTCCGCCGGAATGCCCCATACCGCGAAAATGCAAAGGCAGAGGCCTTTCAGGCGCGCAGGCTGGGAGGCCTCACGGATTCAGGAATACGTATAAATTTCAGGGGTAAGGTTCGACGCTGCTCAACCTTAACCTCAACCTAGGGTACAACATGACAGCAGGGGTGCAGAATTTCAGGTTGGATGGCATCTACCAGCAGCGCCAGGAGGGGTTCCTGATGCAGCGGGTGAAGCTGCCGGCGGGTGTCATCTCGTCGCTCCAGGCCAGGGTGGTCTGCGAGGCAGCCGAACGGTTCGGGAAAGGCAGCATACACCTGACCACACGCGGCAGCATGGAACTGCACTGGCTGCGCGAAAGCGATCTTCCTGCGGTCAGGAGGCTTTTGACCTCGGCCGGACTCACCTCGCGCGGAGCCTGCGGCGGTGCCGTACGGGGCATAACCTGCGGCAGCGGTCATGGCAGCCTGCACTTCCCGCTGATCGAAGACCTCGCCCGCCGGCTGCAGCGTCACTTTGCCGGCAATCCGCGCTTCGAAAGGCTCCCGAAGAAATTCAAGATCGGCATTGAGGCTGACGTCTCCGGCAAAAGGCACCTGATCCAGGATGTGGGGCTGGTGCTGAACCCTGGCGGGGAAGGGCAGCTCTGTTACGATATGTATGTGGCCGGCGGACTGGGGCGCGAACCCCGCGCCGGTTTTCTGCTGGCCGCCGCGCTGACGGAAGAGCGCATCATTCCGATGATCGAGGCGGTGGTGCGCGTCTATGCGGCTGGCACCCCGGCCGGCAAGCGCCTCAAGCACCTGCTGGCCGCCATTGGCGAGCAGGAGTTCCGCCGCAGGGTCGCGGAGGACCTCGCTGCCGCCGAGGAGCTGCCACCCCGCCTGGGGCTTTCCGAAAACATTCTTGCGCCGGTCGCTGCCCCGCGGGAATGGGCGGAAGCCTTTTTTTTCGCCGGCCAGCTTTCCAGCGACGATCTCAGAAACGTGGCGAACCTGGCCGACGAGTACTCCGATGGGGTCATGCTGGTCACCGCCGAACAGAACATAGCCCTGCCGGTGGCGCAACCGGGCGACCCGGGGCAGGCCCGTCAGGCGCTCGCACAGGCCGGCTTCATCCCGGACAGGCACGTCACCCTGCGGGTCTGTCCCGGCAGCCACGAATGCCGCATGGGGCTCGCCCCTACCCGCGATATCGCCCGTTCGATACTCGCAGCAATGGGGCCGGCCGGAGAAGGCCTGACCTGGGGCATTTCGGGCTGCAACAACTCCTGCAGTCAGCCGCAGCTGGCCGATGTGGGCATCGTCATCGCGCGGCTTGCCGCTGAAGAGGATGGACAGCGCACACCCCGCTTCGATCTGTACCGCTCGGTGCCGACCGGCCTGGGAGAAAAGGTTGCCGCCTCGTTGAACCTGACGGAGCTGCTGGAACAGATTGCAAGCGTCTGCTGAACGCCGCTTCTGTCTTCAGTTTTCGTCATACGGATAGCCGGGAAAAGTATGAATATCGACAAACATCAATGGAATGACCTGGTGGGCGGCGTGAGAGCTGCATCCCTTGTGGCGCTGCTGACCGCCGGTGCGATCGCCGGCATGGCCATGTCTGCCCAGGCTGCCCCCGACAAGCCGGCAGCCGAACAGTGCCGGAAGCCCCGCCAGACTGCCGGAGATCTGGAGCTGGTGGCCGAATATGCCGAAGATATTTTTTATCTGGCACGCATCAATGCTTGGCACCGCATCGACAAAAAGGCACGCCTGTTCAAGCTGCAGCCGGCCGCAGCATCCTCCCCCAAGGATGCGAGCACGCCGGACATGGCCAAAACCATTGCCGATCTGGAACAGTCGATCAGTGCCAGGGACAGATACAAGACGATGCACGACGCCAACAAGCTGCTGCTCATGGCAGCCTCCCTCGTCGAGCCCTACCTTTCGGTCATCCCCCGCAACGTTCTGTTGCTCGGATACTGCGGCCGCAGACTGGAGATACTGTCGGAATCGGGCCAGACCGCCAAGATGCCGGACATCATCGCCAAAATGCACCTGATCTGGCAAAACCTGATCATTCAACTGGTTGAACGGGGGGCCACCAAGGATGTCAAACGGTTTGCCGAGATACTGAAACAGCTCGACCAGGCCAAATCCCCCGAAGAAATCAGAAAACTGGCCAAGTCGGTGCAAGACGAGGTCGACAACCTCGAAAAACTCTTTCTGAAATGAATCCGGCAGGCTTGCCTGTTGTTCTTCTCCGTCCCGCCTGACCCACAACCTTATAGGCGCCTCTCCCGCTTTTCCGAAACGCTCACGGCCGCCTGAATTGACAGGGGGAACTTCCATGAAGCATCTCATTCCTGCATTGGGCCTGCTGTTCTTGTCAGGCACTGCTGCCATGGCTGAAAACAGGTCGATCACCTATTTCCGCGACGGAGCGGTGGTTGAGGTCGAAGCCAGGGCCAGCAGGGGCATCGCCCGGATTGCCGTATCAGCCGACGCGATGGAGAATACCCTGCGCATCAAGCCGCTGCCCGGAACCGGCATCCGGCAGGTCGACATCCTGCCCGGCCGGACCGCAAACAAGGGAGCCGCTGAGCTTGAACGGCTGCAGGAGCGGAAGGGCCGGCTGGAAGACCGGCTCAAGGCCCTTGCCACCCGCGAGGAGATTTTCACGTCAGCCGCCAAATCCCAGAGCGGCAAGGCGCCGCGCAGGACCAAAACCAACCCTGATCCGGTGCAGTCGATCCGCCAGGGCACGGAGTTCGCCATTGCCCAGCTGGAAGCGGTCTACACGGCCAGGCGTACGGCGGAACAGGAGATCCGGCACATCAACGAGCGTATGGCGGCTGTCCGCAGCACGCCGGCAGGAGCGGACAGGATTGCCCGGGTGGCGGTCACGCCGCATGATGGCCGGATCCGGGTCAGGTACGCCCTGGCTGGGCCGGGATGGCTGCCGCGCTACGATTTCCGCCTGAATGGCGGCGCCTCGGCCCACATCACGCTCTACGGCCAACTGCCCGCTGCGATGGCCGGCTATCGGCTTCTGGCCGCTCCGGGCTCCATCGACGACCCGGATGATGCACATGCCGTCCCGGTTGCCGCCGGTTCCCTCGCCCGACTGGCCGAATACACCCTGCCCGTGGGCAGGGAAGAGCCCGGGGCCGGTCTGCGCACATCGTTTTCCTGCCTGCTCACGAATCCGCAGGCATCCTCTCTGCCGGCCGGCGAAGCCGATCTTTTCCGGAATGGGGAGTACCTGGGAAAGGTGAGATTCCAAGGCATCTCCTCGGGAGGCAGCAGACAGGTTTCACTGCAATAACCGTTGCGGACCGGAGACATTACGAGCCCCTTCGTTTTTCGAGAAGATACTTGCTTTTCAAGCCACAATCGCCTATCGTTCACCACATGAACAAGACCGATAGCGGCACTTTGGACGATATCAAGGCTTTTCAACTGCTCTCGGAAGTCGCCGATGAGCAGCCGATTTCCCAGCGGGAACTTGCCAGCCGCCTGGGCATCGCCCTGGGACTGGTCAACTCCTACATCAAAAATTTCGTAGCCAAAGGCTATATCCGCATCAAGAACTACCCCCACAATCGCTACGCCTATCTGCTGACGCCGAATGGCATGGCCGAAAAGGCCCGATTGGCCTATCAACATGTCCACTACTTCACCAGCCTGTACACCGTAACCCGACAGAACTACCTGCAGCTTTTCAGATTCTTGTCGGAACGTGGTATTAACCGCGTCGCCTTCTGCGGTGTCGATGAGGTTACGGAAATCGCCTGGCTGTCCCTGTGCGAGGCGGGACTGGAGCTGGCGGAGGTGATGGACGACCGGAATGTGGGCACCTCCTTCATGGGCAGGACGGTTGTCAGCCTCAACCACGGGCTGCTGTCGGTGAATCACTGGATCGTGGTCACCTCGGTGAAGCGATCCCAAGAACTCAAGGAATCCCTGCGCAACCACGGGGTCAGCGATGAGATGATCCTGGCACTGGATGCTCATATGCATCCGACACCGGCGGCACCATAAAATTCATAATTCGAGGATGGGATAGTAATGGATAAAGGGGCAAAAATATTCGTGGCAGGCCACCGGGGAATGGTTGGTTCAGCCATTGTGCGCACGTTGGAAGCAGGCGGCTTCGGCAACCTGATCGTAAGAACCAGCCGGGAGCTGGATCTGCGCAACCAGCAGGCGGTCGAGGATTTTTTCCGGGCCGAGCAACCGGACTATGTCTTCCTGGCCGCAGCCACGGTGGGGGGCATTGTCGCCAACAGCACCTACCCGGCCGAATTCATCTACGACAATCTGCAGATCCAGACCAACGTGATTCACCAGGCCTGGCAGACCGGGGTCAAGCGTCTGCTGTTCCTGGGAAGCACCTGCATCTATCCCAAGCTGGCACCCCAGCCGCTCAAGGAGGAATACCTGCTGACCGGTCCGCTGGAGCCGACCAACGATGCCTATGCCGTGGCCAAGATCGCCGGCATCTGCCAGTGCCGCTCCTACAACCGCCAGTACGGCACCCGCTTCCTGGCAGCCATGCCCAACAACCTCTACGGCCCCAACGACAACTTCGACCTGGAAAAGTCCCACGTATTGCCGGCCCTGATCAGGAAATGCCACGAGGCCAAAGCCTCGAACGCCGCCAGCGTCACCATCTGGGGAACCGGCACACCGCTGCGCGAATTTCTCCACGTGGACGACCTGGCGGAAGCCTGCCTGTTCCTGATGAAACTGGACGAGCAGCGTTACGAAGAACTATTGAACTATCCTGCTGCGCCGGCACTGATCAATGTCGGTTCGGGACAAGAGCTTTCCATCCGGGATCTGGCACTGCTGGTGAAACGGGTGGTCGGATTCGCAGGGGAACTGGTCTTCGATGCCGGCAAGCCGGACGGAACGCCGCGCAAGCTGGCCGACGCAAGCCGTATCCACGCCCTGGGCTGGCGGCACCGGATCGGCATGGAGGCGGGGATCGCTGCGACGTACGAGTGGTGGCAACGGTCTCTAAAGGTGCATAAATAATGACAGGGGGCGCATCAAGAGGGATGAAAGCGCGGGAATCTGGCCGATGGGCAATCCCCGGTCTCCGGCCGAGCGATCCTGCTGTGGCTGAATGTGCGACCAGCAGGCACATTTCGCCATGACACTCCCTCCAGTCGACCGCACCTGGGTACGCTACATCCCCTCATTCCTGCGCAAACGTTTTGAAAACCGGCACGTTTTTCAGGAAGCGGTGGAGAACAGCGGCTGGCTCTTTGCCGATCGCATCTTCCGCATGGGCGTCGGCCTTGTTGTCGGGGTCTGGATCGCCCGGTACCTCGGCCCTTCCGAATATGGGCTGCTCAGTTACGCTGCTTCCATCATCGGCATGTTTTCGGCAGTGGCTCTATTGGGACTGGAGGCGATCGTCGTCAGGGACCTGGTCCGTAATCCCGAACGGGAGCAGGAGATACTCGGCACGACGTTCCGCCTTCGGTTTCTGGCAGGCGCGATTTCCTATGGGGTGGCCATCGCCACCGTGATGTGTCTGAGATTCAACGATCCAAAGGCGCACCTTCTGGTGGGCGTCATGGGATGGGTGCTGATTTTCGGGGCCTTCGATACCATCGATCTTTGGTTCCAGTCACGGGTGCGGTCCAAATTTGTCGTTTATGCGAAAAATGCCGCATTCGTCGCTGCATCGCTCCTGCGTGTCGGTTTCGTGGTCTTCAAGACTCCTGTGGTGGCTTTCGCCGCTGCAAACGCCATCGAATATGCACTGGCTGCCATTGGGCTACTCGTCGTTTATCGACACTGCGGGGAGAGGTTCGGGAGTTGGAAGGGGAACCTTTCCCTCGCGCGCGAGATGTTCCGGGAAAGCTGGCCGTTGCTCCTTTCGGGGATCGTCTTCATGGTATACCTCCGGATTGACCAGGTGTTCCTCGGGCAGATGGCGGACTCACGTGAGGTGGGAGTTTATGCCGCGGCGGTGAAGATCGCCGAAATCTGGTTTTTCATCCCCACGGTGGTGGTGAATTCTGTCTTTCCCAATATCATCAAGACAAAGGAAAACGACGAGGAGGAGTTTTACCGGAGATTGCAGAAACTCTACAACCTCATGGCGTTCATCGGTTATGCCATTGCAATACCGACAACCCTTCTTGCGGGATTCGTGGTGACGCTCCTCTACGGCAAGGCCTATGCCGCTGCAGCACCGATGCTCATCCTGCTCGTCTGGAGCGATGTCTTTGCAATCCTTGCGGTAGCGCGCAATGCGTACCTGCTGGCGATGAACTGGTCCCGGGTACTGTTCTGGATGGTTTTGATCGGAGCGGTCTCAAACGTGCTCCTCAATATGGTGTTGATCCCCAGGTACGGGGGGATCGGAGCTGCTGCCGCGTCCCTCATCTCGTACTGGATCGCAGGGCATGGAGCATGCTACCTCCACAAACCCTTGCGCAGAACGTCAAACATGATGACGAGAGCGCTCATGTATCCCAAGTTCTGGTGAAGAAAGGCGAACGAATGGAGCATCCGCCCCGGTCCGCTACATGGACTCCGGAAACAATCAGAAGGTTCTGGAACTATACGAGCCAAAAGAAGAGTATCGAAGGCGAGTATTTTTCTTTCCAGGTTGGCGATGCCCTTGTCAGCCTTCTGCAGAGGGTCAATGCGATCAAGGGCGGAGCGCGGGTCCTCGATTTCGGATGCGGGCCCGGTTTCCTGCTCGAGAAGTTCCTGAGAGCCGGCTCTTTCTGTTGCGGATTCGATTTCTCCGACGATAGCGTCACGAGTGTCAATCAGCGTTTCAAAAATCTCAAAAACTGGGAAGGCGCTGTCTCCTCGACCACCTTGCCGACACCATTTGACGGAGCGCTTTTCGACATTGTTACCTGCATCGAGACGTTGGAACATCTGCTTGACGAGATGATTCCCCCGACGCTGGGGGAGATTGCCAGACTCTTGAAGCAGGATGGAATTGTGCTTTTCACAACCCCCTACACTGAGGACATTGAAGCACGATCCGTCTATTGTCCTTTTTGCGACAATGTATTTCATCCGGTACAACATGTACGATCCTTCGATGAAAACACTCTTCGACAACTGCTGGAGCAGCATGGTTTCGAAGTTCTCATGTGCCGTTCCATGGATCTGTTCGAGCTGCAACGGAACAAAACGTCCGGACGGCCGGGTATCAAAAGCCTGGGGCGCTATTGGTTCAACCGGATTGTCGATGTGGTATTTCCCGTCAGAATCGATGGGACCGGATACCATGCGCCCCGGGTCTCAGGCGGCCCGAACCTTTGCGCAATCGCGCGGAAGAGGAATCGATGACGATGCGGGAAAACGTTGTAACATTGACGGCCCAAAGCGGCGCTCCCTCTTACGAAATCGCCGGCCTTACCCAACGGGTAAGGCACATGCTCCATGAGGCGGCACCAGGCTCTCATCCCGAGGCCCCGTTCAGTAGCATCATTCAGCCGGGAATGACGGTCCTCCTCAAGCCGAACTGGGTCCTTCACCGGAATTACAGCGGCCAGGGCAACGACTGTCTCGTGACGCACCCGAACCTGATCGAGGCCGTCCTGCGGGAGGTGCTGAAGGCCAAGCCCGGCAGGGTGATTATCGGCGATTCGCCGATTCAGGAGTGTGACTTTGATGCACTGGTACCCCACGAGTGGCGCAGGAAAATGAGGCACCTTGCCACGTGCCCCGTCGACATCATCGACTTTCGGCGTACCGTGCTCCGGAAGGGGGGATTCGGCGAAGGCCAGGAACGGGAAGTCCGGGGGGAGGAACGATACATTCTTTTCGACCTCGGGAAGGAGAGTCTGCTGGAGCCGGTTTCCACACCCGACAGCCGTTTCCGCATTACCTGCTACGATCCCGACCTGATGGCCCGGCGCCACCTGCCGGGAAAGCACCAGTACTTGTTGGCCAAAGAGCCGTTTGAGTCGGACGTCATCATCAACCTGCCGAAGCTGAAGTCCCACAAAAAGGCGGGAATGACTGCAGCACTGAAAAACATGGTGGGCATCAACGGCAACAAGGAGTTCCTCCCCCACCACCGAACCGGCGGGAGCGCCGACGGCGGCGACTGCTACCCCGGTAAATCCCTGTTGAAAAGGATGGCGGAGCGGTGCTACGACGAGGCAAACCGAACAATCGGAAGCCCTCAGTGTGAGCGCTGGTTGAAGAAGTCCGGGCATCTGCTGCGTCTGCAGCACTTCATGGGCAACCCCGAGATTGAGGGTGGCTGGCACGGTAACGACACGGTCTGGCGGATGACTCTTGACCTGAACCGACTGCTCCTGTACGGAAGGGCCGACGGAACGATCTCCGACACACCGCTCCGGAAGGTTTACTCTCTCACGGACGCCATCATCGCGGGGGAGGGAGAAGGCCCCTTGGCTCCGCGGCCGATACCACTGGGCATACTCACGTTCGCTGCATCGTCGGTTTTTGCGGATCTGGTCGGCGCCGCTCTGATGCATTTCGACTACCGCAAAATCCCTACTCTCCGTGAGGCCTTCGATGATTTCAGGTATCCGCTTGCAGAACAGAGCCGGGAGAGCTGCCGGGTCGTATGCGATGGCAAGGAGATATCGCCGGAAGAAGCGGGGCGGCTTTTTGGGAAGCCCTTCGCACCGTCGGCCGGCTGGCTGGGCCATATAGAACGGGAACGGAGCAGGGAATGAGGATCGGTATCCATCCGGATCACATGTGGGGATGCAGTTTCTCCGACAAATGGAGCCAGCTTCTTAAAGAACGCGGGGTGGAAATTCTTGAGCTGAACCTGCTCTCCAAGAACGCGCTTGAGCAGGCCAAGGAATGCGACGGCGTCATGTGGCGCTGGTTCCATATCCAGGATCATAAGCAATCGGCCCGCGTCATCCTGCATACCATCGAGAATCACCTGGACATTCCCGTCTTCCCTTCCTCAAGGACCTCCTGGCATTTCGACGATAAGATTGCTCAATATTATCTTCTCCAGGCCATCGGTGCTCCGCAGCCCGAGGCGTGGATCTTTTGGAATCGAGAGGAGGCGCTGAAATGGGTGGAAACGGCGCCATATCCGGTGATCTTCAAGCTTACATCCGGTGCGGGTTCCTCGAACGTCCTGAAAGTCGACCATCCAATAGAGGCTCGCAAACTTATTCAACGCATGTTCTGCAGGGGAATTTTTCCCATGACAATGAATGAATACCGCCCCCCCCTTCTGCCGCGGACGCGCCGCGAGCTGCGGGAACGGTTTTCACGTGTGGTCGATGCCGCTGGATATGCGGCAACGGGAGAATATCCCCGATTGCGTGAATTTTGGTGGAAGCCGGAAATGGGATATGCATATTTTCAGGAGTTTCTTCCCGACAACACCTGCGATACCCGTGTGACCGTAATCGGCAACCGGGCCTTTGCCTTTCGCCGGATGAATCGCCCCGGCGACTTCCGTGCCTCAGGGAGCGGGAACATCGACTGGAATCCGGCGAAAATAGATCCTGCGTGTCTGAGAATTGCCTTTGACGTTTCTGCGAAAGCCGGTTTTCAGACCATGGCGTACGATTTCCTTTACCGCGAGGGAAAGCCGGTGATCTGCGAGATCAGTTATACCTTTGTCGATTCTGCGGTCTTCAACTGCCCCGGCCAATGGGACCCCGAATTGAACTGGCACGAAGGACACCGTTGGCCTGAAGAGGCGCAGATAGAGGATTTCATGGTCGAGGTTTTGAAAAGGTCAAAACGGTAATGCAGAGCATGATCCCTCTCCACCATGCACGGATTATTTTCGTTTTCGGCAGTCTCGACCTGGGAGGGGCGGAGCGACAGGGGCTTTTGCTGGCGGAATCGCTACGGAATGACTACGGTGCGGAGGTTGAAGTCTGGGGGCTCAAAAACAGCCCGGGCCGGCTGTCCGAACTGTGTGAGGAGAAGGGCCTCCCATGGCGTGGCGTAAAATGCGGATGGGGACGATACGCCCTGACGCGGCTGGCAAAGCTCGGGAAATTCGCCCTGACGCTTCGGAAAAGACAGCCTGATGCAATTCTTGCATATACCCGCCTTCCGAATCTGGTATGCGGGATTGCCTGGCATTTTACGGGCGCCAGAATCATGGTGTGGAACCAGCGCGATGAGGGGCTGCTCCTGAAAGATGGATTCTGGGAGCGCCTGGCAGTAAGAAATGCGTCCTGCTTCATCTCAAATTCGCTTGCAGGCAAGGTTTTTCTGGAAAAGCTGTATCGAGTACCGTCAAGAAAGATCTCCGTGATACATAACGGAATCCTTCTTTCTGCTCGAGCTCCGGAAGCAACGGCGTGGCGCAAAAAATTGCAGATACCGGAGGGTACCCCCACTGCCTGCATGATAGCCAACATCCATCACTACAAGGATCACCACACGCTGTTACGCGCCTGGGCATTGGTGACGTTGAAAGACTCGCCCCCTCCGGTCCTGCTTCTGGCCGGCCGGATCGACGAAGGGGGCGATGAACTGCTGACCCTGGCCGAACAGCTTGGAATTTCCGAAAGGGTGAAACTGTTGGGACAGGTGGATGACGTGGGGGGGCTTCTCCGTTCCGTCGACGTCTGTGTTCACAGCTCAGTCAGCGAAGGCCTTCCGAATGCGGTTTTGGAGGCCATGGCAGCCGGGATAGCAGTCGCCGGTACCGACATCCCCGGCATCCGGGAGGCCGTGGGACCCGATGGGTACCGCTTCCTTGCACCTGTCCGCGATGTAGAGCGTCTTGCATCATCCCTGGCGGAACTTTTACAGGACAAGCTGCTTCGGGAAAGGGTCGGGGCCCTGATGCTGGAGCGAGCCAAAGCCGAGTTCGACGTAGGGGAACTGTGCGCTCGGACCGCAGCTCTGCTGGCCCGGGAGATGACTGCCGATGAATCCTTATGATGCAGACCTGCATAAGGGGGTAATGCGTTTGCTGGTTCGCGCCGGCAGCCTCATCTCACATGTCATGCCCTCCTGTAGCGGTACGCGACTTTACTTTTTCTTCCCGTCGTTTCATGTCGGCGGAGCGGAAAGGGTTCATGCCGATATCGTGAAGTGCGTGTCACAGGGAGATACCGCTGTCTTCTTCACTCACCGTTCACGGGACAGGAAACTTCTTCACGAGTTCAGGAGAAGTGCACGATGTTTTACGGTATGGCCACTGCTCAAATATCTTTTGCCGGTTTCCACAGGCTTTATTGCCGGCATCATCAATAAAAATTCCCGGGCTATCGTTTTTGGCTGCAACAGCAGGTTCTTTTACAAATTGGTGCCCTTTCTGTCGGATTCGGTAAAAACGATCGATTTGATGCATGCATTCGGCGGGGGGTCCGAGTTTTTCAGTCTTGAAGCAGTTCCATCTCTGGATCAGCGCATTGTAATCACCGCCAGGACAAGGGAAGATTTCCGGTGCCTCTATTCCGAAGCAGGCATCGATCCACTGCATCTGGGACGCATTGTCCTTATCGAGAATGCGGTGGATGTTCCCGAGATCTATCCGCGGAAAAACAGAACCGGACGGCTCAAAGTCTTATATGTCGGCCGAGGATCAGAGGAAAAACGGGTGCATCTGGCAGGCAAAGCCGCAGCCGTATGTGCCCGGCAGGAAATGCCGGTTGATTTTGTTTTTGTTGGCAATGTCGAACATGCCATCGCACGCGAAGACCGGCACTGGTGCAGATTTATGGGAGAACTGGCGAACCCTTCGGAAATGGCTGCCTTGTACGCCTCGGCGGATGTGCTTGTTCTCACGTCGAGCAGGGAAGGTTTTCCGATGGCCGTAATGGAGGCAATGGCACATGGCATGGTGCCGGTCGTAACCCCGGTTGGAGGAATCCCCGACCACGTGCGCAACGGCGAGAATGGCATTCTGCTGTCACACGACGAGTCACAGCTTCCTGCCGAGATTGCTGCAAGACTGTCGGAACTTTGTGCTTCTCCCGATCTCCTGGACCTGATATCCAGAAATGCCTATGACTACGCTGCCTCATCCTTCTCCAGAAGCAGATTTTGCGGGGCTTACCGGGAGTTGTTCGGATGCTGAATGAATATGTTTCCGTCATCATACCGGCCTATAATGCCGAACGTCATCTCGCGGAAACCATCGACAGCGTTATTTCCCAAACCTATCCGTATGTCGAGTGCATCATAATCGATGATGGTTCCACCGACGAAACCGCTGCGGTTGCCCAAAGGTATGGCAACAGGGTAATTCTCGTCCGTCAGGAGAACAGGAAACTTCCCGAAGCCCGAAATGCCGGAATGCGCCTCGCCAAAGGCGATTACGTGACCTTTCTTGACGCGGACGACCTGATAACTCCCACAAAGATCGAGCACCAGGTGGCCTACCTTCGGAAACATCAGGGAGCAGATGCCGTGTATTGCAAAGTACGGTATTTCTCGGATGAAAAGCCGGGAGAATTTTATTCTCTGAAGCGGCCGACACCGGAGGGGGATATCCTCCCCGCACTCGTGTACGGGAATTTTATTCCTGTCCATTCAACACTTATCCGGAAACGGATGATCGACGCTCTCTGCGTTCCGTTCAGGAATTTTCCCGCGCTCGAAGACTGGGATTTCCTGCTTCGACTTTCGCTCTCCGGATGCCGGTTCGGTTTTTTGGATGAGGAGCTGGCAGATTACCGCATGCATGCCGGCGGTATGAGCCGCAACGAAACCCTGATGTTCGAGGCAAAACTGAAGGTCATAGAAACGATTGCGGAGGAATCACGGGAAGCGCTGCTGAAGCGGGAACTATCGCCCGACAGCGTCGTCTCGTACCATCGCGCTGATCTCGGAAAGGCCCTTATCATCAATGGCAGGAAGGATCAAGGAATCGCCGAAATTTCGGAAGCGAGCCTGCATTCCTTTCGGCGTAAAAGTAGTTACGTATTGTTTTCCCTGGCAGCCAGGGTAGTTGGGACAGGGCTGCTTCGATGCATCCACCACCTGACCAACAGTTGCAGGAAACGACAGTGAACGATTCCCGCCCCCTTGTTTCCGTCATCATCCTGAACTGGAACGGTCGCGCCTACCTCAAGGAATGCCTCGACTCCCTGGCGGCCCAGACCTTTAGGGACTTCGAGACGATTCTGGTGGATAACGGCTCAAAGGATGAGTCGGCTGGTTATGTGAGAAACACCTATCCGTGGGTACGGCTCGTGGAGTTGACGGAGAACACCGGCTTTGCCGCGGGAAACAACCGGGGTCTGGCAGAGGCGCACGGCGTCCAGCATATTGTCACCCTGAACAATGACACCAAGATTGTACCGGAGTTCCTGGCGGAGCTGGTGCGTGCAGTGAACGCAGATTCAGGCATCGGCATGGTAGCCGCAAAGATGCTGAATTTTTTTCAGCAGGGCAGGATCGATTCGGTCGGCGTGCGGCCGACGAAGGCGGGGCTCGGCGAGAATATTGGCGTTGGGAAAACCGATGAAGGACAGTTCGATAAGCCGGAAGAGGTCTTCGGCCCCTGTGCCGGAGCGGCCCTTTATCGACGGAAGATGTTGGAGGACGTCGGTTTTTTTGATGCCGATTTCTTTGCCTATTACGAGGACTTGGATTTGGCCTGGCGGGGAAGGCTGGCTGGCTGGAAAGCAGTGACCGCCCCCCGGGCTGTGGCGTATCATGTCCACTCCGCCACCGGCGGGCGTATGAGTCCTTTTACCGTGTATCAGGTTCAGCGCAACAAATGGTATGTGCTGCTGAAAAACTGGCCAGCAATATTGCTGCTGCGACATCTAGCCCGGATTCTCGGTTACGATGCGGCGGCCCTGTTTCTGGCGCTTCTGCGGGGACGTTTTGTACAGGCCCTGCGTGCTCGGTTGTGTGTGCTGCGCGATTTTCCGGTTCTGATGCGTAAACGACGTGAAGTGGCGCGCCTGCGCCGGCTGAATGATGATCAGACAGCGAGACTGCTGGTGAGTGGAAACTCGGCATTAAGAACGTTCATACGCAAGATGGGGAGCGGGATATGAAGATCGTCTTTCTCGCTCCTTTCGGTATTCGCCCCAAAGGGACAGTCATCGCCCGCATGCTGCCACTGGCTGCAGAACTACAAAAAATCGGCCATGTGTTGACCATCATCGCCCCCCCCTATACCAATCCGGAGGACTCGGGGAGGAGCGAAACCGTACGCGGAGTACGGCTGGTGAATGTGGTACTGCCGACAAAAGGCAAAGCCCTGTCTGCTCTTCCCCTGGCCTGGCGCATGTTCCGGGCCGCCCTGGCCGAGAAACCGGATGTGATGCATCTATTCAAGCCCAAGGGATATGGCGGTCTGGCCGCCATGCTGCACCTGTGGCTGCAGCGCCTGGGAGTGCGGCTGCCCCCCCTGTTCGTTGATAGCGACGATTGGGAGGGCACGGGGGGCATGAACGAGTTGCATGGCTACTCATCGATGGAAAAACGGTTGTTTGCCTTTCAGGAACAGTGGCTATCGAGGCATGCATGGGGGATGACGGTAGCCAGCAGGACATTGGAGGCTCTCACCTGCGAGATGAGGAGCACTTCGCAGCGCATCCTCTACCTGCCCAATTGTGTAACTGCAACCCCGCCGGGAAATGGCAGGCGCATTCGGGAAAAGCTGGGTATCGCTGCCGACGTGCCGCTGGTATTACTCTACACACGGTTCTTCGAATTTTCCCAGGAGCGCCTGTACCGGATTCTTGACGGGATACACCGGCGGGTGCCGGGTGTCCGTTATCTGGTGGTTGGCAAGGGAAGACATCAGGAAGAGGAAAGCCTGCTGCTTGCGTCCCGTAAATTAGGTTTTGACAACGCGCTAGCGTTGGCTGGCTGGATAGAGCCGCACGACCTTCCTGACTATCTGGCTACCGCCGATGTGGCGATTTACCCCCTCGACGACACGCTGGTCAACCGGGCCAAATGTCCGGCCAAGCTGACCGAATTGCTGCTGGCCGCTGTACCAGTGGTGGCCGATCGGGTGGGACAGGCAAGAGAGTATATAGCGGACACCATCTCGGGTATATTGAGCGATCCGAACGACCCGGAGTCGATGGTCGTTGGTACTGTACGACTGCTCCGGGAACCTGATATGAGAAATAAACTTGCTGCGGAGGGGCGGCGTTACCTTATCCAGCACTTTAACTGGCAGGAAGCTGCTCAAACGCTTGACCAATTCTACAGGAGTTCGACAATTTCATGACCGATCGCAAAAAGGCACTGCTGTTTCTTGTTGGGCTTCTCGGCCTCTTGATCCTTTTTTACTCTCGCATCCTCTTCACCGACAAGATCATCAGGGCACCTGATATCATTGCCGAATTCTATTGGGGGATCAAGGACATGGGAAGCCTGTCGTTCCGGCAGCTTTTCCCGGCCAGCCTGCAGGCATCCTGGAGCCCCTATGTGAACAGCGGCTACTCTGTTGAGGGAGGCGACATATCGCTCTCCTTCCTGCTGTGGAAAAACCTGGTTTTCTGGGCGATTCCGGCTCCGGCCAGCGTAGCCTGGTTCATCGTGCTGCAACTTTTCTTCGGCGGGGCCGGCACCTACCTCTGCTGCCGCGTCATCGGCGCGAGCCGTCTCGCATCCTTTGCTGGCGGGATGATCTTTGCCCTGTCGCCGGAAATCGCCTCGCTGATCAACGCCGGCCATGTCATGAAGATCGCCACCATATCCTATGCCCCGTGGGCCTTTTACTTCCTGGAACGGGGCTTCCAGTCCCGGCGGCCCATCTTCTTTCTCACCACGGCCCTTGTCCTCGCCTTCCAGTTCTTCAACACCCACTGGCAGGTTGCCTTTTACACCTGCCTGTGTGTCGGTGCTTATGGTGTCTTTCGCCTGATCGGCATTGCCCTCGCCAAGAAGGACGACGCGAAAAGCCCGCTCCTCCGGCTGCTGGGTCTGAATGTGGCACTGCTGGCATTCTTCCTGGCCACAGTCTCGATCTCACTCCTGCCGCTGGCCAACTGGTCCAAGGATACCAACCGCGGCGTGCAGAGCGGCTCGAATCAAGGTGGCGGAGCCGTTCTGCAGGGTGGGCTGAATGTGGATGAGGCCATGTCCTGGTCGCTGCCCCCCGAGGAACTGGCCACCTTCGTCGTCCCCGGGATGTTTGGACTCTCTCGCCAGGAAGCGGGCGAAAACCCGAAAAACATCGCCTCCTATTACTGGGGGCGCATGCGATTTACCCAGACCACCGATTACATGGGGCTGCTGCCTTGGCTGCTCCTGCCGCTGCCGTTGATCTTCCGGCGTGACCGCTATACCTGGCTTGCGCTGGGGGGGATCATCGGCGGAATTCTGTTTTCCATGGGCAAGTACACCCCGTTCTACTGGCTGCTGTACAAGTTCTTCCCCGGCATAAACCATTTCCGGGTGCCGAAGATGATGATGTTCATCCCGGTGCTGGGGCTGGCGATCCTCGCGGCGCGGGGACTGGACCTGCTTTGCGACGGGGAGACGAGAAGAACTCCCGCCTTCCGGCGTTACCTGATCGGCATCTGCGCCTTACCCGCGGCACTCCTGCTGCTGCTCGGGATTGAAACGGCTGCTGCCGGGCAATGGCTTGAGGCACTGGGGGACATTCTCTCCCAGCCGACCCGTTACGAGCAGGGGGCCTACCTGGTGGCTCAGCGCTGGCGAAACCTGGTAGGTGAAACAGCCATAGCTGCCGGCTTCGCCGCCCTGTACGCCGCTATTATCATGGCCGCCACAAGAATATCGCTGGCCCTGGCCGTCCCCTGGTTGCTCCTCTTGCTGTTTGTCGGCGATACATGGCGCATCAACGACAAGTTCCTGTTTCTGACCGACGCACCCGCACAGGCCAGGGGGGGCGAAACCGCTCCGCCGGTGGCGCAGTTTCTCGCCTCCATGCCGAAAACCTACCGGGTCGCTCCGTTTGATGGCAATGACCCGATGCAGTATGCCTCACGCAACATTCCGGTGTTTTTCACCTCCAACGCGGTCCAACAGGTACGCTGGCAGCAGTTCCTGGATGCATTTACCATCGGAAGCGTCATGCCGGATATCATCAATGTCAAATACCTGATTGTCCGGAATCAGGACTACCAGCAGCAGAAGGAGCGGATGGGAGACAGATTCACCCTGGCATTTTCCTCCCCGGACGGCGGTTCTGTTGTGCTGGAAAACCGCCGGGTGCTCCCCAAAGCCTGGCTGGTGCCGTCAGCCGCCCTGATTACCGATCCGGCCCAGCGCCTGTCGATCCTACAGAACCCGCAATTTGATCCGGCAACGGTGGCCCTGGTAGAGTCTCCCCCTCCGATAGCGCTGGCGGACCCGATCAGCCAGCACAAGCCCCTGCCTTCCCAAAATGTTGCGGTACCGCTCTATCAGGGGGAACGTATCGTCGCCGAAGCAGCGGTTCCGGCCAACGCCCTGCTGGTGCTCGGCGAAAAGTACTATCGCGGATGGAAAGCCACTGTGGACGGAAAGCCGGCCGAGATCGTGCCGGTCGACCACATCCTGCGCGGGGTCTACCTGACGCCGGGAAAACACCGGATCGAATTCCGTTTCGACCCGCTCCCCTTCAAAATTGGCAAATACCTGACCCTGGCCTCTTTTGCGTTTTTCGCCGCAATGCTGATCCGGGAATGGCTGATCCGCAGCAAAAAGCGGGAGCTGGAAGGATGAAGCCGGCGTGACCCTCGACGACCTGAAGCTGTTCGATCTGCAGCTGTTCCAGCTCCGGCGCGGCTATCGCTACTCACTGGACCCGCTGCTGCTGGCGCGCTTCTGCCCCCCGCTGCAGGCCGGCGCACGCATTGCCGATCTGGGAGCCGGATGCGGCATCATTGCCCTGGTGCTGGCCCGGATCCATTCCGCGGCTTCGGTGGTGGCAATCGAGAACAACCCCGAAATGTCGGCACTGGCCGAGCGGAATGTCCGGCACAATGGTCTTGCGGAGCGGATTTCCGTACGGACCAAAGATGTCATTGACATACGAAAAGGCTTTACCGATTCCACCTTCGATCTGGTGGTATTCAATCCCCCCTACCGGGTACCCCGCAGCGGCAAGATCAGCCCCCGTACGGGGCGGGATACCGCACGCCATGAATCGACCGCCGGCCTGGCCGATTTCCTCGCTGCGGCCAAGTTCATGGTAAAACCATCAGGCAGGATCTGCTTCATCCAGCTACCGTCCCGGCTGGCAGAGTTCATGGCGTTGGCAGCGCAGATGAAGCTGGCTGTGCTGCGGCTGCGCATGGTTCATAACAATCAGAAATCGCCGGCCGTCATGTTCATGGCAGAACTGGTCAAGGGGAGACGCAGCGCCCCGGTGGTGGAAGCGCCGCTGTTCGTGCGGGATATGGACGGGGAGTATACGGACGAGGTCTGGCGGTAACGCCCGTGTGGTGGATATAGGACATACCAATAAAAAAGGCATCCGCACGAAATGAGGATGCCTTTTTTACTCGAGTATTATTCCGGGGCCACTCAGTTTTTTATCAACAGAATCAGCTCCATCTTTTCCCCTTCGCCCACGTAGATGGGGAAGCTGAGTGCCGTATGTCCACCCGGCACCGGCAGCCCGGCCGCGGGGGGATGAATGGTGACCGGCGGACTGATGTTCATGATCGTGCCCATCTGCGAAGCCTTGGCAGCCACATTCCCGCAGACCACGTTCACGAACTCCATTACCGTGTCTTCCAGGACCTCGGCCGGTTCGTTCTCAACGGTTTCCTCACGCAGGATAGCACGTGCAATCGTCTTCTGGAGCCCCTCAGATACCGAGATCAGGTATCGGGCTGCGACGTCTCCGCTGAAGTCCATGGCCGCCATCATGAAATTGGAGGATACTTCCTTCACAACCTCGCATTTCCCCGGTCTGTGTGCAAGAGCCAGCACGCGGGTGATCATTTTGAAGGTCAGATCGGCGGTCATCTCCCAGATGGCGCTGTTGGCCAAACCGGCGGGCAGCTCGATCCTGTCCGACACGTACTGGGCCTGGTCGGCCTTGAATGCCTCAAGATGCTGCTGCAACTGGCCTTCGGTAATGGCTCCGATCAGCACCAGCGCCTCGCCGATGTACAGGTGGGTGTTCTTCTGGCGGGTAACTATTTCATTGAGCTGATCCGGGGTCAGGATGCCCTGCTCGACCAGGATGTCGCCCAGTTTGGCATCCTTGGAAAACTGGGCGGCGTGTGCCCGCTCGATATCGTCGCGGGTGACGTATCCCATTTCCACGGCCATTTCGCCGAATTTGAGGTTTTTGCTTTCCTGAAGCTCTATTGCTCTAAGCAGCGCTTCCCGTGTGACGATGCCTTTTTCCACCAGGAATTGCCCGAAAAATTTGACGGCCATCAGCTTTTCCCCTTATGTTCGTTGAGGTATCGAGGAACTAGAGTGCGCGCAGTATCTCCAGCACACCCGCCGCTTCGAATGGTTTGGAAATGACGTTTTTGGCGCCCATCTTGAGTGCCTCGGTGAATTTGTCGCCCACGCCCCCCAGAGAGGTGATCATCACCACCTTGACCTCCTTGTCGAGTACGACCAGGCTGCGTAGGGCGGTCAGGCCGTCCATGCCGGGCATGTTCATGTCCATGCAGATGATGTCGGGGTTCTCCGAATGGTTCAACTTGATCGCCTCGGCACCGTTTTTGGCATGGCCGACGCAGACGAAATCGCCAGACTCCTTGATGATCTTCTCCAGTTGACGCGCAACCGAAAGACTGTCGTCAACAACCAGCACCTTTTGCATCTCAATCTCCTCCTCGTACTTGAAGCGCAACGAATCGAGAAAAACCGGTGTCGTCCCGACTGCGAACGTGGTGTTTGTAACCCAAACCGGGTCAAAAGTCAAAATATGTTTACCTTTCCAGGGTGGCTCAAAGATGCTATAAGGCTGAAGTTGTCCATCTCGGGTATACTTGAATGCATCAGCGCTGGATGGCTGCAGACTCCGCACGGTCAGCCGGCGCGGATCGTCATGTCCGGCAGCCGGTCCGTCATCGAAAAATCTTTCGCCCCTTTGCCCCCCTTATGCACGGTGAACAATGGCATCCATCAACGAAGCGGTACTCGATATCAAACGCCTGGATCTGATGGCCTGCGGCGATTCCGGCATCCATCGCCTGGATGCGCGCGTCAAGGTGCTCGTAACGGCGATTTTTATCGTTGCGGTCGTATCCTTCGATAGATACGAGCTGGCAGCCCTGCTCCCGTTTTTCCTCTTTCCGGCAGTCATGATCTCCCGCAGCAACCTCCCGCTGCGGTTCATACTGGGCAAGATGGCCCTGCTCTGCCCTTTTGTCCTGGTCGTCGGCATATTCAATCCCCTTTTTGATCGTGGGACAATGATCCAGGCCGGGGGTATCGGCATTTCCGGCGGCTGGGTCTCGTTTGCCTCGATTCTGGTCAAGACGCTGCTTACCGTGGGCGCCACCCTGATCCTGATCGGTGTCACCGGTTTTACCGCCGTGTGCCGTTCTCTCAGGGCATTCGGGATGCCGGGGGTTTTTGCCGTGCAACTGCTGTTTCTGTACCGCTACATTTTCGTGCTTGCCGAGGAGGTGGCGCGTGCCGCGCGGGCACGGGAATTCAGATCCTTCAACAGGAAGGGGCTGGGGATCACCAGTTTCAGCGTGATGATCGGGCACCTGCTGCTGCGGACCTGGCAGCGGGCGGAACGTATTCACATGGCCATGCTGGCCCGCGGCTTCACCGGAGCGCTCCACACCCGCCGGACAAGCCGCTTCGGCCGGGAAGAACTCTGCTTTTTACTCGGCTGGTCCTCGCTGTTCATCTTCCTGAGATTTCAGAACGGCCCGCATTTGCTCGGGTCACTCGTCACACGGATATTCCCATGAGCCATCATATCGTCGAAGTGAAAAAACTCCGTCACGCCTACACCGACGGCGCCGTGGCGCTGAAGGATGTCTCCTTCCGCATCACCCACGGCGAATCGGTAGCCATAATCGGCGCCAATGGCGCCGGCAAATCGACGCTCCTGCTCCATCTCAACGGCTACCTGACCCCCAGCGCCGGAGAAATCAGGATCGGAGACATGCCCATCACCAAAGCGACCGTGCCTGACATCCGGCGCACCGTGGGGGTCGTCTTCCAGGATCCCAACGATCAGCTCTTCATGCCCACGGTTTTCGACGACGTCGCCTTTGGCCCGTACAACCTGGGGCTTTCAGGGACCGAGGTCGAACGGCGCGTGACCGAGGCACTCGCATTGGTGGGTGTGGGGCATCTGAAGGAGAAGCCCTCCTACCATCTCTCCACCGGCGAAAAGAAACGCGTGGCCATTGCCACAGTGGTCTCCATGTCGCCCGATATCCTTGTCATGGACGAGCCGACCAGCGGGCTCGACCCGCACGCCAGACGGCAGCTCATGGCGTTGCTGCGCGATTTCAAACATACCCGGATCATCGCCAGCCACGACCTGGACATGGTGCTGGAGCTGTGCGACCGGGTAATAGTGCTGCATGAGGGGGAAGTGCGGGGGGATGGTCCGGCGCACGAGATTTTAAGCAATGAAACCCTGCTGGCTGAATGTCGCCTGGAGAAACCGTTCTCCATGCAGGGTTGTCCGGTATGCGGGAAACTTTCTGCGGGTCACCCATAGCGGCCATTCGTTCATCATCCCAGCGGCAATCGTAGCCTGCCCAACCCACACCTACTCGACCTTTTCTACAACTGTCAGCAACCTCCCCCCAACCCCTTCCAGCGCAGTGTAGCGCGCTCGTGCTCCGTGCATCGAAACGAACACGAAAAACGAGCCGAATCAAGGCATCAAGGCAAGTGAGCCGAGCGGTCGCAACGCTGTTCAAGGTGGTGCAGAAGCACGTCCCCCCCCGCCAAGCCGCAGCTTATCAATGGCTTTCCCTTTGCCGTTCTCCCAAAGGATGATCGGGGTCAGCGGCCAGATCACTTATGGTCATGGTGCCGAGAGACGCTGACAAGCAATCATCCAGGCGGGATAGTATGGCGTCTACCTCGGGAATCTTGCCATCGGCTGCTCTCCGACCGTTGCCGACGGCATCGAGGATTTCCTGCAGTGTCAAGCTATCCGGATCGACGGCGGGCACGTAGGTTGGCGGATGCGCCGATCCTTCCACAAGCAACCGTTGATGAACCAGCCTGGAGAGAACCGGTTGAGCCGTCGCAGGCGGTAAACCCAGATGCTCAACGATGTCTTTCAGGGTCAAGGGCTGCCGAAGTTTGAAATTCCGGGTGGCTAGAAACATGATGAGCAGGGCGATCTTTTCATTTTCGCGGGTTGCAAAAGTTCTATTCCGATCGTGTGGCGGGCCCGGGTACTGGTGATGGAATGAAAGGCGTGCCCCTGCCAGCAGAATGAGCCAGCTCAACTGGAGCCAGATCAGGAACAGGATCGAAAAGGCAAAGCCGGAATAGATGGCCGGATATTGGGCGGATGTCACGGTGAAGGTAGCAAAGGCCAGTCCGGCCAGCTCCCATAAAACCCCGGCAAAAGCTCCACCTGCAAGGGCCGAAAGAAAATGAACCTTCCTGTTCGGCAGGAGTTCGTAGACAAAGGTGAACGCAGCAATTGCCATTGCATAGGGAAGCAGCTCGCCGGCAAGAACAATAGCAGTGCTGAATGGCTCGAATTGCTGAAGCCATACGATAAAAGTGGTACTCATGAAGGAAACGGTAATGCCGGTGGCGGTGAGGACAAGAACCGGCCCCACCAGCAGGATAATCAGATAATCACCCAATCTTCGTCCCGGGCCCTTGGTGTTTCTGGCTGCCCAGATGTAGTTGAGAGTACCCTCCAGCTCGTACATGAGAGCAATGGCCTTGTAGAGCAAAAGAGCGAAACCGATGGACCCGAGGACACCGAGATTGAGGTTGTCGACGAACTGCGTTATCTGCATCGCCAGGTTTTTTCCTTCCGGCCCCAGTGGGGCGAGGAAGCCGATCAGAAAATCCTCGAGCATGGCATGGGCGCCAAACGCCTTGAGCATGGAAAAGCTGACGGCCAAAAGCGGAATGAGCGACAAGAGGGTCGTATATACCAGGCCGGTGGCCTGCAGCGACAGTTCCCTGTCGGTAAATGCCAGGTACACCAGATATAAAAATCTGAGCAATCTGATCCCCAGTGTCCTCATCGTGCTCATATTCCGAGGATCGAGAGTCCAGAGCCGGTTCTCCAGAAAATCATTTATTTTGGACAAGAGAGATTCCATTACTTATCGGGAAAGGCGGTGAATTGTGGGAAGATATTGCGCCCTGGCTCTGTCACTAAAACGTATCAAATTACGTGTTGTTGTAAAGGTTCACCCCCGCATGACTCTTACCCCGGGAACTCCATGCCTGTTCGGGTAATACTTCCCGAACGGCTGACGGCTCAGGTCCTCAGTTTTCAGGAGAGAGTCGAGTTATTACGCCAAAGAAGGAGCATGGTTTGAATTCGGCCGGGGTGAGGCTTCCGTTGACAGGCATGGGGGGCGAGGTAGAATTTGCTAAAACCTTTTTGGGAGGCCAGACCATGACGACGAGAATAGTATTGTGCCTGCTTGTGCTGACAACGGCTGCAGCGGCCGGTGCTGCGGAAAGCGGAAAATCGGCCACGGCGAAGATTATCGATTCGCTGGGCAAGACACTGGGCACCGCACATTTTTCAGAGAAAAACGAAGGCGTGGAAGTGACGGTGAAGGTTTCGGGATTGCCGCCGGGGAAGCACGGCATCCATCTGCATGAACAGGGAAAATGTGATCCTCCCGGTTTCAGTACGGCTGGAGGTCATTTCAATCCGTCCGCCAAGCAGCACGGATCTATGAACCCGGGAGGAAAGCACGCAGGTGACCTGCCGAATCTGATGGTCAAGGCTGATGGCACGGCAGAGTTCACCGCAACTGCAAAGGGAGCCACTCTGGGGGACGGTGGCGGATCTCTTCTCAAAAAGGGGGGCACTTCCATAATTATTCACGCCGGGCCGGACGATGAGAAGACGGATCCAAGCGGTAATTCCGGTGGTCGGATCGCCTGCGGAGTGGTTACTGCACAATAGGGACAAAAAAGGCCGCTGCAGTGAGCGGCCCAGCTAATTCTTCCTCGCTGATGGATCGTGAACTGGCCGGCGGCTCAGGTCGCCAGCGTCATGTTTCCAGACGAGAGAATTGAACGAGGTCGGGGCATTCCCATCCCCCTTCCGGGTAGTGATAAGCAAAACGGGCCGCGAGGGAGCACCCCCTGCGGCCCGTATGCTTCTGTTTGCCGAAAGCCTGCCGGTTATTTCAGATACCCGAACTTCTTCATCCTGTACCGGAAGGCATCGATACCGAGATTCAGCTTCTTGGCCGCTTTCGATTGGTTCCATTCCGTGATGTCCAGGGCCTGCCTGATGAGTTCCTTTTCGACCTCCTCGATGTCGATTCCTTCGGGAGGCAGGCGGAAGGAGGACATGGGCGCCCCCACCTTGGGGGAGGCCTTGGCAACGATCTCCAACGGCAGGTGTTCCAGCAGCAGGGTCTCGTCGTTGCCGAGAATGATCGCACGTTCGATCACGTTCTTCAGCTCCCGTACGTTCCCCGGCCAGGAGTAGTCCAGCATCACGCGCTCAGCCATGGCGGCGATACCCTGTATCTTCTTGTTGAAATCCTTGTTGTAGCCCTCGATGAAGTGGTTGGCCAGGGGGATGATGTCTTCGCGCCGCTCCCTCAGAGCGGGAAGGAAGATCGGGATGACCTGCAGGCGGTAATACAGGTCGTTGCGGAAGGACTTTTCTTCGATGGAGCGCTGCAGGTCTTTGTTGGTGGCGGAAATGATGCGCACATCCACGGTAAAGACCCTGCTGCCGCCGATGCGCCTGAAGGAACGATCCTCAAGGAAGCGCAGCAGCTTGGCCTGCATGCCCATTTCCATGTCGCCGATCTCGTCCAGAAAGACGGTGCCACCATCAGCAAGCTCGAACAGCCCCTTTTTGGTCGCTTTGGCGTCGGTGAAAGCCCCCTTTTCGTGCCCGAACAGCTCGCTTTCCAGCAGTGTCGCCGGAACCGCGGCACAGTTGATGGCAATGAAGGGCTTTTCGGCCCTGCTGGAGCTGTAGTGCACCCATTTGGCCACCAGTTCCTTGCCGGTGCCCGATTCCCCCTGGACCAGCACCGTGGAGGCCTCGCTCTTGGCCACCTTGTCCAGTACCTCCAGCAGGTATTGCATGTGCCTGCTGTTCCCGATGATATTGGGGGCGGTCCTCTTCGTCTCCGAGCGCAGCCGGGCCACTTCCCGCCTCAGGTCGGAGGTCTCCAGCGCCTTCCTGATGATGATCGAGAGTTCATCCAGATTGAAGGGCTTGCTGACATAATCGTAGGCCCCCAGCCGCATGGCGTTGACCGCTGTCTCTAGCCCGCCGTGAGCCGTAACCATGATGACGATCGTTTCATCATCCTGGTCCTTGATCTTTTCGAGCACCTCGATGCCGCTGATTCCCGGAAGCTGGATATCAAGCAGCACCAGGTCCGGTTGTTCCTCCCGGGCAAGCCGCAGCGCGTCCTCGCCGGTTCCAGCGGTGAAAACCTCGAACCCCTGTTTTTTGAGGTTCTGCTCCAACGACCAGCGAATCAGATGTTCATCATCAACAACCAGTATCTTGTTGCGCTTCATCGCTTCTCCTCATCTCGTGAGTTTCGATACTGCAGGCCGGCAATTCTATAACGAATACGGTTCCATGCATGTCATCGCTGCGGACACTGATCTCGCCGTTATGCAGATGGACCAGCTTGCAGCAGATCGCCAGTCCGAGCCCTGTTCCCTGCGCCTTGGTGGTAAAGAACGGAGTGAAGATCTTTTCAAGGATCTGGGGGGGGATGCCCGATCCGGTATCAGCCACCTCGACTTTGACCAGGTCGCGCGTCTGGCTGGTTGAGCGGCTGGTGGAAATGGTGAGGGTGCCCCCCTCGGGCATGGCCTGAACGGCGTTCAGTATGATATTGAGAAAGACTTGCTGCATCTGCTTGGCGTCCGCGTACACCGGGGGCAGATCCGGGGCCAGGATGAGTCGTTTCTCGAAATTCGCGACTGAACGGTGTTGTGAGGCGAAGTTCAGCGTCTTGGAAATGATGCTGTTCAGGTCGATGCAGGCGAACTCCGGCATGGAGGGCTTCCCGAAAAACAGCAGGTCATTGACCGTCTTGTCCAGCCGCTGCACCTGCTGAAGCACTTCCCCCAGGATCTCGGCCCGGGGATCGGCCCCTTCGAGATCGTCCTTGATGATACTGATGGCGGCCGATATGCCTGCCAGCGGATTCTTGATCTCGTGGGCTATGCCGGCCGCCATTTCGCCGATGGAGGCCAGCCGGTCCGCCCGCTCCAACTGCTGGAAGTGCATTTGTTCCAGTTCGTGTTTGGCGGCGTCCAGGCGGTCGACCATCGAGTTGAAACTCTTGATAAGCCGGCCGATCTCGTCCCGTCCCCGGTATTCGATGCGGACGCTCAGATCCCCCTGTTCGACCCGCGACATGTTATCGATGATGCTGACGAGCGGGCGTTTGACGAACTTGAGCAGGATCAGCGAAATGGTGACGGCCAGAAAGGCGGTGATCGCGATGGAGGAAAAGATGAAGATGCGCGAGGAGGCCAGCATCTGCATCTTGGTGCGGTTGAGGGAATAATTGATGTTCAGGATACCGATCACCCTGGCCTTGTTGCCATGGCAGGCATGGCAGGCCGGTTCGTTGTAGATCGGCTTGACCATGGACAGCACCTCGCCGTGGGGCGCCAGGTCGAAAATGCCGTAATTTTTGGTGCTCTGGTACAGATTGTAGTCGTTCACGTTCACCGTGCGCCCCACCTCGGCAGAATTAGCCGAGCGCAGGATGATGCCGTGGGGGTGGAAGATACGCACGCCCACCAGTTGGTTGTGCTGCCCCACCAGGGCCAGGATCGAGCCGACGTTCTGGACGTTGCCCAGGTGCATGGTGTTGTAGATACTGCTCTCGACCGTGTGCAGCAGCAGCTCGGTGCTCTCCCGCGCCATTTCGATAAACTGGGACTGCTGGTACCGCACGTTGAAGAAGGTATAGGTATAAATGCCGCATATCAGCAGGGTGATGGTGGTGGCGATTATGCGGGTGGTCAGGCTTTTGAACACTCGGGGGTCTCCAAAATCTTGCTCAACGTGTTGTGAGGCATCACGTTCCGGGGAGTTTCAGATGCCGAAAATCGACACGCAGGCGCCGGACCGGCGACGGCACATGCCCCGGAATGGGATGTTGATCAGTGAAGCGGCTGCAGTGATGTAGGAGAATCGTGGACAGATGATGGTGAAAGATGAGCGGCAACGGAATCATCAGCAGGCCGGAACCTTCTACAGCGTTTTTCCGGACGGAAAGGCCCGGTCGTCGAACTCACCGGATTTGAGACGCCGCATCATCTCCTTGTGCTGCTCCTTCATCAATTCCTCGACTACCGCGTGAAGGTTTTCGGTCTTGAGGATGTCGGCGTAGCTGGTCTTTTTCGAGCACAGTATGACGCCCCCTTTGAAGAGCAGCGTGATGAAATGGGGATGGTCGATCCCGCTGTCCTCGGTTTGGACATGGAAAATCTCATCCCTGTACCTGACGTTGTGATTGAACCCCAAGACCATCAGCCGGATCCGCCCGTGAAATAACGTAATTGGTTCACGCTAGCACAAAAGCAGTAATAATCGCAATGCGTTGTTGCGAACGCCCCCCGGGCAAGCCGGTATGGGGGTGATAGTTCCGTGGTCTCTGGTCTCCAGGCTTTACCAGTCCCCAGTCTCTAATCTCCGGTCCCCAGCAGTTGCTTGATCTTGGCCACTGCTTCCATGGCGTCGCGGGCGTACAGATCCGCACCGATTTTATCGGCATAATCCTGGGTGACTACTGCCCCACCCACCATGGTAAAGGTTTTGATCCCCGCACTTTTGAGTTTCCGGACCACATTGTCCATTTCCGCCATGGTGGTGGTCATCAGCGCCGAAAGGCCAACGGCGTCGACCGCCAGTTCGCCCGCCTTAGCAACGATGGTGGCGGCCGAAACATTCTTGCCGATATCGAACACTTCGAAACCGTGGTTTTCCAGCAGGGTGCTCACGATGTTCTTGCCGATATCGTGGATGTCCCCTTCCACGGTTGCCATCAGGATACGGCCGCGGCTCTCGAAGGCCTGCCCCGCCATCTCGGTCTTGAGGCGGGCAAAGCCGGCCTGCATGGTATCGGCCGATTGCATTACCTGGGGCAGAAAGAAGATATTCTTCTCGAACCGCCTCCCCACCTCTTCCAGTCCCGGCAGGAATCCCTCGCTGCTGACCTCCATCGGGGTCAGCCCCTGGGTCAGGGCTTCCTCAACCAGGGTAACGATACCGTCGCGGTCCCCGCTGATAACGGCCTGCGCCAGGCGCTCCCGGATCGACAGCGGAACATCCGAAATCGGAGCAGCAGGAACGGCGCCGGCCTGCTCCCCCCGGTAAGCCTCGATATACCCGGAGGCCTGCAGATCGCGGTTCAGCAGTACCTGGGCCGAGCGCCAGGCATCCATCATGGCCTTTTCCCGGGGATTGATGATGGCTGCATCCAGTCCCGCCGCCATGGCCATGGCAAAGAAAGCCGAGGAGATCAACGGACGCTGCGGCAGACCGAAGGAGATGTTGCTGACCCCCAGCACCGTGGAGAGCCCCAGCTTGTCCTTGACCAGCCTGATGGTCTTCAGGGTCTCAGCGGCCCGCTTCTGCTCGGCGCTGACGGTCAGGGTCAGGCAATCGATGATAACGTCCTGATCGGGAATGCCGTGGCGCCGGGCAGCGTTGCGGATGCGCCGGGCAATGGCCAGCCGCCCCTCGGCCGTGTCGGGAATACCGTTATTGTCGAGGGTCAGACCAATCACCGCTGCGCCGTACTTGCGGGCCAGCGGCAATACAGCGCGCAAACTTTTGGCTTCTCCGGAAACCGAGTTGATCAGCACCTTCCCGTCGGCCGCCTTCAGGCCCCGTTCCAAGGCTGCCGGGCTGGAAGAATCCAACACCAGCGGAACCGAGGCGGCGCCGCAGACGCAGAACACGGCCCGCTCCATGGCGGCGGGTTCATCGATGCCCGGCGCGCCGACATTCACATCCAGAAGCGTGGCTCCGGCCTGCACCTGTTCCAGGGCTTCGCGGCGGATATAGGCGACCGTGCCCTCCTGCAGCTCCTGGGAATACAGCTTTTTTCCAGTCGGATTGATGCGCTCGCCGATGATGGCGGTCTTGTTTTCTCCGCCGACAGCGGTCCAGTCGCTCCTGCTGGAAAGAAATGTGACACCACCGGTATTGCGACGCGGCTGCCAGGGCTGCTGGCGCTGTTCCAGGGCAGTCTTCATGGCGCGGATATGAGCCGGCGTCGTGCCGCAGCAGCCGCCGATCACGCGCACTCCCAGGGCGATCAGGCGATCGTGGTAGGCGGTCATTTCCTCCGGCGTACCGGGAAAGATGGTGACCCCGTCGACCAGGACCGGCAATCCGGCATTGGCCTGCGAGATCAACGGCAGCGGCGTTACCCGGCGCATGGCGGCCAGGATGTCATGGATGCCGTCCACGCCGAGCCCGCAGTTGGAGCCGACCAGATCGGCACCGGCCGCGGTCAGGGTTATGGCGGCCGCCTCGGGGGAGGTGCCCAGTACCGAACGGCCGTTATCGTCAAAGGTCAGCATGGCGATCACCGGGATGGTGGCCGAAACCTCGCGCACGGCGATCAGGGCTGCCCGGCACTCCTTGATGTCCAGGAAGGTTTCCAGGCTGATCAGATCGGCGCCGGCCGTGATCAGCGCTTCGGCCTGCTCGCGGAAGGCTGATTTCATGTCGTCGAAGGACACCTCGCCCAACGGCTCTACGAACTGGCCGGTGGGTCCCATGGAAGCCCCGACATACACGGCATCGCCGGCAACGCTGCGCGCGATCTCGACCGCACGGGCATTGATCTCCGCCAGGCGCCCCTCCAAACCGTAATGGGCCAGTTTGAAGCGGGTGCCGCCAAAGGTGTTGGTGATGATGATATCGGCGCCGGCCGCAACGTAATCACGATGAACCGAAGCCACCACATCCGGCATGGTAAGGTTGAGTTCCTCGGGTGACTGGCCGGGCTTGAGCCCCCGTTCCTGGAGCATGGTGCCCATGGCGCCGTCCAGTATCAGAATGCGTTCCTGAATGGCGGTACGAAAAGATATCATGTATGTTCCTTTGCTGCGTCCGGTACGGTTGAAGCGGGCTCTGCCCGGCGCTCCAGGCTGTAGTCGGGAGCCAGCGGAGCCGAAAGATCGAGATGCTTCAGATGCGCTCCCCCGATATTCAGCTTCACCTGAGTGATCTGGGGAAAGTTGACGCACAGGGTATTGACGATTGAATAGACCGCCATCATTTCAGCCGAGCTGCCGGATGGCATTTGGTCCGCAAAGGCACGATCGAGATCGACCACCGCGGTATTGCCGGAAAAATGCACATCCTGCGGCACCGCCCCTTCGGGGAAGGCATCATCCAGCTCTCCCACCGGTCCATAGAAAAGCTCTTCCAGAACCTCCCGGGCACATGCCTCCGCATCTTCGCAGGGGTCCAACTGACGGGCCTCACGTGCCAAGCTGGTTCCGTCGGCCACGAAAAACAGTACGGCAGTATGCAGCCCTGAAGGCTGCTGGATATGGGGGGGCGTTATCGTTTGACGGCTGGCGCGGTACCTCTGCCAGATCAGCAGGCCGAAGACCAGCGCCACCACCAGGAAAGGAATCAGCAGACTGATGTTGGACCGTTTGCGCAGCGGCATATCTCAATCCCCCGCGGACTCTTCGTCCAGATTGACCTGATAGACATCCCCCAGCCGTCCCCCCAGAAAGCGGTTGCCCACCCTGATGAACCCGGCTGGAATGTCGCTCACGTAATAGTGATGGTTGCCCTGCTCTGAAGGCGGCCGCATCATCTTCTTTTTGGAAAGGATTTCGGCAACGGTGCGGGCGGTTTCCTCGGCCGAATCCACCAGCACGACATCCGGTCCCATTGTCTCGGCTATGACGGTTTTCAGGAGCGGATAGTGGGTACAGCCCAGAACGAGCGTATCCACCCGGGCCTCCCTCAACTCCTGCAGATAGGTCTGCGCAGTGAGCCGGGCCACCTGGTTGTCGGTCCATCCCTCTTCGGCCAGAGGCACAAACAGCGGACAAGCGCGGGTAATCACCTCGGCGGCCGGATTGAGCCGCTTGATGGCACGGGAATAGGCGCTGCTCTTGATCGTGCCGGCCGTACCGATCACCCCGACCCGGCCCGAGCGCGTCACCTCGACCGCCCGCCGGGCTCCCGGTTCGATCACCCCGACGACCGGGATCGGGAATTCGCGCTTCAATGCGTTGAGCGCCACAGCCGAGGCGGTGTTGCAGGCCACCACCAGCAGCTTGATATCGCGTTTTGCCAGAAATGTGGTAATTTCATGGGCATATCTGGTGACCGTCTCGGGCGACTTGGTGCCGTAAGGAACCCGGGCCGTATCGCCGAAATAAATGGTATCCTCCTGCGGTAAGGCTCGGAAGATCTCGCGCAGGACCGTCAGTCCGCCGACGCCGGAGTCGAATATGCCGATAGCCTGCCAGGACACTGTTTTCTTATGCTCCCGTTGATCTTGGAACTAAATTTTGCGGCTGTTAAGAATCTAAAACTATATACCCATTTATCCTGGCGGCGCAAGCCATTTGACGTGCTTTTCCGGCGCTGCGCGGAGGTGAAATCCCCTTGACAAACCAGGGGGTACTGATTAAATTTGAGAGTGAATTAGCACTCTACAGACATGAGTGCTATTTTTTTGAGGTCCGATCATGAATTTGGAACTCCCTCAGAGAAGCAGACAGATACTCGAAGCCATCGTTGAGGACTACATCGCTACGGCCGAGCCGGTCGGCAGCAGTGCGGTCGCCCGCCGCCATGCCATGACGCTCTCGCCGGCAACGGTACGCAACGTCATGGCCCGGCTCGAGGAGCAGGGGCTGCTGATATCGCCGCACACGTCGGCCGGCAGGGTTCCCACGGAAAAGGCCTATCGCCTGTACGTCGACTCGATGGTAGCCTTGCGCCAGGTCAGCCGCGACGAAAAAAGGCAGATCATCCGGCGCTGCCGGCAGGCCGGGGCAGGGTTGCCCGAGATCCTCAAGGAAACCAGCCGTACCCTGTCTTCCCTGTCGAACTACATGGCCTTCGTCGTGGCGCCCAGCTTCACCTCCGACGAATTTCGGCACATTGAATTCCTCGCCCTGGGTCCCCGCAAGGTACTGGCCATCCTGGTCTCGCGCAACGGCATCGTACAGAACAGGCTGGTTGAGACGGAACGGGACTTTTCTCCGGACGAGTTGATCCGGATGGGTAATTACCTGAAGGAACTCATGGAGGGGCTCTCCATCTCCCAATCCCGAGAGCGGATCCTGGCGGAGATGAAGAAGGAGAAGGTGCAGTTCGACACCTTCCTGTCCCAGGCGCTCCATTTGAGCGAAAAAGCGGTCACCCTGGAAGGGGGCGATATCTTTGTCGAAGGCCAGGCCCGCATACTCGATCACCCCGAATTCAGCGACGTCCGCCGGATGCAGGATATTTTCCGGGCCTTCGAGCAGAAAGCCGAACTGCTGCAACTACTTGAATGCTGCATGTCCGCCGAGGGAGTACAGATCTACATCGGTTCCGAGTCGCCCATGAGCCGTACGACAGGGGTCAGCCTGATCACCTCGCGTTTCGTCACCGGCAGCAACACCATCGGCATGCTGGGGGTGATCGGTCCCACCCGCATGGGTTACTCCAGCGTGATTCCGATCGTGGATTACACCGCACGGCTGGTCAGCCGGCTGCTGAACAGCATGTGACAGGCTTCACCGCACTTCTTTATCCCAATTCCACTTTCCAGAAGGAATACGAATCATGAAAAATGACAGCGTTGATCTCACCTCAGAGGCCAAATCGGCCGCTGATGCAGAAAACCAGGTTTCCGAAGCCGCCGAGACCGCAGCATCGCAGGCCCCCGCCACGCCCGAGGAACGCATTGGCCAGCTGGAAGGGCTGCTGGCCGCCAAGGAAACGGAGTGCCGCGAAAACTGGGACCGCTTCCTGCGCGAAAGAGCCGATCTGGAAAATTTCCGCAAACGGGTCAGCCGCGAAAAAGAGGAACTGCTGAATTACGGCACAAAATCCTTGATCGAGGAGATCCTGCCGGTTCTGGACAACATGGAGCGCGCCCTGTCGCATGTTGACGAGCAGGGCTGTTCACCGGTCTTCGAAGGGATTCGCATGACCCACGGCATGCTGCTGACCGCCCTGAAGAAATTCGGCGTCACCCCTGTGGAAGCAGCCGGTGCCCCCTTTGACCCGGCCTTCCATCAGGCCATGACCCAGGTGGAAACCGACCAGCATCCCCCCAATACCGTCGTGGAACAGTTCCAGAAGGGATACCTGCTCAAGGAAAGGCTGCTCCGCCCGGCCATGGTCTCGGTCGCAACGCCTCCGAAATAGCCGGGGATGGGACTTTTTTTCTCCCTGCCCTTGTTTTTTGAAAAAGGATGACTAACTTACACAATAGATAGATCGACAAGGAGGATGTACATTATGAGCAAAGTAATCGGAATCGACCTGGGAACAACCAACTCCTGTGTCGCCATCATGGAGGGGGGGGAACCGGTCGTTATAGCCAACTCCGAGGGGAGCCGCACAACCCCTTCGATGGTGGCCTTTGCGGAAAACGGCGAGCGCCTGGTCGGACAGCAGGCCAAACGGCAGGCCGTCACAAACCCGGAAAACACCCTGTACGCTATCAAGCGCCTGATCGGCCGCAAGTATGAATCCGAGGCGGTCAAAAAGGACATCGCCATCTCTCCCTTCAAGATCGTCAAGGCAGACAACGGCGACGCCTGGGTGGAAGTACGCAACAAGCGCTATTCAGCCCCCGAGATTTCGGCCATCGTGCTGCAGAAAATGAAGAAAACGGCTGAAGACTACCTGGGCGCGACCGTCACCGACGCCGTGATTACCGTGCCGGCTTATTTCGACGACTCCCAGCGCCAGGCCACCAAGGACGCCGGCAAGATCGCCGGCCTGAACGTCCTGCGCATCATCAACGAGCCGACCGCTGCGGCCCTGGCCTATGGCCTCGACAAGAAGAAGGAAGAAAAGGTTGCGGTATTCGACCTGGGGGGCGGTACCTTCGATATCTCCATCCTCGAACTGGGTGATGGCGTCTTTGAAGTAAAATCCACCAACGGCGACACCTTCCTGGGGGGCGAGGACTTCGACCAGCTGGTGATCGACTGGATCGCCGACGAGTTCAAGAAGGATCAAGGCATTGATCTGCGGGGCGATAAGATGGCCCTCCAGCGCCTGAAAGAGGCTGCCGAGAAGGCCAAGTGCGAGCTCTCCTCCTCGATGGAGACCGACATCAATCTGCCCTTCATCACTGCCGATGCTTCCGGTCCCAAGCACCTGACCATGAAGCTCTCCCGCGCCAAGCTCGAGTCGATCTGCGCCTCGCTGCTGGCCAAACTGGAAGGTCCGTGCCGCACCGCTCTCAGGGATGCGGGCCTGTCGGCCTCCGACATCGATGAAGTCATCCTGGTTGGTGGCATGACGCGCATGCCGGCCGTGCAGAAAAAGGTCGAAGACATCTTCGGCAAAACCCCCAACAAAGGGGTCAACCCCGACGAGGTGGTTGCCATCGGCGCAGGCATTCAGGGGGGCGTACTCAAGGGTGATGTCAAGGACGTGCTACTGCTGGACGTGACTCCGCTTTCACTGGGCATCGAGACGCTCGGTGGCGTGATGACCAGGCTGATCGAAAAGAACACCACTATTCCCTGCCGCAAGAGTCAGGTCTTCTCGACTGCGGCGGACAACCAGCCGGCCGTGTCGATCCACGTTCTGCAGGGCGAGCGCGAGATGTCCCGCGACAACAAGACCCTCGGCAACTTCGAGCTGACCGGCCTGCCGCCTGCGCCGCGCGGCGTGCCGCAAATCGAAGTCACCTTCGACATCGATGCCAACGGCATCGTGCATGTCTCGGCCAAGGACCTGGGCACCGGCAAGGAGCAGTCGATCCGCATCACCGCCTCCTCGGGCCTTTCCAAGGAGGAGATCGACAAGATGGTCCGTGACGCCGAGGCCCATGCCGAGGAAGACAAGCGCAAGCGTGAGGCGATCGAGGCCCGCAACCATGCCGACAGCATGGTCTACAGCACCGAAAAGTCCCTCAAGGAACATGGCGACAAGATCGATGCAGTGGAAAAAGGGAACATCGAGAACAAAATTGCCGACCTGAAGAAGACCATGGAAGGGGAAGACGCCGAGGCCATCAAAAAGGCCACCGACGAACTGGCCCAGGCGGCCCACAAGCTGGCCGAAGCCATGTATGCCCAGAAGGCGGCTGAAGAGGGTGCCGCCCCGGGCGAGGAACAACCCGGTGCCGGCACATCCTCCCGCAGCGACGAAAAAGTGGTCGACGCGGACTTCGAAGAAGTCAAGGACGACAAGAAGAAATAGCATCCTGCCACAGAATACGGTACATTCGTAGGGGCGACCAGCCGGTCGCCCCTACACGTATTACGGGAAAAAAGGATATCATTTTGGCAAACGGTGAAAAACGCGATTATTACGAGGTGCTCGAGATACATCGAAACGCCTCCGAGACAGAGATCAAGAAGGCTTTCCGCAAACAGGCGATCCAGTACCATCCGGATAAAAATCCCGGTGACAAGGCAGCAGAAGACAAATTCAAGGAAGTGACCGAGGCGTACGAGGTGCTTTCCGATGCCCAGAAGCGCGCCCAGTACGACCAGTTCGGCCATGCCGGCATGTCGGGAGGCGGTTTCTCCAGCGGAGGATTCGGGGCAGGCACACCCTTTGGGGACATTTTCGGAGATATTTTCGGAGACATCTTCGGAGGGGGGTCCAGTCGTGGACGCACCCAGGGGCGGCGGGGCGACGACCTGCTCTACAACCTGGAAATCACCTTTGAAGAGGCCGCCTTCGGCGTCGAAAAGAAGATCGAGGTTCCCTACGCCAAGCGTTGCGGCACCTGCAACGGCTCCGGATCAAAGCCCGGCACCGAACCGAAGGTCTGCCCCTCCTGCCGCGGGGCGGGTCAGGTCCGTTATCAGCAGGGTTTTTTCAGTGTCAGCAAAACCTGCGGTCAATGCAACGGCGAGGGCAAGATCGTCAGCGATCCCTGCCCGGATTGCCGCGGCAAAGGGAGCGTCAAGGACAGCAAGACGCTTTCGATCAAGATACCCGGCGGGGTGGAGACCGGCTCGCGCCTGAAATCCACCGGAGACGGCGGCCAGGGTCTCAAAGGGGGCCCCAACGGCGATCTGTACGTGGCCATCAGCGTCCAGCCTCATTCTCTCTTTCAGCGTGAAGACAACAACGTTGTCTGCGAGTTTCCGATAAGCTTCATCCAGGCCTCGCTGGGGTGCGAGATCGAAGTCCCGACCCTGGACGGCAAAGTTGCCATGAAGATTCCCGAGGGGACTCAGTCGGGCAGAATTTACCGCCTGCGGGGCAAGGGGATTCCCTCGCTGCAGGGGTACGGCCGCGGCGACCAGTTGGTCGTGATCAAGGTGGAAACCCCCTCGAACCTCAACAAGAAACAGAAGGAACTGCTGGAGGAATTTGCCAGGATCAGCGGCGAAGAAGTGCACCCGTTGAAGAAGAGTTTTCTCGACCAAGTGAAGGATTTCCTGAGTTGAACCACGTAACCGAAGCCCGCACCACCGTATGCGGGCTTTCATTTTTCTTGCCCAAGCGGATGCTTTATTCTACTATTTCCCATCACGCAACCATGACGGATCAGGACAATGGATAAGCAACAGCTCGTTGAAAAAGCAACCGAAGCACTTCGCCCGTTTGAAACCGCCAATCTGCTGACCAGCATACAGAATCTGAGCCTGAAGCAGATATTCAGCCACCCGGCCGTATTGGCCGCAGTAGCGGCAGTATTCTTTTTCGGTGTTGTGAAAAAGTCGAAAACCGTCCTGCTGACCCTCTTCTTCCTGCTCGGCCTGATCGTACTCCTGCGTTTCGCCATGCCTGTTCCCGGCGAGGAACTCTCCCTCAAGTCCCTGATCCCCTTCGGAGTGGGAGGCCTGGTGATCGGAGGCGTGATCATTTACTTCGCTCTGATAAAATCCGACTGAACTGACGAAAGAGACCTGAAATGAAAATTGACAAACGCGACTGGTTTTTTGTGGGCTTGGTGGTTGCAGTGCTGGCGATCTTCTTTGCGCTGACCGGCAGGGAGAAGACAAAGCATGTGCCGTTCGATGCCACCCACCGCATCGTCTACGATACCGCGTTCAAAAATGCGCCCGGCCCGGATGCCCCGATCTTCAAACGTGCCTTTTTCAAGCCGGATAAAAAAGGAGCCGAAGTTTTCTGCGAACCGTGCCACCGCGAAAAAGGGGTCCCCTTCCCTCCCAACCACCCCTCCAAGAATCGCTGCCTGTTCTGTCACAAACTGGTCAAGTCCTGAGCGGGGCCGGCCATCAGGCACGGACAAGCATCGGGTGCGGTTCCCGCACCCCGGCATGATCGGCAGAAATGCGTGCTGAGCGTTCTCTTTCCATTATCCCGTTTTTCTCCATTCACACTCCGACAGCCTCTTTCGGTCGATGCAGGGGTAGCGATAGCACAGTCAGGACCTGCCCTCTGCATCACCCTGCACCGCATACCCGGAACACCGGGGTACCTATCGGTACCGGTGGCCTCACATCCCAACGTTCAACGACGAACCTGCAGTACCACGGACAGATGATTCAGTGTCCCGCCATCGCCTGGGCGCGGTGGACGGTTGGCCTGTCACTTTCGACTGTCAGATCTCATTCAGGAGGCATCCATGGATAGAAGAGGATTCATCAAGACAGTGGGGCTCTCGTCGCTCTTTCTGAACGGGTGGCTACGCGATCTTTTCGCTGCCCAGCCACCCGTGCTCGCAGTGGGGCAGGGAACCAACCACGGCACAATTACCCGCGAAACCCTCGCCGTGCTGGGGGGCATGCAGCGCTTCGTCAAGCCGGGCCAGACTGTGGTGGTGAAACCGAACATCGGCTGGGATCGGGCCCCGGAATATGCGGCCACTACAAACCCAATCGTTGTCAGGACGGTGGTGGAGGAATGCCTCAAGGCGGGCGCGAAGCGGGTGAAGGTCTTTGACCGGACCTGCAACGATGCGCGGCGCTGCTACGTTAGCAGCGGGATCGAGGCGGCCTTGAAGGACCTCAAAAATGTAGAGGTGAAGCACCTGGAGGAGGAACGCTTCAAGATGGTGTCGCTGAACGGCAAGGCACTGAAGGAGTGGGAGCTGTACGGCGAGGCCTTGTCGGCAGACGTGTACATCAATGTGCCGGTGGCAAAGCACCACGGCTTGAGCGGACTGACCCTGGGGCTGAAGAACGTCATGGGGATCATGGGAGGAAACCGGGGTTCCCTCCACAAGCATCTCCCCGAGGCCCTGGCCGACGTCAATGCCGTCTTCCGCAGCCACCTCACCATCATCGATGCCACCCGGGTACTCACTGCCCATGGCCCTCAGGGGGGCAACCTGGCGGACGTGAAGGTCCTGAACACCGTCATCGCATCCACGGATATCGTTGCGGCCGATGCCTACGCCACGACCCTCTTCGGACGCAAGCCCGCGGACATCGCCGTCACCGTTGCGGCCTACCGGCGAGGTCTGGGAGAGATGAACCTTGAAAAAATGAAGATCGTGAAGGTGTAACCAGGATGCTGTCAAGTGGGCGCGGATTGGGACAACGGCAGAGGCTTCACTATGTCCGGGGAACCGCAGACAATCCTGCGCAGAAAGCGCCATGATCCGGAATTAACTACGCCGAGGTTACCGTGAAGAAACTTGTCTCAGCCCGGGTTTCGCAACTGCTCTTTCTCGCCCTGTTCCTGCTCCTGTTCCTGATGACCGAGTACCGGGGCAGCGACCGGATCGTGGCCGCGGCCAACGGTTTTTTCCGGGCAAACGCCCTCACCGCCGCCAGCACGCTGCTGGCCGTAAAGACCTATGTGCCGCTCCTGCTGCCCGGGCTTCTGATGCTGGTCTTGACGGTGTTCCTCGGACGTTTTTTCTGCGGCTGGATCTGCCCGCTGGGGACGATCCTGGACCTGGCTACCGGCAGAATCCGCAAAGTGGGGCCGATCAGGAGCCTGCAGGGCAACGCCAAATACTGGCTTCTGGTGCCGCTCCTGACCGCCTCCCTGTTCAAGATCAACCTGGCGGGGCTGCTGGACCCCATTGCCCTGCTGCAGCGGGCCCTGACCTTTTTCTTCCATCCGCTCCTGGGCGAGACCGTGCGCGGCGGCTGGAGGTCCCTCTACGGGCTGGTCGGCGAGCGGCGCGACCTGCTCGACCCCGGCTACCGTCTCATTGCGAACTACCTGCTCCCTTTCCGGGAAACCCTCTACCCCCTTGCCTTTCTCTCGGCCGCGCTCTTCTTTCTGATCCTGTTCCTGGAGCGCTACGAGGAGCGCGCCTGGTGCCGCCGGCTCTGCCCCTTGGGCACCCTCCTGGGACTGGCCACCCGTCTCGGCCCCCTGCGGCGCGTTCCGACCAAGCTCTGTCCCGACTGCCGGGCATGCCAGGATCTCTGCCCCACTTCCTTTGATCGGGAACTGCTGCAAATGGAGGAGTGTATCCTCTGCATGAAGTGCGCGGTAGGGTGCCCCTCCCGACGGGTGCGTTTCAGCCTCGGTTTCCGCGGCCGGCGCCCCGACCAGGGGCCGGTGATGGAACGGCGGGTGCTGCTGGGTGGCATGCTCTCCGGCTTCGTCTTGGTGAAGACCCTGGGGTTCCGGAACCCGGAGCGGCAGAACCGATTACTGCGCCCGCCAGGGGTCCGCAGTGAAGGGGAATTCCTGGAGAAGTGCGTCCGCTGCGGGGAATGCATGAAGGTCTGCCTGCGGAGCGCCCTGTATCCGGCCTTTCTGCAGGCGGGGGTGGAGGGGATGTACACGCCGATGCTGGTGCCGCGCCTCGGCTACTGCGAGTACAACTGCACCCTGTGCGGTCAGGTCTGTCCCACCGGGGCCATTCCGGATCTGCCCCCGGCCCAGAAGAAGCGGGAAGTGATCGGCAAGGCGGTCCTGGACAAGAACCGCTGCATCCCCTTTGCGCGGCGCATCGACTGCATCGTCTGCGAGGAGCACTGCCCCATACCCCAGAAGGCGATCCGGTCCGAGGTAGTGGAAATCGCCGGCTTCGACGGAAAAACAGTACAGGTGAAGCAGCCCTATGTGGTGGAGGAGCTGTGCAACGGCTGCGGCATCTGCGAGAATGTCTGCCCCTTGGAGGGCAAGGCGGGCATCGATGTCTTCGCGGTCACCACCAGAACACCTCTGGCGGAGCCGGGATACGGAGCGCCGGATCAGCCCGCCAACCAGCCTGCCGATCCTTATGCCGGGGGAAACTCATGATCGTTCTTTGGTAGTGCACTGCAGCGGCGAGCGGGGCCTTCCAGGGGATATCGAAATCAGTACAACTCGTACTTCAAAAGCCGGCATTCGATCGGCCCGTTGAACAGGACGAAGCGGCGCGAAGCCTTGAGGCCGATGTACTTGGCCAGTTCGAGATTGCCGGTAATGACGAAACCGGTCCAGCCCCGGCAGCGCTGCTTCATGATATCGCCGATCTGGCAGTAAAGCTCTTTCAACTCTTCTTCCTCTCCCAGCCGCTTGCCGTACGGCGGGTTGATGATCACCACCCCGCGCTCCGCCTCGGGCCGGAAGGCCTCCAGGGCTGCATGAAAGAAATGAAGCTGGCCCTGAAATCCTGCCTTGGCGGCATTTTTCGTCGCGCGCGCCAAAGACTGGCTGTCCTGATCATACCCGGTCACCAAACCGACCGGTATTTGCCGCACGCCGTTATCAGCCTCTTTCAGCAGCCTGTCCCATACGTTCCTGTCATACCCGAGCCATCGCTGGAACCCGAATGGGCGCTGCAGGCCCGGGGGTATGCGGGCCGCCATCAGGGCCGCCTCAATCGGGATCGTCCCGGAACCGCACATCGGGTCGACCAGGGGGATCGAGCCATCCCACCCGGTCAGGGCAACTATGGTGGCAGCCAGTGTCTCCCTGAGCGGCGCCTCGGTCCGTTCGAGACGATAGCCGCGGCGGTCCAGCGCATCACCTGAGCTGTCAAGGCTGACGGTGCAGACGTTCTTCAGCAGATGCACGTTGATGCGCACATCCGGCGAGGAGGTGTCGACACTGGGGCGTGAGCCGCACGCCTCCCGGATGCGGTCAACAATGGCATCCTTGGTCTTGAGCGCCACGAAGCCCGAATGCGTCAGGCTGGAATCGCGCAGGCTGCAGTCCACCGCCAGAGTCATGGCAGGGGTGATCAGTCCGGCCCAGCCCAAAGCGTGTACTCCCTGGTAGAGCTCTTCGGGGCTCGAGCAGGGAAAAACGGCCAGCTGCACCAGGATGCGGCTGGCCGTGCGCAGCCACAGGTTGGCCCGGTACAGCCCTTCCCGGTTGGTGACGAAGGACACACCGCCCCGACCGACCTTCGCCCCCTCGATGCCCAGCGCTTCGAGCTCGCGGGCGGCGACTTCCTCGGCGCCGCGCGGCACGGCTGCAAAACAGTCCAAGGGGATATCAGGCTTTGCTGCCGGCCGGTTCCCTTTTCTGATGACGTGTGTCAGTTCCTTCATAGTTCGCTACCTATCTCCTTCAGCCAGATATCCTTCACCAGGCGCTGCGTCTCTGCCGGTGGGCCACTGTTATCGATCACGATCCTGCCATGGCGTGCCTTTTCGCCTAACGGCATCTGGCAGGCAGTGATGCGCAAGGCTTCTTCCCGAGTAATCCCATCCCTGAGCATCAGCCGTTCCAACTGCACTTCCGGATCGACCGTCACCACCCATATCTCATCCACCAGCTCGCTGGCGCCGGCCTCGATCAGCAGCGGCGCCATGTAGAAGACCGTGCGGTGCCCCTCGTCCGCTGCGGCAGCAATCCGTTCAGCCGCCAGGCGTCTGATTTCCGGATGCACGATCTGCTCGAGTCGGCGACGCTGTTCGTCGTCGACGAAAACGACTCTTCCCAGCCGCTTGCGGTCAAGACTGCCGTCCGGCAACAGCATCTCCTCGCCGAAAACGGCCACCAGCCGTTCCAGTCCGGGACTACCGGGACTGACCACCTGGCGCGAGAGCTCGTCCGCATCGATAACAGCGCCACCCAGCTCCGCGATGAAACGGGCCACACTGCTCTTCCCGGTGGCAATGCCTCCGGTGAGGCCTATCACGCGAATTCCGGGGAATGTTGAGGTCATTCCATCTCCTTCCCGAAAGAAAAACCGCTTGAAACACAACGGATCATCAACGGCAAAACAATGCGGGGCATGCATCAGGACGGTGTTGTGCCGGACAGTGTAGCAAACGCCCCTCCAAAATGACAGATTTTTGGCTTGAGTTAGAAGCATAATTAGTGTAAATTTTTATGACGGCCTGAGCTTGGATCTGGTCCGTCATATGCGGGCGGTTAGCTCAGTTGGATAGAGTACAGGCCTCCGAAGCCTGGGGTCGCTGGTTCGAATCCAGTACCGCCCGCCATAGCAAAATCAGGCACTTAGCTAAAAACTAGGTGCCTTTTTTCTTTTGATCACGCCTTGTTTTGTTTCTTCGTTCGAGCCCCCCTCAGGAGTCACCCCTATTGACAGCGGCATCCCCTTTTCGAGGAATTAAACTCTGATTTCTTCTGAAAACTAGAGCCTCAAGTAGAAAATGCATTTTGAGGCTTTTCCTGCACGCCTTTTTATCTCATAGACGACAGGCCGGGAATGCCTGGGTCGTGGTTAGGAGCCAACAATGTTCGCCTATAAATCCAAAGACTTAAGTAAATTCAAGTAAGGATTAGGCCTGATTTCCACTTTTTAGTCACACCCACAGACCTGTAAGCCCTCAAATGATCAGGCTCCCACCCCATATCGGAGTCATCCTTTTTATCCCTGCCGGCACACATTATCAGACACAATGGGTTAGCAAAGCAGACCACTGCGCCACATCCGAAGGATGACCACCACCCCCAAAAGAAGGGCTTATCAGGCCTATTACTTAGCTGGCCTACCGGCAGCTTGCTGATCAATCCATTCAGCAATTTCATCTACAAGCAACCGGTCTTTCTCGCCCCAATTTTACACGTGAGGGGAAGACCCCATCGCCTCCCAGCGGTTGATTATTCGATTAGAGGCCTTACCCATCTGGTTACACCCTGTATTACAGCCTCTGTGCCTTCAGGTAGTTAGCCTGAAACGTGCACAATAATTATTCATTTATCCACATATTTAAACACAATAATTACTACTAAACTTTGTTTTGTCAGTCACGACAGGAGCTATATTACATAAATAATATTTTATAATTGTGTTTTTTCAGATCATTGTCTCAAAAGTAGTACATATTTCAAATCTAAAATCCACTAAGTGCATGTAACACTTGTAATCTGTCCAGGCCTTGCGACGTCGAAGCAAATATAGTATATTGCCAATTAATTTAATTTATGTAAAAATAGCTAAATTTATTATTTGGGAGGAAACATGAAGAGATTTTTCATCGCTGTAGTAATGCTGTCTGTGTATCTTTGCAGTGGCTGTGCTTCCATTGTTTCAAGCAGCAACAAAGTTCTGCCTATTATGACTCAGCCTGACGAAGCGAGCTGCGAGATTCTAAATCTAAGCACCGGAAATTTGGAGGTAAAAACGAAAACTCCTTTCACTGCGACATTAGATGCATCTTCCGGCTTCTTCCAGAATGCTAGATATAAAATCAAGCTCACCAAAGAAGGTTACCTTCCCTACGAAACCCACATTGACGGAAAAATCAACGGCTGGTACTTCGGTAATGTTGTTTTCGGCGGCCTGATTGGAATCCTGCTTGTTGATCCGGCAAGCGGAGCTATGTGGAAAATTTATGACGACAATATCAACGTGAAGCTTTACAGGGACACGCCAGAGGGCCGCGTCAGCATGGCCACAGAAAAATATAATGGAGAAGAGGCACTCAAACGGCAGGATTACGATGGCGCAATAGACGATACAACATATGGTATTTCGGTCTATCCAGAGTTTTACGATGGCTTTTGCGTTCGCAGCGCGTCTTACGCTGCCAAAGGTGATATGGACAAGGCAATGGAGGACATAAACAAGGCCATATCATTGAAACCTGAGATGCACAAAGCATATAGAAACCGTGGCGAATTATTTGTCAAAACCGGAAAACCCGACAAAGCTATTGAGGATTTCAACAAGGCTCTCGCATTGAAACCAGATTATGCGGAAGCTCTTTTCAGTCGCGGCTACCTCTACAACAGCCAGAATAATATAGAACTTGCTAAAGCGGATATAACACTGGCTTGCAAAAAGGGATTCCGAAGGGCGTGCAACTTCCAATTTTAAAGCAATTGGAAGCAACCCGGCTTATTTACTGACAATGAAAACGCCTTACAAGAAGAAGGGGAGCCTTTGGCTCCCTTTTATTATGCCCCTGTAGCCGCCCTGATAAGCCGTAGGCCTACTATACCGCTGTAGTCCGCATCGGGCCGGGTTGCACGAGTGCCGTAATTTGGGAGTGCCTCACCTCAGTGGTCAGACGTCGGTACTCGTAGCCATGCAGAGACGACAACCCCTCGAACAACTCCGAACTCTCCGGGCATAAGCAGTTATCTGTGACGACCACATGGGAATCAGGAACCCCCACCCACACTCGCCGTTTTGAGCGCTAGCAGATTGTCGTAAATACGAGCGGGTGTAGGGCCATGGGGTCTTGCCTTGCTCCCTCCCCTCCACCTGACGTATCTTTCCATTTCCGCCCCTCGTTTCCGAGCCATCGCGTACCATTGTCCCTGCTTTTCCCTTTCCCGCCAAACCCTCTTTTTCCACATTAAAAATCGTTGCACATCCGACACATAACCAGATATAATCCGTGCCAATACCATGGACGCCTCCTTCGTCCGGCCGTGTCAGACCACTCCCCCCGCAACGACCTCCAGCCTAAGCCGGCACGGCTCAACCGACACTCCTGACCTATCCGGACCTACGCCAGTACATCGCTGCTGTTTCGAAAATATGGTGATTGCGGGGATGATTCCCCGTTGATGCGCATCATTCCTGTAAAGAGGATAATGCCATGTCCGTGATATGCACCTTTTCCGCACGATGCCTCGCGCTCCTGTCGGTGCTGCTGCTCCTGGCTCCGCCTCTGAGCGCGCACCAGTTCCCCCTCTCCCTGACCTCAGCCCCTGCCGTCAAATCCGAAGGGTCGTATATCGTGTACGTACAACAGGGGGATGCATGGCTGAAGGCCGGCAGCCTTTCCTGCGACAGGTTTTTCCGCGAGCAGCGGATCAGCCTCGGCAAGCTGACGACCGGCACTGATCCGGTGAGGATCCGGCTGGAACAGCAAGGAGGAGGTCCCGCCCACATCGATTCTGTCTTCCTCGGCCAGCAGGGGCCCGTCACAGTGAAGGGGACGGACGACCCTCTGGCCCTTCAAAAGCTTTCCAAAACCGACTTTGACGTTATCGATGCCCACGACAGAACCATTGACCTGGTTTTTACCGCTGCCGCCCCCGACCCCACCCTGTGTCTCACCGCGCGGATCGAGGGGGACCGAATAACGGACATCCCCTTCCACTATCCGATCCGCAATCTTTACCGGACGATGAATGCCGATTCCGCCTTCTACACCTACCGGCTCGACGATACAAAGCTCGCCGCTTCATCGGCCGATGGCAGACTAAATGCCAACGGCACTCCCTTTTTCAAGGAATGGTCCGAAACCGGCACAGGTCATCCTTCGGGATACACCTACGGCTGGGTGGCCAACGACGACCGTAATCTCTATGTCAAGCTCGACTTCACCCCCGACGACACCATGGATGGCACCAGCGACTACGCCACGGTCTACGTAAAGACAGGAGACCAGCTCAGGGAATTCAGACTCACGACAGCCGAAACCCGCTGGGGGATTGCCGACTTCACTTACACCGACAAGGTGCCCTACCAGCACAAGGTCTATGATTTCACGATCCCGCTGCGGGAGCTGGGGATTGCCGAGGCAACCAGGACACATGCTGTCGAACTGGCCTTTGCGGCCTATGGCACCGCAGCGCCGGGGCTCTCGGAGAGCGTGACGGTCAACCCCGTTACGAACAAAATATATGTGGCCAACGGCACCAGCAGCATTGTGACCGTGATCAACGGCGCCACCGGTGCTGCAACGCAGGTGGTAACCGGCGGCAGCGTCCCCATTGCCCTTGCGGTCAATCCCGCCACGAATCGGGTCTATGTGGCCAATCAGGACAGCGGCACCGTAACCGTAATCGACGGCACAACCGACACGGTCGCCGACACGGTCACGGTGGGGAGCGGTCCGACCGCCATCGCGATCAATCCCGCAACGAACCGGATCTACGTGGCCAACACCTACGACAGTACCGTCACCATGATTGACGGCTCCACCAACAGTACCACACCGGTCTCAGTGGGCAGTGGCCCGTTCGCCATTGCCGTCAATCCTGCAACAGACATGGCCTATGTCGCCAACAGCGCTGACGGCACCGTCAGCGTGATCGACGGCGCCGGCAATGCAGTCGCAACTGTCACGGCTGGTTCATATCCGCGGGCCATTGCAGTCAATCCCGCGACCAACAAGATTTATGTCGCCAATAACTACGGCAGTTCCGTGACAGTGATCGACGGTACCGCCAACACCACCACCTCCGTAACGGTGGGAAACGGTCCGTCCTCCATCGCGGTCAACCCGGCGACGAACAGCATTTATGTCGCCAATTACTACGACAACAGCGTCACCGTGATCGACGGCGTGAGCGACGCTGTCACTGCCACGGTTGCCGCGGCCGCGAACCCTATCGCGGTCGCGGTGGATTTCACGGCTGACAGGATCTATGTCGCAGGCATCAACGGCACGGTGACCGTGATCGACGCGGGCAGCAACAGTGTCTCCTCGACCATCGCCTGCGGTACGAACCTGCGGTCCATTGCGGTGAACCCTGTTACCAACAGGGCCTACGTGGCGAGTTACAACAGTAACAGCATAATTGTCATCGACAGGACTGCCAACGCCGCCGGCGCGGTGAACGTCGGCATGTATCCCGTTGCAGTGGCGATCAATCCGGTCACTAACATGACCTATGTCGCAAACAGCGACAGCGGCACCGTCTCGGTAATTGGCGGAACCACCAATGCCGCCGCTACCGTTGCCACGGGAAGCCAGCCCCTGGCTGTGGCAGTGAATCAGGTCACCAACAAAGTCTATGTGGCCAACGAAGGGGACGATACTGTCACGGTGATCGACGGAACCCATAATGACACCGCACACACGACAACCACGGCCACAGGGGTCAGCCCCCAGGCCATTGCAGTCAACCCGGTCACCAACAAGATCTATGTGGCCAACTACGGCAGCAATACCGTTACCGTAATCAACGGAGCCACCGACACGCCTCTTCCCTCCCCCATAACCGTGGGGACAAAACCGTGCGCCATTGCAATAAATTCCGTCACCAACAAGGTCTATGTCGTCAACTATGTCGGCGCCTCGAGTACCGGTAGCGTCACGGTCATCGACGGAACCACCGACACCGTCCTGACAACCGTCACGGTCGGGAAAGCCCCGCGCGCCATAGCGGTGAACTCCCTCACCGACACGATCTACGTGGCCAATTCCGGCAGCGGGACATCGGTAACCGTGATCGACGGCGCCAGCAACACCACCGGCAATGTGACAGCCGGATCAGCACCATGGGCCGTGGCGGTCAATCAGGTGACCAATCGGATCTACGTTGCCAACAAGAGCGGCAACTCCGTCACCATTATCGACGGTGCCTACAATAACGACGATCACAGGACGACCCTCAGCCTTTCCGGCACCGGTACGACTCCGTATGCCTTGGCCGTCAACCCGGCCAGCAACAGGATCTACGTGGCGAACAGCGGAAGCGACAATGTCGTGGTGATCGACGGCGTCACCAACACGTTCGGCAGTGTCCCGGCGGGAACCCAGCCGCAGAGTCTGGCCGTAAACCAGCTTACCGGCAGGGTCTACGTCGCAAATGTCGGAGAAGTCGGCTATGCCAGCACCGTGACGGTGATCGGCGAGCAGGCGGAATTGCCCATACCACTCACCGTGGCCATTTCGCCGCTTACCGGCAACGTTTCCGCCTCCCCCACCCCTGACTTCTCCTTCCTGGCTGCCAGCGCATTCGCACCCACCGCGCCACCGGTGAGAAAGGTCTACTATCAGTTCGATACACGACAGGGGGCCTGGAAGGAGGCAACCGCCTTCACCGGCAGCACCGGCACGGTGACTGATGCCACACCGCTTCCAAAGGGAAATCACGTGCTCTACCTGTTTGCCACCGACGGCCAGGACGCCACCTCCACCAACACCGGGACTCAGAGCAGCCCGCTGGTGGGCTCCATCGCGGCCTATGCCCTCACCGTAAAGCCTGATTCCCCCTCGGTCGCAACCGCTGCGGCAGACGCACTTTCCCAGACCGGCGCCACCCTGAACGGTACCGTGAACGGCAATGGTGCCGATACCATCGTCACCTTCGAGTACGGCACAACGGCGTCCTACGGCAGCAGCGCCCCGGGCGGCACCGTTTCAGGTGGCTCGGGGATTGTATCGATCTCGGCCGTCGTCAGCGGCCTTGCCTGCGGCACCACCTACCATTTCCGGGCAAGCGCCCAGAACAGTGCCGGTGCCGGAAACGGAGATGACCAGATGTTCGCTACTGCTGCCTGCAGCCATACCATCAGTACGGCTGTCACGGGCGGCAACGGCACCATTACCTGTACGACACCCATTACCCAAGGCAACAGCAGTACCTGCACCATCACGCCCGATCCGGGGTTCCGACTGGCGACACTTGCCGACAACGGCGCCGATGTACTCGCCTCCGTGTCGGGCACAACCTATACGATCGTCAACGTAATTGCCCCCCATACCGTTACCGCCGGCTTTGTCCCGCTGCTGTCCCAGAGCATAGCCGCCTTCGCACCACCGGCGACCATCGTCTATGGCGACCTTCCCGTTACCCTCTCCGCCACGGCCACCTCAGGCCTGACGGTAAACTTCAGCGTGACAGGCGGACCGGGCAGCATCAGCGGTACGACCCTGACCATCACCGGCGCCGGAACCATCAGCCTCAGGGCATCCCAGCCCGGCAACACCAGCTACGCTCCAGCCGCCGACGTCACTGCCTCCGTCACCGCCGTCGCCCGGCCGCTTACCGTCACCGCCGACAGCCTGAGCAAAGTCTACGGAACGGCCGATCCCCCCCTGACCTACCAGATCACCAGCGGCACACTGGCAGCGGGTGATGCCCTGCATGGGGCTCTGACCCGCACGGCCGGTGAAAACGCAGGCAGTTATGCCATAGCACAAGGCACACTGACAGCCGGCCCAAACTACAACCTGTCCTACGTAACAGCCAGCCTGAGCGTAACTCGCCGGCCGCTCACCATTATCGCCGGCAGCGCCAGCCGCCCGTACGGAGCTCCCAACCCGGTTCTGGACAACTTCACGGTATCCGGCCTGGCCGGTGGCGACACGATTACCGGCGTCGCCACAACCTTCCCGGCAACCGCGACCCCGACAGCCGACGTCGGCACCAGCCACGCCATCACCCCCAGCGCCGCCGTATTCGGCGTTGGCAGCGCAGACAACTACAGCATCAACTATATGCCCGGCACGCTGACCATTGACGGCCAGGCTTCCCAGTCGATTACCGGCTTTGTACCGCCGTCAACAGCTGTCTATGGTGGCGCCCCCCTTACCATCTCCGCTGCCGCCACCTCCGGCCTGCCGGTAAGCTTCAGCGTGGTGAGCGGCCCCGGCAGCATCAACGGCAACCAACTCTCCGTAACCGGTGCAGGCATCATCGTTGTCAGGGCCTCCCAGTCCGGAGACCTCAATCACCTGCCCGCAGCCGACGTCACTGCGAGCATCACCGTTACCAAGGCAACCGCAACCATCGCACTGTCGAATCTTGCACAGATCTTCAACGGAGCCGCCAAATCCGTGGTGGCGGCCACCACCCCGCCAGGACTCGCCACCCTTGTCACCTATGACGGCAGCATGGCCGCACCTGTGGCAGCCGGCAGCTACAGCATCGTCGCCGTTGTCAGCGGCGCCAATTACCAGGGCAGCGCTACCGGCACCCTGGTAATCGCCAAGGCCCTGCCGGTCATCACTTGGCCACCCCCGGCAACCGTGTATGTCGATTCGGTACTTTCATCGACGCACCTGAATGCCACGGCCAGCGTACCCGGAACCTTCAGTTATGTTCCGCCGGCCGGCACGGTCATGAACAGCGTGGGGAGCCAGTCCCTGGCCGTCACCTTTACTCCTGCCGATACCGCCAATTACAGCACTGCCACTGCCACGGTCACCCTCACGGTCAGCGACAGGCAGATCCCGGCCATAACCTGGACAGCTCCGGCCGCCCTCAGCTACGGTACGTTACTGTCAACAGCACAGCTGAATGCTTCGGCCAGCGTACCAGGCACATTCAGCTACGATCCGCCGGCAGGCACGCTGCTCAACGCCGGCACCCGAATCCTGACAGTTACCTTCACCCCCGCCGACACCGCCACCTACGCCGCCACAACCGCCTCCGTCACCCTGACGGTGAACAAGGCGCCAGCCCTGGTTACCCTGACCGGCCTGAACCAAACCTACGACGGTACTGCCAAAGCGGTAACCGCAAACACGACGCCAGTTGGACGGACGGTCGTCATCACCTACAGCGGCAGTACGGCACCACCCGCGACAGCAGGCAATTATCCAGTCATCGCCACCATCACCGATGCCAACTACCAGGGGAGCGCCACCTCCACTCTTCTGATCGCTCCGGCCCAACCGGTCATCACCTGGCCGGCCCCGGCCATGGTGTACGTCGGCACGTCCCTCTCACCGGTGCAGTTGAACGCCGCAGCCAGCATACCCGGCACCTTCACCTATACCCCGGCAGCCGGCACGGTCATGAACAGCGTGGGGAGCCAGCCCCTTGCGGTCACCTTCACCCCTGCGGACGGCGCCAATTACACCGCTGCAACGGCCACGGTCAGCCTGCTGGTCATCAGCAAGCAGGTCCCCGCCATTACCTGGCATACTCCCGCTGCCGTCGGCTATGGCACCCAACTCTCGGCCAGCCAGTTGAATGCCACGGCCGGCATACCCGGCACGTTCAGCTATGATCCGCCGCTTGGCACGGTGCTGAACGCCGGTTCCCGGACCCTGTCGGTCTCCTTCACCCCCGACGACACTGCCACCTATACAGCAGCAACCGCCTCCATCACACTGACGGTGAACAAGGCGCAGGGCACCGTCACTCTGACCAACCTCAGCCAGATCTATGACGGAATGCCGAAGACCATCACGGCCACGACCATTCCGGCGGGCTTGGCCGTTGCCATCACCTACAACGGCAGTGATGCAGTCCCGGTCAATGCCGGAAGTTACACCGTCGCCGTCACGCTCAACGACGCCAACTACTCGGGAACCGCCAGCGGATCACTGACCATCGCCAAGGCAGTTCCGGCCGTTTCCTGGCCCTCTCCTGCACCGATTGTCTACGGCACCCCTCTCTCCGCTCTGCAATTGAATGCCAGCGCCAGTATACCCGGCACCTTTGCCTATGCTCCGGCAGCCGGCACCCTGCTCCCCGCCGGAAACCGCACCCTTACCGCCACGTTTGCGCCGGGCGACAGCGCCAATTATGACAGTGTCACAGCCACCGTCCCCCTTACGATCAACACCCTGCCTCCGGTAATCATCACCGGGTCCATGGCCCAGGTTGCCACCGCAAGCGACGGCAGCGTTCCATACCCCCTGGAAATCACCTCCACAAAATCGAAGGTGACTATCCTGTCCGGCACGAGAATGTTCGACGCCGACGAAAATGTCGTCATCGGCCTGCTCAGCACATCCGCACTGCCGATCGATTCGACTGCAGCGCTGCCCCCCCTGGCGGTCGCCGCACCGAGTTCCGACGGAAGAAAATTGATCAGCCTGGGGGCGGCCATCGAGATCGTGATTTCCAATGGCACGTTCCCCGTGAAAACCATCATGCCCCCCTTGGCGGTCAGCCTTGCTATTGATCCCGCCTTTGCCGCGCCTGGAACGACTGTTGAATACTTCAGCTTCGACGGCTCGCGTTGGACCCCGGAAGGAACCGCCATCGTGAATAGCGATGGCAGGGTGGACCTGCCGGTCGGACACCTGTCCATCTGGGCTGTGGCAAAATTCGAGGTGCCCAGCGGCGATCTCAATGGCGACGGCACGGTCACTATCGTGGATGCGCTCCTGGCCCTGCAGGTTGCCGTTGGAATAAGGTCGGCCACTCCGGCACAGTCCGCTGCCGGTGATGTTGCACCATTGGTCGACGGCAGGCCCGCGCCCAACGGGGCTATCAATGTGGGGGATGCGCTGGTGATACTGCAAAAGGCGGTGGGAGTCTATGGTTGGTAGTGCTACCTTCACCGTGCCGCTTTCCGCCCATCATACAGTGCGCTGCCGGTTGCTCGTCCCTGTTGACACTCCTGACAAGAATATGGCAGAATTATTCGTTTTCGTAACCGATTGACAAAAAAAACGAAAACAGTGTTGGCGAGGCTGAGCGCGCCGTGAGGCCGCGGCTCCTGCGCCGCCATGTTTATCACCCCGGGGACATGCGTCCCCTTTTTACATGGGTGCCACCACGCCGTTTTTTTCGCCCGGCCATGACCGAACTTCCATCGGCACGGTCGGATCGTCCCCTGGTTCACCTGTCGCACCCCAGCCGTTTTTCTGGATGGTGGACGGGGTTGCACATTCACTCGGCTGTCGCGGAGGCATATATGGCAAAAGGGAGTTTTGACGCATCGAGTTTGATCGCGCCTCTGATGGTAAGGATCCCGCTGGGGCTGATCTTCATGGCTCATGGTTCGCAGAAGCTGCTGGGGCTGTTCGGCGGACAGGGCCTGACCGGCACATTCAGGATCTTTGAACAAAAACTGGGTATTCCCCCCATCTTCACCCTCCTGGCCATCATTGCCGAATTCGGGGGGGGATTCGGCGTGCTGACCGGTTTTCTGACCCGGCTCTCCGCTGCCGGTATCGCCTCGGTAATGGCAGTGGCGATCTACAAGCTTCACTGGGCGAACGGTTTTTTCCTCAACATCAATTGCGTGCCGGGGCGGGGACATGGCATTGAATATGATCTGGCGCTGCTGGGCATGGCGCTGTACCTGGTGTTTGCCGGCGGCGGCAGGTGGTGCTTGGACCGGTTGATCTTCCGAGGATAAGAACCGGAGGTGCGGAAAACAGGGCGGCATCTCGAATGGCGCACGTTTCCGACTCTTCCGATGTTCCCGGCAGCGGGTCTTTCAGAGTATCAGGAGTTCAAATCGCTCGTTCGTTTTCATAAAGGAGTCAGTACGTGGAATCATTGAATCAGCAGGAAGTCGGCAAACGCCGCACTTTCGCCATCATCAGCCATCCGGATGCCGGCAAGACCACCATTACCGAAAAGCTTTTGCTGTTCGGCGGGGCTATCCAGCAGGCAGGCGAAGTCAGGGCCCGCAAATCCGCCCGCCATGCCACCTCGGACTGGATGGAGCTGGAAAAGCAGCGCGGGATTTCGGTCACCTCGTCGGTGATGAAATTCACCTATAACGGATGCGAGATCAACCTGCTCGATACCCCCGGCCATAATGACTTCTCGGAAGACACCTATCGTGTGTTGACTGCGGTAGACTCGGTCCTGATGGTGATAGACTCGGTCAAAGGGGTCGAATCGCAGACCAGGAAGCTGCTGGAAGTCTGCCGCCTGCGCCACACACCGATCATGACCTTCATGAACAAGCTGGACCGCGAGGGACAGGAGCCGCTCGACCTGCTGGACGACATCGAAAAGAACCTCAAGATGCAGACGACTCCGGTTACCTGGCCGGTCGGCATGGGCAAACGCTTCCGTGGCACCTACCACCTCTACACCAAAGAGCTGGTCTTTTTCGATGCCGAAGCGGCCAACGGCACCGGCCGTGTCCTGTCGGTATCTGGCCTGGACGACCCGCTGCTGGACGAATTGCTGGGCAGCCAGGTGGACGAATTGCGCCACGACGTCGAACTCCTGGAAGGGGCGGCCCACCCCTTCGACCAGGAGGCCTATCTGGCCGGGCGGCAGACGCCGGTGTTCTTCGGTAGCGCCATCAACACCTTCGGCGTCCAGCAATTATTGGATGCCTTCATAGAATATGCGCCGGCACCACTGCCGCGCCCGACCGCCTCCAGGATGGTGTCACCCCTGGAAGAAGCCTTCAGCGGCTTCACCTTTAAAATCCAGGCCAACATGGATCCGGCCCACCGAGACCGGATCGCCTTTTTCCGGATCTGCTCCGGCAAGTTCACCCGTGGCATGAAGGTTCGCCACGTACGCCTCGGCCGCGACGTGCAGATCGCCAATGCCACCATCTTCATGGCCCAGGACCGCACCAATGTCGAGGAGGCCTGGCCGGGCGACATCATCGGCATTCACAATCACGGTACCATCAAGATCGGCGACACCTTTACCCTGGGAGAAGACCTGAAATTCACCGGCATCCCCAGCTTTGCTCCCGAACATTTCCGCAAGGTGCGCCTGCTCAACCCGATGAAATCCAAGGCATTGGAAAAAGGGCTGGTCCAGTTGGCCGAGGAAGGCGCCACCCAGGTCTTCAAACCGCTGATGGGCGCTGACTGGGTGATCGGCGCAGTCGGCCTGTTGCAGTTCGAGGTCGTCATGCACCGGCTGGAGCACGAGTACAGCGTCAAGGTAGCTTTCGAGCCGGTCAGCTACGTCACGGCCCGCTGGGTAACCGGTGAGAAGAAAAAGATCGAGGAATTCGAGAAAAAAGAGGCCATGCACGTCTACATCGACGGCGAGGGCAAGCTGACCTACATGGCGGGCAGCCAGTGGCGCCTCGACAACACCATCGAAAACTGGAAGGACCTGGAATTCCACGAAACCAGCGAGCATTCATGAGCCCGAAACCGGCACGGAACCGAGCGGAACGGAAATATTCCCTGAAAGCTACCTGGCAGGCTATCCGCTGTCTGCCTACCGGCCACTTTCCGCTCATTCTTCCCGACGTTCACCCGGTTGCCGCGTTTTTTGTCCTCCGCAGGCTCAAGCGTCTCGGTTTTTCCAACTGCAGGGTAACCACATCTCCGACAGGATTGGTTATTCACGCGCAGCGATAGCCGCGGACAAGATCCGAACCAGACCAATCCTCCCAGAAACGAAAAAAGGGCAGCTCACCGGCTGCCCTTCATTCATACATTTCTCAGGTGACTGCTACCCCGCAAACTTGGCGATTTCATAGCCGATCTGCCCCAAAGGCAGGACCTCGTCGGCCACCCCTCCGTCCACACAGGCCTTGGGCATGCCATAAATGGTCGAGGTGGCCTCATCCTGCGCAATGGTCACCCCGCCCTTGCTCTTCAGAAGCTGCATCCCCTTGAATCCATCGTTACCCATGCCGGTCAGGATGACACCCAGCATGGAACCGTTGGTGACCTCGGCCATGGTCGACAAGATCAAATCGACAGAGGGGATGTAGACATATTGGGGGTAAGCGCTGGTGGGAACGACTTTGACGACCAGGTTGGTGCCCTGCCGCACCAGGGTGGTGTGCATGCCACCCGGAGCGATCAGCACCAGGCCCGGTTTTACGACATCCCCATCCACAGCTTCGCGAATCGATAGCGAGCACTTGGCGTTCAGGCGCTCGGCATAGGGACCGGTAAAGGCCTTGGGCATATGGATGCCCACAACGATGCCGTAGGGAAAATTGACCGGGATACGGGAAAGCACCTCCTGGAGCGCCACAGGACCTCCGGTGGAGGCGCCGATGCCGACATAATTGATTTTCTTGTTACGCAGGGGGGTCGAAACCCGGCGAACAGGCGCTGCCATAGCCGGACGAGCAATCGGAGCCGCACCGCCGAAGCGCGAGCGTACCGAATCCTTGACCTTGCGCAGCAGTTCATCGCGGAAGATGGTTTGCGCCTGGGCGGAATCGGTGACGTTCTTGGGAATATAATCTATAGCGCCTGCATCCAGTGCTTCGAAAGTGGCCTTTGCCCCTTCGTTGGTCAAGGTCGAAACCATGATGACCTTGGTGGGAGCTTTGGCCATGATCTGCCGAAGTGCAGCGATGCCGTCCATGCGGGGCATCTCCACGTCCATGGTAATCAGGTCGGGTTTCAGCGCCAGGGCCTTTTCCACCCCTTCCACGCCATCAACGGCGGTTCCGACCACTTCGATGGAGGGGTCTTTGGAGAGGACACCGCGTATGGCCATGCGCATGAAAGATGAGTCGTCAACGATCAGTACGCGAATTTTACCGCTTGGTGAGGATAACATGCGTCTATTCCTTGGAATTGAAAATTGAGTTGACCAGTTCCTTTACATCGGGAATGGCGTCGTCAAGCTCGTAGCAAAAACGGGCCTCGTCCAGGTCCGCCAGACCAAGGGATTCCTTCTTGAGAATCTGCCAGGCCGGCTCCTCCGCCAGATTGAAACTGACCCATTCACTGTTGCTGTAATTGAGGCCCCGCACCGTGCAGAACAGGTCGGAGAGGTTGACGACGGAACACAATACCGGGTCGGTGGTTGCCTCGTCGGGATGATGATGATTCGCGATCACCTCACAGTAAGCCTCGGGGAAGTTCCACTTCCTGGCCATGCAGTACCCGATCTCGCTGTGACTCGTGCCCAGCCTTTCGATCTCGGCATCCACGAGCTTTACCGGCCTGGTCTTCATGCTTTCCAGCACCGCCTGAAATTCTCCCGGCATGAAATTGCTGAGGAATACCACCCCGAGGTCATGGATGATTCCGCTGATGTATGCCCTTTCAAGATCCTGGTACCCGATCTTGGACGCTATGATCTTGGACACCATGCCGACCCCGAAGGAGTGTTCCCAGAACGACTTGATGCCGAAAACCCGGGAGTCATCCGCAAAAGCGCTGATCAGCGAGGTTGTCAGGGCAACTTCCCTGATGTGGTGCGCGCCGAGATACACCAGGGCACGTCTGAGCGAGGTGATCTGATTGCTCGGCTTATACACCGGTGAGTTGAGCATTTTCAGCACGCGGGCTGTCATGACCTGATCGGTGAGCATCAGATCGGCCACTTCCTCGATCCTGACATCCTCCTGGTCGAGCAGTTGCAGCACCTGGGTCGCAACAACCGGTATGGTAGGGAGGTCATCTATCTTTTCGACCAGTTGTTCAGCTTTGTCCATCAACGCTTTCTTATCCATATGTGCAGGCCTCTGTAGTTATTTTTTGTAGGTGAAACCACCGGGAAAATGCACGGTTTTGAACTTGTCGTTCACGCCGTGCAGGGACTCAGACTGACCCACAAAGAAGTAACCGTAGGGTTGGAGATTGTTGTAGAAATGCTGAACTACCTTTGATTTGGAAGCGGTATCGAAATAGATCAGCACATTGGCGCAGAAGATGAAATCAAAGCTTTTCATGAATATCATCTTCGAATCGTCGTAAAGGTTGAGTTTGCTGAAGGTGACGAATTTTTTGACTTCCGGGGAGAGAATGAACCTGCCGTTATCCTCACGGAGGTATTTACGTTTGTACTGATCGGGGATATTGCGCACGGAATAGGCGTTATAGACACCTTCCTTGGCCTGGGCTATCACCGTCTCATTGATATCGGTGCCGACGATCTCGATGATCCAGTCCTTGAGCAGCGTGGCGCGTTTTTCCAGGAGAATCATCGCCATGGTGTAGGCTTCCTCGCCCGAAGAGGATGCGGCGCTCCAGATACGGAGCTTTCTGAACCCCATCTTGCTTTTTATATCGACTATTTCCGGAAGCAGCTTGTTCTCCAGGGCGTTGAGCTGGGGCACGTTCCTGAAGAAATAGGTTTCATTGGTAGTGATTTCATCCATCAGGTACTTCAGTTCGTCGGTACCTCGCGGAGATTTGAGCAACTGGTAGTAGTCGAAATGCGTCTTGACGCCGGTGGCTTCCATTCTGCGCCCGAGACGGCTCTCCAGAAAATATTTCTTCGTGGAGTGGAAGTACATCCCGCAGATGTTGTATATGAAATCCCGCAATACTTCGAAATCTTTGTCTGATATTGCCACGACCAATCCCTTCGTTGCTTTTTATGGAGCCAGAGCCGAATCAGCGTCCCGATCCGGCTTCGTTACCCTCGATCAGCCCGACCGGATCGACAATCAAGGCCACACAGCCATCGCCCAATATTGTCGAACCCGCAATTCCGGGGATGTTGGCCAGATAGTTGCCGAGCGACTTGATGGCCACCTCCTGCTGACCGACAAGCCGTGTCACAACCAGCCCCATGCGTTTGTCCGCAGCCCCGACCACGACTACATAACAGAAATCGTCCCGTTCATAGCGCCGGTTGACGTTGAAGACTTTTTCAAGTCGCACCAGAGGTAATACGATATCGCGCAGCTTGAGCACTTCCTGTCCGCCGATGATGTGGAACTGGCGCTGATCGACCCGCAGCGTTTCGAGAACCGATGAAAGCGGAATGGAGTACACCTCCCCCTCCACTTCCACCAGCAGCGACTGGATGATGGCCAGAGTCAGCGGGAGACGCAGTATGAATTCGGAACCCAGTCCCCGCTCGCTCTTGATCTCGATCAAGCCGTTGAGCTTTTTGATGTTGGTCTTGACGACATCCATGCCAACGCCGCGCCCGGACAGGTCGGAGGCCACGTCTTTGGTGGAGAAGCCGGGCAGAAAGATCAGGTCGAACATCTCGCGCTGGCTCATGGCAGCCAACTGTTCTTCGGTGACCAGCCCCTTTTCGAGGGCCTTGCGGCCGACCCGGTCGGTATCGATGCCGCGCCCGTCGTCCTTGATGCTGATGATGATCTGGTTGCCTTCGTGGACTGCCGAGAGGATCAGGCTGCCGACACGCGGCTTGCCCGCCTGCACGCGCTCGTCCGGTGTTTCCAGGCCATGATCCATGGCATTGCGGATCAGGTGAATCAACGGATCGCCGATTTCATCGACAACCGAACGGTCGAGCTCGGTTTCCTCTCCGAAGACCTGAAGATCGACCTCCTTGCCGAGATCACGGGCCATGCTGCGCACGATGCGCGGGAACTTCTTGAAGACCTTCTCTACAGGAAGCATGCGCATCTTGAGCACCTGCATCTGCAGTTCCGACGTGACAAAGTTCATCCGCTTGGTCAGCTTGGCGAACTCTTCATTGAAATCGGCCTTGTTGGCTTCGCCCTGCTGCAGATTCTGGTTGATCTGAATCATGCGGTTGCGTTCCAGCACCAGTTCGCCGACCTGGTTCATCAGATCATCGAGGCGCTTGACATCCACACGCACAGTCGAGTTGTCAGAGAGATCGTCTCCTTTGCCTTCGGCTGGCCGGGGCGGGGGGGCAGGTTTCTTTGGCGCCACCTCCTGCTTCACCGTCGGCACCGTCATATTTTGTTTCGGCGATTCGGCGGCCGGTTCGGCAGCAGACTCAACGGCAGGCGCCGATGGTGCGACCACAGGCTCGGCTGCCGGTGTGAGTCTCGGTTCAGCAACGTCCGCTAGGGGGGCAGATGCTGCCGGCGTTTCCTCAGTGGCAGCCTGAGCTGCGGCCACCTCCGTGAGCAGCGGCAACAACTTTGATATCGTGCCTCCAATCTCGCGTTCCTGTATATCGCCGGCCTTGATGTCGCTTACCAGCAGCTTTACCAGGTCCGTCGCTTCGAGCACCACGTCCATGATTTCAGGTGTCACCAACAGTTCACCCTTGCGAAGGCGGTTGAGAACATCCTCGGTCTTGTGGGTAACTTTTACCAGCAGGTCGAATCCGAGAAAGCTGGAGGCACCTTTGACAGTATGAATCGACCTGAAGATCCTGTTCAGCAGATCCGCATCGTCCGAGTTCTTTTCAAGCGCTACGAGGTCGTCATCGAGTTTTTCAAGCAATTCGGTCGTCTCGGTGAGAAACCCCTCCAGCAACTCCTGATCTTCGCAGTCAATCGGCGGCATTGCAAACTCCTTGAGGGAATCTGAGATTTCGGTTCATTGTCAGAGTGAGCCAAAGAACCGTTTTTCATCACTGGAGAACATCTTTTCCAGATCGAGCAGCACCAGCAGTCTTTCAGCCTGGTTGATCACGCCCGCGATACATTCCTGATCGATACCGGTGGCCACTACGGCGGGCGACGGCTGAATTTCGCTGCCCGAAATGCGGATGACCTCGGAAACGGCGTCCACGATGAAGCCCATCAGCTCACCGTCCACATCCATGACCATGATGCGGGTCTGCTTGTCGTTTTCGACCTCGAACAGCCCGAATTTCTTGCGCATGGAGATGATCGGGATCACCTTGCCGCGCAGATTTATCACACCCTCGACATAGGAGGGGGTATTGGGAACACGGGTCACGGTGGGCATGCGGATGATCTCACGGACCTTCAGCACATCCACGCCGTACTCCTCTTGATCCAGATTGAAACTCACCAGTTGAATCAGTTCGCCGCGGGATTCATCCGTTTTTGCGACCACCAGTGCATTGCTCATGGTTTACTCCTCCTCGTATGGATGACAACCGGAATTTTGTGAGTGTCCTGCGGGCCCTTCGACAACAAATGCCAAAACATACCACGCAAGTCCTTCATTAATCAAGTTATCCGTGAGATCTGCCTACCCCTGCCTGTGCAACAGGATTCCGCCCGGATCTTTCTTCATATGAACTGCTTCCATGACCCCATGACAAAAATCTGTCGCATCCCGGCGAGCGAACGCCACAAGCCCCATTTTTCTGACACCATCCATACAACCGTGCATACAGCTTTACAAAACAAAGTCATTTTCTTGACATTTACAACGATAATACGTAAGGTGTCCTGGCATACAGGGAATCAAAACACCTGATCACGGGAAATCATGGCCGAAACAGCTATACTCATCATCGACAATGATCGCAAATCCCGCGATCTTGTGTCAGCCTTTCTGAGTAAGCATCCCCCGGCAAAGCCGGGGGCTTTCAAAGTCGTGAACCGCTCGAAGCGGTTTTTTCAAAAGATTATCTGACCACCACGAGTGGTGGTCATTCTTCGGGCAAAAATGTCAATTGATCCAGACGTTTGTCTTCGTCTTCCTGGTTCCTGATGTAGTTGGCAATTGTTTCCTCGTCAGCACCGACAGTGGATACAAAGTAGCCACGTGCCCAAAAGCTCATACCAGCAAAGTTCTTCTTCTGACCAAGGTACATTCGCGCAATATGGATTGCACTTTTGCCCTTGATGAAACCGATCACCTGTGCAACGGAGTATTTTGGTGGGATCGATATCAATATGTGAATATGATCAGGTTGAAGGTGCCCTTCCACTATCTTGCACTCTTTCTGCCTGGCTAGACTATGAAACAAGTCGGCAAGATATTTCCGGATTCGACCAAACAGCACCTTGCGGCGACATTTTGGAATCCATACAACGTGATACTTGCAATCCCATTTCGTGTGGCATAAACTTTGTGTGTCGTCCATTGAAGCCTCCTTTTCGTGTACTTTGAGCGGTTCACGTTAGGGAGGCTTCTACATATTTCAGGAACTGTCAAACTATTGGGGTCCCCCGGCAGAGCCGGGGGTTTACCCTAAGGAAATTATCAAGGCTACACTATCATTCAGTGTCAAAACAATACATCAATTTTTGACACCCTCCGCAAACACAAGATCGGCATCGTTATCGCCGCTCTCCCCCATCTGCAGGACATTGCCGCCGATTTCAACGAACGCGCCAGAAAAATCAACCCACTGCTGGTACTGATCAGCTACGGCGCCGAAGGCGAGATCCCCACTCACCAGTCCGGCGACGAGAGCAGCTTTTTCCTGTCAAAACCGCTCAACCTCGACGAGCTCGAGAGCCTCGTCATGCGTGCCCAGGAATATCAATCGCTGAAACTGAACGAAGCGCTGGCCGATGCCGGCCAACAGCCGCACGAACTGTGCTCCGCCATCATCGGCAAAAGCGAACCGATGCGGCATCTTTTCGAGATGATCGGCAAAGTGGCGGCTTCCAGCGCCACGGTCCTCATCCAGGGAGAATCCGGGACCGGCAAGGAACTTGCAGCACGTGCGATACACGAAATCAGCAGCCGGAACGGGAAAAATTTCGTTCCCGTCAACTGCGCCGCCATACCAGACGAGCTCCTGGAAAGCGAGCTGTTCGGACATGTCAAAGGCTCCTTTACCGGTGCCTACGCCAATCGGGCCGGCCGGTTCGAGATGGCCGACAAGGGGACCCTCTTTCTGGACGAAATCGGCGACATGAAAGCCAATCTGCAGGTAAAATTGCTGCGGGTCCTGCAGAACAGGGAGTTCGAGCCGGTCGGCAGCACCAAATCGCAGAAGGTCGATGTCCGGATCATTGCCGCCACCAACAGGAACCTTGAGGAATTGGTAACGACAAAGGATTTTCGCGAGGACCTGTATTACCGTCTCTCCGTCATTCCGATCACCATCCCCCCCCTGCGCGAGCGCAGGGAAGACATTCCTCTGCTAATACACAGTTTCCTGTCACTCTTCAACGACGACAGAAAACACAATGTGAAAGGATTTTCGCGGGATGCGCTGGAAGTTCTCTGCAGCTACGACTGGCCCGGAAATGTAAGGGAACTGGAGAACCTGGTCGAGCGCATGGTAATCTTGAAAAACAGCGGCTTTATCTGTCCCGAGGACCTGCCCGAAAAATACCTGGGCGGCAGGATTCAGGTGAAGGTGCCTGCGCTGCCGGCAGGGAACAGCCTCCCCGAGGGGGGCATCTGCCTGAACTCGGCCGTGGACCAGTTCGAAAACAATCTGATCCTTCAGGCCCTGACCCGGACAAAAGGCAACAAGAAAGAGGCTGCCACCCTGCTCAACCTCAAACGCACCACGCTGATAGAAAAGCTCAAGAAGAAGAATCTGGAATACAGCGAGGATTGACTGCCATGACGATCGGCATCAGTGAAAAACCGTCACTGCTCGCCCCCCTGCTGGCGCAAGAGCTCAAAGAACAGTCGCCCCCCCTCTCCCCCGGGCAGTCCTCCGACATGTTCGCCGGCACGCTTGACACCATTCTTGCCGCGGCGCACGGCGAAAAACCGGTTACGCCGGATGCCGCCATGGCCCTGGCCGAAAGCCTCAACCTGCGGATGCTGCGCACTACCCTGTCCCTGGCGGGAGACGCTCCGGCCGAGTCTCCGCTGCAGCCTGCCATCGGCGGCCCCACCGCCTCCATGCTGGCGCTGGCCAGGACCTACGGAGCCAATCAGCAGGAGCCGCTGTCCTCCCCTGCGTCACCCGCTGTCCCCCGGCAACCGCTTCCGGATGCCGACACATCCCCGTCCCCGTCAGCTGCGTCCGTATCCACCGGCGGCCCGGGCTGGCTCGACGACGTCATCACCAAGGCATCCAGCCAGTATGGCGTCGATGCGGGCCTGATCAAAGCGGTCATCAAGGCCGAAAGCAATTTCAACCCCACTGCGGTTTCACATGCCGGAGCACGGGGTCTGATGCAGCTCATGCCGGCCACTGCCCGTTCCCTGGGGGTCAGCGACTCGTTCGATCCCGAACAGAACGTCATGGCCGGAACGCGATTCCTGCGCGACCTGCTCAAACGCTACAACGGCAATCTTGACTCCTCCCTGGCAGCCTACAACTGGGGACCGGGCAATGTGGACAAACGGCCGGACCGCCTCCCCCGGGAAACCCAGGAATACCTCGCGCGCGTGAAACAGCTCTATACCTCGTACAGCGCCTGATACGGCCCGCTGGCACATGCATTCCCGCTTGCATCCAAACCGGCGGACGTGCCATAATCCCCACCATTTTCTCCCCCCATGCCAAGGCGCCATCACAGGTGCGCCCTGACGGAGAAGCCGCACCGTACACCGACGGTCTCCACACTATCTGAGACAATCCGACACACGAGGATTACATGGCATCACTCTACATCATCGGCAGCGGCCCCGGTGCGCTCGAACACCTGACCGAGGCTGCACGGCAGGCCATTGCAGACTCAAGCACCATTATCGGATATGACAGCTACATCGAGCTGATCAGGCCGCTCTTGGAGGGAAAACAGATCGTCTCCACCGGCATGATGCGTGAAGTGGAGCGCTGTCGTGAGGCGATCCGCAGGGCATGCGCAGGAGAGACGGTCGCGCTGGTGTCGGGGGGCGATTCCGGCATCTACGGTATGGCGGGCCTGGTGTTCGAACTGCTTGAAAACGCCGCAGAGGGGAACCGGGCCGCTCCTCGCCCCGATGTCCGGGTAATACCCGGCATCTCTGCCATCCAGGCTGCGGCGTCGCTTTTGGGCGCCCCTTTGATGCATGATTTCGCCGTGATCTCCCTCTCGGACCTGCTGACCCCCTGGGAGCTGATCAGGAGCAGACTGGAAGCGGCTGCCAGGGCAGACATGGTGATCGTGATCTTCAATCCCCGCAGCAAGAGCCGGGTCACCCAGATCGAGGAGGCGCGCCGCATCGCGCTTGCCGCGCGCCCTGCCGAAACTCCCGTCGGCATCGTGCGCAACGCCAGCCGTCCCGACCAGTCGGTCACTGTCACCACCCTTGGTCAGATGCTGTCTCACGACATCGACATGTCCACCATCGTGATCATCGGCAACGCCAGCAGCTTTATCGATTGCCAGGGCCGGATGGTCACCCCGCGCGGCTATGCCCGCAAGCCGGAGTTCGGGGACCGGGGACCAGTGACCGGGGATCGGCACAAGGAGCCGGGACATGCAAAACCACGCCCTGATGCAGGCGCTCTCATGTTCTGCGGCACCGCCTCGGATGTCGGCAAATCGATCCTCACCGCCGGGTTCTGCCGTTTCCTGGTCAAGCGCGGCATTACGGTTGCCCCCTTCAAATCCCAGAACATGTCGCTCAATTCCTTCGTGACCCCCGAGGGGGGCGAGATCGGCCGGGCCCAGGCCGTTCAGGCCCAGGCCTGCTGCATCGATCCCCACACCGATATGAATCCGGTGCTGCTCAAGCCCAACTCCGACACCGGCAGCCAGGTGATCGTGCAGGGGCGTCCCGTGGGCTCCATGAGCGTCAGGGAGTATGACACCTACAAGCCGGAGGCATTCGCCCGGGTCGCGGAAAGCTTCGAACGCCTGCGCCAAGACCACCAGTTCGTTGTGATCGAAGGGGCCGGCAGCATCGCCGAGATCAACCTCAGGCACAACGACATCGCCAACATGAAGGTGGCCCTGATGGCTGGTTGCCCGGTCATCCTGATCGCCGACATCGACCGGGGGGGGGTCTTCGCCCAGATCATCGGCACCATCGAACTGCTGGAGCCCGAAGAGAGGGCGCTCATCGCCGGTGTGATCATCAACAAGTTCCGCGGCGATGCCTCCATTCTCGACGCGGGCATCGAGTTCATCCGGAACAGGACCGGTGTGCCGGTGCTGGGCGTGCTGCCCTGGCTGCCCCGCCTGGACCTGCCGGCAGAGGACAGCCTTGCGCTCGGCCGCAGTTTCGGTCCGACAGAGGGGGCCCGTGAAAAGCATATCCGCATCGGCATTCTGAAGCTGCCGCGCATCTCCAACTTCACCGATTTCGATCCCTTCCGGCACGACGACGATGTGTCGGTCGGCTACGCGGAAAGACCGGAACAGATGGAGGGGCTGGATCTATTGATCATACCCGGCACCAAATCGACCATTCCCGATCTGAACTACCTGCGCGAAAAAGGCTTCCAGAGTGCCATCACCGCGTTTAACGGCCGCATCGTCGGTATTTGCGGAGGCTACCAGATGCTGGGCCTGCGGGTGCTCGACCCCGAACGGATCGAATCCGCCGTGACGGAGGCAGCCGGCCTGGGACTGTTGCCGGTGGAGACCGAGATGCTGCCCGACAAGGAGACCCACCAGGCCCTGGCCCGCCTGGAGCCGGCCGGCCGGTCGGCAACGGGGGATCCCGGCGGGATCATCAGCGGATACGAGATCCACATGGGGCGGACAACCTGCCTGGAGGCGGCGCGCCCCTTTGCCCGCATCTTTCAGCGCGGAAAAAACGGCATCGATGTGCTGGACGGGTGTATTTCCGAGGATGGCAGGATTGTTGGCACCTACCTCCACGGACTGTTCGACAACACCCCCTTCCGTACTTCGTACCTGAACCTCATCCGGCAGGAAAAAGGGCTGCCGGTCCGTCAGCAGGAGCAACCGGATGCGGCCGATCCCTTTGATCGGCTCTGCGCTCATATGGAACAGCATCTCGACATGCAGCGGATTCTCTCCATCTGCGGGCTGGACAGTGGTCGCGCCTGATCCGGCCGTCATCGTCCCGGCACTGCTGCTGGACCTGATGCTGGGAGATCCCCGCTGGCTGCCGCATCCGGTGGTCTTGATCGGCCGAACGATCACCTTTCTGGAAGACCGACTGAGGGCCCTCATCAGTAACGAGCGGCTGGCCGGCGTACTGCTCCTGCTGCTGACCGTGACCGGCACCGTCGCGGTCACCTGGCTGGCGCTTGTGGGGGCTGCCTCGCTTTCTCCGCTGGCAGGAACAGCGGCAGCCGTGGCAATTTCCTACACCTGCCTGGCCGCACGCTCCCTGCACCGCGAATCGGCTGTGGTGGCCCGGGCCCTCTTGGCCGGGGATATCCAGGCGGCACGTCGCAATCTGTCCTACATTGTTGGCCGTGACACCGCCGACCTCGACGAGCCCGAAATCTGGCGCGCCCTGGTGGAGACGGTGGCGGAAAACACCTGCGACGGCGTCATTGCGCCGCTGTTCTGGCTATGCCTGGGAGGCCCTTTAGCCGGCATGGCCTTCAAGGCGGTCAGCACCCTCGACTCGATGGTCGGCTACCGCAACGAGCGCTATCTGCACTTCGGCTGGGCTTCGGCCCGCATGGACGATCTGGCGAACTTCATCCCGGCCCGGCTGACCGCCCTGCTGATGATCGTCGTTGCCCCGCTGACAGGCCTTTCCCTGCGCAATGCGCTGAGGGTGACGCTGCGTGACCGTTTGAAACATCCCTCCCCCAACAGCGCCCATCCCGAAGCGGCGGCAGCCGGCGCACTCGGCGTGCGGCTGGGTGGCCCCTCCCGCTACGGCGGCAAGCCATCCTGGAAGGAGTACATCGGCGACCCGCACAAGCCGTTGAACCGGGATGCCTATGCGGCCATGATCAGACTGATGTACGCCACAACGATCTTCATGACGGCCATTTTCCTGATTCCGGCCCTGTTGTTGAGAGGTTTCGATGTCACTCTCCCATGAACATGGCGGCACCATCCTTTCGCTTGCCCGGCAGCTCGGTGTCGCGCCCGGGGATATCACCGATTTCTCGGCCAGCATCAATCCCCTGGGGCTGTCCGGCATGGTCAGGGATGCCATCGGCAATGCACTGGACAGCCTGGTGCACTACCCCGACACCAGCTGTTCGGAACTGAAAGAGGCCCTGGCAGCCGCGCATGGCCTGAACAAGGCGCACATCGCCGTGGCCAACGGCTCCACGGAACTCATCTACCGACTCCCCGCCATGCTGCCCGGTCGACGCGCCCTGATCGTTTCCCCCTCCTTCAGCGAGTACAGCCATGCCCTGGAACAGCACCGCTGGGAGGTGCGCCACCTGATCCTCTCAGCACGCAACCATTTCAGCCTCGATCTGGAGCTGCTCGAAGCCTCCCTGGCCCACAGCTGCGATGCCCTGTACCTCTGCAACCCCGGCAACCCCAGCGGCATCCTGTATCCGCCGGAGACCATCGAACGTATCTACCGGCTCTGCCGGACCTCCGGCACATTCCTGGTCCTGGATGAAGCCTTCATGGACTTCTGCGAGGAGGCATCCGCAAAGGCCATCATCACGGCCGAACGACACGGCCTGATCCTGCGGTCGATGACAAAATTTTTCGGCTTCCCGGGACTGCGCCTGGGATATGCGATGGCCCATCCCGCCCTGACCGAACAACTGGGACAGCATGGCGGGCCATGGAGTGTCAATACATTGGCACAGGCAGCCGGCACAGCTGCCTTACGCGATAAGGAATACCGCAGGAGGACGCTGGAATACGTCAAGCAGGAACGCAGCCTTCTGTGCGACCGGCTCTCCCGCTTCCCGCTGTTGACGGCGTATCCCTCTGCCGCGAACTTCCTGCTGGTGGAACTTTCCGGCGGGCTGAAGGCAGACGGGCTGAAGGAGCGTCTGCTGTCGCAGCGCATACTGATCCGCAACTGCGCCACCTTCACCGGGCTGGACAACCGTTTTTTCCGGATTGCCGTGCGAACTGCCGAGGAGAACCAGAGGCTGCTGGCCGGGCTGGAGGAAATTTTTTCCTGAACGAGGCCTGGAGAAGACCTTGGAACAGAGCTGAAAAATGAAAAAGGCCGAAGAGACATCTCCGGCCTTTTTCGTATACATGGTCATGGAGGAAGCCCTCCTCTCCTCAGAATCAGCAGCCTCCGCCCCCCGTTTTTACCAGTTTTCGTTCCCGTAGCCACTCGTTAATCATGCCCGAGGCGCAGCCGACCCCTGAATCCACGCTGATGGCCTTGACCGGACAGTTGAAGGCGCAGGCCCCGCACTCCATGCAGGCGTCACGGTCGGACAGCGTGACCTTTTTCCCATCAGGAGAAAAGACCTGATGGGGACAGACCTGTAGACACCGGCCGCAACCGATGCAGAGCGAGGGATCGAAATCGAGCGTCACGACGTTTTCAAGATAGCGGAAGCCCTGCATGTCTCACCTCTTTTTTCATAAACGGCACTCTCACATCAGCCTTCCGATCAACAGCAGCCCAATGCTGATCGCAACAGCACACCCCATGGCAGGCAGGGCCATGCTCATCTCTTTTCTGACGCCGGAACGGGAGGTATAGGGGGAGCAGCCGGTGAAGTTCAGGGTATAAAAAGCACTGACTGCCGGCAGTGCCAGGAACAGGGCGGCAGTGACCGCAGCACTCCAGGCTGCTCCGCCGGCCAGGATGTAGAACAGGCAGGTCCAGAGCAGGCCGATGACGGCACCTTTGACGGCAAAGCCGGGCCCCGGCAGCCAGGGGAGCAGCAGCGGCCCCAGCACGATGCCGCTCAGCACCGCCCCCAGGTAAGCGAGAAACGCCGCCATGGCGGCAGCCGGACCACCCGCCACAAGTCCCGCCAGCAGCGTCACCCCGCCGATGGCGGCAATCGGGCGGAGAGCAAGCACCATCTCCACCGGAATCAGCACCAGCCGTTCACGGAGCGTGAAGCTCAACCGCCGCATGGCCGCGGTGGTGATCCTGCCGTTATCCAGGTACTCCGGCAGGTCCGAGGCCTTGATCGCGGCATATTCTACCGAGAATCCGCAGCGCTGCAGCACCTGGTGAGCCGCCACGCCGGGCGCCCCAAGAATCGGCAGGATCAGGCGGCGGTGGCTGACGACCCGGGCCAGCCCCGTGGCATCGATCCGACGCACCAGTTCTCCGGTGCCGAAGGTGCCTTTGCCGGCCGCGCACCAGACATTGATGCCATAGGTCTCCAGCACCAGCAGCCAGACATGCCGCCCCGCCAGAGCCCGGCGAACGATGTCGTAGCTCATCTTGTAATCTGCGGTCACCAGCACCGGCGCGTCGCTGTCCGGTTGGCCGATGGCATACAGGCCCGGCGGCACCATGAAATTCATCCGGCCGATGCCCCAACGGGCCTTGCAGGCTCCGATGCGGTCAGCCGGGTCCAGTGTCGTGGAGATTCGCGCTACCGGTCCGGCTGCAGTCGCGAGCCATTCTTGGAAGCCGGGTACCTTTTCGGTGATCACTCCGCCGCCGGCGGAGACAGGCGGGCCTCAGCAGGGCGGCTTGTCCGAGCCGCCGGGAGCCGGCGGGCATGGACCATTCAGCCCCTTCTCACTCGCTGTACGGATACCCATGATTTTCAGAGGGCCGTTTTGTCCGTTCTTTACTTGCAACATGCAACCATCCTTCCCGATCATGGACCGCTTGCGGCGCTGCTGGTGAGCGCTTCATTCAGCAATCCCAGCGACCTGGTCACCGTCTCGCGCTCAAACGGCGTCAAGGCAGCGAACAGTGCTTCGATCTTTTTTTCCAGGTAAGAGTCGATCCTGACCAATACGTCTTCACCCGCTTGCGTGAGACTGAGCAGGCTTACCCGCCGGTCACCGGACGAAACCCGGCGCACGATCAGGCCTTTTTGTTCCAGCCCCTTCACCTGGCGGCTGAAGGTCGTGATATCCAGACCCAGCTCATCCGCCACCCGCTGCATCGCAGGGCTCCCCACCCTGCGCACTTCGGACAGGATGTGGCTTTGGGCCATTGAAAGCTGCTGGCCGCAGCATTCGTCGCAGCAGGTGGCGTTCAGCAGGCCGAAACGGCGGACAAAAATCTGCAGTTGCTCTTGCATTGATTCCATTCTATCCTTTTTCTCTGAACCTACCACATTAGTTGCAATTTGCAAGTAAAAAGCATATCCTCCGAATGAATATGAGCGACCATCAACGCCATAAACTTCATGCCACAGCGCGCCTGCTGGCACTCTTCACCATCGGCTACAACCTCGTGGAGGGGCTGGTCTCCATCTGGCTGGGGCTGTCTGACGAAACCCTCTCCCTGTTCGGATTCGGCGTCGACTCCTTTATCGAAGTCGTTTCGGCCATCGGCGTCTGGCACATGCTGACCAGGATCGCCCGGAATTCCGGCGAAACCCGGGACGAATTCGAGCGGCGCGCCCTCAGGATAACCGGCGGTTCCTTCTATCTGCTGACAGTTGGCCTGATACTGACCGCGCTGACCAACATCTTTCAGCAGCATAGGCCGGAGACGACCCGGTGGGGCATCGTCATTTCGCTGGCATCGATGTCGTTCATGTGGTTGCTTATCCGCCTCAAGACCCGGGTTGGCCGGGCCCTGGGTTCCCCTGCCATTCTGGCTGATGCGGCCTGTTCTCGGGCCTGCCTGCTGTTGTCGTTGGTCCTGCTGGCTGCCAGCATCGGCTACGAGCTGACCGGCATCGGCAATCTCGATGCCTTCGGGGCGATCCTGATCGCCTGGCTGACCTGGAAAGAAGGCAGGGAAGCCTTTGCCAAGGCACAGGGGCTCTCCTGCTCGTGCACCTGCGGGCATGGATGAAACCTTCCGGCACCTGCCTGCTGTATTTTTAGGTGGTTGTTGAAAAACGGTCATCTCGCCGCCGCCCTCGAAAGCTCCTTTGTGCGGCGTAGCGCGGCTACGCCTCCGCGGAGCCTCCTGCGGGTGCGACGATCTGCCCATTTTTGAACAACCTTGGGCTTTCAACAGTCTGTTAATCTGGATTTTCCTCCGAATCGATCAATCCGTCTCTGCCTCACGACCGACACTTTCTCCCCCGTTCCTGCCCTCTTCTCATCACTGTTACAGCCCGTCCCGCGTTTTTTTTCAGCCTTCAAAATGTGTAAAGAAAATCGACGCCGGCCGCTTGACGCCCCGCTGTATCACGGTAGAATTTCCATTCGTAAGATTAATACAAAAATATTACCTGTCGCCAATGCGAGAACATGGCGGAGCGGCTACCTTTACGACACCGGTACTGCCGAAAGGAAGGTCATTCATGCGGATAAAACGATTCCGAAACTGGGGCATTTTGCCGAAAATCGCCACTTCGTCAGCCATAAGTTCACTGCTCATGGCAGCAGTGATCTTCGCCTATTTTCTACCCCGCATCGAAACCGACGCAATGAATCAAAAGAAAGTGGCAACGCAAAACGTGGTGGAAGTTGCCCATCAGATCATCGCATCCTACGGAGAACAGGAAAAAAAGGGAGCCCTGTCCAGAGATGACGCCCAGCGGAAAGCGGCCCAGGATATCCGGGCACTACGCTATATGGGCAAGGAATACTTCTGGATCAACGATCTGGCGCCCCGAATGATCATGCATCCGAGCAAACCGGAATTGGAAGGCAGTGATCTGGGGGAGACCACTGATCCGAACGGCAAGCGTCTGTTCGTGGAATTCGCCAGAATCTGCAGGGAGAAGAGAGCCGGCTTCGTCGATTACATGTGGCCCAAGCCGGGAGAGAAGGACCCCGAACCGAAAATATCATATGTAAAGCTCTACGAGCCGTGGGGCTGGGTGGTGGGCAGCGGTATCTACGTGGACGACGTAAGAAACGACATGCGGAGGCTTTTTGCCGCTATCGGCGTGGCAACATTGATTACGATCGTCATGAGCACCGTCCTTAACATACTGGTCGGAGCGGGAATCACCAGGCCGCTCCAGAAAGTGATCGCCAGTCTCAAGGATATCGCCCGCGGCAATGCCGACCTTACGATGCGGCTGCCGGTCGAACGGCAGGATGAGGCCGGAGAGCTTGCCCAGGCGTTCAACGACTTCATGGACAAACTGCACTACATCATCTCCCATGTAGGAACCACCACGGCACAACTCTCTGTCGCAGTCCGCGAACTCCACAAAGGCTCTGCCCGCGTGTCCGACGATCTTGGCCATATGACCCGCCAAACTGACGGTGTGGCCACGGCAGGCGAGGAGATGGCGGCAACCAGCATCGACATAGCCGGCAACTGCCTGGCAGCCGCCAACAGTTCGGTGCAGGCCAACACCTCGGTTGCCTACGGCACGGAGGTGGTTCAAAAGGCGGTGGAGGTGATGCACGGCATTGCTCAGCGGGTCAAAGCATCGGCAACAACAGTCGACGCCCTGGGCAAACGCTCGGACCAGATCGGCGACATCATCGGCACCATCGAGGACATCGCCGATCAGACCAATCTGCTGGCGCTGAACGCGGCCATCGAGGCGGCCCGCGCCGGTGAACAGGGACGCGGTTTCGCCGTGGTTGCCGATGAGGTGCGGGCCCTGGCCGAACGGACCACCCAGGCCACCAAGGAGATCGGCACCATGATCGCGGCGATTCAGAAGGAAACCCGAAGCGCGGTCGGCTCCATGGAGGAGGGGGTCAACGAAGTTGAAAGGGGCATTGCCGAAGCGGCCAAATCGAAGCAGGCATTGCGGGACATCCTCGAACAGGTCAATGTGGTCACCGTGCAGGTGAACCAGATAGCGACCGCCGCGGAGGAGCAGACAGCCACCACCGCCGATATCAGCCAGAGCATCCAGAACGTGAACGAGACGCTGCAGGGGATCGTCGAAGCGATCGGCGAGTCGATCACCATGGCCAGCAGCGTGGCCGAGTTGTCCAGGAAACTGGAGGATGAGGTATGCTGCTTCAAACTTGCAGGGACCTTTTCGGCATGAGCCGTTGTCCGGAACGTACGTGCAGGCCTGACAACCGCACGGACGTGAAAAAGATACAGAAAGGATCGCGAATGAGGGTACACGCGCTGCGGCACGTAACCCTGTTGACATTTTTATGAGTATTACCTAGATTATCACCACCTTTTTCGGGAGCTGCATGAACCGCGCGCCAACCCACAACCGTCTCATCGCCATCACCCTGCTGCTCCTGTACCTGCTCCTGCCGGCAGAAACGCCCCTCCATGCCGCGGTCCAAAAAGCAACTCAAGATGCGCCCATCTGCAGTCTGGCCGCTGCTTCCCCCTGCGATACCTGTCCCTGCTCCGGCAATGCGGATGCAGGCTGCTGCTATGTAGACTTTTGTCCCTGCTCGTGCCCTGCCACCCTCTTTCGGGGTGTCCGCGCCGACTATTCACCTTTGGTAGTCTTTTCGCGCCTCCTCGAACCGCCCTGGTCGTTGCCCCAGGTCTACCGCCCCATCTTTGTTCCACCTCAAAACAGTGCATGATTGCGTCGTCGGAGATGTCGCAGCCAGCCATCGACGCCTAAGCCGGCTGCATCGTCGCTCCAGCGCAGCACGCTGTGATGCGCGGCAACCACATTTCAAGGAGACAGTACGTGACAACCCCCAATCGCACTTTCATGCAGTCACTATGGGATTTTTTCTGTTCACTCAAGCTGACCATGTTCCTGCTGATCTCACTGGCGATCACCTCGATCATCGGCACCATCATACCCCAGGGCACCCCGGCTCCGGAATACCTCGCCACCATCAGCGTCACCAAGGTCAAGCTCTACAAGGCTCTGGGCTTTTTCGACATGTACCATTCGTGGTGGTACATCCTGCTTCTGTACCTGCTGACCGTCAATCTGATAGCCTGCTCCATAAAGCGGCTGCCGCATATCTGGAAGATCATCAGCCAGCCGACAACCACGCTGGATGGCACCCTGGAACGGTCGCTGACCAGCAAAGCCAGCATAACCAGCAAGGAACAGCCGGAGATGCTGAAGGAGAAGATCGCCGCCTTTCTCCGGAGCGAGTTCGCCGAACCGGTCGTAACCGAGTCCGAAGGGGGCTGGCATCTCTTTGCGGAGAAAAATTCCTGGTGCCGGCTCTCCGTCTATATCGTCCACCTCAGCATCATCATCATCTTCATAGGGGCTATCATCGGCTCCCTCTTTGGCTATAAGGGCTTCGTCAATATCGTTGAGGGACAAAGCGTCTCCAATGTCATGTCCCGCTCCGGCAAACCGGTGGATCTCGGCTTTTCCGTTCGCTGCGAGAAATTCAGCAAGACCACCTATCCCAACGGCGCACCCAAGGAGTTCAAGAGCATCCTGACCGTACTGGAAAACGGCAAGCCGGTGCCGGATTTCACCAATGTACGCGTCATCGTGAACGATCCCCTGAGCTACAAGGGCATCACCTTCTACCAATCCAGCTACGGCAACGCCGGCGACTATTTTTTTACGGTCAGCGATCCGTCAGGCTCCCGGGATATACCGGTGACGGTGAGCGGCAATGCATCGGTTACCCTGCCTGATGGCAGCAGCATGCATGTTCTGGAGGCTACCGAGGATGTCTCCCCCTTCGTTCCCGGACTTGCAGGGCCCGCCGCACAGGTGGAGCTGCATGGTGCCGCAGGAGGGGGGCAGTCATTCGTGGTGTACGCCAACTACCCCGACCTGAACGTCCAATATGCCAAGGCGAGACAGGGCACCCCCATTATCCACTACAAAGGGGCGCAGCAGAAAATGTACACCGGTCTGCAGGTGGCAAAGGATCCCGGTGTATGGGTGGTCTGGCTGGGCTGCGCGCTGATGGTGCTCGGCGTCTACGCAGCGTTCTTCATATCTCATCGCCGCATCTGGGTACGGATCCAGCACGGCACCATCACCGTCGGAGGCAATGCCAGCAAGAATCAGGGTGCTTTCCAGGGGACATTCGAAAATCTGGTCGAGCTCCTCAAGACACGTCTTACCAAGGAGAAGCCATAAAATGTCAAGCTCAGTTCTGTTCAACATCACCACCTTTGCCTATCTCATTTCCATGCTGGTGTTTTTCGTTTTTCTGGCCACCCGCAACAAGTCGATCGGAACCGCAGCCATTTCCGTCGCGTATGGCGGCCTGCTGGCCCAAACCCTTGCCATTGCGCTGCGCTGGAAGGAGTCCTACGACATCGGGGTCGGCCATGCCCCGCTCTCCAATCTGTACGAATCGGTCGTGTTCTTCTCCTGGACGATCGTGCTGATTTACGCACTCCTGGACATCAAGTACAAGTACCGGATCATCGGCGCCTTTGTCATGCCGTTCGCCATGCTGGGCATGGCCTGGGCCCAGCTCGGCATGAACAGCTCGATCGAGCCGCTCGTGCCGGCACTGCAGAGCAACTGGCTGCTCTACCACGTCGTCACCTGCTTCCTCGGCTATGCCGCCTTTGCGGTTGCCTGCGGCATTTCCATCATGTACCTGATCAAAGCCAATCATGACGAAAACACGCAGAAATCGGGAGAAGCCAGCGTCATCAGCATGTTCCCCGCAACCAGGGTCCTGGACGACCTCAACTACCGGGCCATCATGGTCGGCTTCCCCCTGCTGACGCTGGGCATCATCACCGGGGCGGCCTGGGCCAACTATGCCTGGGGCACCTACTGGAGCTGGGACCCCAAGGAGACCTGGTCGCTGATCGTCTGGTTCGTGTATGCGGCCTTTCTGCATGCCCGCATCACCAAAGGCTGGGTCGGCAGACGCGCCGCCTGGCTCTCGATCATCGGCTTCGGCGCCACCATCTTCTGCTATCTCGGGGTCAATCTGTTTCTGTCCGGTCTGCACAGCTACGGCGGGAGATGAAATGACCGCTTGACAAGTTCAGGAGAGTTCTTTATTGTCATTTAACAATAAAGGGGAGTAGCTATCAGCCGGAGACATGGCTGACCCCATGCTCGTCAACACAGTCGCAAGACTCGGGCAGGGAACGATAACCATCGCAAGCAAGACCTTTATCCATAGCGTATTTCGCCGTGGGTAAAGGTCTTTTTTATTTACCCCGCGAGAACAATTTACTCGGAGGTAATGGCAATGGTTAACACGTTCAAGACAACCCTGCTTCTCACCCTGCTCACCCTGCTGATGGTCGCCATGGGCAACCTCATCGGCGGCACCACCGGCATGGCCGTGGCCTTCCTGATGGCCGTGGCCATGAACTTCTTCTCCTATTGGTATTCCGACAGGATCGTCCTGGGCATGTATGGTGCCCGGGAAGTCACCTTCAACGACAACCCCGCCTTCCATGGGATGATCAGACGCCTGGCCGATCGGGCCGGACTGCCGATGCCCCGGGTCTACATCCTCCCTTCCGACAGCCCGAATGCCTTTGCCACGGGGCGCAATCCCGAACATGCGGCGGTTGCCGCCACGGAAGGGATTCTGCGCATTCTGTCGCCCGAGGAACTGGAAGGTGTCATGGCCCACGAACTCGCCCACGTAAAGAACCGGGATATACTCGTGTCAACCATTGCCGCCACCTTTGCCGGCGCAGTATCGATGCTGGGCAACATGCTGCAGTGGGGCGCCATGTTCGGTGCCGGGCGAAGCAGCGACGAAGACAATGGGGGACACAGCCTGATCGGTTCGCTGGCCATGGCGATCATCGCACCGCTGGCCGCCATGCTGATCCAGATGGCCATTTCCCGCTCGCGTGAGTATCTGGCCGACGAAACCGGCGCCGACATCTGCGGCAGGCCTTTGTCGCTGGCTCGCGCCCTTGCGAAACTTCAACAGGCCTCGCAGGTCGTTCCCATGCGCGAAGCCAGCCCCGCGTCGGCCCACATGTTCATCGTCAACCCGCTGACCGGCGGCGGCCTGATGACGCTCTTCTCGACCCATCCCCCCATGGAGGAGCGCATCCGACGACTCGAAGCCGCCGCTCGACGTTAAGCTTGGCGCACGATTTGTCCCGGTCCCGTGCTGCCGGACTGTCTGCGTGCCTGAAAGAAGCCGGGGCCCGAACGTCGCCGGAGTGCAGCGATAGCTTTATCTGCCTGCCCTCCGCAGAAACGCTTCACCACGTGACGCTGCAGGGGCAGAGGCCTTTCAGGCGTGCAGACAGGGAGGCAGTGCGGGACCGGGACGGTTGCCATGAATCATCACTATATCTATTACCGAAGTTTTGAGAAGGAGGATGACCAATGGATTGGGTGACTGACCCGCAGGTCTGGATGGCGCTGGTGACGCTGAGTGCGCTGGAGATCGTGCTCGGGATCGACAATATTATCTTCATCTCGATTCAGGCCGGCAAGCTGCCTGTCCATCAGCAGGAGAAAGCCAGACTGCTGGGACTCGGGCTGGCCATGTTCATCCGCGTGGCGCTCCTGTTCTCGCTGACCTGGCTGATGGGACTCACGGAGCCGCTGTTTACCGTGCTGGGCAATGATATTTCCGGTCGTGACCTGATTCTGCTGTCAGGGGGGCTGTTTCTGATCTGGAAGAGCACAATGGAGATCCACGAGAAATTGGAAGGGGTGGAAGGACATACCGTTACCCGGGCAGGAGCAACCTTTGGCGCCGTGATCGTACAGATCCTGCTGCTGGATATCGTATTCTCCCTGGACTCGATCATCACGGCACTGGGTATGGCCAACCAGTTGATGGTCATGGTCGCCGCTGTGGTCATCGCGGTTGCCTTCATGATGCTCTTCTCGGGCAGGATCAGCGCCTTTGTGGAAAAGCATCCCACCCTCAAGATGCTGGCACTCAGCTTCCTGCTGCTGATCGGGGTGGCGCTGATCGGCGACGGCCTCGACATGCACATACCCAAGGGGTACATCTACTTTGCCATGGCCTTTTCGGTGCTGGTGGAAATGCTCAATCTGCGCATGCGGCGGGGAGTTCCGGTCAAACTTCACAGCCAGTATGACGACACCAAAAGAGAAGAGGCAGTCCCGTAGCGGAAACCCACGTTGGATAACGAACATACACCACGAGACCGATCCGGCCGTGCCCGAGATCGATGAACAAGGAGAACACCATGAAGAAAAAACTGCTGAAAGTATTCACCGCCATGGCAGCTGTACTGCTGCTGAGTGTCACCGTGCTGGAACTGAATGCCGAGGCCAGGGCCGGAGGGAGCCGTTCCATGGGTGCCCGCGGTTCGCGCAGCTATTCCCGGCCGGCAACTCCCTCGTATCAGGCAGGCCCTTCCTATCAGACAAGCCAGCCGCGGCAGCCGTACGCACCGGCGCCGAATTCCTATCAACAGCCTGCCGGAGGCGGATTCATGCGGAGCATGGCCGGCGGCCTGATGGGGGGCATGCTGGGCAGCATGCTGTTCAGCGGCATGGCCGGAGCGGGGGGCATGGGAGATATGGGCACGGGTGGCGGTATCGGCCTGTTTGAGATCATCCTGCTGGCCGGCGGCGGGTACCTGATTTACCGCTTCATCAAAAGGAAACCGGCCGAAAGCCCTGTCCCCCGCGACAGAAGGCCGTTCTGAAGGGACCAGGGTCTCTGAATGTGCAATTGTTCTTAACTCCCCCTGTCCCCTTTAGGCCCTATGGGTCCTCTTATCCTAAGAGGGGGAACGCATAATCGGTACATTTCCGGAAATTCCCCGGTAGACTGCCGAAGCGTCCCTCCCCTTAACCCTAAGGGGAGGACAGGAGGGGTTATAATAGAAATTGCTGTAATGACGAAGGGGGGCATGATGTTCAGGAACAGGTTCATTCTCATTTTGATACTGATAGCGGTGGTTTTCCCGTTTATTTCGTATCTGCTGAATTTTTATACCGACTGGCTGTTCTTCATCGAAACCGGCTTCTCATCGGTATTCACGACCACCCTGTATGCCAAGGCAGGGGCCGGTCTGTTCTTCGGAGGCCTGTCATTCCTGTTCTTGCAGGCAAACCTGCACTTCGTCGATCGGGCACGCTTCCCCCTGTCCGGACCGTATGTGGTGGGGGGTAATTTTCGGGTAAACAGTGATGAGGCTGCCCGTCTCGTCAAACCCCTCGGCATGCTGATCAGTGTTATCCTGGCGCTCTTCGCGGCCAACTGGGGCGCCATGCAGTGGGAAGACCTGCTGCTGTTCATAAACAGACTGAGCGTAGGCACCGTTGACCCGGTCATCGGGAAAGACATCGGCTTCTTCCTGTTCAACCTGCCCTTCATGGAAACGCTCAAGGCCCTGGCCGGCTTCGTGGTCCTGTCAACGACGGTGGTGGCCGGTGCGGCCTACTATCTGCGGGGGGGCATCGTGCTGACGGACCGGGGAGCCGCGGTCGATGCGAAGGTCCGGCACCATCTGGCAGTGCTGGTCGCAGTTTTCTCCTGCGTTGTCGCCGCCGGATTTTACCTGGAAGGCTTCAAGCTGCTGCTCTCCGGAAACGCTACCTTCCACGGCGCCAGTTATACCGATGTACATGCCCGTCTATTGACCTTCCGCCTGCTCGCCTGTCTGGCCCCTCTGGCAGGGGCCGGGCTGGCCGTCGGCATCTGGAAGGGGAGTCTGCGCCTGACGCTGCTACCGCCGGTTGCAGTGGTTGTTCTGTATGTGGCCGGTATCCGGGTCTATCCGGCCCTGCTGCAGAAATTCAAGGTAGCGCCCAATGAACTGGCCCTGGAAACTCCGTATATCGAGAACAACATCAAATTCACCCGCTTCGGCTACGGCCTGGACAGGATCGAAACCATTCCCTTTGACGTGGATCAGGAACTGACCGCAGCCGACATAGCCCGGAACAACGCTACCATCAAGAACATCCGCCTCTGGGATCACGCCCCGCTGCTCAAGACTTACAGTCAGCTGCAGCAGATCCGGACCTATTACCGCTTTTTCGACGTGGACAACGACCGCTACCTGGTGGACGGCCACTACACCCAGGTCATGCTTTCCCCGCGCGAACTCTCCTATGCCGACCTGCCCAGCAAGAACTGGATCAACGAGCGGCTGATCTTCACCCACGGCAACGGCATCACCTTCGGACCGGTCAGCCGGATCAGCAGGGAAGGTTTGCCGGAATTCTTCGTCAAGGATATTCCGGCGGTCAGCCTGGCCGACATCAAGGTGACCAGACCGGAAATCTATTACGGCGAACTGTCCAACGACTATGTGATCGTCAAAACCAAGGTGCCGGAATTCAGCTATCCGACCGCCACCGGCAACATCAGCACCAGCTATGCCGGCAAAGGGGGAGTGCCGGTCGACTCGCTGCTCAAAAAGGCGCTCTTTGCCGCCAGGTTCAGGACGGAGAAGATCCTGCTCTCCTCGGATATCACCGACGAAAGCCGCATTCTCTATAACCGCACTATCAGCGAACGGGTCAAGGCAGTAGCCCCTTTCCTGCGCTTCGACAGTGATCCCTACCTGGTAGTGGACAAGGGGGGCAGGCTCAAATGGATCATCGACGCCTATACGTCTTCCAACCGGCTCCCCTACTCCAAGCCTCTCAAGGGGGGCATCAACTACATGAGGAATTCGGTCAAGGCGGTTGTGGATGCCTACGACGGTTCCCTCGACTTCTATATCAGCGATCCCGGGGATGTCATGGTCAAGGCCTATGCCCGGATCTTCCCGGAACTTTTCCGGCCGATGACCGCCATGCCGGAGGATCTGCGCAAGCATATCCGTTACCCGCACCAATTCCTGCAAATGCAGGCAGCCATGTTCTCGGCCTACCATATGACCGATCCCAAGGTATTCTATAACAAGGAGAACCTGTGGCAGGTCCCGGCCCTGGGGGACAAGCCGATGGAGCCCAGCTACACCGTCATGAAGCTGCCGGGAGAAAAGGCGGAGGAATACATTCTGCTGCTGCCGTTCACCCCCTCCAAGCGGGATAATCTGGCGGCCTGGCTCACGGCGCGCTGCGACGAGCCCAATTACGGCAAGATCCGGGCCTACACCTTCCCGCGTGACCGGCTGGTCTATGGGCCGAAACAGATCGATGCCCGCATCAACCAGGATTCCTTCATCTCCCAGCAATTGACGCTCTGGAGCCAACGCGGTTCCGAGGCGATCCGCGGCAGCATGCTGGTGATCCCGGTCGAGAAATCGCTGCTGTACGTGCAGCCGCTGTTCCTGGCCGCCAACAAGGCCGGCTTGCCCGAACTGAAGCGCGTGATCGTCGCTTTCGGTGACCAGGTCGTGATGGAGGAAAATCTGGAACTGGCCCTGCAGCAGCTGTTCGGCGGCAAAAAAGGCACAACAATTGCCGCTGCGGCAGTTCCGGCAGACGCGAAGGCTTTGCCTTCCGCGCTGGCCAAGGAGGCCATGGGCATCTATGAACGGGCCGTCAACCTGCAACGCCAGGGAGACTGGGCCGGCTATGGCGAGGAGTTGCGCAGACTGGAACAGGTCCTGAAGCGCATGGTACAATAATTCCCGAAACCGCGATCCTCCGGCACTCCGCTGTCAGGGGGATCGCGAACTCGGAACCGTTACGGAGCGAGGCATGTCCAACCAAACACTCATGTGGCTGGCCTTCAACATTTTGGTGGTGATCATGCTGGCCATCGATCTGGGCCTCAACCGGAAAAGCCACGAAGTTTCCTTCCGCGAGTCGCTCGTCTGGAGCGGGATCTGGATTTCGTTGGCCCTGCTCTTCAACGCCGGCATATACCACTACCTGGGACATACCAAAGGGTTGGAATTCCTGGCCGGTTACCTGATCGAAAAGTCGCTCTCGGTGGACAACCTGTTCGTCTTCATCATGATCTTCTCCTACTTCAATGTCGCTCGGCTGCACCAGCCGAAGATACTGAAATGGGGCATCATCGGCGCGCTGGTAATGCGGGCGATCTTCATCTTCGCCGGAATCGAACTGCTGGAAACCTTTCACTGGATGATCTACGTCTTTGGCGGGATACTGGTCTTTACCGGCATCAGAATGGCCTTTTCCGGCGACGGAGAGCAGGTCGATCCGGAAAAGAACCCGCTGGTGAAACTGGTCAGAAGGTTCGTATCGGTCACGAAAAAGGGGCACGGCGACCGTTTCTTCATCAAAAAATGCGGCGTGCGGGCAGTCACGCCGCTGTTCCTGACCCTGGTGATGGTGGAATCGAGCGACGTGATCTTCGCCCTGGATTCGATTCCTGCCGTTTTCGCCGTCACCAGGGACCCTTTCATCGTCTATACCTCCAACGTCTTCGCCATCATGGGGCTCAGGGCGCTCTACTTTCTCCTCTCCAACATGATCGGTATGTTCGCTCACCTGAAGCTGGGCATCTCTTTTATTCTGGCTTTTGTGGGGGTCAAGATGCTGCTGGCGGACACACGTTTCGAGATTCCGATCCACTTCTCGCTGGGGGTGATATTCGGCGTACTCACCGTTTCCATCATCTCCTCGATCATTGCCGCTCGCCTGCGCAAACAACCCTGATCCCCCTGCCCGTACCCGGCAAAAACCCGCACGTTTCTCTTCCCCCCTGCCCGTGCCCTCCCCTGCCTTGCCATACGCCTCAAAAATTTAGCCGGGTTTTAATTACTATCCTCTTGCATCCCGGGAGCGCCTGGTATAGGTTTTGCCAATGTTCCCGCCTCGTCTCAGTCTTTCGAAAACAGATCGGCGCCTCTCGCTCTGCATGTCGAGCCTGATCGTTCTCCTGCTCTGCGGAATCGTAGCGCAGGGCGTTCCGGTGCGCGGCGGCTTGAAACAGGCGGACTGCGCCGTATCCAAAACCCTGAAGGCCCCTGTTCTTACGACTGCCACCCACTATGCCCCCTTTGTCGTTCCCAGCCATCCGGCATACGAGTTCGAGCCTCCCACTCCATCTTTTGCAGCCTTCCACTATGAAACCCGTACGCCAATCTCCCCTTCCCGTTCGAAATATCCCGGCAGAGCGCCGCCGGCCCTGTTCCGGCACGATGTCATTTCTGCATAATATCGGCATGCAGGGAGAATATGCCCGAAGAGAGGCCATCCGGCACGCAAGGCTGCCATCAGGCATATAAGGGGTATAATGACTTCACCGGCAAAACACACGACCGAGCCGGCAATGCCGCCGTTCTCTCCATAATTCATTCAACAAGCGCGGAAAGGGGTTGAGCATGGGATGTCGAGGCCTTTTTAAGCCGATCGTATTTTTATCATTTCTCCTGATGGTGCTGTGGGGTACTCCTCTGCCCGGGTGGACGGCAACCGCTCCGCTCAGGCTGCCCAAGGGGCAGACCGTCTATGTGCCGGTCTACTCCAATGTCTTCACCGGTCCCAGAAAGCTCCCCTTTCAACTGGCAGCGACCCTGAGCATCCGCAATACCGACCCCTCGGCCTCCTTCCGGGTCACCACGATCGATTACTACGACACCAGCGGCAAGCTGGTCCGCAGCAATCTCGAAAAGCCGGTTACCCTGGGCCCGTTGGCATCCACCTTTGTGCACATCGAGGAAAAGGACAACAGCGGAGGATTCGGGGCCAACTTCATCGTCAGGTGGAGTGCCGACAGGGCGATCAACGCCCCGATCATCGAGTGCGTTATGATCGGAGCCACCTCAGGCCAGGGAATTTCCTTTGTCACTTCGGGCCAGGAGATAAAGGAGTAACCTGCATCAACGCAGCACGAAAACCGGCAACTGTAGAATGGCCTTGTCCCTCACTTTCCGGGCCTTTCGCAGGACTTCGACCCTATACAGAAACCAAACCGCCATCGACACGGCAGTGGACTGTGAACCGTTCGCGGCGGCTACAAGGAACCCGGTATGCACGAACTTGAACTCATCATGACAATAACGGGCGGTTTTACGGCAGCGCTGCTCTTCGGCTACCTGACCCATCGCCTCGGCATGTCCTCCATAGTCGGCTACCTGCTGGCCGGCATTGCTGTCGGAGCACATACCCCCGGTTTTGTGGCCAATCGCGCCATGGCCGAACAGTTCGCCGAAATCGGCGTCATCCTGCTCATGTTCGGCGTCGGCCTGCAGTTCCACGCCAAGGAACTGTTGGATGTGCGACGGGTGGCTGTCCCGGGGGCCGTGTGCCAGAGCGCCGTAGCCACTCTGCTGAGCTGCCTGATGGCGCACTGGCTAGGATGGAGCTGGTCAGCCGGCATCGTCTTCGGCTTTGCGGTATCGGTCGCCAGCACGGTGGTGCTGCTGCGCGTGCTGGTGGACAACAACGTGCTTCATACTCCCACCGGCCACATCGCCATTGGCTGGCTGGTGGTCGAGGACATCTTCACGGTCTTCCTGCTGGTGATCCTTCCGGTACTCTTCGGCGCGGGTGCAGCCGGCGCCGGCAACCTTCCCGCCGCCGTGGCCATCTCACTGGTCAAGATCGCCCTGCTGGTCGCGCTGACGTTCTTTGCCGGCGGCCGCCTGATCCCCTGGCTTCTGGAAAAGGTGGCCGCCACCCATTCCAAGGAACTTTTCACCCTGACGGTCCTGGTTCTGGCCCTGGGGATTGCGGTGGGGTCCGCGAAGGTATTCGGCGTGTCCATGGCTTTAGGGGCCTTTCTGGCCGGCATGGTGGTGCGGCAATCGGATTTCAGCTTCCGGGCCGCGACCGAGGCCCTGCCGATGCGGGACGCCTTTGCGGTGCTGTTCTTCGTTTCGGTGGGGATGCTGTTCAATCCGGCTCACCTGGTGAACGAACCGGTCCTCGTATCTGCCACCGTGGTAATCATCCTGGTGGGGAAACCGCTGGCAGCGCTGGCAATTGTCCTGGCACTCGGCTATGCGCCGCACGTCGCCCTCTCCATTGCGGTGGCCCTGGCCCAGATCGGAGAGTTTTCGTTCATTCTGGCCACTGTGGGAAGGGAACTGGGAGTCCTGGGTGAGACCGCAGCCAATACGCTGGTGGCTGCATCGATCATCTCCATCGGCCTCAATCCGCTGCTGTACCGCCTGATCGCCCCCCTGGAGAATCGGCTCAAACATACCGGTTTCTGGCAGATGCTGGAGAGGCGGTCTAAACAGGGAGCCTCGCCGGATCAGATCAAGGTGGGTAACATGCCGGTGTCCCAAAATCGTGCGGTGGTGGTGGGATACGGGCCCACCGGCAGGATGCTGGTGCGCCTGCTGGGCGAAAACGGGATCGAGCCGGTGGTGGTCGAATTGAATCTGGCTACCTTTCGCCAGCTCCAGGCCGAAGGAATGGCGTCCATCTACGGCGACGCCACACTTCAGGAGACTCTGCAAGCTGCCGGGGTCGGGAGTGCCGCTTTTCTGATTCTCACCTCAGCCGGGATGCAGGGGGGCGATGAGGTGATCCGCGTATCGCGGAGTCTCAACCCCAGGCTGCGCATCATCGCACGCTCGGCCTACCTGAGGGATATTCCGGCCCTGTGCCAGGCCGGAGCCGACGCGGTTTTCTCCGGCGAGGGCGAAATTGCTCTCAACATGACCGAGCACATGCTGCGCAGGCTCGGTGCCACCGACGAACAGATCGACCGGGAACGGGGGCGGGTCAGGGCAGAGCTGTCGGGGATGTCCGCAACAGGTACATAAACTCTACGAGGGATATACATGCCATACGCAGCACTGCAGGATGTCGAAATTCTTTTCGGATTGGCCCTGATAACGGTAGTCCTGTTCCGGTACCTGAAATTTCCCACCATCATCGGCTTCCTGGCCACCGGTATACTGGCCGGACCGCACTCGATGGCCTTCATCAAAGACACCCATCAGGTCGAGCAGATGGCGGAGATCGGGGTCGTCCTGCTGCTGTTCACCATCGGCATCGAACTTTCCCTGAAGGAACTGATGCGCATCAAGCACCTGGTACTGTGGGGGGGCGGGCTGCAGGTGCTGATCACGATCCTGGCGGTGGCGGCCATCGGTACGGCGTTCGGTTTTTCCGGCCCTCAGTCTACCTTTTTCGGCTTCCTGGTGGCGCTCTCCAGCACCGCCATCCTGATGAAACTGCTGATCGATGCCGGCCAGTCCGATACTCCGCACGGCAAAATGTCCATGGGGATCCTGATCTTCCAGGACCTGTGCATCGTGCCGCTGATGCTGCTGACCCCTTCGCTGGCAGGCAACGGCCAGGGGCTGCAGGGCATCCTGATCATCAGCGCCAAGGCAGGGGCTGTTGTTCTCACGGCCCACTACAGCGCCCGTTTCCTGGTGCCGTGGATCTTCAAGCAGGTCGTCAGGACCAGAAGCCGTGAACTCTTTATCCTGACCATCATCGTCATTGGTCTGGGCACGGCCTGGCTGACGGCCCTGGCAGGCCTTTCGCTGGCAATGGGCGCGTTTATCGCCGGCCTGGCGATCTCCGAATCCGAGTACAGCCATCAGGCCTTGAGCGACATAATCCCCTTCCGGGAGGCCTTTATCAGCCTCTTTTTCATCACGGTTGGGATGCTGCTGGACCCGGCCATTGTTGTCAGATATCCGCTGCTGATCCTCTCCCTGGTGGTGACCATCCTGCTGGTCAAAACGCTCATCACCACCGGGGCCGCCATGGCACTGGGTGTGCCGATGCGGATCGCCGTCATCGCAGCACTCTCCCTGGCTCAGATCGGTGAATTTTCGTTCGTATTGTCCCAGGCCGGCGTCAAGTTCGGCCTGCTGACACCGGAGCTGTACCAGATCTTCCTGGCCGCCTCCATCGCCACCATGGGACTGACGCCGGTCTGCCTCAAAATCGCCCCCCACCTGGCCAACGGATTAGTCGCCCTGCTGCCGCACCGTCTGACGCGCGGCAGAGGAGTGCTGTCCAATCACGTCAAGCCATCGATCCTGAGCGATCATGTCATCATTGTCGGTTACGGCGTAAACGGCAAAAATCTGGCGCGGGTACTGAAAAATCTCGACATCCGGCACATCATCGTCGAAACGAATCCCTTCACGGTCAAGAAAGAGGGCAGAAAAGGAAAGATGATCATCTTCGGGGATGCCTCCAAGCAGGAGGTGCTGGAACATGCCCGCATCGAAACGGCACGCGCGATGGTGATAGCGATTTCCGACGCCGCTGCCAGCAGAAGGGTCGCGGCCCTGGCGCGGCAACAGAATCCCACGCTCCACATCATCGTCAGGACCCGCTACATCCTGGAGGTGGAACCGCTGTACAAGCTGGGGGTCAACGAAGTCATCCCCGAGGAATTCGAGACGTCGATCGAGATCCTCTCCCGGGTGCTGCGGAATTATCTCGTGCCCCACGACGAGATCGAACGCTGCGTCAGCGACGTGCGCAGCGATGGGTACGAGATGCTGCGCTCCATCAGCCGGCGGCACAGCCATGCCGTGGGCATCAGCGGTTTTCTGTCGGGCGCCGAGATCGCCTCCTTCCGGTTGAAGCATGGTTCCATCCTGGAAGGTAAGCCCCTGCGGGAAGGCACCATCAGAAGCCTGTCCGGGGCAACCGTACTGGTGATCAAGCGGGATTCCGAGGTCGTGCCAAACCCCGATCCGGTCTGGGAACTGCGCAAAGACGACCTGCTCCTGCTGCTGGGAACGCCCCAGCAGCTCGCGGTGGCCAGGGGGCTGTTCGAGGCCTGAAGCCAGCTGGCGTTGCATCGGACTGTTATGTTTAAATCTAATGTAATACTATCCTTGAGGGGGTTACATGAAGTCATATCAGGCAGGAACAGTATTTGCTCTGTTAGCTGCATTGTGGAATGCTTCGGTGGGAATCCTCAGCAAGGATATTTTTCAATACGACATCCCCCCGGTCTCGGTGGCCTTCTATAAATGCTTGCTTGCCTTGCTTGTCCTCTCGGTGCTGATTGTATGTGACAGGAACAAGCTGAATCAGGTTGCCCAGCTCGCCAAAAGCTTACCCCAAATTATTGCCTGTTCTTTTTGCGGAATATTCGTCCTCTACTTCTTTGAGACAAAAGCATACGAATTCACCACTGTATCGATGGTGGTATTCGTATTGCTCGGCACCTCGGCGGTGACTTCATTCGCATTCAGTTCCTATCTCCTCAAAGAAGGCAAAAACCTGCATCAGATTGCCGGTCTCTGCATCGCACTGATGGGCCTGGGAATAATGTATTGGTCCAACCTTCAGCAGGGACATCCGCAGGGGATCGTGCTCGCAGGTATCGCAGGCGGTGGATACGGACTATTTCTCGTTCTGGTGAAAAAATTCAACTTTGATGCAACAATAGCTCTGCTCTGGTGGTTATTGGCATTCGGCTGCCTGTTCCTGCTTGGACCGTTCCTGGCGTCTGGCCCTACGCTTCCCGCGTTACGCATGTATCCGAGCCTTCTGGTTCTCGCATTGCTGCCGACCATAGGAGGGTTTTACTGCACTACAAAAGCCCTTACACTTTTGGATGCCAGTAAGGTCCAAGTGATCGAACTGTCCGAACCCCTGTTCGCCTCGTTACTTGCGTTCATTTTTCTTCGCGAGGTTTTGCAGGTGAATGAAGCAACAGGGGGAATACTGATCCTGTTCGCGATTTATATCTCTAACAGATCATTCGAGTATGTCATCGCTAGGGAGAATGGGATAGCCCCTCTCAGGGATGACTCCAACGGATGAGCTTTACTCTTCGTTCAAATCACGACTATGGCTGTGTTAGCGGTTTATTGCCAGTTCGGTGTTTGCCCCCTCCCGCCTCCTCTTACTTTAAGCGTTGCACATATCAATGGTCGGGTTTGCAGAATGTGATTTACTCGGTACCTTCTCACCATGGCTAGAAAACCCAGAATTCATTATCCCGGAGCCTGTTACCACGTGATTCTGCGTGGCAACGCCCGACAGGACATCTTCTTCGAGGACGGGGATCGCTTCCGCTTCTACCTCCTCATGCAGGAAGGAGTGGAACGTTATCAGTATCGAGTGCATGCCTTCTGTCTCATGTCCAACCACATCCATCTTCTGGTTCAAGTGTCAGATGTCCCTCTGTCACGTATCATGCAAAACCTCTCTTTCCGCTATACCCGCTGGGCCAACTGGCGACAGGGGAAATCAGGCCATCTCTTCCAGGGGCGATTCAAAGCAGTTCTGGTGGATGCGGATGCGTACCTGGCCGAGCTGGTGCGCTACCTGCACCTGAATCCCGTGCGAGTCGGGATTGCCGTCGATCCGCTTGCGTATCCCTGGAGCAGCCATCACGCTTACTGCGGAAAGGAGACGATACCGTGGCTCTGTACCGACTTCGTGCTGCACGGTTTCGACAAGCATTCCGACACGGCCCGGAAAAGATTCGGTGGATTCGTTCTCGATGGCCTGGCCGGGGGGCACCGTCCCGAGTTCCATGGTCACGGGAGTGCCGACAGCCGTCTGTTGGGTGACGAGTCATTTGCGGAACGGGTGCTGAATGACAATGATGGGATTCCACCGGGCAGGATGGGTATCAGGGAACTGGTGTCGTCGGCCTGCCGGCACTATGGCGTCGATGAGGATGCGTTGGGGGAGAGAACTCACCGTGCCTCGCGCCTGCGGGCGATGATTGCATGGCTGGCACTGGACACGGAGGGATGTACGTTGACGGAAGTTGCCAGCCTGACAGGACGTGACCTTTCCACATTGAGCAGCGCAGTGCGAAAACTCAGGGCAAAGGCGATTACGGATTCAAGTCTACTCGAAAAGCGCAGGGCGATTATGGAAACAAGGACGCACGTCTTACCCCGAAGTCCGACCTTCGAAGTGTGACTCCCGCCGTTCAAATGTTCCCCTGCCTCAATGAAAGAAATCAAGGAGCTCAGGAAACCAACCGAGGCAACCATCACTCAATCAAAATCAACGGGGTCAGGCTTGCATTATTTGATTTATCTGGTAGCTTTCACTACCATATCCACGCATCTTGGAGGATTAGCGAGTCGCCTGCATCGTCCGCTCCAGCGAAACACTTGGTACGTTGCTTCAGAAGTCAGTTTTATCACTAAAATCCTCGGGCTTCTTGTAATCCTCGTGCGTCAATCGGTTCGTCGATGGTGGCAATCGGCCCCTCCCATTCAGGTTTCAACCGTTTTGGCTATTTGAACAAGTCGATCTCAAAACTTCATATGAATTAATGGAAATATGACCACTCATCCGTTCTCCGATCTACCGTCCCATTTCCAATACATCCTCAAACATCGGCCATTCCGTTATGCCATAGCGGCGCTCCTCGTAGGGGCGGCCTATATGACAAGACTAAACTACTTTTACTGGTTCGGCCATCGTGCCCCCTTTGTCACATTCTATCCCGCCGTCTTGCTGGCCGCCTGGTACGGCGGTCTCCTCCCCGGAATTCTTGCGACAGTTCTGTCGGCCGCCATTGCCATTTATTATGTCATACCTCCCGTTCACAGCCTGTGGCTCCATGATCAGGTTGACATTGTCCTTCTGACAGTTTTCATCGTATTCTGCGGACTGGTCTCTGGATCAATGGAACTGATGAAGCGATACCGGCAGAGGGTTGACGAGCGAACGGCTGAGCTCGCCCGCGCGGTGGATTCGCTGCGGGAAGAATCAGCCGAGCGGGCTCTCGCGCTGGAGGAATTGCGGGAGAAGGACCGACTGATCATACAACAGAGCCGCCTGGCGGCGATGGGGGAGATGATCAGCTACATCGCCCATCAGTGGCGGCAGCCATTGAACAACCTTGGACTGCTGGTCCAGCAATTGAAGGTCTACAACGACATGAGCAACCTGCATGAGCTGGACATCGGTGAAAATGTGGCAAAAGCGATGCAGGTCATCCAACACATGTCAAGAACGATCCGTGACTTCAGCGACTTCTTCAAGCCCGAAAAATCCAGGACAGATTTCAATGTGAGCGAGGCGATCCGGAAAACGGTAGGTCTGTTGGAGGCCGGGCTGGCAAGCCAGAATGTAACCATCCACATACGGGAAAATGGGCAGATGCCCTACTGTAATGGATATGAAAACGAATATGCCCAGGTGATACTGGTTATTCTGCAGAATGCCAAGGACATATGCGCAGAGCGCAGGATAAAGGATCCGACCATCACAATCTCCATCGCAGCGGTGAACGGGCGCTCAGCAGTAACCATTTCGGATAATGCCGGCGGCATTCCTGCAGCTATCATTGACCATGTCTTTGAGCCTTACTTCACGACAAAGGGGCCGGCCCATGGCACAGGACTGGGCTTGTTCATGGCAAAGACGATAATCGAAAAAAACATGGGCGGGTCCCTCACAGTACATAATGTCGAGGGGGGCGCGGAATTCAGGATTGAAGTGTAGCCGCACATTCACCTTGGAGCAGGGTGTCGCCTGATTCCGGTAAAAACTTCGGGCAGGGGCGATTACGGATTCACAGGCATTGTACGGCGTAATTGGATACAAGCCGCCGTACCGCTTGCTCAGCGGACCTCAGTGCCCGATCTTCTTGGTCTTCAGGCCGCACAGAGGGCAGCGCTTCTCCGCCACAGGGCGCCGGCACGTCTCGCACCAGTATCCGCAGGACTGATCGGTTTCGCAGCACGGGCACGGCTCACCGCTTTTGTCCCTGCCGCCGGCACACGGTTTATCCGTCATAGGAAATTCCCCTTCCATCCTGTCTGCCCGGTCAGTTTCGAGCAACAGGCCTTTCTTTAAGTGTATCAAAGGGCCGGGGAGTCCGGCAATGCCCTGCGGAGCGACTGCCGCAGACTCATGCCGGATACCTCGTGCCTGCCCTTCCTCCCTTCTGTTCACAAGTTTCCATTCCTTGCTATAATCTATAACGCGTAGAGATCAGCTTCGATCTTTCCTCGTAATCCTGTTCATTCCTGTGTTTATGCTCCAGCGGCGGCGCGCCTGCTGCTTCAGGTTGAAAGGATCCTCCCCATGAAACCCTTCGAGATACGCGACTGTGCGCTGCTGACCCGTATGAGCGGCCTTTCGGCGGCTGTGAACCTGAGAGAACTGCGTGACCGGCTCGCCATCTGTAACCCGAATGTCATCTACCATCACTTTTGTGAAACGCCCATGACCCCCACCTTCGACAACCCCGATTACCGCAACGACTTTGCCGTGTGGGTGAAACTGCACCTGGGGGATCGGGTGCTGGCCGAACGCCTCGGCATCCTGGATCCCTATCGCTTTCCCGATCTGGAGGACCTGCGGGCGGTAACAATCGACCTGATCGACGAGCGCCTGAGCGAGCTGTGGTACGTGCCTACCGCCCCCAATGGAGCGGAATTCCACTTTACCGAAGCCACCACCGTGGTGTTCGACACCGGGCGCAGGATCGAGCATCCGCGCGAGCTGGCAACGGCCATCAGGGGCATGACCAACAGCAGCATCTTCTTCCACTATCTCGAGGCACAGCGCCGGGAACCGCCGGGGATGGACGACTTTTCCTCATGGCTGCTCGAGTTCGGCGCAGAGTACGAGAAAGACATCATGGCGCTCTGTTCCATCGACTTCACCTTCTTCACCCTCTCCGAACTGAAAAGCGAGCTGGTCGGCCTGCTGTCGGCACGAGGAGAAACCCCATGACCCGCTATCTCGAAGCATACGAAGGCATCGTCGGAGCGCCGGTGATCAATCGTCTCAGGCAGCTGGGCAAGGGGCTGGCCGGGAAGCGGGTGGTACATGTCAACTCCACGCGCGAGGGGGGTGGGGTAGCCGAGATTCTGGACTGGATGGTCCCGCTGATGTGCGACATGGGAATCGATGCCCGCTGGGAAGTGATTCAGGGCACGGGCGCCTTTTTCAACGTCACCAAATCGATTCACAACGGCCTCCAGGGCTATCCGGCCGCCATAACACCGGCGGGATGGGAAACCTTTCTGGGGGTCAACAGGCAGAATCATGCACTGCTGGGAGAACTCCTCGAAGAGGCCGACATCGTGGTGATCCACGATCCGCAGCCCGCCCCCCTGCTGAAACTGTGCGAAAAGCGCAAGGGAAAATGGATCTGGCGCGGCCACATCGACATCAGCCATCCCTATCGTCCGGTCTGGAAGGAATTGAAGCCTTTCCTGGAAAGCTACGATGCCAGCATCTTTTCGATGAACGATTTCGCTCATCCGCTACCCCATCCCCAGTTCATCGTCCCCCCCAGCATTGATCCGCTTAGCGACAAGAATTGCGACCTGCCGTTCAGCGAACTGGAAGAGGTCCGGGCCCGTTTCGGACTTGACCCCAACCGCCCGCTGGTCACGCAGATCTCGCGTTTCGACCGTTTCAAAGATCCCGTCGGTGTAATCGAGGCCTACAACCTGGTGCGCAAGATCATCCCCCTGCAACTGGTGCTGGCCGGCGGAGGCGCTACGGACGATCCGGAGGGAAAGGCCGTGCTGGACGAAGTAACCGAGGCAGCGGCCAACGATCCAGACATCCACATCCTGCTACTCCCTCCCGATGCCCATCGCACCATTAACGCCCTGCAGCGCCTGGCGGACATTGTCATCCAGAAATCGACCAAGGAGGGCTTCGGTCTGACTGTCACCGAAGGGCTCTGGAAGGGCAAACCGGTGATCGGGGGCGATGTGGGGGGCATCCGCCGCCAGGTGGTCAACTACCACACCGGTTTTCTGGTCAACACGCCGGAAGGGGCGGCCCATCGCATCAGGTTCCTGTTGCATCATGCCGAACTCAGAAAAGAGATCGGCGTAAAGGCCAAGGAGTTCATCCGGGAAAACTTTCTGCTGACCAGACAGTTGCAGGAGTATCTGACCCTTTTCCACGAAGCGCTGCGCGGCAGCGACGAACGCCGGTTCTACGTGTGAAAAAACCCAGGTTGAGGTTGAGAAACGTCCTTAACCTCAGCTTCGACCTTTTCCCCAAGATTCCAGAGAGTGCCAGATTGGGAAGGCTGAGGTTCTAATTTCCTTAACCTCAACCGTAACCTCAACCTGGTTCCTGAAAGGAACCATATGACCAATACATTGGATCTGGCGCTGATCGGCAACGGACAGATCGGCGCGCTGGTGGATCAGGAGGGTGAAATCGTCTGGTGCTGCCTGCCCCGCTTCGACGGCGACCCGGCCTTTTGTTCGCTTTTGCGGGATCACGCCAAAGGCGAAGGCTTCGGCTACTGTTCGATCGAGCTGGTTGATCAGGTACAGGCGGACCAGCAGTACCTGCCCAATTCAGCGGTGCTGCAGACTCGCCTGTCCGATTCTCAGGGAGGGGTGATCGAACTGACCGACTTCGCCCCCCGGTACCGGCATCACAATCGCATGTACATGCCGACAATGCTGATCAGGCAGATCCGGCGCCTGAGCGGCAATCCCCGCATCATCCTGCGCATCCGGCCTGCCCATGGCTATGGACGGGAGCGCTGCGAAACGACCTTCGGCAGCAACCATATCCGCTACGTAGCCCCGGGCCGGACCGTTCGCCTGACCACGGATGCCTCGATAACCGCGATCCTGCAGGAAATCCCTTTCTTCATCGAGGATCGCTTGAGCCTGATCTTCGGGCCGGACGAAACCACCACAGAGTCGATCACAGAAATGACCCGCCGCTCGCTGGACGAGACGCTCTCCTACTGGCACAAATGGGTGCGCGATCTCGGCATCCCCTTTGAATGGCAGGAGGCGGTCATACGCGCTGCGATCACCCTCAAACTGAACACGTACGATGACACCGGCGCCATCATCGCCGCCATGACCACGTCGATTCCCGAAGCACCGGACACGCCGCGCACCTGGGACTATCGGTACTGCTGGCTGCGGGATGCCTACTTCGTCGTGAATGCCCTGAACCGGCTCGGAACGACCCATACCATGGAGCGCTATCTCAGCTACATGGTCAATGTTGTGGCAGGGGCGCCGGAAGGCTTTATCCAGCCGGTTTACGGCATCGATGGCCGCGCCCGGCTGGAGGAGTACCTGATCGACTCGTTACCCGGATATCGCGGGATGGGCCCGGTCAGGGTCGGAAACCAGGCCTACGAGCAGATCCAGCACGATGTCTATGGCTCAGCCATCCTGGCAGTAACGCATGTGTTCTTCGACCAGCGCCTGACCCAGCGGGGGGATGTGAACCTGTTCCACCGCCTCGAGGCGCTGGGAGCGCGGGCAGTCCAGGTGCACGACCAGCCGGATGCCGGCCTGTGGGAACTGCGCGGCACGCTGCGGGTGCATACCTTCTCCAGCCTGATGTGCTGGGCGGCCTGCGACCGTCTGGCAAAAATCGCCACCCGTCTCGGCCTGCTGGAGCGTGCCGGCTATTGGAGCGCCCATGCCAAGCGGATTCATTCGGTCATCTCCGAACGGGGCTGGAATGCGGAAAGGGGCGCCTTTACCGCATCATTCGGCGGTACGACCCTGGATGCCAGCCTGCTGCTGATGAACGAATTCGGCTTTCTGGCTGCCGACGATCCCCGCTTCGCCTCCACGGTCGCTGCCATCGAAGGGGAACTCAAACACGGGGAATACATCTACCGCTATATAGAAGAGGATGATTTCGGTTTCCCGGAGAATGCCTTTGTCATCTGCACCTTCTGGTATATTTATGCCTTGGTGGCCTTGGGGCGCCATGACGAGGCACGTTCCCTGTTCGAGAACCTGCTCGCTCAACGCAACCGGCACGGGCTCCTGTCCGAAGATCTGGATGTACGGACCGGCGAACACTGGGGGAATTTCGTCCAGACCTACAGCATGGTGGGACTGATCAACGCCGCCATCCGCCTCAGCAAGCGCTGGGACGTCGCATTCTGAAAACCGGGCACCAGGGACCAGGGACCGGTAAAACCTTTAAAACGGGGAATCTGAAAACTTTGATGTTACTGGTCCCTGGTCCCCGATCACTGATTTCCGGTTCTGGAAAAGTCGGCAAGGGTTGTGGTAGAATAAGCGCATGGAAAATCACCATCACAATCCCGACAAGAGCATCTCAGGGAGACTGATCTGGGCCATTGTGCTTACTGCCGTCACCCTGATCGCCGAGATCGCCGGCGGCATCTGGACCAACTCACTGGCCCTGCTGTCCGATGCCGCGCACGTGTTTCTCGACCTGTTCGCCCTGCTGCTGTCGCTGGGGGCCATCAAGCTCTCCTCGCTCCCGGCCAGCGAAACCCGCACCTTCGGGTTTCATCGTGCCGAGGTATTCGCCTCTTTTATCAACGGCGTCACCATTTTCCTGATCGCCTGGGGCATCTTTTACGAGGCAGCCGGGCGGCTGATCCGGCCTGAACAGGTCAACAGCCTGCCGATGCTCATAATCGCCGCCCTCGGCCTGGCCATGAACCTGCTGGCGGCTTCGGCACTGCACCAGCACTCCCATCACGATCTCAACGTTCGCAGCGCCTTTCTGCACGTCATGGGTGACGCCGCAGCATCGCTGGGAGTGATCATCGGCGGTGTCATCATGTACTACACGAAATGGTACCTGGTGGACGCACTGATCTCCATCGGCATCGGCGGCGTGGTGTTCTTCGGCGCCTGGCGGGTATTGCGCGAATCGACCCACATACTGCTGGAGGGGGTCCCGCGCGGCATGACCATTGCCGCTGTCGCCGACAGTATCCGCTCCATGGAAGGGGTGCGCGATGTTCATCACCTGAATATCTGGACCATCTGCTCCCACATTGTGGCCCTGTCGGCCCATATTGACGTCGAACCGAGCTTCAAACCACGCCAGGCCAGGCTGCTGCACGAGATAGAGCATATGTTGCAGGAGCGGTTTCACATCTCCCACACTACGCTGCAGGTCGAGTGCACTGCCTGCGTATCAGGCCCGGTCATCAAGAAGCTGAGTCACGGCGCCCGGCACTTCCACTGTGCCCATTGAGGCGGAACTGATACCGCAAAAATAGCGAAGCGAAGAACCAGGACCAAAGGCAAGGGAACGCGGACCCACAAACCGGGCCTAAAAAAAGGCCGGATGTGAAAAAAATCTACGCAGATTTAAACAAAAAATAAAAATCCGCGTGGATCCGCAGCATCCACGCAAATCCGCGTTCATTGCCTTAGAATTGATCCTCGAAGAGGATAGAATTAAGAGGTTGTTGAGATGTCAGGTTGTTCAAAAATGGGGAGATCGTCGCAACCGCAGGAAGCCCCGCGGAGGCGTAGCAGCGCTACGCCGCACAAGAGGGCTGACGAGGACGGCGGCGAGATGCCCGTTTTTCAACAACCTTTTTGAGGGCAGCAGGGAGACGCGATGAAGGAAGCCATGTTCTATGAGCGCGAAAGCGATGGTCGGGTACGCTGCGGCCTCTGCCGCTTCCGCTGCCTGATCGCCGACGGCCACCGGGGAATCTGCGCTGTCAGGGAAAACAGGGGTGGCACGCTCTTCAGCCTGGTCTACGGCAAAGTCTGCGCCGAGCATGTCGATCCGATCGAGAAGAAGCCGCTGTTCCACGTCATGCCGGGCAGCCTGTCCTATTCCATTGCCACGCTCGGCTGCAACTTCCGCTGCCGCCACTGCCAGAACTACTCCATAGCGCAGGTGGATCCGGAATCTCCGGTCTACGGGGCGGAGGTGACGCCGCAGGAGATCGTCCGCCGTGCCGCAAGCCGCGACTGCCGCTCGATCTCCTATACCTACACCGAACCGACCATCTTCTTCGAGTTCGCCTACGACACCGCCCGGCTGGCCCGTGAGGCGGGGCTGGCCAATGTCTTTGTCACCAATGGCTACATCACCGCCGAGGCGCTGGCAACCATCGCCCCCTTTCTGGATGCCGCCAATATCGACCTGAAGGCGTTTTCCGATAATTTTTACCGGGACATAGTGAAGGCGCGCCTGAACGAGGTACTGGACTCCATCGTCGAGTACCGCAAACAGGGGATCTGGATCGAGCTGACCACCCTGATCATTCCCGGGCTGAACGACAGCGACAGCGAGCTGCAGGCGCTTGCCTCGTTCATCGCCAATAATCTGGGGGCAGATACCCCCTGGCATGTATCCCAGTTCTACCCTACCCACCACCTGACCGATCGGCCCCGCACTCCGGTCGAGACACTGCGCAGGGCGCGCGACATATGCATTGCCGCGGGCCTCCGCTACGTCTACGAGGGAAATGTCCCCGGCCGGGGGGGAGAACACACCTGTTGCCCCTCCTGCGGCGAAATGCTGGTCAAACGCCATGGGTACACGATCGGATCGAACATGATCCGCCACGGCACCTGTCCGCACTGCAATACCACCATTGCCGGCATCGGCATGTAACACTTCAGCCAACTCCCCTATAAACGGCCCCGCGGATCACGACAGGCCCCGTCTCTTCTGGCGGGGCTTGCTGTTTTTACCAAGAGAGACAGGAGCTCCTGGGGTGCTGTTCATGCAGGGGCCGCACGAGTGACGGCCTCCCATACTCCTCAGGCGGCGGATGCGGCTGTCGGTTTTTGCGAATCACTTTTGCATTTCTGCGAAAGGCAGTTTCGCACAATGCAAATCTTCTAAAGCTGCCGTTTTTGCGTCTGTTTTCTCTAAAAAACAAATCAGCTGCCAAAACCCATTTTTGCATAACGACGAAAACGCGCTTTCCCCGCCCCGGCCACGCCTCTGACAAACAAACTCCCAACCAACTGAATTCAATCACTATTATTTTGTCTTACCAGATTCTAGAACATTGGTATACATGTTGCTCATATAATTTGCACATACCAAACATTACCAAAACGGAGGTGGGACGAGATGTCGAATACATCTACAAACAAAGGATGGCAGGTGACGATGGCCGGTCTCGGCATCAACTTGGCGCTCGGCGTGCTGTATGCATGGAGCATCTTCAAAGGAGCCATCAAGGCCTCCATCGAAAAAGGGGGCCCTGACGCCTTCCACTGGAGCCTCTCCTCCATCAACGACCCGTACGCCTTGAGCTGCCTCGTTTTCGCATTCGCAATGATCGTGGCAGGGAAATGCCAGGACAAGATCGGTCCTGCCCGTACCGCCCTCATCGGCGGGCTGCTGGTCGGCGGCGGCTTTACCCTGATGTCCTACTCCAACAGCTACGTCGCATGGCTGGTCGGCTTCGGACTCCTGGCAGGCTCCGGTTTCGGTTTCGGTTATGCCGCAGCCACCCCTCCTGCCCTGAAATGGTTCTCCTCGTCCAAGACCGGCGTGATTGCAGGCACTGTCGTTGCCGGCTTCGGCCTCGCACCGGTCTACATCGCCCCGCTTTCCAGCTACCTGCTGGAAGCCTACGGCATTCAGAAGTCGATGCTCTTCCTCGGCTGCGGCTTCACGGTCCTGGTCTGCGGACTCTCCTTCCTGCTGGTCAATCCGCCGCAAGGTTTCGTCCCGGCCGAGCCGGCAACCAAAGGTGACGCCAAGCCGGCTGCCAAGAAAGAGGTCCACAACGCCAATGTCGGCGAAATGCTCCGTTCGCCCAAGTTCTACCTCCTCTGGGCCAACTTCTTCATCGGCGCGGGCGCCGGGCTCATGGTCATCGGCAGCGTTGCCATCCTGGCCAAAAAGAGCATGGGCCACATGGCCTTCGTAGCCGTTGCCATCATGGCTGTCGGCAACGCCGCCGGCCGCATCGTGGCCGGCATCCTTTCCGACAAGATCGGCCGCAGGGCAACCCTCAGAATCATGCTCGCCTTCCAGGCGCTCCTGATGTTCGCAGCCATCCCGGTCATCGGCTCCGGCAGCGCGGCACTGCTGGTCCTCGTGGCAACCTTCATCGGTTTCAACTACGGCTCCAACCTGGCCCTCTTCCCCTCCTTCTCCAAGGACTACTGGGGCTTCAAGAACTACGGCCTCAACTACGGCGTCCTCTTCACCGCCTGGGGGGTCGGCGGCTTCGTCATGGGGCGCATCTCCGAAATGCTCAGCGCACAGCCAGGCGGGCTGAACAAGTCCTTCATTCTGGCAGGGTCGCTCCTGGCCATGGGCACTGTTCTCACCATCTTCCTGGGTGAGAAAAAGGCTGCAGAAGTCACGGTCACCATCGGCGAGCCGGTTCCGGCCCTGGAAAAAAGCCACTGACAGACTGTTGTTGGGGTTTGACCACAATCAATCGGGGCCCATGCTCGGCATGTGCCCCGATTTTGTTTTGTGATGGAACGATTGCGGTTATAATCGGCGCATACCACGACAGGGGGGAACGATGGAGGAGGAGGAAAAGGAAGAACAGGGGATGGACACCGCCTATATAGGCATCCTGGTGGTGGTCTTTCTCGCCCTCGCGGCCCTGGCGATCGACGTAGGGTATATGTACGTCACCGATGACGATCTGAGGAGCGCTGCGGAGACATCATCGCTGGAAGGAGCCAAGGCGATCAAGCAGCGGATGCTGGCACAGATCAGGACCGACCCGCAGAAGGCGAATGATGTCGCTTCCGACCTGCTGCAGCCCGCCGCCCGGACCGCCGCCATCGAGGCCGCTTCAGGCACGCACCATGCGACCGCTCTGATAGAAGTCGCCAACAGGGGACTCAATCGCCTGGCCGAGGGGAACGACATAACCGTCGGCTTCTGGGACACTGTCTCCCGCACCTACACCCCCGGTGTCGCTCCGGCCAATGCCATGCAGATCAGAACACGCCGCACCGCCGAGAATGAAGCGGTCGGCCTGGGGACCCTCGGCAGCATTTTTTCCAAACTCACCGGCTCGGAAACCGCCAACTTCACTCCTGACGCCGTCGCCGCCCTGCCGCCGATGGCAACGGCCAACATCGCCCTCTATGTCGGCGACTGCGACCCCGCCTGCCGCTATCCCAACGTCTGTACGATCCCGGAACGGAAAATGAGCCGCGATCCCCTGGATGCCGGGCAGCAGGGCGACAATCGCTACATCTACACTTCGCTTCTCCATTCCCTGAACGACAGGAGCCTTTCCGACGTCGTCTGCATGGATCTTCCCCCGCAGGAGGTATGCAGAAAAGAGATTTTTACGACCAGTGATGCCGACAACCGCGGGCTGCGCGACATAGAATCGATGATGTACAACCCGAATACCGACGCATCCAATAAGGAGTTCGACGAAGGGGGCGCAATCAGCGGGTGGTGGGTCATCGTTCCGGTCATCGACTCCCCTCCCCAGCCGAAACGTGAAGCGGTTGAAAAGCGCACAGTCACCCGCTATGCCCTGGTCAGAATACGCAGGATCTGTGTCGGCGGCACTGCCGGCTGCCAGCAGAACGGCACGGCCTTCAAGGCCCCGCCCTCTGCCTGCCGCGGCGAAGAAGGGCTGTACATCGACCGCATCTCCTACGTCGAATGCGGCAGCAAGGACCTGCGAAACTTTCCAGGGCTCCGGCCGGTGCTGGTGGAAGAAGAAAACCGACTGCTGCCAGGGAGCGGCGCACCTCCGCAATGACCACTTGCCGCGCGTTGGCACCGCTGCACGTGATCACCTATGGCCCTGCCACAACAACAGCCCCTGAAACGATGGTTTCAGGGGCTGTTGTGTTCTCGCGGCCGGCGCTCTGATGGGATGGCTTCAACACACCCACCCGGTTTTTCTCGTGTATGCCTGAATCCGCGAACCGGAAATGCCCGAGCGCCAGAGAAAATGGTCTGCGCAGCGGACTCAGGTATGATTAGATTGCTCCGGAATTCCGTAAGGCGTTACGTCACCTGCCCTCGATGTTACCTTTTCCCTGGAAAACGCTTCAGGCTTCCTTCTCTGTGTCCTGATAAACAGGATAAGCTCGTTATCGAAGCTGTCACCAGCTTCCAACTCACCACGAGGGCTTGCTCACCACGTTTGTACCTGGAACTTTTGGCGAAATAGTATCGGCAGATTCCACAACAGCAGATTACGTAAATTCCAGAGCAATTTTCAAAGATCACTTCCGTTGTCTGTTCATAGTGTAAGCCCAACGTTCCGATAGTCAAGCCACAAAATGAATAATTATTTATATTATCAAAAAGGGATCCTCTGTTCCCTCCCGGTTCTGAGGTCATCGTCCTTGAAGGACCGGTCAAATCTGATACCCTTGATGTCAGGAGCACACCCATGACCACACGACGGTACATGCCACTGATTGCACTGTTGATCGCCTTCTGCGCCGGCCAGCCGGACAGAGGGTTGACCGACGATTCCGCACCGCCGAAACCGGTCGAAGGAGAAAAAACCCGCACGCCGGGCAAGACGGCTGTCCTGATATGGAATCCGGTGGTGGATGCCGCGGGAAAACGGCCAAAAACCCTGGCGGGTTACAAGGTCTACTACGGGAAGGCATCCAGATCATACACCACGGTGATCGATGCCGGAGCAGCCACTAAATACACCATCCACGGGCTGGCGCCCGGTACCTACTATTTTGCCGTGACCGCCTATGATCTGGAGGGAAAGGAAAGCAACTATTCCGTGGAGGTAAAAAAGCTCCTCCGGTAAACGAATATCTACGAGCCACGAATGCTCAGCCACTGTGGTGAATGTTCATCCTGCGGCAGCATCGTGACAGGCACAGGGGACTGCGATGAAGCTCCCTTTTTCAAAAACCCTGGATGGCCGGCGTGAAATCATGATCCGGGAGCATCTGGCCGGGAGAGGCATCAGCGATCCGGCCGTTCTCTCGGCCATGCGGACAGTGCCCCGCGAGGCCTTTGTGGACAGCAACCTGCAGGACCTTGCCTATGACGACAACCCTCTGCCCATCGGAGACGGACAGACCATCTCTCAGCCCTATATCGTTGCCTACATGATCGAGGCGCTGGAAGTCACCCCTGCAGACACGGTGCTGGAGATCGGCACCGGTTCCGGGTACGCGGCCGCGGTGCTGAGCAGGATGGCAGGCCACGTCCACACCGTCGAACGCCTGGAGAGTCTTGCCAGGAGTGCCGATCGCCGCCTCAGGATGCTCGGGTACGACAATGTGACGGTTCACCTGGGGGACGGCACGCTCGGGTGGCCCGAGCAGGCCCCCTATGATGCCGTCGTAGTCACTGCCGGTGCCCCCCATGTGCCGAAGCAGTTGCTCGGACAACTCACCATAGGCGGCCGGATGGTAATACCGGTCGGGTCATCCTCGCACATGCAGGTGCTGTTCCGGGTTCGGCGCACGGATGAGCACGAGTTCCGCCAGGAGGAATTGTGCGGGGTCCGCTTCGTACCGCTGATCGGCGCCGATGCTTGGTAATTCTCCTCCTCGCCATCGGATGCACCGTTCGCGGACAGAATCCCCCAGCTCCAATCTTAACAGCCAAAAATTTCTTTGCACCGCTCAGAAACTGGCTTTACAGCCCTCCTCCGCAGCAAGCATCCGTAGTCTCGGCACAGCCATGCAAAAGAGCTGAAAACCCGCTTCACCCCCATACAACGCAAACACTTGATATCACTCGGCTTATAGCATGGCATGATTTGTGATACCGGAACAGGTATTGTCCGATGCCGATCCGGCTCCAACCGAACGCACGGCTCCGGACCGCCGCTCTGACAATCACGGCCTGCTCCGGCCAAAACAAGCCGTTGAGATCAGCCGGGTCAGGGTAGACAATCGCCACTGATCCAGACAACAAGGGCGCCCTGCGGTCGACCGGACTGCAAGGCCTCCGGGTTCGGAACTCGAGAGTCCAGCCCAGGAAGCGTGAACCATATCCCACACTGCCTGAAAGTGGATTCAAGATGACAAGTGCCATCTCCATCACAGCCATCGTGACTGCGATGATATTCTCGGTATATTCGGTCGTGCGAAGGGACAGGCTCAACTCTCTCCCAACGCTGCCGTGCGCCCTGTGTCTGGCTGCCGCCCTCGAACTGTTCGATCTGCTGGCACTGTCGGACCCCGAGCAGGTTTACTTCTGGAAACGATTTTCCCTGGTAACGGAGGCTCTCCTGCCGCCGGTGCTGCTCTGGTTCTCCCTCAGCTACATACGGCAGACCGAATTCCGCTCGATCTCGCTGCCTCTCAGGCTGCTGCTGACCTTTTCCCCGTTTTTTGCGGGGCTGATGCTTCTGATCCCGATCGACTCGCTGTTCTACTCTCCCGACTTTGCCAGTGAGCGCACGCTCTTTCTCGGCAGTGCGGGAATGCTCTTTTATACCCTGATCATGCTCTACCTGGTCATCCCGCTGATCAATCTCGAAATGACTCTGGTGCACACCAATGTGAGCAACCGGTGGAAGATAAAACTCGAATTACTGGCAGCCGGGGCCTACATCTCCGTTCTGATCATTTACTACAGCCAGGCCCTGCTCTTTCGCACCATCAATATGGATCTGACCACGGCCCGGGCACTGGTACTGATCGTAGCCGTGGCCCTGATGGCATATTCGCGGCTCCGACGCGGAACCGGCGCCAGAGTGTACGTTGCCCGCCAGATGGTATACAAGTCGGTCGTGCTCCTGGCTGTGGGCCTGTACCTGATCGCTCTCGGACTGGCGGGAGAAGGGGTGAAACATTTCGGCGATGCTGTCCAGCGTGCCCTGGCCATTGCGGCAGGGCTCCTGGGGGGACTGGCCCTGCTTATCGTTCTGTTTTCCGAAACCGTCAAGCGCCGGATCAAAATCTTCATCAACAAGAATTTCTACACGCACAAGTACGACTACCGCAATCAGTGGCTCCAGTTCACCGACCGTCTCTCTTCCTCGCAATCCGGCGACGACCTGCTGCGTTCCATGGTGATGGGGTTCTGTGAAACCTTCGGCATGGGAAGCGGCGGGCTGTTCATAGCCAGCCAGGAAGGGGACAGCTATCACCTGGCAGTCGGAATATCGATGGAAGCACCCCAGGTTGCCTTCAGCGGCAGCAATCCCGGCATAGAGGCCATGTTCGGCAGCAGTTGGATTGTCGACCTGAGAGGCGGAGGGACTACGGGATTCGAGCGGCACAGAGACTTTCTGGCGCGGCAGGATGCCTGCTTCATCATTCCCTTTTTCATGCGCGAGGGGCTGGATGGCTTCATCATACTGGGCCGGCCCTTGAACAGTAACGAGATCTATAATTACGAAGACTTCGACCTGATGAGGGCCCTCGCCGGACAGGCCTCGCTGGCCCTGTTGAATCTCCGCCTCTCGGACCAGTTGGCACGTTCCCGGGAAATGGCCGCCATTGGCAAGGTTTCCGCCTTTGTGATGCACGATCTGAAGAACCTGGTTTCCGCCACCTCGATGATGCTCGACAATGCGCAGGACCACATCGCCGTACCAGCATTCCAGCGCGACCTGCTGGCATCGCTCGGATCCACGGTGGCCAAAATGAAGGCGATGATCACCCGCCTGAAGCATCTGCCGGAAAAGAGGGCACTGCAACGGGCACCGGTCGATCTGCTGCAATTGGCGCGGGAGACAGCCGGCCTGGTCAAGGGTAGGCGGCTGCACGTGACCGGCATGCCGGTCATAGCGGAAGTCGATCGCGAGGAGTTGCAGAAAGTGGCGCTCAACCTGATGCTGAATGCTGTCGAAGCCACCGACGGCCAGGCCCCGGTAACGGTTGAAGTGGGTGAAAGCGATGCCATATTTTTCACGGTAAAGGACAGGGGATGCGGCATACCGGTCGAATTCATCCGGCATGCCATGTTCGTTCCCTTCATGAGCACCAAAAAAAAAGGGCTGGGGATAGGCCTGTACCAAAGCAAGCAGATCGTGGAAGCACATGGCGGTAGGATCGAAGTATCGAGCACGCTGAACAAGGGCTCCGAATTCACCATCTGGCTGCCCAAACCTCCTGCTGCGCTTCCGGAGACACACGTACGGCCGCTGCCCGCCGTCGGCAGATGTCCGGCCGGAGCCATCAGGGTAGAGGGGTAGCATTACCTGTCCGGAAGTTCCCAAGGAAGGCTCTCATGGAAAAACTCCTGATCGTTGAAGACAACGAAGATATTCGCCGACAGTTGCGCTGGGGACTCGACAAGGAATACGAGACCTTTGATGCCGGAGACAGAACAGAAGCTCTGGCACTCTTCAGGAGGCACTCTCCCCGGGTGGTGACCCTGGACCTGGGGCTGCCACCTGACGAAAGCGGCATCGAGGAGGGCTTTCGCTGCCTGGAGCAGATCCTTCATCTGGCACCCGCCACCAAGGTCATCATGATCACCGGCAACGATGACCGCGAAAATGCACTGAGGGCGGTCCAGAGCGGGGCCTACGACTATTATTGCAAGCCGGTGGACATTGCCGAGCTGAAGGTCATTCTCAAGCGCGCCTTTCACCTGGCCGCCATTGAAAAAGAAAACTCCCGCCTGCACCACAGTCTCGATCATCAGGGATTCAGCCCGGCGGGCATCATCGGGCAATCGCCCCGCATGCTGGAAGTCTTTTCGTCCATCCGCAAGGTGGCTTCATCGGATGTGGCGGTGCTCATCACCGGCGAGAGCGGCACCGGCAAGGAGCTGGTCGCCAAGGCGATCCACGGGCTGAGCCAGAGGAAGTCGGGCGCGTTCATGGCGATCAACTGCGGTGCAATCCCTGAAAATCTGCTGGAATCGGAGCTGTTCGGCTATGAGAAGGGGGCTTTCAGCGGTGCACATACCCGTGTGCAGGGCAAGGTCGAGTATGCCCACAAGGGGAGTCTGTTTCTGGACGAAATCGGCGAACTGCCCCTCAACCTGCAGGTCAAGCTGCTGCGCTTTCTGCAGGAGAAAACCATTCAACGGGTCGGTGGACGGGAGGACATCCCGGTCGACGCCAGGATCATTGCCGCCACAAACCGTGATATCGCCAAAGAAACCGAATCAGGGAACTTCCGCGAGGACCTCTATTACCGCGTCTCCGTCATCCATATCAGTCTGCCCCCCCTGCGCGACCGGGGGGAGGACATCATGCTCCTGGCCAACCTCTTTCTCCGCAGGGCCAGCGAGGAGTTCAGGAAGAAGGTGCGCCGCTTCAGTTCCGAGGCGGTGAAGCTGCTGGAAAGCTATGACTGGCCGGGAAATGTGCGCGAATTGGAAAACAAGGTGCAGCGTGCGGTGATCATGTCCGATTCGACCATCCTCGAACCCGAGGTGCTGGCCTTTTCGCAGAAGTCGCTGAAGGAGCGGATGTTCAAATCGCAGCGCCTGACGCTCAAGGACGCCCGCGAGATGATCGAGCGGGAAATGGTGATCTCGGCCATCGAGAACCAGAGAAACAACATGGCCAAGGCGGCCGAGGTATTGGGGATCAGCAGACCGACACTGTACGACCTGGTGAAGAAGCACAGTATTTTTAAGGCGGCAGACTAGGAATCAGGGACCGGGGATCAGGGATCGGTAAAACCTTTAAAACTGGGATCCAAAGAGACTTTGACGTTCCCGGTCCCTGGTTCCCGGTCCCTGATCACTGCCTTTAGTCCCTGCCTTACTTCCCCTGCATCTCGATCAGGGAATGATCCCCGATGTTCATGCGGCGGGCGGAGCTGATCAGATGTACCGCTTCTCCCAGGATCGAATCCTGGATAATCATGTTTTTAACGCGGCTCTCGCTGTTGATGATCGAGTTGCGCACGATGCTGGCCTCTATTACGCTCCCGGCCGCCACTGAAACATTCGGCCCCAGTATGCAGCCGATCACCTGGGCCCCCTTCTCGATATGCACCGGCTCTATCAGCACCGAATCCGTGGCAGAGCCATGGACATGGTGGCGCCCCAGAAGCAGGTAGCTGTTGGTCTCCAGCAGGGTCTCCGGCTTGCCGCAGTCCAGCCAGGCATCGATTTCCGGTGCCCTGAACCTGCACCCTCCCTTGATCATCCGCATGAAGACCGCCGGCAGGTAGAACTCCCCCTTGACCATTTCCATGGCCCGGATTGTTTCGCCAAGATAGCGCATGAAGCCAGCGCCGTCCTTCAGGTAGTACAGTCCGACCTGGGCCAGTTTCGACACCGGCTTGTCCGGTTTTTCCACCATGTCGGCAATGAAACCGTCCCTGATCACATTGACGCCGAAGCGGCGGTAATCGTCGACCTCCTTGGAATAGATCAGTCCGTCGCAGTCGGCGCAGAGTTGCTCCATCCGACTCAGATCCGCCTCGAAAATGGTGTCGTTGAAGACGATCAGCAGCCCCTCGCCCGGCTCGATGTGCTCTTCAGCCAGGGACACCGCATGGGCGGGCCCCTGCTGTTCCTTCTGAATAATATACCGGCAGGGGAGATCCGGAAATTTTCTTTCCATGAATTCGCTGATCTGAGTGCCATTTTCGTCGGTGATAAAGATGAATTCCGTGGCATTCAGGCTGGTCAGCCGGCTGATGATATGCTCCAGGACCGTTTTTCCGGCCACATGTACCAGCGATTTGGCCTTGGTATGGGTATGGGGGCGCAGTCGTGTTCCTTTTCCGGCAACCGGCAGCATGATTTTCATCCGCAACGCTCCTTCGGGAAGATTGGGCGCGGCACCGAACTCAGGGTGCCATCGAAGAACCCGTATTCAGCTTTCGGGCCAACCACAAACTACCGATTTAACAACCACTTATCGTGACGAGACAGGCAAAACTATTGACACCGCCCAGGCGACGGGATGGTAAGAAGAATGATGAAGTATCCAACTGTCGGCAGATACGGGGGAAGGCAAAGAAATGGGAGGTTTGTTAGATTTTTGGCAGGCTGTCTTCCCCGCACATGCGGCCGCAGGTGTCAAAGACCGCTCCATCCCCAAAAAAAGGCCGCCCCGAAAGAGGCGGCCTTTTTTGATGGCCCTGCGGCCGTTGTTACCGAGAATCCTACTGCTTGAAGACCACATCCACCCAGTAGTTGGTGTCCACGTAGCTGTATTTGGGGAAATTGCTGCCGGAACCGTACGCGTACACGCCGTTGGAACCGGAGACGCCGCTTGCCAGGGCGTGCAGCGGAGGGCTGTCAACTCCCTTTCCGGTGAAATAGTTCTTGTCGTAACTGTAGTGGCCGGTATTGGAGTGGTAGGAGGCCACGTACACGGTGTTGGCGGCAATTGCCACCGGGGTGGCGAAATTCACCTGCTGCCAGCCGGAAGCGGTTTCCCCTTTGAAAGTTGCCGAAGCAAGCAGCTTACCGCTGGCATTCCACAGGTTGGCGACATGGGTACCGGTGTTGGTAGCAGCCTTGTAGAAACGAATGCCGGTGATGTATCCCTTCACATCGGAGCGGAATTTGACCCCCAGTTCAACCGGGCTGTCCGCGCCTGCATCCACGAGGCTCGGCATCGCTCCGTTCCAGATGGAGGTATTGGAAGAGGAGGTGGACTGGCTAACAACCGTGGAAGCGCTTCTGCTGGCCGACACGTTACCGGCCGCGTCCTTGGCCCAGGCGTAGAGGGTCTTACTCCCTGTGGTGCCGAAGGTATAGGAGCCCGGAGCCGCGGCCGACCAACCGCTGGCGGTGGCTGCGGGACGTGTGGATGATTCGGTGAGCAGGTAACCGGTCACCCCGGTGTTATCGCTGGCGGTAAAGCTGCTGACCGCCACTGTCAGGGAGGAAGAGCTGGCCGGAATGCTGAAGGCAGTTACGGTCGGAGCGGTGGTGTCGGCAACAACCGTGCTGACGGTCACCGTTGCGCTTTTGCCGGCGGAAACGTTGCCGGCGGCGTCCTTGGCCCAGGCGTAGAGGGTCTTGCTCCCCGTGGTGCCGAAGGTGTAGGAGGTCGGGGCTGCGGTCGTCCAGCCGCTGGCGGAGGCTGCGGGGCGGGTGGATGATTCGGTGAGCAGATAACCGGTCACCCCGGTGTTGTCGCTGGCAGTAAAGCTGCTGACCGCCACCGTCAGGGAGGAAGAGCTGGCCGGAATGCTGAAGGCCGTTACGGTCGGAGCAGTGGTGTCGGCAGCACCGATATTCACCGTGGCGCTCTTGCTGGCGGAGACATTGCCGGCGGCATCCCGGACCCAGCCATAGGCTGTCTTGGTACCGGAACCGCTGAAGGAGAACGAGGTATTGGGGGTGGTCAGCCAGTCGCAGTAGGTGGTGGAGTTGGTAGAGGTAATGCAGTATCCGGTCACGCCGACGTTATCGCTTCCCGTGAAGGCCGTGATCGGTACGTTGGTGGTTGTCGAGGTTGCAGGCATTGAAAAGGCGGTAACGCTTGGCGCCGTGGTATCCTTGGCCGTATTGCTGACTGTCACGGAAACCGCTGTGGACTGGGTCGAATTGCCGGCGGCGTCATATGCCTTGGCTGTCAGATTGTACACGCCGTTGGCAACCGAAGTGGTATTCCAACTGAAGGCATAGGGGGCCGAACCGTAGGTGGCGTACAGGGTACCATTCAGGTAAAGCTCCACCTTGGCAACGCCGATGTTGTCGGCTGCCGCGGCCTGTACCGACGCGGTCCCGGAGAGTACCGCATTGGCAGCGGGTGATGTGATCGAGACGGTTGGGGGGGTGGTATCGGTGGCGACCGTCACCGTCACCGACGACGACTGACCGACATTTCCGGCTGCGTCATAGGCTTTGGCGAGGAGGGTGTGCTGCCCCACTGCCATCTGCAGCGTATTCAGGCTGAAGAGATAGGGCGTTGCGGTATCCGTGCCGTTCAGGACTCCGTCCACATACAGCTCGACCTTGCTTACGCCGACATTGTCGCTGGCATTCAGGGTAACGCTGGTTGTGCCGGCAATGACCGCACTGTTTGCCGGTGCGGTAATGCTCACGCTAGGCGCCGTCGCTTCCGCTACGCTTACTATGTTGGAATAGGCGCTCTCGGTTCCTGAGGCATCATAGGCGGTAACGGCAAAATAATAGGTCCGGGCCGGGTCGAGGCCGCTCAAGGTTGCACTGGTCTGCTTCTGCACGTTCACCGGCGAGGCCCCCTGGCTGCTTCCGGTCCCGTTAAGGGGGGCAGCGGACGAATCGGCCTTGTAATAGACCTTATAGCCGGTGACGGTGGTTTCCGTATTGGCATTCCACTGCAAGGTTACGTCACGGGCATGGCTGGCGGTCACGGTTGTCATGCCGATCAGACACGAGAAGAAAAAAATCCTCAGCTTGGATACTTCCATACATTCTCCCTTTTTGCATGCGGCTCTCCCCTTTTTTCCGTCACGGAAACTTCCCTGAACGAAAAAAAGGAACAGATCGCCGCAGTCAACAATAGTGACTACCGATGAACCTGTTCCTTCGTCGACCCGGCTATCCTGAAGCGTCTAGAATCTTCAGGATCCGCAGTTTTGTGTCCCCGGGTTACCCTGGGTTTACCTCTTCGGAAACAGCACGTTGTGAATGCACTATCCAGAAATCCGCATTTTTTTTATGTGACCGGCATCACAAAAAAGCACCCTCTGCCCCTGGCCATTCCCCGGCAGCCCCGGACAAGATGCCGCAGCTTCCGCCCTTACAGCCCAAAAGACGACACTGGTAAATTTTTCGTTTTTCCTCTGCTCCCGCACAATAAACGGCCTTCCGGCCGGATCCTGCCATTCTGTAGCGAGAGATTTGACGCAGCCCCCTCTCTATCCGAAACTAACGTACTGAAATTACACAACCGACAAAATGGCACCGAATATGAAAATGGTTGTCGGATTACCTCGATTGCCCTGGCCCGCGCCGGCAAAGAAAGGATTCCCATGGCTCCGGATCGGCGGAGAGCATTCAACATACTGCATCTTGTGTCGGGGGATCTCTGGGCAGGGGCGGAAGCAATGACCTTCAGCCTGCTGAAAGAGCTGAAAAACTATCAGGACCTGTCCCTCTCGGTCGTGCTCCTCAACGAGGGGACGCTGGCCAACAAACTGAGGGAGCAGGGGTTGAAAGTGCATGTCATCGACGAAAAACATCATCGTTTCTGGGATATCGCGCGGAAGGCACGCAGGATACTGGGGGCATCCCCCCCTGACATCATCCACTCGCATCGCTACAAGGAAAACATGCTGGCGGCCCTGACAAGCCTTTCACAAGGGGGAGCGGAGCTGCTGGCGACACAGCACGGGCTGCCGGAATGCCTGCAGGAAGCCTCCCTTGCCACGCGCCTGATCACGAGCGCCAATTTTCACCTGCTGTCGCACCGATTTGCGAAAACGGTGGCGGTATCCCACGACATCCGCAAGGTCCTGATACAACGACAGTCATTCAGTGCGGACAAGGTGGAGGTGATCCACAACGGCATAGACATACCGGCCCCGCGGATGCCGGCGAGCGGCTCGGGCCCCATGGTGATCGGATCTTCAGGGCGCCTGGCACCGGTCAAGGATTACCCCCTGATGATCGAGATTGCCGGAGCACTCACCTCCATCAACCGAAACGGGTTCCGCTTCGAACTGGCCGGCGAAGGACCGGAGCGGCCGGTACTCGAAGCCCTGATAGAGCGGCACGGGCTGCAGGAAAGATTTTTTCTGAAAGGGCATCTGGACGATATGGAAGGTTTCCATCATGGGATAGACCTGTACATCGTGACCTCCCTCCACGAGGGGATACCGATGTCGGTCCTGGAAGCCATGGCGCAGGGGCTGCCGGTGGTGGCCCCCGCTGTCGGGGGACTTCTCGAAATCATCGACGACGGCAGGGAAGGTTTTCTGATCGAAGGGCGCAATCCTGCCGATTACGCGCAGAAATGCCTGCTACTGCGCGACAACCACGAACTGCGGCGCAGAATGTCGCAAGCCGCCAGAGAAAAAGCCGAGCGGGCATTTTCCGCCCGCATCATGGCTGAACGGTACTACCGGCTCTACCGCCGGATCGCATCGTGTCCGATATAATGGAGCCGATCCGGTGCAATCGTTCCGAAAGCCTGTCCCACCGGTTGCACCTATTCTCGATCCCCAGGGCCGTCTCGCAGACAGCCCTTCCGAAAACAAGGAGCCTTCCATGGAGCTGGTTTTTGCCGTATCCCTGCTGCTGATCGTCCACGCTTACTTCGGCTATCCTCTCAGCCTGAAAGTGCTGGGGCGCGTACGTCCCAAACCGGTAATCAGGCGCTACTGCCAGCCTCCGGTTACCCTGATCATCGCCGCCTGCAACGAAGAGCGCAGGATCGGAGAAAAGCTTGAAAACACGCTTGCGCTGGACTATCCCCGCGAAAAGCTGCAGGTGATCGTCACCTCCGACGGTTCGAGCGACGGCACCAATGCCATCGTGCGGGGATATGCCGCACAAGGCATTGGGCTGCATGTCTGTCCGGAACGCAAGGGGAAGGAAAACGCACAGAAGGAGGCGCTCGAAAAGGCGACAGGGGAGATCGTCGTCTTCTCTGATGTTTCTACGATGCTGGATCCGCAGGGCATCAGCGAAATCGTGGCCAATTTCGCCGACCCCAGCGTGGGATGCGTGAGCAGTGTCGACCGGGTGATCGGCCGCGATGGCAAGCCCTGCGGAGAAGGCTTTTACGTCAGATACGAAATGTGGCTGCGGAAGCTCGAATCCCGGGCAAATTCCCTGGTCGGATTGAGCGGCTCGTTCTTTGCCGCGCGCAGGGAGGTCTGCCGCGGGTTTTCCGGCGATATGCAGAGCGATTTCAGGATGGTGCTGGCCAGCAACCGGATGGGACTGAGGGGGGTCAGCGATCCCGCAGCCGTGGGCTATTACCGCGACATTTCCGACGGGCGGCGCGAATTCGACCGCAAGGTGCGCACCGTGTTGAGGGGCTTGACCGTCATGTTCCACAACCTGGAATTCCTGAACCTGTTCCGCTACGGCCTGTTCTCCTACCAGTATTTCTGCCATAAGCTGCTGCGCTGGCTGGTGCCGCTGTTTCTTGCGACGGCACTGACAGCCAATGCCGCCCTGAGCCTGAAATCGACCGGGTATGCGGCGCTTCTGGCGGTTCACTGCGGATTTTACGGCATAGCCGCTGTCGGATGGTGGGCGAACTCACTGCCCCGGGGAGTCGTACTGAAGGTCCCGCTGTATTTCGTTACGGTCAACGCCGCCATTGCCGTGGCATGGTGGCGCTTCATCTCCGGGAAGCGGATGGTGATGTGGTCCCCCTCGCAGCGGTAGGCATCGCCGCGTCGAGATATTTTCTGCCGCTTCGGTCGTGAGCCGGGAGAAGCGTCAAAGTGTGACGGCAGTCACAGGGTTGGGTCATGTCGCGTGGTATAAAGGGTTCCACATTGACATGAGCAGGTAACGATACTACTAAACCATCCGCAAGGATGGGGCGGAAAGCCTAAGGGTCTCCCTGAGACAGCCGGGTTGCCGAACTACCAGAGACACACGGGTTCGGTCCCGGCTTTTTGATTTTTTGAGATATGGATCACATAACTGAAAACATCGGCATGCTAGGATCGGAACAATTGAATCCATGAATTCAGGATGCGGCCGGACGCGGCTGGAGCGGAAGACGAAAGGAGCAGGCAATGAAGGTCAGAACCAAGTTGTTATTTTCGATTTCAACGCTGATGCTGGGGTGGGCAAGCATCGGTAATGCGGGCACACTGTTTCAGGAGAATTTCGAGGATGGCAGCTTCAGTGCCAGGGGCTGGTACGACAATACAGCTCCGAAGCTCTCCAGCGTCGAACATGCCGCCAACAGCACCAAGTCCCTGGAATTCCATTTTGCAAAGGGCGCAGTGACCCCTGATAACGCCGCAGCGACCATGCGGAAAAAGTTTACTGAAAGCGATTCGGTGTATGTCAGCTATTACATCAAGCACAGTGCAGGCTGGGTCGGTTCCGGGGTTGCCTACCACCCCCATCAGTTTTACCTGCTGACAAATCTCGAAGGGGACTGGTCGGGTCTTATTCCTTCACACATGACCGCTTACATTGAGGAGAACGGCGGGAATTCAGTGCTGGCGATTCAAGATAGTGTCAACGTCAACCTCTCGAATGTAGGTAAAGATCTGACCGCAACCACAGAAAATCGGGCCGTGGCCGGATGCAATGGGGACAGCGACGGGTACGGAAACGGCGATTGCTACGCCAGCGGTAGCGGTTACGCCAACGGCAAACAGTGGAAGTCAGGAACAGCACTTTTTTCCAACACCACCGGCACGTATTACAAAGGCGACTGGCATCTGGTGGAAACCTACTTCAAGCTGAACAGCATCGTCAACGGCAAAGGTGTCAAGGATGGTATTCTGCAGCAATGGTATGATGGACGGCTGGTTATGAATTATACCGATGTCGTTTTCCGTACCGCACAGAATCCTAACATGAAGTTCAACCAGTTTCTGATCGGACCCTATATCGGCGTTGGATCTCCAGTTGATCAGACCTTCTGGATAGACAACCTCGTGGTGGCGACAGCCCCTCCGGTCAAGATTTCTGCTCCGCAGAATTTGAGAGTCATCAGTCAGTAGTGTCTGACGCACCGCTTCTGGCAACAATTCAAACAACAAGCTGTAAGGAGAACGTATGAAAGCTGTAAGCAAAAAGTTGATAATTACCTTTCAAATTGCATCGATGCTCGGCATTTGTGCCGCAAACCAGGCCTTTGCTTGGACCAAGACGGTAAATTTCGATAACGGAACAGTGGGGGCTGTCGCCAATGGCAGTGGCAACTTTGACTACGCCGGTACCAAGACCACCATTTCCACCGACCAGGCGGCCAACGGCACAAAATCCGCCAAGCTGAGCTGGAATAAAGGAGATTCGGGCTGGAACACGGCGCATGGCGAGATTCAGTTTCCGTCACCGGTAAAAAACGGTGGAGAGGTGTGGATCAGAGGCTATTACTACTTCGCCCAGCCCTGGAGCTTCGTTTCCAACGTCGGCGATTACAGCTGTGTGAAGATCATGCGACTGGCCACTGATGTTGGGGGATGGCATTCCATTTTTTCAGTGTACAGCCCTAATATCTCAGCTTCCAACGAAATGGAACAGGTTCAGGTCGATACTGGCGTGCCCTTTATCATCGGCGCATGGCAGAGCCTGGAGATATATCTGAAGTTGTCTCCCACCAATGGGATCTTTAGAATCTGGCAAAACGGAAAACTGGTTTTCGAGGACCTCAACCACAAGACTATCACCAGCACAAACGGCTACGTATCAATGGCATCGGTCATGTCCGTATGGAACAATAACGTGGGACAATCGCAAACCCAGTATGTGGACGATTTCGTCATCACGACCGACCGTCCGTCCCAAGTGGACAGCAAAGGTAACCCGATGATCGGCCCGAACACCGCCACCAAGGCACCGCTGCAGGCCCCTACCGGCCTGCGCGTTATCGCGCAGTAAGCGGGACTGAAGATCTTCTGACTATTGTGCCCGAACCGGATGGTACGAATACGACTTTCAAAGTTCAATCGTACGCTCGGTTCGGGCACTGTCGTTCAGAGCTTTCAATTGATGGAGGCCACGTACTTCTGTCGCAGTGACTGCAATGCAATATCCGCCAACGAGACGGAACGGGCGGTAAAATAAACCATGTACAGAAAAATGGTGGCCACGAATCCCGAAGTGCCGGGCGCGCGAAGTCGATGCACCGAGGCTGCCAGTGAAACCCCCGCCAGAAACACCACATATGCCGATGGAAAAATGAACCACGGCAACAGCCGAGTGATCGGACCAACCAAACAAGCCACGACCATGCATAAATTGGCGAGACTCACCAGCGCCGGTTTTGAAGAGGCGAGCCTGGCAAATGATCGACAATCCCCACGCCCATGCCATCGTTCCCGTGCAAAAAATCCCCGAAGAGTTTTGGGATAGCCGGCGTGCACAACCTGCAGTTCCGGATCGTTCAGTATCCGCGCCCCCTGGCGCCGTAACCGGGCACAAAACTCGCAGTCTTCTCCCGTCTCCCAGGCCGTGTCGAATCCCCCGCTTTGCAGGAACAGTTGTCGGTGGAGAATGAGGTGGCCTCCGTTTATGTAACCTACCTCAGTGCGGGTAGTACGGGGCGCGAACCAGATCCGCTCGATCCAATTATTCTCTTCACTAATCCCGTACAACGAGCCGGTGACGATCTCCGGGGCGTTCTGGAGTCGCGCCAGCACCTCCACGATTCGCTCCCCCCACCCCTTGCCCAGATATACGTCCGCATCCAGGAATACCAGAATATCCGCTTCAGCCCGAGCCGCCCCCAGATTCCTCAAAGCCGAAATGGTGCATCCCGGCGCAGCCAGGCACAACGCTCCCTTGCTGCGGGCGATTGGCATGGTCTGGTCGCAGGAACCGTTGTCTACCACGACGACCTCATACCGTAAGCGTTGCCCGACCTGTGTACGTATGGCATCAAGAACCCCGCCAATATGCACCTCTTCATTGAGCGTAGGGATGATGAAGCTGAGTTCAGGCCGGCCCATGGCGCCCCCTCTGGCGTTATTAGATATACCAACAGCGTGCAGTGACCAGGCATCAGCCGAACATTACCGCATCAATCGCCCCAACCACCCGAGGCCAGGTAAATCGGTCCAGCACGCGCTCTCTGGCGCGCCTTCCCATTTCCATCCTCGTCTCGGGTCGACGATAGAAGTCGAGAATCGCTTCTGCTATTCCCTCATGGTCTCCCGGCTCGACCAGGTAGCCGGCTTCTCCATCGCCGATGATCTCGGGCATGGCATTAAGCCTGGTGCCGATACAGGCCAATCCCTGCGTCATCGCCTCCAGGAATACGAAACCGAAGGAGTCGCAACGTGATGGCAGGAGGAAAAGGTCGGCACTCCGGTACTGCTCCAGCAAAGCCTTACGGTCTGTCACCGCCCCCATATAGCGGACCCCCTCCATTTCCATCTCAGGGGTATGGTTGGGCCCCACGATAATCAGTTCGAGTTCCGGCATCTGTTTCCGGGCGATTGCAAAGCCCTTCAGCGCATCCGGTCCCCCCTTCAGTTCAAAGGTGTACCCGACAAACAGACATCTTTTAGTGGGTGCAGCGGGAAGTTGCTGTCGCATGTTGTTGATGAAGAAGTCGTCCAGCCCCATTCCCACCACGGTGATGCGCCCGGCTGGAATGCCGTAGTCGGCAATCAGATGTCGGCGCACGAAGTCCGCTGAGACGAAGATATGGGCTGCCTCGGCATAAAGTCGTTGCTCGAGTTCCACGAACCCCTTACGCTGCCCATGTTCCGGAACCCAGCGGGAGTAACCGTCCTGAAAGGCGAGTTTCATTGTATAGGTGAAGAAAAGATAGTACTCCATCCGTTCAGCCCGGGGATGCGGTGCATAGAGCCCCCCGATCTGAAGGATCTTGTCTTCAGACGTGCAGACACGATCGAGAAGACGACCATTCAGCCGGGTGGTGCGGTGCCAGCCGGCGACCGAGTATGTTCCCAACATGGAGCGCCGGTGTGACCAAGTTTTACGATCGGGATGAAACGATTCGAGTAGAAGACGCACTTTCGGCCAGATTTTTTTCTTGGCATCAATAATCTCCATGCGGTAACCACGATCCGCCAGAGCATCGCGCAGATAGATCGGCAGGCCGGATGAGGAATCCTCCTGGCACACCAGGTGTATTGTAGCCATACTCGACTCCGTTCTTCCCAAGATGTTACCTGTGTGCCAACCCCAGCAACGCTGCGACGTACGCCCGGGCTTCTGCGGCAAATGGACGTGGGTCCTGCGGGTCGTAGACGTCGAGCGATGTGTCGGATGTCCCTGCCCTGAACAGTTCCCGTGCCACCTCAATAATGCCGGGGGATCCGGGGGGCAATAAAGCCTTCAGACGGCGGCCTGATTTCAGGCGTATGAGCAGGTGATCCAGCAGCCCGAAGGTCCATTTCAAGCGGTGTCCGATCCGGTATCCATGGCAGGGGGCGGGGGGCATGATACCCCGGTAATAATCAAGACAGAGAGCGGGGAAATCGATGCCTGAGGAAACCGCCAACTGCAAGGACCCCCAGAATCTGCCGTTGATTTCCATAAGTTTTGCCGTCCCATCTCTGACATCACGTTTGAACTCAACCATGGCCACTCCCGGCCAGGCGACCTCCGCAAGAAGCCTGCGAGCCGCCTCAATCATCTCACCATCCAGCGGTATGCTTTCCGAGAGGACGCTGACCCCACCTGTGGGAGGTTTTTCCAACAGACGGCGATGGGAAAAGAGGGCAAGATGACGATCAACGTCGAAAAGCGTAAACAGCCCGGTACCTTCACCGGTGATCACTTCCTGAATCAGGGAAGGATACCTGAGAATGGGTCTGCTCTCGTACAGCCGCGCCAGCTGTTGCTGATCAGCGGCATACATTACCCCGGAGGAGATGATGTTCTCCCCTTCCACCACTTTTGAATAGGCCGGCTTCACCACAACTGGAAAATCGGCGATCCGTCGCCTCTGGCGGTGGAAATCCTCACGCCCTTCCACATAAAGAGTGGTCGGCATGGCAACTCCCAGGCGCTCTGCCGTCTGAAACAGGGTGTACTTGTTCGATACCGCCGCCATCTTTTCGGGTGGAGCACAGGCAAGTTTCGCGGTATTTCCAAGAGCGCTCCTCGTCCGGTTGAGTATATATACCGATTGTTCTGTCACCGGAAATACCAGTTCGATCCGCTCCCTTCGTACAATATCGGCAATCGCTGCAGCATAGGCGGCACCATTTTCCATCGGGTCAGGGACCCGATAGGCTGCCCGACAGAATCTCGAACAGGCGGAGATACAGGTCCCCTCCTGTCCTGACACGAAGATTGTGTGTCCCTTTCTGCCGAGGGAGCGGGTTACGGCGAGAGCGGATCTGGCTTCGCCATCGGTAACAAGAACATTCATGGATTCCCTTTTCAGAACGCCTGAAGTAAAACTCGCGATCTCAGCATCGGGATAGTGGCACAGGTATCCTCGTGCAAGCCGATCCTCGGCGCATCCAGAGGGGAAATACCTGATTCCAGATACCCTCTTCGTGTAGTCACCGCTGCATCGAACCCATATTCCTTCACAATTTGCCGGACCGATTCGCTGCAATTGCCATTGGGATAGGCGAAGGTAGTAACCTTCTGCCTCAGACGGTTCTCGATCTCCATGCGGGAAAACTGCACTTCTTCGCGCACCCTCTGCAGTGGCAGCTGATCCAGAAGCTCGTGGTGAACCGTGTGTGCGCCGAACCGGACCAGACCGCTCTCAGCCATCTCTCCAGCCTCCTCCCAGTTCAGCATCAGCCGTTCTGTGGTCGCGACCGACAGATCACCCAGCAGATGAGCCAGTATTTCCTCCCGGTCGTGCGGAGACTTCTTTTTCAGCAACTCGATCAGTTCTTCGCGAAAAAGCTCGGCTTTTTTCTGCAAGCCCTCAAGTTCACCAGAAAACCGTCTGACGGAGTCCGGAGCCTGAACCTCGGCCATGGCGCCGATATTGAGGCGATCGATACAGGAACTGACCTCGTCCGTCCAGAAGGTCTTCCGGGTCCCCACATATCCGGTAGCTAAAAAGATGGTTGCCGGTACGGCGTACTTTTTCAAAATCGGAAAAGCCTCGCTGTAGTTGTCCCGCCATCCGTCATCGAACGTCAAGGCACAACACCGTCCTATTGATTCTCCTTTCCGGACTTTTGCCATCAGTTCGTCCAGAAAGACTATTTTGAACCTGCCACGAAGGAAGGACACGTGCTTCTCAAAGGTTGTGGCACTCACGACCATTCCCGGTTGCACGTGCGGCGGCAGGCGCTCCGACATCGGGACGATGCGGTGGTACATCAGTATGAACGCCTTGTCCGAAAGATACAGCCGTTCCAGCAAGGCATGGATGCCGGTGGAAGACAGCAGGGCGGACAGAACCCGTCGGATGAATATCTTCGGCGTCATGAGGACTGTTGCCTCCACAGGCTATAGGCATACAACGGACTTCGCAGAAATCCTTTCAGCGTTCTTTTCAGAAAGCTGGCTATTTCGACACACGCTGCCAATGGCAATCCTACAAGCGGTATCCACCCCAGGCCGACAACGCGCAATATCCGGCCAAGGAGCAGCCGCGGCTTGATCCAGGAACAGTCCTCATCCATTTCCGACCTGAACTTGCGAGCTTCGAGGGTATAAGGCGACAAATCCAGGTACAGGCGGTTGAAGTACTGGCGTATCCCTTTCTCCTCGTCAGGCAGACTCTTCAGCCACGGTTTGTAAACTTGGGAGTGCAGGAAGGGAGGAATGCCGCTGGCCATGTGCAACATGCGTTCTTTGACGGTATATCCGCTGAGTCCGAAGTACTGGACGATATCCCGCCCTCGCCTCAGGAAAACACATGGCACACCCGCGAATTCCCGGCTACTCAACAGGGCAGTCAGAACGTCCTGATCTCCGTACATATGTGCCGGCCTCGCCGACCACGTCAGTTTCTGGGCCTCCTGGTATGCGGAGCTTTCCAGCAGATGTCGCCAATGTTCCAGCAGGGTTCGGTGAGACTGGGTAACGCGAACAACACAGGAGTTGATCGCATGATCAAAGACCCGCCCGACGTGAAATCCCCAAGCGCGAGCCCGCATGCCCTCAGTGTCCTCATAGGCGCCGTTCAGTGCCTCCTCGGCCGCCATCAGAGTATCCGTCGGCAGATTCGAGAAACAGTGGCGGAAATCCCGGGCTACGATGATGTCTGAATCCACCCAGATCACTTCATCGCAGCCCGCCTCCAAAAGAGACAGCAATGCCAAGGGTTTCACATTGTATCCGCTGACACCGGCAAAGGGGCGCACATTCAGGCCGACCTGCGGATAACGTTGCAGCCAGGCGTAAAAGGAAGCGTCGGCAGGGGGATAAAAAAGCTCGATCCGCACCTGGGGACAATGACGCACCAAGCTCAATACCAACAATTTTACCGAGGTTTCACATGATTTCCTGTCCTCTGAGATACAAATAACCATTGTGCCTCCTATAATCATTCGAGGTGAACTTCATCCGGAATCCGAATGGGTTCTCATCATATCAGAGCCATTATCGTGGCAAGCGCACGTCGTATCTGGGCGAAACACTTTTCGAAGTGCTTCGCAGGCAGACCAAAGGGATCATTAATGTTGCACAACAGGTTCTCCGGAAACGGTGAGAATTCCCTGAGAAGCCTGATCTGGTGTCGCTTATGCGGCAGCCGCCTGATCAGCTTCAGGTACTGCCCGAACTCCATTGCCAGGATAAGATCTGCGGTTTCCATGTCACAATATTCGATGCTTCTGGAAATATGATCCGTAAGGTCCAGGCCGATTCTCCCCGCCGCATCGACGGCTGCATGGGGAGGTGGCGATGGCACCTCAACGACTAGGCCGCATGACTCTATGATTGGAACCTCTGTGCGGATTCCAGCCTTTACATACTTTTCCGCAAAAGCGCTTCTGCATATATTCCCTGTGCAGACGAAAATCACTTTACCCACTGCTCCGATCGGACCGCGGTGTCTCATGAAATGATAGCGTACCGATTCGGAAGCGTTTCTTCCCAATAAGAAAATCTGCAGCACTATTCGTTTGCATTTCCTCAACACGTTCCTACCCGGTCGTTAAATTCTTCAGGCGCTGGCGGAACCTGTTGTCTGAACACACGGGAAGAGATCATGAAAAGAGTGACGGCCAGCGCTGAGAGATTCCAGAACGGCGGATAATAAAGCACGGACAGGAATATCCCGGTGATCAGAAAGGCGAGCACGCTAACCATCAGGGCATTGTTCATATTGAGGATCGTTTCGGAATCCTCGCCGATTTTGGTGCAGAACCAGTTGATACGCTTTTTCCTGGCGTACAGGTCCTTGAGCATGGCCACGAAAATGGCCACCCCGATCAGCCCCAGTTCGGGCAACAGCGTAAAATAGACAGAATGGGTCATCCTGCCCCACATGTCCTGTTTCCAGAAACTTTCTCCCCGTTCGTCGAAGCGGTACTTGTTCATCGCCACGGGTATGTTTCCCTGCCCGATGCCGGTCACCGGGTTATGAATGAACATTTTCCAGCCGACCTTCCACAATTCGACCCGGTCCTTGCCGGTATCCTTCTGGGCGCTATCCAGGCCGACGGCCATGATTCTTTCCTTGCCATAGGGGGAAACGAAACTCCAGGCCAGGATCGCCAATATCGCGATCACCGGGATGGTTCTCATCCTGTGTTTCACATAAAGCCAGCAGATGAATCCCACTGCCACCATTCCGACAAATCCACCGCGGGAAGAAGTGACCATATTCCCTAATATCAGGGCGACCCCCGCCAGCCAGAGCAGCCACCGTTTCCAACCCTTTTTAATCCGCCCCAGAAAGAAACTGAACGGTAAAGCTATGTTCATGGCTAACGCAAAATCGTTTTCGTCGGCAAAAACCTTCCCTCCCGTAATCCCCAGCATGTTTATCCCGGAAACGCGGCTGACCGCACTGGTGGCAAGTACCAGCACGAGGGTCACCAGAACTAGGTTCAGCTTGGCGAGGTTGTCGAGAAAAATACAGCAGGCAAGCCCGATGACCAGGTAGGAAACCATCGCCTTCAGGCATATCAGGGCGTAAAAATAATTGGCAGCCACAAATACCTGAAAGGACATAAAAACCAGCAGCAGCAGGTACAACCGGAAATACTTTTCCTTCAACACCTGCCGCACTTTTGTCGAATTCGAAAACAGACAGAGGACCAGCAGCCCCTGAACCAGCAGGCCGGGCCTGAGAGGAGCAAGAAAACCGGGCCGCCCGTATTCTACGATGATGTAAAAAAGCAGCAGCAACACCGGGAATGTCAAACTCTTCCTTTTTCCATGCTCAACAGTCAACACAGCGCCGGCAAACGGCATCGTCTCAGATCTCATCGGTCCCCCTCATGCCCTAGCTCCTGCGACAGCGATGCTGTCGCCCTGCCAAGGCCTTCTCATACACCTCGATGTATCTGCGAGTCATTTTCTCGATTGAAAACTGTTCACGTACATGACATTGGGCTGCATGAGCCCTTTCCCGGTAAGGCTCGGGTTCCCGCATGAATCCCAGCATGCGCGCATGGAGCTCCTCACTGGAAGCAGGCGGGACCAGTGCGCCATAACGCCCGTAATCGAGAAGCTCGGGAAGCCCTCCCACTGCGGACGTTATTACCGGGATGCCGATCGACATCGCCTCCAGCACGGCCAGGGGATGCCCCTCGGAAAGACTGGGCTGGACATACAGATCCAGGCTGTTGACGATATCCTCCACATCGTTTCGAAAACCGGTGAACAGTATCTTCCCCTCTATGTTCAACTCCCGGGCCAGGTGCCGGAGATTGGGCTCTTCGGCACCACGTCCGACCAGCACCAGGCGCGCGTCGGGGTGCGAGGCAAGCAATTGGGCGAATGCCTCGATCAGAAATTTCTGTCCCTTGATCGGATACAGGTTACCGACATTGCCGATCAAAACTGCCGTGGAGGGGATGCCGCAGTGTTCCCGGAAGCAGGAAGAAGCCGGCCTGAAAAAATTGATGCCATTGGGAATGGTAGCAAGCTTGCCGGCTCTGACGATACCGGCGGCCTTGTTCCTGACCGCTTCAGAGACGCAGATTACCCGGCTGCTGCAGAATGAAATGGCGGAATACTTGATGCCGGCGGTGGCCGAACGAATGAAAAGAAGATCGCCATGCTCGGTACTGACATGGGGGATGCCCATTCGTCTGCTGACCAACGAAGCATAAAAATTTGAATCCAGCAGGTGGGAATGCACCACATCCGGCCGGACCCGACCGACAACCGAGGCGATGTTTTGCAAGAGCCGCACGGGAGTGCCGCGTTTATCGAACGTCAGGTAAGGCACCCCCGCCTCATCCAAGGCAGAGGCAATCCAACTGGTGCGACGCGTAGCATCGGGTTCCGGGATAGCGGCCAGCACATCCACCCCTTCGCGGCACAATCCCCATGCCAGCCATCGGAAGGCATTCTCCGCGCCGCCGTGTCCCTGAGTATGTATGATCTTCAATACCTTCATTCCTGCTCCTGACAAGAAACCGTTCAGGCCAGATGCCTGGCAGCGCTCCTTCTGATGCATCTGAAAAATTGTATCGCCTGCTGGGGTAAATAGGTGGAAAGTAGATACAGAAGCGATCTGACCTGCAGCGGATAGGTTCTGCAACTATCGAAAAAACTCGCGCGCGATGATTTATAATCGCACTGATTGAAGTTCCGGTAGCCCACATTGAAATAGATCTCGGAGTACTTCTTCCGGATTGCGAGCGGCCCCAGCTCGGTATACAAAGCCTGGTAGCGTGTTTTCATCAACTCTATCTGCCGCTCCACTCCGCTTATGACGGCGGTGAAATCGCTGCTCAGGCTGCCGACGGTCATGCGGTACATGACCAGCTTTTCGTCCACGAGAGCGATGCCGTAGTTCATTCCGATCCGCATCCACATGTTGTCGTCCTCAGCCACCGAGAGACCCTCTTCGAACAACCCGACCCGCTCGAAGACGCTCTTTCGTACCATCACCGTCGAGGTAACGACATAGCTGTTCAGAAATATGTTCCTGACAACATTTCCCCGCATCAACCGGTTCTTTTTGTTGACCGTGAAAGGGGATATTCCTCTTTCGTCGAAAAAGAAATTGTCGGTGAAAACCAGGCCCAGTGACGGGTCCTTCTTGAAAAGAGCCTCCTGTTTTTCCAGCTTCTCAGGGAGCCAGTGGTCATCGGCATCAAGAAAAGCTATCAAGGATCCGCGTGCCTGAGCGATCCCGTAGTTTCTGGCATGCGAAACCCCTTTATTGACGGTTCGGAAACAGGACACCGCAGGATAGCGGGACTGCACGAGCAGATGGGTGTTGTCGCTGGACCCGTCGTCGATGACGATGATTTCGAAGTCGGTCCAGGTCTGTGCCAGCACGCTGTCAATCGCTTTACAAATGTATCGGGCCGCATTGTACGCGGGAATGATTACGCTGATCACTGTCCGGTTTGCCTTTCAGAAAAAATGTATGTAACGGCTTCCCTTATCTCTCAACGGGCCAATGCTCCGGCAGGTGCCGCAAAACGAGTACGGCAAAATTCCGGGCCCTTTCCGTTGCCTGAGCTATCCGGTCATCTTCCGCCTGAAGGGTGACCTGAACAAAGGCCCCATCGTTTCTGTTTCTCAGCAGTTTGCTGATGAAACGCTCCATATTCTGATACACGCCGTTCGACATCACCGTGCCCCCTGCTGTCTGATACCAGTGCAGCATGATGGTATTGACTCCGTCTCGGCGGGCCCGGACATAGTTGACCATTTCCGGTGTTCCGGAGACAGTGCCGACCGGCACTCGCCGGGCCTCTACGATCGCCCATCCTGCGCCCGGCAGACAGCCATAGGGGTTATGGCCGGTGCGCCCTCCCTTGGCGGTACCGTAGTAACCTATGTACAGGTCCACATTTCTGCCGTCTCCCGACCGATAATGGCGGTAGAGACTGGCATCGGCGTTCAGTTCGCGGTTTACCGCTTCAGGAAAGCTGTCATCCGTCCCCCGATAGCCCCCCATTGCGTACGGCAGTTCCTGAAGACTGCTGCTGACAACTTTAGGCTCAGGCCGCAGGGAAAGGCAGCCCATCAGCGCAATGGTGGCCAGCAGCCCTGCCGCGGACAACAGAAAGGTCCTAGCTTCCATGGCGTACCCTTTCGCTGTTCACCATGAAAAACAGCGCGCACAACAGGGCCAGGCCAAAGCCGAACACGACCATTCCCGAGAATTGATGCAGAAACCCCCGCGCAACGGTATCGCCGAAAAAATGCGCCAGTATTCCGGTTCCTGTCACCCGCACGATGTTTGCGACAATGGCGATCGGTATTGCGGCCGCGATCAGCGACGCCTTTCTCAACCATCCCCGGCGGGAGAAGCTGCAGAGAACCAGGGCGATCATCGTCAGGGAGACGATGGAGCGGATGCCGCTGCAGGCTTCGGCCACTTCCAGCTGGGTCTGGACGAAATACAGCATGTTGCCTTCCTGATATACCGGAATCGAACACCTGCTGATCAGGGCCGCCGAGATGTGGGTGGCCATCAGCTGCAGGCGCACCGAAACGAGACTGATCAGGGAGTACGGCACCGGGATCATGAAGAACAGGAAGCTGAGCGGAAAAACGAGCTGGCGCAGGTATCCGCTCCCCAGACAGAACCAGAGCATGCCGAACAGGCATGCCACCATGGCCACCCGGGCAGGAAATGCCAGCCCCCCCGCCCAACTGACCACATAGATCAGCAGACCGGCGGCGAACAGGATTCCACCCCAGGCGGAACTGGCGATGGGGACTGTCTGCAGGATCTCTTTCTTCTGCCGGATGAAGAACAGGGCGATGAACGGCACGAGAAAGGCATGGGAGTTATCGGAATTTTCCAGCCACTCCTGCACCAGCTCCGGATACAACGGTGCGAAGGCTCCTCCCCACAATGCCAGCAGTACCCCCAGTTTTACCGCATCCCTTTTCTGCATCGTCAGTGCCGGCCTCCCTGGTCCTTGATCAACTGCGCGACGGCGTCGATGTCCTGCTGCCTGACAAAGGGATGCACCGGCAGCGATACGATCCGGCCGGCAATGTCCTGCGCTGCGGGGAAGTCGCCAGCCAGCGGGGGTCCCCCCATGTCGGCTATGCCCACCACCGTGTCCGGGTACCCGGCCGATATGCCAAGTCCCCTGCGCTCGCTGTATTCGAGGAGCCGCTCCTTGCTCCCCCTGTCGGGCATCAACAGGGGAAAGCGGATCAGGTCTGGCAGCGCTTCGAGGCCGCCTGGCAGGGCAAATCCGCGGCTGACGATCGCACTGGCGTTTTCGCGCCGAAGCCGCCGGAACAGCTCGATCCTCCCCGGCCAGCGGCATGCCAGCCCGGCCTGAAAAGGAGAGAGGCGCCTGATCGGAAAGGACGGGTCGTAGTCGGTGGTTCCCAGTTTCAAAAAGGGGAGTGATTTCGGTAACCAGTACAGCCAGGGATGAACGAGCAGGGACAATGCAATGGCATGGGCGATCAATTTGAGACAGTCGCCGGTGTCATATCCGGTAATACTGACCATGATATTCGAAAGGGCGGTGCCGATCCGCTCATTATCGGTGAGGATGACTCCCCCCTCCACGGTCGAAAAAGCCTTGCCCCTGCCCATGCTGAACAGCCCCACATCACCCACTGTGCCCAGTTTTCTGCCGTTCCACTGTGCGCCCATGGCCTGGGCCGCATCCTCGACAACCGGAACCTGCCGCCTGGCCGCCACGTTTCTGATGCGCTCCACGTCGGCCGGAACACCGAACAGATGGGTCGCAATCACGCACAAGGGGGGCTGGCCCGCCAGATGCTCAGCCAGCCTGTCGAAGTCGTAATCCAGCGAGCCGCGGGCCAGGTCGCACGGCACAGCCTGCAAACCGGCCCGGGCAATGGCGGCCGGCACGGAATAGCAGGTATAGGCCGGTATCAGCACCTGATCCCGCCCGGGAAACAGTTCCTTCAACGCCCTCAGTATCAGGACCAGGGCGGCTTTTCCTGATGAAACGGCAAAGCAGTACCGTGTCCGGTATGCCGTTCTGAGCTGCTCCTCGAAACGGGATACCGCCTGCCCCCCCTCGAACAGCCCCCTGATTCCCCCGACAATGTCGGTCAACCCCAGAGGAGCCGCAGCCGGAGGCTGGGTTTTGCCGATGCGGATCTGCATGCCCGCTGCTAGCAGTATTGGTGCCATCGCGTCAAGCCGGCGTATTTGCGCGACTTTCCTCGAAACAAAGCAGGACTGGTGGAACAAATTTTCCCCTTGCCCGGAGCCGAACCACCCTCAGATGACGGTGCGTCGCGACCCAGCCGAATGTGTAAAGAAAATTGACAGGTGTTACTTTTGTTTACCCACGACGAGCCTTTCAGGCAAATAGACATGCGAACAGTAAGAATTTCCACAGCCTGCTCAGCAGGCTGCGGAAATTCTCAGGTTGTTCAAAAATGGGCAGATCGTCGCCCCCACAGGAGGCCCCCGGAGGCGTAGCAGCGCTACGCCGCACAAGGTGGCTGACGAGGACGGCGGCGAGATGACCGTTTTTCAACAACCTGTCAGGGAATGTTCCTGACGATGGCGGGTCCCAGCATGCGAGTGACTGCCAGCGGCAGTTGCTGCCAGACCCTGATGGCGAGCCGGAATTTCGGATTCGCCGGATTCAGCTCAGGCAACGGCACCCCCTCCTCCAGCAGATATTGCCAATGGAGCTCGACCGGTCGTGCCCCCCATTGCTTTTTGAAGCGGAAGGTGCCCTCCCCCGGCGTTGAACGGCCGAAATCGAAGGTGGTCGCCCCGGTACCGATGGCGAACCTGATCGCCTCCCAGTACATCAGATTGTTGGGGCACATCTCCCGATAATCGCTGATCGAGGAGGCCCAGGGCACCTCGAGGTTACCCTTGAACCAGGTCAGCAGGGCCGAGGCCACGGTCGTTTCCCCTTTCATGACCGACAGAATCCGGGTCGAACGGGGAAAGGCCTCGAGGATGTTGTGGAAGAAGTTTTTGCCGTACACCGGCGTGCCGAGATCCCGCATGTTCCTGCTGAACACCTCGTAAAAGCCGTCCAGGAGATCGAGATGTCCCTGGCGCGTCGTCAGGCCGCATTTCTCCGACTTGCGCACCTGGTTGCGCACCTTGGGGTCGAATGCCCGCCACTGCTCCTCCTCGTTGTTCCTGAGATCGAGCAGCATGGTCACCTTGTGCTGGCGGGTTTCCAGCCCTTCCAGGCCGGTACCGAGATGTCGCAGCTCCGCATGCCGTGCGCATAGATCCCTGCGGATCGCGGCCGATTTTTCCAGCAGCAGGGCTGCCGTTTCCTGATCGTTGCAGAGAACGCCGCCATAATTGAAAAAGGGGAGCGACACCAGGAACCGCCCGAACAGGCGGCTCTGCATGTATGCCAGCGGCAGCAGCCCCCGGATGGCACCGTTGCGGTCACGGACGGCCAGGTAAAAGGTCCGGTGGCCAAAGCTCCGCTCGATAACCTGCCGCCATCCGTAGCGGTGATAGTTGCTGCCCTTTGGATGGGAGGCAACAAAGGCATCCCATACGGCTCCGTTAGTTCCCTCGAACAGTTGAACATCCACGCTTCCCGTCTCCCCTTCAGGCATTGTCCGCGCTCCTACCGCCGACACCGCTCAAAAGAGCGGCCAGCCTGCGTTTTGCGTTCCTGAGCAGTTGAAAGGCCGCTCCCGGCATGAAAAACACCATCAGATACAGAACATCCTTGAAATAGTAGGGGCGGCGCAGGGCAAACGCCACGGCCGGGTTCCTTTGGGCGGCCCGGTCTTTCGGATCGGTGTAGTAGGCGGACCGGTTAAATGCCGCCAGCATCAACTTCCGGGCCATATCCCTGTTTTCGTAGCTGAAATAGTACCAATAGGCGAACCGCCGGAAGGTGTGATACAGGTTGCAGTCAAAGGCGGGATAGAACTCGCGGTCCGAAACCTTGGGATGGCGCCGGTGCCGGGAGATCAGCTTGTCGAGCGTGTACAGGTCGCCTTTCAGGGCATTGTCGGTATTGTGCGATATGCCCGAGGTCCGGACGCGGTACGACACCAGAATGCCGGGGCAGAATCTGATCTCGTAGTGCCTCGCGATGCGCAGCCAGAGATCGTAATCCTCACCACAGAAATACTCCCTGTTCTCGTCGAAGTAGCCCGCCTTTTCAAAAACCTCCCTGCGTATAAGGGTAACGGAGGGTGTCGAGATCCTGTTTCTCTTCACGAAATCGAGGTACACCGATCCGCTGGGGTGCTCGGAGGGGAGCTGGTACGGTGAGGTCTTCCTGCCAGTTTCATCGATCAGTTCGGGTAATGAATAGACCAGGGCGCAGTCCGGATACGCCTCCAGCACCTTCACCTGCTCGGCCGTCTTGGTCGGATGCCATACGTCGTCATCGTCCAGAAAGGCTATCACCTCCCCTTGGGCGAGAGAAACGCCGCGATTGCGCGCCGCAGCGGGCCCGGCATTCTGCTGGCGGACGTACCTGACCTTCGGGTAGAAAGGGGATACAATCTTCTCGATATCTTCCTGGGAGCCGTCATCGACCACGATGATTTCCAGCAGCTCGTACGTTTGTGCCAGCGCCGATCGCAGCGCTTCGGTAAGATAGGCGATTCCGTTGTAGGTCGGTATCACGGCGGATATGCTGATCATGTCCCTCCTTACTGCCTGACCGGCTGTCGAAAAATCACCGCAGGCCCTGCTGTGCCGGGATCTTGCGGCGAATGGTCGTCGTTGCTGCGTGCAAGCCCTCAACTGTTGATGATCGGATTCGCCGCAACAGGGATCATGCCGAGCAGACAGGTATCCAGGATCTCGTGTTTGATCCTTCTGATGGTGTTGCACTTGCCGTACAACGCGGAGCATTTCTCACGCGCGGCACGGCCGATTTGGTTGCAATGGGAGCTGTCGGCAACCAGATCGATGCATGCCCGGGCAAAACCGTCAGGGTCGTCCCTGATCAACAACTCGCGGCCATCCAGAAAATCCAGACCCTCGGCGCCGATGGAGGTGGAAACCACCGCTTTACCGTAGGCGGCAGCCTCGATGATCTTGATCCTGGTCCCGCTCCCTGCCCGGATCGGGCAGCACACCACCCTGACCTCGCGGTACAGTGCATCCAGGTCATCCACGAACCCGCGGAACTCCACCCCGGCATGCCGGCCATGGAAGGATCTGATCTTCTCCGGGTGCGCCCCGGCAATGATCAGCTTCGCTGCCGGGATCCTGTCCCGGATGAGGGGCCAGATATCGCATACAAGATGATCGGCGGCCTGCGCATTGGGCTGGTACAGATACGTGCCGATGAAGAGAAAGGTCGCTGCCGGCTGGAGCTCCACTCCCACCGGAATTTCGATGGCATTGGGGATGGCGATCACCCCGGAGGCCCGCAGCCGTGTCGTCAGGTATTTCCGGTCGGTTTCAGAGCAGACGAATGTTCTTTGCGACCGGGCCGCCGCACGACGCTCCAGCCACATTAGGGAAAGGGCCTTCAAGTACTGCAAAGGCTTGGAGCGCCGGGAGGGGGCCTGCATCAGGCCGCGTGCGAAAGACTTGTGCTCGATATCGTCCAAGTCGAAAAAGACGGGCTGTTCGACCTTCCGGTTCGCCAGTACCGGATAGAACGAATTAAGCCGATGGACGAATATGGCGTCCGGTTTGCGCTCCAGGCATCTGTCGAAGGCCAGCAGCTGTTCCGGACCTGAGAGCCAGTAGAAAAACGGGTGCAGAAACCACCATTCCCTAATGTAATCGCCGAAAGGAAAACGGGAGGGGAGATCGACCGTATAGTGCGGTGAGCGGTGCGCCAGATTGACGCTGGCCGTGCATCCCCAATGCTCGGCCAGGGCCCGCTCCATGCGGCCGGCCGCCTCGGGTGAAATATCCGTCGACTGGCTGGCATAGAAAAGGATCTCCAGGTCAGCAAACATGGAAAGCGCCTCCAGGAACATCCGCATGCGCTGGAAAATGCCATGGGTGCACACCTGGATATTTTCGGGACAGGTCGAGGTGACAAAGAGGATTTTCATGATGCGCCAACCCTTCTCACGGAAGATGTGTCGCCATTTCATCGGGAACCGCGGGGATGTGCAGCGAACGGCACGGCCCCAACCGGCATGCTGATCACAAAAAAGAGGGCGCCCACAAACAGCCCCCACAGGTGGGCCGTTGCTCGCCGCCCCGCCTCACCGCCCCCCAGGTTCCTGCCGGCCGTCTTTATCATGGCCAGCACTTCCCAATAGGTGATTTTCAGGATGTCCCTGTCGCGGCAGAGGACATGTTTGCAGTAAAACGCTCCCCGGCCGATGAGATACCCTTTGAGCAGACGGTCGATCTCCGCGTCCAGTCGCCGGCCGTGATTGTGGTAGACGCACACTTCCGGGCAGTAGACCAGCTTCATTCCCCCCCTGTGAACGCGGTAGATGAAGTCCGAATCTTCGGCGGACGCTATCCGGGTGCCGGCCCCGAATCTGCCGTCAAACATGCCGATCTTTCGAAAAACCGCACGGCGGAAGGCCATGTTGCAGCCATGGATAAAGGAGAAGATCTGCCCGGCGTGTAAAAACACGCGCCGCTCCCGGGAGGTCATGATGGTGATCGGCTTGTCGCGGGGGTTGTACAGTTCCACACGCCCCCCTATCCCATGAAGGTCAGGGTCCGCAGCAAACTCGTTCACGATGCCGTGCAGCCATTCCGGGTCCACGAAGCAGTCGTCGTCGGTGAAGGCCACGATCTCGCCGACCGAGAACTCGATGCCGGCGTTTCTGGCATATCCGAGCCCCTTTTTGCGCTGATACACATAACGGACCGGAAAGGGGGACGATCTGCCGAAATCTTCGACAACCTCCTCGGAGTCGTCGGTCGAACCGTTATCCACGACAATCACTTCCAGAAAAACGTCAGGGGCAATGTCCATTTTCCGGAGTTCGGCCAGACCGGCCCTGAGACTGCCGGCCCTGTTCCGCGTACAGATCACTACCGATACCGAATGTATGTGTCCCATGTTTGAATGCACCGTCCGGAAAACCGCCGGAGCACTCTCACTTTATCGCAGCCACCTTTGTATGCCGGACATTGCTGCGAATACCGGACATGAGTGCTCTCATCTTCCTGCCGATACTGCCGAGGCACAGAAAGGCGAACTTCAGCCAGACCTCGGGCAATAACCATTTTTTCCTGAGGGCGTTCAGGTAGAACCCGCGCGCTTCGCGGGTATAGAAGGCCGTGTAGCAATGATCGGCCAACTCCACATAGATCCTGATGCCCAGCCTTTCCCTGTCATAAGGGTTCAGTTCCTCATGGTTCAGCACCTCTTCTATTTCCGAGCATTTCACCTCATGGAACTTTCCTTCCTTGCCCCAGAAGCGGTGCATGCACTTCGCCAGCAGAACCTGGCCGCACTGTGCGACGATATCGTTGTTCCCCATCTGCCGCGCCATCGAGCTGATGCGGGAAAGCACGGCAAGGTCGTTGTAAAACAGCAAATCCAGATCCCGTTCCTTGAATATGTTGGTCAACGACAGGCTGTGATGCCGGTAGTTCACCATCGGTTCCGCGAAATAGCCCACATCGTAATGCAGGGCAAAGGCGCACCACATGAACCAGTCCCCCGCGTACGGCAGATCCGACGGAAACAGGCTGACCCCGGTATAGCACTCCTTGCGCGCCATGGCCGCCGGCGCCGCAATGGGATTCCAGTGCAGGAGCCTCTTCAGGAGCTGCTTCCCTTCGAACACGATATCGTGCGACGCCAGCACGGAATACTGCAGCAGCTCTTTTTCCACTCCATCCTCGAGTTTTATCACCGGGCAGCAGACAAAGCCGACTTCGGGATGCCCTTCCAGCAGCTCTACATACCGTTCAAGCACAAAGGGGCTGCGAATGCGGTCATCAGCCGAGATGAGCCAGATGTATTTTCCGCGGGCCAGATGAATGCCTTTGTTGAAATTGGCGATGTTCCCGAGATTGGTCTGGTTGCGGATATGCCTGACCCGCGGATCGCTGAAGCCGGCCGCCACCTTTGGCGTGGCATCGGGCGAACAGTCGTCCATTATCAGCACCTCAAAGGAGGGGTACGTCTGCAACAGGATGGAATCGACGCACTCCGCCAACAGATGTGCCAGGTTGTAACAGGGGACGATGAAGGTGACCGTTGGTTCCATTTTTGAAGCCCCGCTTCCGGTAAAAGATAGGTTGAATCGTGAAGCATTCCGGCTTTCACGCGCTCCGCGCGCATGACGCTCATGTTTCGCGGTCCACGACAGTGTTAAAACATATTTAATTCACCTTTCATGCCAAACCAAAACCACTTAGAAAACAACGGCTTTTCAAGAAGAGCACAAAAAGAATATTGTAACGGTTTCAACGGCAAAACGACCTCAAGGCAAGGCTGCTGCCTCTTTGGCAGCAATGCCCGCGGATGGGCAAAAAACTACGCCACGTTAATTTATTTGCGCCGGGCTGCCCAAGCGGCCCGGCGCTGAAAACGAGATTATCCGGAAAAGTCCGCTACTGCGCCACGAACACCACATCCCTGAAGTAGTTGGTGTTTTGCCAGACCGAGGTCGGCATTGCTCCCGAAACCGTCGAATAGACCCCGCCACCGACCGGGACCTGCAAATGACCGGTGGTCACCGCGGCGTTCAGGGCGTTCGGCGCCTCGGCATAGTACCGGTCGCTGCTGTTGGATACCGCCACGATGTAATCGCTATTGGCGGTTATGTTCAGCGGTGTCGGAAGCGTGAATGCTTTCCATCCCAGCGTTCCGGAAGCGATGCTCCAGCTATAGGGGCCTGCCACCACCGCGGCGTCGCTCACCCGCCAGATGCGCACCGTGTGGCTGCCCCCCTCCGCTTGGTTGGTATAGACACGGACCTGGGTAATCTGGCCGTTTACGTCGGACCGGAACCGGGTGCCAAGTTCGTAGGCGGCATCGTTTTCATAGAGGGTCGGGGTCTGGCTGGTAAAGATGCTTCCGCTGGAAGGTAGCGGACCTGCTTCAACAGCTATCTGCTGATAGAGTGTCCGGGCTGCCTGGTAGCGGGCCTGCGCCTTGGAGAGATCACTGGAGAAATAGGAGTTCCAGGCACCCCCTGGAGAGGTTTTTGCCAGCAGGTTATCCATCCACTGCACATAAAAGTCGGCATCCGAGGCACTGGCGCGCACCGGCAGATTATCCACCGTCACGAAGATCGCGCCGGTATGAACCTGGTGTCCGTCGCTCCCCATCCTGCGTGCTGCCAGCCAGCCGCTGCCGGTGAAATTTATGGTTGCGGTGAGGCTGGCGCCCGTGCCGGACGAGACAGAGGCCTGCTTGCTGGCCACGACCACGCCATTTTGCACCAGTTCGATCGTGCCGGACAGGTTCTGGCCTGCGCTCCACTGAATCGTAACCTGCACGCTGCCGCCGCCGGTCAGTTTGATCTCGTCACCGGGAGCGGCGGTTGAATTGACCTTGAGATCGAGGAACTCGTTGTGTCCGTTGCGGGAAACGACGGTACGCCCCTTGGCAATGCCTTCGATCCAGGAACGGTAGGTCATGGGGCTATCCCCTACCTGCACGTAGGTCAATAACGACCCCAGGGGAGATCCGCTGTTGCAGGGATAATCGGTTCCGGCAGCCAGCCCCGGCCTGAAACCGCAGTTCAGCAGGCGGTAATAGGCCTGGATGGCACAGTCGGGGCACATGTTGTCGTAGCTGACACCCGACTGGGCAACATCCAGCGATATGAAGTCGCTGCTTCCCAGGGCCACCTCCACTGGGTATTCAAGCGGCGTACAGCAGTTCAGGTTTTGGGGAATATTGTTATCCAAGTACTGCATGTGGGCGAACCCGGCGATGCCGTTTTGCTGGCGGGCCCACTCGAAGATCGGCAAGGTGTATTCCTCCTGCATCTGATGCGCTTCCTGCAGCCCGAGGGCCACCACATGTCCCCCCAGGGCCTGGAACGGGTATTGGAAATAGGTGGGATCCCAGTGCCACTCCGCATCCCAATGCACAATGCGGCCGGCAGTCGAGACGGGATCGTCCTGGCCGTTCACGCGCGGCAGATCCTGGGCCTGATCCTGCACTTCGCCGTTGCCGCTGTCGGCCAGAAGCGATATCACCGACAGATTGTTCGCAGCCATTTTCAGAGGGAAGCTCGACAGCGGGTCAGGAGTGCCGCCGCAGCTGCGATGCACATGCATGTCTCCGGCATACCAGCCTGCAGGTTCAGGGCCGGATGAGGACAGCGTGATGGTGACGGCCGCGCTTTTGGCGGCAGAGACGTTGCCGGCGGCATCCCTGGCCCAGGCGTAGAGCGTCTTGGATCCGGCGCTCGCACAGGTATAGCTGGAGGGGGCCGTGGCAGACCAGCCGGTCGAGGTCGGCGATGGAGCGGTCGAGGTTTCCGTGACCAGATAACCGGTCACCGCAATGTTATCCGTGGCGGTGAAGCTGGTGATGCTTACGATCAGGGTGGAGGAACTGGACGGAACGCTGAAGGCCGTTACCGTGGGGGCAGTGGCATCACTGAGCGTAACCGTGACAGCTGCACTTTTGGCTGCGGAGACGTTGCCCGCGGCGTCCTTGGCCCAGGCATAGAGCGTCTTGGACCCGGCTGATGCGACGGTATAGGAGGCAGGAGGAGTGGACGACCAGCCTGAGGCGGAAGCCGAGGGGGTGCCGGACGACTCCGTCACAAGGAAGCCGGTCACCCCCACATTGTCCGTGGCAACGAAAGCCGTGATCGGCACCGTCAGACTGGAGGTGCCGGACGGGACCGTGAAGGCGGTCACCACCGGCGGCGTCGTGTCGCCCGATGCCGCCGGGCTGAAGACCACATCCACCCAGTAATTGTTACCACTGTAAGTCTGGTTCGGGAAGCCGCTGGTACCGTACTTGTAGACCCCGTTGCCGCCGTCCACGCCGTTGGCAAGGGCATGCAGCGGCGCGTTGTCCACGCCACCGGAGAGGAAATAGGAGAGATCGACCGCAAAGTAGCCGGTGGGGGAATAGTAGGAGGCCACGTAGGTGGTGTTGGCCGTAATGGCAGCCGGGGTAGTGAACGTTACTTCCTGCCAACCGGAAGCGCTCTCGCCGCTGAAGGTGGCCGTGGTAAGCCGGGTGCCGGCGCTCGTCCACAGGTTGGCAACGTGGGTGCCAGTGTTCGCGGTGCCTTTGTAAAAGCGCAGCCCGGTGATGGTGCCGTTGACATCGGAACGGAACTTCACTCCGACCTCCAGCGGTTGCCCGTCGTAGTCTGCCACGACTTTGGGAACCGCCGTGGCAGGCCAGATCGTGGAGCGGGCTGAAGCAATGGTGATGGTGACGGCCGCGCTTTTGGCTGCAGAGACATTGCCGGCCGCATCCTTGGCCCAGGCGTAGAGCGTCTTTGACCCGGCACTCGCACAGGTATAGCTCGCGGGTGCCGCAGCGGACCAGCCGGTCGCCGTTGGCGACGGAACGGTAGACGTTTCCGTGACCAGGAAACCGCTCACGGCAATGTTGTCCGTGGCGGTGAAGCTGGTAATTGCTACCGTCAGGCTGGAGGCGCTGGACGGAATCGTGAAGGCGGTTACCACCGGCGGCGTCGTATCTGCCAGCGTGATGGTGACGGCCGCGCTTTTGGCGGCAGAGACATTACCGGCGGCATCCTTGGCCCAGGCATACAGCGTCTTTGACCCGGCACTCGCAAAGGTGTAGCTGGAGGGTGCCGCGGCGGTCCAGCCCGAAGCGGTCGGCGACGGAGCCGTCGATGTTTCCGTGACCAGATAACCGGTGACAGCGGTGTTGTCCGTGGCAGTGAAGCTGGTAATCGCTACCGTCAGGCTGGAAGCGCTGGATGGAACCGTGAAGGCGGTCACCACCGACGGCGTCGTGTCGCCCGATGCCGCCGGGTTGAAGACCACATCCACCCAGTAATTGTTCCCACTGTAGGTCTGGTTTGGGAAGCCGCTGGAGCCATACCGGTAGACCCCGTTGCCGCCGTCCACGCCGTTGGCAAGGGCGTGCAGCGGCGCATTGTCCATGCCACCGGAGAGGAAATAGGAGAAATCGACCGCAAAGTAGCCGGTGGAAGAATAGTAGGAGGCCACATAGGTCGTGTTGGCCGTAATGGCGACCGGGGTGGCGAACGTTACCTCCTGCCAGCCGGAGGCGCTTTCGCTGCTGAAGGTGGCCGTGGCCAGCCGCGTGCCGGCGCTCGTCCACAGGCTGGCCACGTGGGTGCCGGTGTTGGCGGCGCCTTTGTAAAAGCGCAGGCCGGTGATGGTACCGTTGACATCGGAACGGAACTTCACCCCGACCTCCAGCGGCTGCCCGTCGTAGTCTGCCACGACCTTGGGAACCGCGGTGACGGGCCAGATCGTGGCACCGAAGGCAATGCCGGAGCAGAAGAGCGACAGGATCAGGATCGATGCCTGGAACAGGCCGTGCAGCGTGCTGGATCGAAGAAGGTGCATGCTGTTCTCCTCGTCTTTCTGGTGCCTGCTGCACCGCGGCTCGTCACGTATGTTTCGGCGGTTGGAACCGCAGCCGGCCGGCCTGCGCCTTCGCAGTTCGTTACACGACGTTTTCCGATGTGTTCCTAAAAGAAGATCTGGTAGGTACCTCCTGAAACGGGGAAACGGACGTAACGCACTCCCTTGATGGTCACCGTCTCAAAGGTGAGCGAGCTGCCGTTACCGGTTACCCGCGTCACGGCCTGTCCACTGCTCAGCGGCACCATGGCCACCAGGCCATTGGCCCCTTGACCGGCGCTGACCGAAAAAGCGAGGGTGCTGCCGTTCCACGAAAAACCGCTGAAGCTCGATCCATTGCGGCCATCCAGCCATCTCAGCATCTGACGTGCGGAAACCACCGGAATGCTGTGTGCCATGGCTGAGTTTACAATCGCATCGGCGCCCTGCGAATATCCGTCATCGTCGTGCATGTTGGCCACAAAGGCGCCGTAATAGCCCTCATCGCCCAGGGCGCGGTCAAGCAGTGCGTCGATTGTAGCGGGATAGCTCTGCCCCGATTCGTCGGTCATCTGGGTGGTTGCCTGATAGACGTCGATCAGGGTGCCGTCGGCCTGGGCAAAGCGCATCGGCATACCGGAACCGGTGAACAGGCCGGGACGATTCGCTGCCCAATCGGGGGGCCAGTAATAATAGGAGGTGTCCAGGCGGATGCTGTGGTTCAGCTCCACCGAAGCGGCAGAGGTATAATCGCTCCAGGTGACACAGTGGTTGCGGTTGCTTACCGGGGCAACCAGGCTGGGAAACTTCTGCTGAAAAGCGACCAACTGGGTGGCAACCGTAGTTTCGAACGATGAGGGGGTAAAGTTGTCGCAACTGACATTGGGATCCCACGACAGATAATTGCCGGAATTGACATGCAGCGCCACCTCGAAACCGGCGGCGTTATAGGCGACCGCCTGGGCATCGCTCAGTTGGACGGCATCGACCGGAAAGACGTACGATGTTCCGCGGATGCATTCCCAGTTGTCGACCGAACAGCCGGAAGGGCTGATCGTGTTGAAACGGTCGAAACGCCCGGCCGTACCGGCTGTGCCCCAGCCGTGGTCGTCACCGGTCATCACCACCACTGCCTTCAGGTTGCGCGGGAAGTACCAGAAGCGCGGCAGCGGCTTTTTGTCCTGGTTCATCTGGATGATCAGGTTGGCCAGCAGGCGCTGCTGCTCGTCAGCCTGAGGAATTGCCACCTTGTTCAGATCGATCCAGTCGGGCTGCGGATCGAAGCTGGCATTGCCGTAGAACAGGTCATTGGTGCGGATCGGGAAGGAGCCGTCCCGCTCCTGGCCGGACCAGGCAGGATTACCCTGGCGGGTGTAAGCTACCGAACGTGCCAGGTCGTAGGCAAAGGCGGCGGCCTTGCCCCCATTCGCGCCCACGCTGCGCAGGGTGACGGCCGGGTTGGTGGTGGCGGTGCCGGCGTCGGAGTAGAGGGTTGCCAGGCTGGTAGCGCCGTTCAGGCCGTAGAGATTGGCGTTGCCGTGGTACTGGATGGTCTGCCCCACGATTCCCGTTCCGGGTCCGGAGGAGGTGTTGACCAGCAGGTAGCGGTCGGCCAGTGTCGATCCGAGATCGGTGAGCCCCAGCAGCCCCGCCAGTTTGCTGTCGGGCCGCATGGCTACCAGGCGCCCGCCGGCATTGACCCAGTCGCTCAACATGGTGGCCTGGGAGGCGCTCAGCGGAAACTCGCCGAGCAGCACGATGTCATAGTTCGCCAGCAGTCCGGAGGAGACCGCACCGATGTCCCTGCGGTCAAAGGCATTGAGCCCTTCCGTGCGCAGGACCTCTTCATAGTATCTGCTGAAGGGGTTGGACGCGGAGGAAACGAGCAGGATCGGACTGTTGGCAGCAAGGGTAATCGTAACTGCGGCACTTTTGGCGGCGGAAACGTTGCCGGCGGCATCTCTGGCCCAGGCGTAGAGCGTTTTTGAGCCGGCGCTTGCACAGGTATAGCTCGCGGGCGCCGCGGCGGACCAGCCCGAGGCCGTCGGCGACGGCGCGGCAGAGGTTTCCGTGACCAGGTAACCGGTCACCGCAATGTTGTCCGTGGCAGTGAAGCTGGTGATCGGCACCGTCAGGCTGGAGGCGCTGGACGGGACCGTGAAGACGGTCACCACCGGTGCCGTCGTATCAGCCAGTGTGATGGTGACGGACGCGCTCCTGGCAGCGGAGACGTTGCCGGCCGCATCCTTGGCCCAGGCGTAGAGCGTCTTGGACCCGGCACTCGCAAAGGTGTAGCTGGAGGGTGCCGCGGCGGTCCAGCCTGAAGCGGTCGGCGACGGCGCCGACGATGTTTCCGTGACCAGGTAACCGGTCACGGCGATGTTGTCTGTGGCGGTGAAGCTGGTGATATTTACCGTCAGACTGGAGGCGCTGGACGGAACCGTGAAGGCGGTCACCACCGGTGGCGTCGTGTCGCCCGATGCCGCCGGGCTGAAGACCACATCCACCCAATAATTGTTCCCGCTGTAGGTCTGGGTCGGGAAGCCGCTGGTACCGTACTTGTAGACCCCGTTGCCGCCGTCCACGCCGTTGGCAAGGGCGTGCAGCGGCGCGTTGTCCACGCCACCGGAGAGGAAATAGGAAAGATCGACCGCAAAGTAGCCGGTGGGGGAATAGTAGGAGGCCACATAGGTGGTGTTGGCCGAAATGGCCACCGGAGTAGTGAACGTTACCTCCTGCCAGCCGGAAGCGCTCTCGCCGCTAAAGGTGGCCGTGGTAAGCCGGGTGCCGGCGCTCGTCCATAGGTTGGCAACGTGGGTGCCGGTATTGGCGGCACCTTTGTAGAAGCGCAGGCCGGTGACGATGCCGTTGACATCGGAGCGGAACTTCACCCCGATTTCCAGCGGTTGTCCGTCGGAGTCGGCCGCGACCTTAGGGACCACTGTAGCCGGCCAGATCGTGGAGCGAGCTGAAGCAATGGTGATGGTGACTGTCGCGCTTTTTGCAGCGGAGACGTTGCCGGCGGCATCCTTGGCCCAGGCGTAGAGGGTTTTGGACCCGGCACTCGCAACGGTGTAGCTGGCGGGGGCTGTGGCAGACCAGCCGGTCGCCGTTGGCGATGGCGCGGTAGACGTTTCCGTGACCAGGAAACCGGTCACGGCGATGTTGTCCGTGGCGGTGAAGCTGGTAATCGCTACCGTCAGGCTTGAGGCGCTGGACGGAATCGTAAAGGCGGTTACCACCGGTAGGGTCGTGTCGGCCAGCGTGATGGTGACGGCCGCGCTCCTGGCAGCGGAGACATTACCGGCGGCATCTCTGGCCCAGGCGTAGAGCGTTTTTGAGCCGGCGCTTGCACAGGTATAGCTGGCAGGGGCTGTAGCAGACCAGCCTGATGCTGTTGGCGACGGCGCGGCAGAGGTTTCCGTGACCAGGTAACCGGTCACGGCGGTGTTGTCCGTGGCAGTGAAGCTGGTAATCGCTACCGTCAGACTGGAGGCGCTGGACGGAACCGTGAAGGCGGTTACCACCGGTGGCGTCGTGTCGGACAGCGTGATGGTGACGGCCGCGCTCCTGGCAGCGGAAACGTTACCCGCCGCATCCTTGGCCCAGGCGTAGAGCGTTTTGGACCCGGCGCTCGCAAAGGTGTAGCTGGAGGGTGCCGCGGCGGTCCAGCCTGAAGCGGTCGGCGACGGCGCCGACGATGTTTCCGTGACCAGGTAACCGGTCACGGCGATGTTGTCTGTGGCGGTGAAGCTGGTGATATTTACCGTCAGACTGGAGGCGCTGGACGGAACCGTGAAGGCGGTTACCACCGGTGGCGTCGTGTCGGCCAGCGTGATGGTGACGGCCGCGCTCCTGGCAGCGGAAACGTTACCCGCCGCATCCTTGGCCCAGGCATAAAGGGTCTTGGACCCGGCGCTTGTAACGGTGTAGCTGGAGGGGGCTGTGGCAGACCAGCCCGATGCCGTCGGTGACGGCGCGGCAGACGTCTCCGTGACCAGGTAACCGGTCACAGCGGTGTTGTCGGTTGCAGTAAAGCTCGTGATCGGTACCGTCAGGCTGGAGGCGCTGGACGGAACCGTGAAGGCGGTCACCACCGGCGGCGTCGTGTCGCCCGATCCCGCCGGGTTGAAGACCACATCCACCCAGTAATTGTTACCGCTGTAGGTCTGATTCGGAAAGCCGCTGGCCCCGTACCGGTACACCCCGTTGCCTCCGTCCACGCCGTTGGCAAGGGCGTGCAGCGGCGCGTTGTCCATGCCACCGGAGAGGAAATAGGAGAAATCGACCGCAAAGTAGCCGGTGGGAGAATAGTAGGATGCCACATAGGTGGTGTTGGCCGAAATGGCAACCGGGGTGGTGAAGGATACCTGCTGCCAGCCGGAGGCGCTCTCACCACTGAAGGTGGCCGTGGCCAGACGGGTGCCGGTGCTCGTCCACAGGTTGGCAACGTGGGTGCCGGTGTTCGCGGCGCCTTTGTAAAAGCGCAGCCCGGTGATGGTGCCGTTGACATCGGAACGGAACTTCACTCCGACCTCCAGCGGTTGCCCGTCGTAGTCTGCCACGACCTTGGGAACCGCCGTGGCGGGCCAGATCGTGGCACCGAAGGCAATGCCGGAGCAGAAGAGCGACAGGACCATGATCAACGAAAGGATGAGGCACAGCGGTTCAGTGCGGGTTTGTCGTTGCATGCGGGTATCCTCGAAGGTAAGTGTGTCCCTCTTTTTTGCAGACTTGTGAGCGGCAAACCTGAGTTGCCACCTCCCAGGCCTGGGACGATTGGAGAGAACAAAAGGGGTGGACATTGAAGTCACTGAAGCATTGGCGCATGCAGGTGATGGCATGCCGGACCATTGAGAAACGACTCCGTGGGAGACGTCGAAAGGCGGGAATGAGCCGGGGGACGTCTGCCACAGAGCCACGGGCATCGAGATAAAGATCGAAAAAAGTACCAGCCCTGATCTGCACAGGAGGCTTTACTCTTCAGATGCTAACAACCTGGATTCATGGCACCGCCCGGAAAGCTCCGAAGAGGCGGGCTATCATGCCGCCGCTGGGACAGCTTCCTGTAAGCGGACGCTCGAAGGCTTCACGAATTCAAGGATTTGTCTGACATTGCGACTTTTTCTCGGTACCTCGTGGCTCTGTGGCCAGACTGCCTGGTGTGTGTCCTACTGGAATACGACCTGATAATTTCCGCTGGAGACCGGAAAGCGCGCATAGCGCATTCCCTTGATGGTCACCGTCTCAAAAGAGAGCGAGCTGCTGTTGCCGGTCACCCCCGTCACGGTTTGTCCGCTGCCCAGCGGCACCATGGCCACCAGACCGTTGGTCCCCTGGCCGGCGCTGACCGAAAAAGCGAGAGTGCTGCCGTTCCACGAGAAACCGCTGAAGCTCGATCCATTGCGGCCATCCAGCCATTTCAGCATCTGACGTGCCGAAACCACTGCAACGCCGCGTGATTTGGCAGATTTTACGATTTCATCCGATTCGCTCCATACCGGCACATCGGTATGCATATTCGCTACAAAGGCGCCGTAGTAGCCCTCGGAGCCGATGGCACGGTCGAGCAGGGCATTGACCGTGGCAGGATACGCCTGCCCCGATTCGTCGGTCATCTGGGTGGGGGCCTGATAGACGTCCATCAGGGTACCATCGGCCTGGGTGAAGCGCATCGGCATGCCGGAACCGGTAAAGAAACCCGAATCGCCGATCCAGCCGGGGGGCCAGTAATAATAGGAGGTATCCAGGCGAATGCCGTGGTTCAGTTCCACCGTAGGAACAGTGGAGTAATCGCTCCAGGTGACGCAGTGGTTGCGGTTGGTCACCGGGGCCGCCAGGTCGGGATACTTCTGCCGGAAGACACTCAACTGGGAAGCGACCGTGGCTTCGAAGGAGAGCGGGGTAAAGTTGTCGCAGCTGACACTGGCATCCCAGGACAGATAATTGCCGGAATTGACATGCAGCGCCACCTCGAAACCGGCGGCGTTATAGGCGACCGCCTGGGCGTTACTCAGCTGCACCGCATCGACCGGAAAGACGTACGACGTTCCGCGGATGCACTCCCAGTTGTCGACCGAACAGCCGGGGGGGCTGTAGGCGCTGAACCCATCGAAACGTCCGGCCGTGCCGGCCGTGCCCCAGCCGTGGTCGTCACCGGTCATCACCACCACTGCCTTCAGGTTGCGCGGGAAGTACCAGAAGCGCGGCAGCGGCTTTTTGTCCTGGTTCATCTGGATGATCAGGTTGGCCAGCAGGCGCTGCTGCTCGTCAGCCTGGGGAATTGCCACTTTATTCAGGTCAATCCAGTCGGGCTGCGGATCGAAGCTGGCATTGCCGTAGAACAGGTCGTCGGTGCGGATCGGGAAGTAACCGTCCCGCTCCTGGCCGGACCAGGCCGGATTACCCTGGCGGGTATAGACCACTGAACGGGCCAGGTCGTAGGCAAAGGCGGCGGCTTTGCCCCCGTTGGTGCCCACGTTGCGCAGGGTGACGGCTGGGTTCGTGGTGGCGGTGCCGGCGTCGGAGTAGAGGGTTGCCAGGCTGGCCGCACCGTTCAGGCCGTAGAGATTGGCGCTGCCGTGGTACTGGATGGTCTGCCCCACGATTCCTGTTCCGGGTCCGGAGGAGGTGTTGACCAGCAAGTAGCGGTCGGCCAGTGTCGATCCCAGATCGGTGAGCCCCAGCAGCCCCGCCAGTTTGCTGTCGGGCCGCATGGCCACCAGGCGTCCCCCGGCATTGACCCAGTCGCTCAGCATGGTGGCCTGGGAGGCGCTCAGCGGAAACTCGCCGAGCAGTACGATGTCATAGTTCGACAGCAAACTGGAGGTAACGTCGCCGATGTCCTTGCGGTCAAAGGCATTGAGCCCTTCCGTACGCAGGACCTCTTCGTAGTACTTGCTGAAGGGGTTGGACGTGGATGAAACGAGCAGGATCGGGCCCGCCGATGCGACAGGGGGCTTGTCAACCGGCTTTTGAGTACTGTAGACCACATCCACCCAATAATTGCTGCTCATCCAGCTCAGAGTGGGGAACTGGCTCGCCTCGCCGTAGGCAAAGACGCCATTGCCTCCCATGACGCCGTCGGCCAGTGCGTGCAGGGGGTTCCTGTCCACCCCCTTGCCGGCGAAATAGTTGTAGTCGTAACTGTAGTGTCCGCTGCCGGTGTGATAGGAAGCGACATAGATTGTATTGGCGCTGATGGCAACCGGGGTGGCGAACGCGACCTGCTGCCAGCCGGAGGCGGTTTCGCTGGTGAAAATGGCGCTGGCGAGCAGCGTTCCGCTCTCGCTCCACAGATTGCCGACATGGGTGCCGGTGTTGGCGGCCGATTTGTAGAAGCGAATGCCGGTGATAAATCCGGCGCTGTCGGATTTGAAGCGCACCCCCAGCTCAACCGCCCGGTCCGGGCCTGAGTCATCGGTGCCGGGCAGCGCGGCAGCATCCCACAAGGTCGGGGAGGGAGTAGGGCTGGTCGTCGGGATGTCGCTGCTGTAGACCACGTCCACCCAGTAGTTGCTGCTCTTCCAGGTCTGGGTGGGGAACTGGCTCGCCGCGCCGTAGGCATAGATGCCGTTGCTGCCGGAAACGCCGTCGGCCGGGGCATGCAGGGGGTTGCTATCCACCCCTTTGCCGGCAAAGTAGTTGTAGTCGTAGCTGTAATGTCCGCTGCCGGCGTGATAAGAGGCGACATAGACCGTATTGGCGCTGATGGCGACCGGAGTGGCGAAATTGGCCTGTTGCCAGCCTGAAGCGGTTTCGTTGGTGAAGACGACGCTGGCCAGCAGCGCTCCGCTCTCGCTCCACAGGTTGCCGATATGGGTGCCGGTGTTGGCGGTCGACTTGTAGAAGCGGATACCGGTAATGGAGCCGGCCTTGTCCGACGTGAAGCGCACCCCCAGTTCGACCGGTCCGTCTTCACCGGCATCGGTGACGCCGGGCAGTGCGGTGGCGTCCCACAGGGTCGGGGAGGCGGAGGGAGTGACCACGGTATCGCTGCTGAAAACCACGTCTACCCAATAGTTGTTGGCATTGTAGCTCTGGCCGGGGAAGCCGCTGTCGCCGTAGCGGTAGACCCCGTTGCCGCCATCGGCGCCGTTGGCAAGGGCATGCAGCGGGGGTGCGTCAACCCCGGCGACAAAGTCGGCGTGACTTACCGCAAACACTCCGGAGGGTGAATAACAGGAGGCAATATAGGTTGTGTTGGCGGCGATTGCCACGGGGGTTGCAAAGGAGACTTCCTGCCAGCCGGAAGGGGTTTCGGCGGTGAAAGGGATGCTGGCCAACAGGACGCCGTCGCCGCTCCAGAGATTGGCGACGTGACTGCCGGTGTTGGCAGCCCCTTTGTAAAAACGCAGGCCGGTGATGGTGCCGCTCACATCGGAACGGAATTTGACCCCAACCTCGATCGGCTGCCCGTCGGAAACAGCATCCAGGGCGGGTACCGAACTGGCAGGCCAGATGGTGTAGCGACTTGCGGCACCGGCGCCGGCCGGGCAGAGTCCCGATATCACCGTGAAGAGGACGAGGAAGCGCACAAAGAGAGTTCTTAGTCCGACCACGATATACCTCCACTGGTTTGTCCTATCGCAAATCCGACATAGCGGGATAGGCAAGATGAGTACCAAGTTATAAGCGCTTTATTTACCAGTAAAATTTTCCGGCGGTTGTCAGCCGGATGTCAAAAAGACCGACAAAGGGATTCGCAGCTTTACAGGTGAAGGTGATCGAGAGTTGAAGGGATGTGGTGCGACAGGGGTCAGCCTGCCGCAAAAGGGGTCTGCGCTGGCTGTCCGGAAACCTCTTCAGCCATATGGCTCAGGGAATGTCTGAGGAAACGGGCCGGATTTCCCACCACGATTGAATTGTCGGCTACGGAACCGAGAACTACGCTGCCCATGCCCACCATCGAATAATCGCCGATAGTGATACCGCCGATAATCGAGCAGTTGGTGCCGAGGTAGCAAAGTTTTCCGACATGGGTTCCGCCCGATATGCAGACTCCCCCGGTGATGCAGGTATAGTCGCCGATGACCACATCGTGGCTGATGACCGAATTGGGCAGGATGATCACATGCATGCCGATAGTGACATTGGAGGTCACGGCCACGTTCTCGAAGATCACGGTGCCGGGCCCGATCTGCGCGGTGCGGGAAATCCTTGCGGAGGGATGGATCAGGGTGATGAAGCGTTGCAGCGGGATGGCGGCCTTGGCGATGATGGCATCTTTCCTGGTGAAGGTGGCGGTACTGCCGATGCCGTTGACAAACCAGCAGTCCTGCAGTTCCGGGGCCAGGGACAAGGGCCCCAGCACCGGGACGCCGTGCCGCGTCGTACCGTGGGTGGCAGTATTGTCATCAAGAAAGCCGACACATTCATGGAGTGTCTCTTGTGCCTCGTCATTGATGCAGGCAATGGTGTCCAGCATGTCGATGCAATTGCCCGAGGTTCCCAATATCACGATTTTCTTTGTCATGTTCCCCTCCTTGGGACTGGATATCAGTAAAAAGTGACGATTCAGGCTCTAAACAGCTGTTGCAACTCCCGGGGTGTTCAAAAACGGGCAGAGCCTCGCACCCGCAGGAAGCCCGGCGGAGGCTGGCCCTCTCCCTATCTCCCCCCGCAGGGGGAGAGTATTCATTGCCCTCTCCCTTTGGGAGAGGGATAGAGTGAGGGCTACTACACCGCATAATTCACTGGCGAAATTGGACCGCGGTGGACCGCGGAGGCGTCCGAAGGGTGAGGCCACAGGCCGGAATCACAAGGTGGCTGGCTTAACAACCTTCTAAACTCGCCGTTAATCGAGGGCGCGCTTCAATGCCAGCACCACTTCATCCTGCTCCGCATCGCTCAGCCCGACAAACATCGGCAGCAGCAGCGTCTCTTTGGTGGCGCGCTCCGTTTCGGGCAGCGGCCGTCCCGTTGTCCGCTCGCGGTACAGCGGCTCCTGATGTATGGCAATGATGCGGCGCGCTGCGATATCCTGACGGGCCAGCCGTTCCATCACCTCCACCTGGGTCCTGTCGCCGAGCAGGCGTATGCAGTAGGACTGGTACACGTGGAAGTAGCCGGGGGGCTCGTAGGGGAGCTGTATCCGCTGCTCGTCCGCCAGGAGCGAGGCAAAGCGGTCCGCCAGCCGGCGGCGTTCCGCGATGATCTGTTCGATTCTGCCCATCTGGACGACCCCGATTGCCCCCTGGATATCGGTCAGCTTGTAGTTGTAGCCGATCTCGGGATAGCTCTCCAGAATGGCACTGGTGGAAGTGTGGCGGGCAATGGCGGATACCGAGGCGGAATGGGCCCGCATGGAGCGCAGGCGCTCTGCTGCCTCGTCGTCGTTGGTGGTGATCACCCCCCCCTCTCCGGTGGTGAGGATCTTGCGCGGGTCGAAACTGAAACAGGTGAAATCGCTGAGACTGCCGAGGCAGACCGTGCCGACGCGGGCGCCCAGTGAGGGTGCCGCATCCTCCACCACTTTCAGCCCATGCTGGCGGGCGATGGCCATGATGGCCGGTATGTCGGCGGCCAGTCCGATCTGGCTGACCGGCATGATGGCGGTGGTGCGGGGGGTGATGGCCGCCTCGATCAGCCCGGGGTCGATGTTGTAGGTGCGGGGATCGATGTCCACGAAGACCGGGACGGCACCGGCGTACAGAATTGCATTGGCCGTGGCGATGAAACTGAACGAAGGACAGATGACCTCGTCGCCCGGCTTGACTCCGGCTGCGATCAGCGCCAGTTGCAGCGCCGTGGTGCAGCTGTTGGTGGCCACGGCGTGCCTGGCGCCGACATAGTCAGCCACCATGGTTTCGAACTCCTGCACGCGCTTGCCGCTGGACAGCCAGCCCGAGCGCACCGCTTCGGCGGCTGCAGTCGCCTCGGCATCGCCGACGCTTAAACGGGTAATGGGAATCATTGCTCGTCTCCTTTGATCTTTGATTGATTGGACTTTAAAGCCGCTGCCGCCGGCAACGGCTCTCACGTTTGAAAGAGGCCACGAATTGCAGAAAGGCCTGGCAGTTTTCCCGCAGGTCTCCCCCCTATGCCTGCGCAAAGGTGCCGAACCGGGCTTCCGTCCGTTTCCGGCTTGGGGGAGTGTATGTGAAGGCGGGATTCTTCAGGTATTCCTTGAGACTCGTACCGGTATTTCGGTCGCGATCCGACAGGATGGGGTTGCTGATCGGCCACGGAATCCGCACGTCGGGATCGTCCCAGGCAAGGGAGGCTTCGGCCGACGGCTCATGGTGGCCGGTGCATTTGTACTGGACCTCGGCGAACTCGGACAGCACCACGAACCCGTGGGCGAATTCCGGCGGCAGCAGTACCTGGCGCTTGTTCTCCGCCGAGAGTTCCACGCCGAACCATTTCCCGAAGGTGGGGGAACCCACCCGCAGATCCACGGCCACGTCCCAGATCTCCCCCAGCGTGCAGCGAATCAGCCGGAACTGGGGGGCTGCCGCGTTCTGGTAATGGAGGCCCCGCAGGACGCCCCCCGGCGAGCGGGAGTGGTTGTCCTGGACAAAGGCATGCTCCAGGCCATGTTCGGCAAAGCGCCTTTTGCTGTAGCTTTCGAAGAAGAAACCGCGATGATCCTGGAAATACTCGGGTTCGATGATCAGGATCCCCTCGAATTCGGTCAGTACGACGCGCATATCCATCGGCATGGAGCCTTCCTCCTTTTCTGAAATAAACCTGAAAAGTCTGTCAGCCATAGAGGTCACAGAGAACACAGAGGGATACCACTAAAAATCCGTTCCCCTGAAGAGAACCGAAAACGCTACCAGTCTGATTTTTCCCTTGACCAAAGACAATGGAACGCGGAAAAGGCGGAAAAAGCGGGAAAGACAGATTGGTTTTCAACCCGGATTCGTTTTTAAGATCTGAATTTATCAGCCTTTTCCGCAGATTCCGCGTTCCATTGCCGTTCGATTTCCTCCGTGCCTCTGTGGCACATGTTTTTGCTTCAGGCGGCCAGCCTGTTCTGGGCCTGTACCTGCCTGCGCCATTCGATCAGGCGCCGCAGTCCCTCTTCCGGATTTACCTGGGCCTTGAATCCCAGCATGCGTTCTGCCTTGCGGGTGTCGGCCAGACGCCGCGGGACCGGATTGACGGAACGCTCCGGCAGGAACTCCGGCTCCAGGTCCGAGCCGGTCACTTTCAAGAGGGCCTGCAAAAGGCCAAGCAGGCTTGTTTCGGTGCCGCTGGCAACGTTGAAGACCTCATCGGTCACATCGGACTCCATTGCCCGAATATTGGCGTCGGTGACGTCGTCGATGAAGACCATGTCCATGGTCTGGCGGCCATCCCCGAAGATGGCGGGCCGCTCCCCCGCCTCCAACCGGTCGAGCCAGCGGACCAGTACCTCGGTGTATTTGCCGTCGATGTCCATGCGGGGGCCGTAGACGTTGAAATAACGCAGGGCCACATAGTTCAGCCCGTACATTTCGGCAAAGGAGCGGACCATTCCCTCCCCAGCCACCTTGGCGGCGCCGTAATAGGTCCTGTTGTTGAAGGGATGGTGGCTTTCATCGGTGGGAAAGGTGTCGGCCAGGCCGTATACCGATGCCGACGAGGCGTACATCACCTTGCCCACGCTCTTTTCCACGGCTGCCTGGAGCACGTTGTGGGTTCCGTTCAGCATCACCTCCATGGCGTCCCGCGGCTTATCGGCGCAGGCGGTGATCCTGATGGCTGCCATGTGAAAAATGCCGTCCATGTCCGTGGCCAGCTCCCTGAGCAGATCCAGGTCGCGGATGTCCCCTTTCACGAGCCTGACCCGCGGGTCCTGCAGGGCAAACTCGATATTGTGCATGCTGCCGCGCACGAAATTGTCCAGAAGAACGATCTTCGACGCCCCTCCCGCCAGCAGCCGGTCGGCGATATGCGAACCCATCAGCCCGGCGCCGCCGGTGATCAGGAATTTGTTTCCGGATAGTTGCATGAATGCCTCCTTTAAAGTCGGGCGCCCGGAGACCAGGGATCGGGGACCGTTAGAGTCAAAAGCTCTTACTCATCCCTGCTCTCTGGTAACCGGCCCATGGTTGTGCCACATCAGGGAACGGTAAAATCGAAATCTTTTACCGGTTCCTGGTCCCCGGACCCTGATACCTGTTTCACCGGTTCCTGGTCCCCGGTCCCTGGTCCCTGCTTCACCAGCCCCTGCACTTCCGCCACCTCACGCACTGCGCTGACCACGAGATCCTGCTGGGCAGGGGTCAGTTCGGCGAACATCGGCAAAGAGAGCACTTCGGCGGCAGCCGCTTCGGCATGGGGGAAGTCTCCGGCCTTGTAGCCGAGATCGGCGTGAGCAGGCTGAAGATGAACCGGAATCGGGTAATGGATGCCGGTCTGGATGCCCTGTGCCGTCATCGCCTTCTGGAATGCATCCCGCTGGGGGACGCGTACGGCGTAGATATGGTACACATGACGGTTGAACGGCATCTGGCGGGGAATGGCCACACCGGAACCCTCCAGAAGCTCGTCGTAGCGCCTGGCGATGGTGCGCCGCGCGTTCGTCCAGTTTTCCAGGTGGCGCAGCTTCACGCGCAGGATGGCTCCCTGCAGCCCCTCCATGCGATAGTTGTACCCCCTGAGGGTGTGGAGGTACTTGTTCTCGGCCCCCCAGTCCCGCAGCATGCGAATGGTGGCGGCATGTTTCCGGTCATTGGTGATCACCATGCCCCCTTCGCCGTAGGCGCCGAGGTTCTTGCCGGGATAGAAGCTGAAACATCCCAGGCTGCCGATACTCCCGACCCTGCGCCCCTTGTATTCGGCACCATGGGCCTGGCAGGCGTCCTCGATCACCGTCAGCTCGTAAAAGCGGGCCACCTCCATGATGGCATCCATGTCCGCGGCCTGGCCGTGGATGTGAACCGGCACGATGGCCTTGGTGTTCGGGGTGATGGCAGCCTCTATCCTGGAGGGATCGATGGTCAGCGTGACCGGGTCGATGTCGACGAAAACCGGGCGCGCACCGGTGTAGACGATAGCCGCTACGGTGGCCACAAAGGTGAAGGGGGTGGTGATGACCTCGTCGCCGGGGCCGATGCCGGCCGACAGCAGCGCCAGGTGCAGGGCGCTGGTCCCGGTGTTGACGGCGATGCCGTGATCCGCCTGCTGATACGCCGCAAACTCCCGCTCAAAGGCGGCCACCTCCTCCCCCAGCACGAACGAGCAGCTCTCCAGCACTTTGGTGACCACCGGCTGGATCTCCGATTTGATCGACCGGTACTGGGCCTTCAAATCGAGAAAGGGGACCGGCAAGGGACCGGTGGCGGCAGGCTGCGGCTCCACGGAACGTATGAAGCGGGCCGGCACGCCGGCCACGACCGCATTGTCCGGAACATCCCTGGTCACCACGCTGCCTGCCCCGACAATGGCGTTGGCGCCGATTGTCACGCCGCACAGGACGGTGGAGCTGGTGCCGATGGAGGCCCCCTTCTTCACCAGGGTCGGTATGCATTCCCAGTCCGCTTCGGTCTGCAGGGCGCCATTGGCCGTTGCCCGGGGATACTTGTCGTTGATGAACGAGACGTTGTGGCCGACGAAAACGTCGTCCTCGATGGTCACCCCTTCGCAGATGAAGGTATGGCTCGATACTTTCACGTTTTTCCCGATTTTGGCGTTCTTCTGAACTTCCACGAATGCGCCGATGCGGGAATTGTCGCCTACTTCGCACTCGTACAGGTTGACGAAATCGGCCATCCTGGTGTTTTCCCCCAGTTTCACGTTCCTGAGGCTCTGCTTGGTGTAGTCGCTCACAGCCTGATCTCCTTTCCGCGGTGTTTGATGGACATCTCTGAAGCCTCCAGTATCCTCACGACATTCAGGCCGCTGATCCCATCGGTGATGGAGCGCCTTCCCGTCCGTATGCAATCGGCGAATTCCGCGGCCATCAGGCGCAGCGCCTCGGTCGGATCCAGCCTGGGGGCCCACATGTCCCCCAGCCTGTAGGAAACCCGCGCCTCGTGAACCCCTTCGCTGCTCACGATATCTACCCCGCGATCGTAGATCTTGATCTTCTCGCTGACCTCCATGTCGTCGTAATGAATCGTCTTTTTGCTGCCCCCCACCAGCATGGTGCGGACCTTGACCGGTGAAAGCCAGTTGTTGTGAAAGTGGGCGATCAGGCCGCTGTCGTAATAGACCGTCAGGTAGGCCACGTTTTCATGGCCATTGCCCACGTGGCAGGCGCCGGTGGCGCATACACTGACCGGCTTTTCCTTGACGAGATGTTCGAGGATGGCGATGTCGTGGGGAGCCAGGTCCCAGAGCACGTTGACATCGCGCTGGAACAGCCCCAGGTTGATGCGGACCGAATCGAGGTAGTACAGCTCCCCCAGATCCCCCTGCTCCACCACCTCCTTCATCTTGCGCACGGCGCCGGTATAGATGAAGGTGTGGTCCACCATGAAGGTCAGCTTGTGCTTTTCGGCCAGGTCCACCAGCTTTTCCGCCTCGGCAGTGGAGGAGGTGGCAGGTTTTTCCAGCAGCACATGCTTGCCGTTTTCCAGCGCCTTGCGGGCAAACTGGTAGTGGGTCGCCACCGGTGTCGCGATGGCGATGGCATCAATGGCGGGATTCTTGAGCAGATCCTCGTAACGGGTGGTAGTGGTGACCGAGGGATATTTGGCGGAAACCTGTTTGAGACGGTCCTGGCTCGCATCGCAGCACGCCACGACGCAGGCTTCGCCCGTGTCCTGGATATTGCGGACAAGATTGGGACCCCAGTAACCGTAACCGGCAACAGCGACGTTAATCATGGCAGCAGACCTCCTGAACTGGTGATTGTTTGAAATTGAGCAGCCGTTTCGGCACGGACCATTGCCCCTCTTCGTGGAAGACCCCGAAATGGGTATCGAGCAGGTCATGCCGGATGTGAAAGGTTTTGCCGATCTGGGCGCAATACAGCTCCTCGAAATTTGCGTCCCTGACCAGCACGTTGATCTTGTACGATTCCGACACCAGTTTCAGGGGGGGCGTCAACAGCTCGATGGTGCCGTCGCCGCAGCTCGCGGGTACGCAGAACCCGTCCATGGAGGTGTTGTAATTGCAGCAGGCCACATCGTCGGAACGGATGAATGAAACAAGAAAATTGGGATTCAGGACCGGCCGGCGGAACTCGTAATGGAGCCGCACCCGCATGCGTTCGCCGTAGTTGAACAGGTTGCGCGGCTGTCCGCTCTCGTCACGGGTTTCCATGTCGGAGATGTACACCGCCCACTGGGACGAATCGCTGCCGATGGCGCCGCGGGCCCAGGCCAGTTCGCTGACCTTGTGCTCCTCTTCGTAGAGCTGGATGGCCTCTTCCGGGGCTCCGTCATAGCGGACCTGCCCCTTGACCAGAAAAATGACCCGGTTGCACATGGCCTTTACCGAGAACATGTTGTGGGATACGAACAGAATGGTCGCGTTGCTCTTGCGCAACTCCTCCGCATATGCCATGCATTTGCGCTGGAACTGCAGGTCCCCGACCGAAAGCACTTCGTCGATCATCAGTATTTCGGGCCGCAAATGAGCGGAAACGGCAAAGGCCAGGCGCACGTACATACCGCTGGAATAGCGTTTCACCGGCATGTCGATGAATTTTTCAACTTCGGCGAACTCCACGATGGCATCAAAATGACGGCGGATTTCCGTTTTTTTCATGCCGATGATGGCACCGTTCAGATAGATATTTTCTCGTCCGGTCAGTTCCGGGTGAAAACCGGTGCCCACCTCCAGCAGCGAACCGACCCTGCCGTAGATCTCGGCCCGTCCCCGGGTGGGCTCGGTGATCTGTGAAAGGAGCTTCAGCAGGGTGCTTTTCCCTGCTCCGTTCTGACCGATGATGCCGACGATCTGCCCCTTGCCGATCTCGAAGGACACATCCTGCAGCGCCCAGAAGGTGTTGGGGCCTGCCCGTGAGCCTTCCTTGCGGCGCATGATCGACCGGAAGCTGTCCGCCAGCTGGTCGCGTAGCGTGTCGTGGCGCTTGCCCGAGGAGATCTGGTACTGCTTGGATATGTTTTCAACCCTGATGGCGCAATTACTCATGAATGAACTCCTCACAACGGTTCGTTGGAAAAACGGAAAAGCGGGGCCGGCCTCCGCGCAATCGGGAGAAGGAAAAACCGCGGCTGACGGCCCGGCTAGATGATGTCGGCGAAGGTCTGCTCCATGCGCTTGAAGTACACCAGACCGCTCACCAGCAGGACGCTCACCATCAGCAGACTGACCGTCATTACCCCCCAGTCCGGCCGGACCGTACCCAGGATCGACCACCTGAATCCCTCGATCACTCCGACCATTGGGTTCAGGCTGTAGAGCAGGCGCCACTTGGCCGGAACGATGCTGACCGGATAGGCGACCGGAGAGGCATACATCCAGACCTGAATCAGAAAGGGAATAATGTGTCCCACGTCGCGATACTTGACGTTGAGCGTGGTCAGCCAGAGCCCCACGGCCAGGGCCGACAGCAGCGAAAGGGTTACGAAAAGGGGCAGCGTCAGCAGCGCCCAGGTGGGGGTGATGCCATACCACAGCATCAGGACAAGCAGCAGGATGAAGGAAAAGAACAGGTCCACCACCGGTGCCACCGAAGCGGCCAAGGGAATCAGCAGGCGGGGGAAGTAGATCTTCGTAATCAGGTTTGAACTCCCGACCAGGCTGCCCCCGCTGCGCTGGAGCGCCTGCGAGAAGTAGTTCCAGGGCAGCAGTGCGGCAAAGGCGAAGACCGGATAGGGTTTGCCGTCCGAGGGAACCTTGGCCATATTGCTGAAAATAGCGGTAAAGAGGGCCATGGTGATCAGCGGCTGCAGGATGGCCCAGGCAGCTCCGATGACCGTCTGTTTGTAACGGACCAGGACATCTCTCCACACGAGGAAATACAACAGTTCGCGGTACTTCCAGACCGCCCTGAGATCGAGCTGGAAGAGCCCTCGGCGGGGCTGGATCAGAACCGTCGGAATATTCAGGTCGTTCTCTGCGGCAAATGCCATGGTGTCAGCCCCTTGTTTGTGTCTGATTTAGAAGGTTGTTGAAAAACGGGTATCTCACCGCCGTCCTCGTCAGTCCTCTTGTGCGGCGTAGCGGGCCTACGCCTCCGCGGGGCTTCCTGCGGGTGCGACGATCTACCCATTTTTGAACAACCAGGGAATTCAACAGCCTGTTTTTAGTGTGGTGCGGCCCTCGGAACTCACCTGCAGCACCTCGCGGGCAGGTGCGAAACGGAAGCGCTTCAACAGGTGCCGGATCTTGAATTCCATGCGCCCGAGGTTGAGATAATGCCTGAAACTGGACCGCCATCCGGCCCGGATGCGCGGCTGCTGCGGATCGATCTCCCAGGGATGGAAATAGACGATCACCGGCTGCCGCTCCCGGCTGTTGATGGCGCCGATCGCCCTGCTCACCAGGGAGACCGGAAACAGCCTCAGATACCCCCCTCCTGCCACCGGCAGCTGCGTCCGCCATCCCCCGATCCCCAGGGGATAGGTGGACAAGGGGAACTCGCGCAGGGTTCCGGAACCGGCCGCAATGTCGTAGGGGAACCGCTCCCCCCCCGGGATGCCGTAGACGTCGTGGCGGATCGGAAAGATGCTCGAATCGTAGCTGAATCCTTCCTCCGCCAGGACATCCAGCGCCCAGAGCGATTGGTTGGTGATGGAGTAGCTCGGAGCGCGATAGCCCAGCACCCGCTCGCCGCAGATATCCTCCAGGATGCCTTTTGCAGCGGCGATGTCGGCCCGGAACTGCTCCGCGGTGAGCCGGTACACCAGCTGATGCCGGTATCCGTGACAGGCGATCTCGTGTCCCCGGCGGTGGATCTCCCGCACCAGGAGCGGACAACGCTCTGCGATCCATCCCAGAATGAAGAAGGTCGCCTTCTGCGCGCATTCGTCGAACATGTCCAGGATGCGCCGGGTGTTGTTCTCCACCCTGAGTGGAAACAGATCCCACTCTTCGTACCTGATCCGCCCGGCAAACGCGTTCACCTGGAAGTAGTCCTCGACGTCGACGGACAGGGCATTCAGCATGAGCACCTCAAAAGACTTTCCTGAGCATGAGCGACACGCGGTTGATCTGCTTGTTGTCCAGATCGGGGTTGGGCGAGTAGTAATCGACGTAGATGTATGTCAGCGTCGCGGTCAATTCGTCCGCCAGCTTGTAGCCCAGCCCCGTCTCCAGGATGAGGCGCCTGGTGTTGCCGGCACTCTCCTCGAACCTTTCGCCCGTAAAGGCCAGGGTAGCGCTCAGGGAGGAGGTCAGATCGCGCGAGCCTTTTATCAGCAGCCCGTATTTCCTGGTATCCAGCGTATCGGTCACGACATCGACATATTTCGAGAAAGAGAGGGTCAGCTTGAGCGCTCCCCGGTCGAAACGCTTTTCCACGCTGCCGCTGACATAGGTCTCCTCGGTGATGTTGCGCAGCGGGTCCTCGTCGTACTTCACTCCGGTGGCAGCCTCAACGGTCAGAATATCGAAAACGTGAATGGCGCCTGCCTTCCAGTTGACGTTGTCGAAAGTCTGGCCGCTGTCGTACCCGATCCAGCTGTAGCCCACCTGTGCAAACAGGAAGGATTTGTCCGCGTATTCGTAGCGGAAGCCCCCCAGGACCTGGTGCTGGTTGAAGTTGTCCACATCGGCCAGCTCCCGGATGAAGATGTAGTCCCCCGTGAGGCTGAGTTTGGGGGTCAGCTCGTAGGTGGCGCTCAGAAAACCGGAATGATCGTTTTTGCTGATGCCGTCGGAACTGAAATAATGGGTGTTGATGTAACTGTAGCCGCTTTTCAGGGTCGTCCTCGGAGTGGGATGAAACACCGCGAAGGGAGAGACGGTTACGACATTGCGGTCGGTCTGGTCGAAAAACAGGCTCTCCTGCCTGACATCCTTGGTTACATCCAGCGGAACCCGCTGATAATCGCTGGTTGCATCCACAAACAGGAAATTGTCGATTGCCGTGAGATGGCCGACAGCCTGCAGCAGGTGGGTATAATCGTTCGTACGGCTGTTCCGGGCGTAATAGTGGTAATCGAACTGGTAATTCAGATCGCCGCTGAATACCGGCCCCTTGGCGCCGATGGCCAGGCCGGGCATTATGCGGGTGATGTAGTCGCCGATCTTGTTATCCCGCGTCTCGAAGACGTTGTCAGTGTACTCCTCGCCAACGGCAATGGAAGGATGCACGGTCAGGTCCTCCGCCCGGGCGGCACCTGCCAGTGCAAGTGCGCATAAGATTGCCGAAATGCGAGAAACGCTCGACATGAAAATCCCTCCATCGACGACAAGTCCTCAACCAATTTCAAGAGATCCGTACGCCCCGCCCGGCTGCGGATTACCAGCCCCCCAGCATCGGAATATACTTGCGCAGCTTCTGCATGATCGTACCGGTCTTTTCCTGCTGGGATTTCAGCGATTGCTCCAGATCCGAAATTTTTGCCGTCATCTCCAGGTACATCTTCTGGTTGAACATTTCCGGCTCCGCTTCCGGGCTGTCCCCGCCGATCAGCTTCCAGAGCCCGGAAACGTCCGATTTCTCGGGAATGCTGGACAGGTGCGGAGCAGCATATTCCGGCACCAGGGCCTCCCCTGCCCCTTCCGGCCGCGCCTCGCCCCAGAAGTGGTGGTTGAAATCGAGATCCCCGATCACATCCTTGACCAGAGCGACGTCGATGGTGCTGGTTTCCTCGGCGAACGCCGCCAGCAGAATGAAGTCGCAGATGATATTGATCAAACGCGGGATGCCCCTGCTGTAGCCGAAGATGATGTTGATCGTCTCCTCGGAAAAAGTAGCGGAATTCCGCCCCCCCGCCTTTTCCATGCGATGCAGGATGTACTCCTCCGTCTCGGACAGGGTCAGAGGATGGATGTGGCAGTTGATGCTGATACGCTGACGCAGCTGTATCAGGGAGGGAGACGCCAGTGTATCCCTCAGTTCCGGCTGACCCACCAGGATGATCTGCAGCAGCTTGGCATTGTCCGTTTCAAGATTGGACAGCATCCTGATCTCTTCCAGAAGATCCGTACAAAGGTTCTGGGCCTCGTCGATGATCAGCACCGGCCGGTTTCCCTTGATGAACTGCTCGATCAGGAAGGTGTTCAGGTCGCGCAGCAGCGTGATCTTGTCCTTGTGCTGCACTGCCAGGCCGAAGTCGTCGTTGATCATCGCGATCAACTGCTCCGAATCCACCTTGGTATTGAAAATCTTCGAGAGCACGACATTGTCGAGATGTTTCTTGATCAGGTTGCGAATAATGGTGGTCTTACCGGACCCCACTTCGCCGGTCAGCAGGATGAAACCTGCCCGCTCCCTGATGCCGTAGTCGAGGTAGGACAGCGCCCGCTTGTGGGATCTGCTCATGTACAGAAAGTCAGGGTCCGGCAGCAGATCAAAGGGCTTGCGGGTCAGATTGAAGAAGATTTCATACATGAATCCACCCTTTCAGAGAGATCACCTGTGCTCAGTCCCCGCCCCGCCCGGCGCGCATGCCGGAAACGGTCGAGGAGCGGTCCGCGTCAGGCCGCATCCTGCCGGTAGTATTGCTGAAGGTCGGCATGCGGCGCCTTGGCAGCCTCGTTGTAGACCACCCCCAGCAGATTGCTTCCCTTGAGGCACTCGATGGTCTCGTTGATATTGTCCAGCGTCACCCTGCCCTCCTTGACCACCAGCACCACACCATCGACAATGGCGCTCAAGGAGCGGGTTTCGGCAAACGGCAGCACCGGGGGCGTATCGATGATCACATAGCGGTCGCGGTAGCGGTTCTTCATCTCCAGTAAAAACTCCCTGAAGCGACGAGAGGAGAATACTTCGGCCGGATTGCTCACCTGGCGGCCGGCCGGCAGCACCGAAAGCCTTCCGATGCCGGTCCGGACAAGCGCCTTTTTGGGGTCGAGCCCGTCCAGAACGCATTCGGCCAGCCCGACCCGGTTCTCGATGCCGAGATAGTTGTGGATGGAGGACCTCCTGATATCCGCGTCCACCAGCAGTACGGTATGGTCGAATTCCTGCGCCAGACTCATGGCAAGATTGAGCGAGGTGATGCTCTTCCCCTCGCTGGCGATCGAGCTGGTCACCATCAGCATGTTGCGGAACTCCTCCCCTTTGGTGAGCTTCACGATGATCGATTTCAATTTGCGGTATTCTTCCGCCGCCGGGGCAAGGGCATCGGTGACGGAGACCATCAGCATGTTGTCCACCTGCAGGCTTTCCGTAGCGGGAGGAGGCAGATGGGTACGCTGGTCGGCCTTCTCCGGCACGGCAACCAGGGTCACTCCGTTTCGTAGTTTAGCCGCTTTTTCAAGGGCTTCTTCGATTCTGCTCATGATTGAGTCCTTTCTAGAGGCAGAGATCAGGGACCGGGGATCAGGAACCGGTAACGTCAGAATCTTTTAGAGTCCCCGCTTTCAAAGGTTTTACCGGTCCCCGGTTCCTGGTCCCCGCTTCACCGAAACGTCATATCCCTGAGGTTCGCCAGATTCTGCCTGATACCGGCACCGCTCAGGATGTCGTAGGAGTTTTCCCGCATGTACTCGATCGGGATCGTCGCCAGAATCAGCAGGAAATAGATGCCGGCCAGGCTGAAAAACCACCAGTCGCGCCTTCGTACCGCCAGCGCTTCGCTTGGATTTTCGATCTTCGGTACGACCGCCAGTACCTGGACCCCCAGCGACCTGAGGGAATCGATGTGGCGCACCGAAACGTCCAGGTGGTCCAGGAGCAGCAGGATGGCGAAGCTGCCGGCCAGCCCCCCCAGGATACCGAGCAGGATCATTCTGACCCGTTGCGGTCCCGTCGGTTTGGCCGGTACCACCGCCGGATCGACCACCCTGAAGGTGGTGGTCTTGTCCTGCACCTCCATCTGCTTGGAAACCTCGGACTGCCCGTAGCGCGCCACAAGCTGCTCATACAGGGTCTTCTGGCTGGCCCGCTCCCGCTCCAGCTCCTCCAGACCGGCCTTGGCAGCCGGAATGCTCTTCAGCAGAGCCAGTTTGGACGCTATCAGCCGCCGCTGGTTCTGTTCGCTTTCGCGCAGGGATTTCAGTTCCAGAGTGATCCTATCCTGTTCCGGCGAAGAAACGGCAGCCCCGTGGCTTACGCCCTGTCCGGATTTTATCTGTTCCTGGAGGGAAGCTATTTCGTTGCCTATGGCTATGATTTCGGGATGGTTATCGGTGTAGACCAGGCTCAGTTCCTGCTGCCGCTTCTTCAGCTCCGCCAGCCTTATCTGCTGCGGGCCGTTCTTCACGGCCAGCCCCAGCAGGCTTTCGAGCTGACGCCGGCGCAGGGCGTACTCTTCGATCCTCTGCTGGGCATTGCCAATCTCGGTCGATATCATCTCCTCGCTCTGCGCCAGCAGACTTCCCTTTTCCTGTCTGTAGCTGCTCGTGGCTGCATCCGATCGTGCCAGCTTTTCCTTCATCGCCGCGATCTGCTCTCCCAGGAATCTGGTGGCCCCGTAGGAATCTTCCCGCGTGGAAGAGCTGTTCTCCTCGATGTAGCGGCGAATCAGCGCATTGACGTAGTCACGGGCCAGGCGCGGGTTTTCGTGTGAAAAAGCGATGGTGAAGAGTCCTTCCTTGTCTTTCAGCCTGATATCGGTCTTGGCCTGGAAGGCCTTGACCATCTCTTCCAGCTGAGAATCGTTCTGCTTGTTCACGTTGAGGTCGAGGTCGTCGAAGACCTTGAGCAGGAGGCTCCTGCTTTTAATGGCATATTCCAGCACCCGGATCTTGTCCTCGAAAGAAGCGGTGACCGCAATGCCCTTCACCAGATCGCCGATAACGCTCCTCTCGATGAATACGGTGCTTTTGGCCTCGTACACGGCCGGCTTCATGTAGCTGGCGATAACGGTGCCGGTCATGATCAGGAGGGCCAGAACGACAAACAGGTACCTCCTCTTGACGATCAGCTGCAGATATTTTTTGTAATCGAAATCCGATTCCATAGGTCACTCCATTCTCCAATGTCCGCGCTGTTGCAATAGCGCGCTCAAGACCTGAATCCGTGGCGCCGGGATGCCGTCACCGTTTGTATCGGCCGGCCTCCGTCGAACCATTCCGAACCGCCGAAAAGCAGAGGCAGAGGCACTTCAAGGCACCGAGGCAGTGAAGCGCCGCAGATTCAGGTCAGAACATGCCTTCCTTGACGATGATGTAGTCACTCGGCTTGAGCCTCGGGTTCTGGGACAGGTCCCGCTCGTTCCAGAGATCCTTGGCCTTGACCGGAATTGTCACTTCCTTGCCCCCTTCCCTGCGCAGGATGGTCGTGTCGTTCTGTTTGGCGAACTTGCTGAACCCGCCGGCCTCCAGCACCGCATCCATCACGGTCATGCCTTCCCGGTATTCGATCAGCCGCGGCGTGTTGACGGCCCCCAGCACATAGATGTTCTTGTCCGCAAGCACCGGGAAATAGATCGCATCGTTGGATTCGATCACGATGTCTTCTTTGGTGTCTCCGCCGATGAAGAGCTTCTCGAAATCGGTCTTGATGGTTTTGCCGTTCCGCTGCACGTACGATCGTTTGAGATCAGCCCCTTTGACATCGCCGATTGTGCATAAAAGCTGCAGCAGGGTGGTACGGCGGCTCAGGTCGAACACCCCCGACTTCACACCGGCGCCGAAGATATACACCCTGCTGTTGGTGATCTCCTTGACGCTCACGGTGACGATCGGGGTCTTGACAAGCTGCTTGAGCTTTTCGGACAGGGATTTCTGCAGCTCCTGCGGTGTGAACCCGTTGGCCGTGACATCCCCCAGGCCGGGAATGGTGATCTTGCCGTCGGGCCTCACCCTGACGGTGACGTTCAGCTCCTTTACCCCCCACACGGCGACATCGAGAACATCCCCGTCACCGATGACGTAATCCCCTGCGAAAACCGGGAGGGGAAACAGCATCAGAAAGAACAACATCGCTGCCAGCCTTATTGCCATGTGCATCTCCTTTGTGATCCGGTTGGTTGTGTTGACTGTGACCGCCATGCCATGCCTCTATCTCGCCCCCCGCCGGAAAAGGACCACCTGTACGGTTTCAAGAATGATCATCAGATCGAATGTCAGAGAGATGTGCTTGATGTAGTAGAGATCGTAACGGAGTTTCTCCAGGGCATCCTCGACCGACGCCCCGTAGGGGTAACGCACCTGCGCCCAGCCCGTAACGCCGGGCTTTACGAAGTGCCGTTCCGAATAATACGGAATGACCTCCTTCAGCTTGCCGACGAACTCGGGTCTTTCGGGGCGCGGTCCCACCATGCTCATGTCCCCCCTGAGCACGTTGATGAACTGGGGCAGCTCGTCGATGCGGCTTTTACGCAGGATCGATCCCACCCGCGTGATGCGGGAATCGTTTTCCTGCGCCCAGACGGCGCCTGTTTCGCTTTCGGCGTCTGCCCGCATGGTCCTGAACTTGTACAGAACGAAATTCTTTTCCTTTTCGCCGACCCGTTCCTGGCCGTAGAAGAAGGGTCCCGGAGAGTCGAGCCGTATGGCCAGCAGGATGAACGGGAGCAGCGGGAGCGTTGCGAGAATGCCGATCAGGGCGCAGAGGATGTCGGTGATCCTTTTGGCGATCCGATGCCAGGTCCTGACCTTGAAACCGTCCGAAAAGATTATCCAGCTGGGGTTGATTCCCTCCAGCAGCAGCTTGCCGGTCACTTGCTCGTAAAACGACGGGGCATCGATCACCTCCACCCCGTTCAGCTTGCACGCCATGACCTCCCGGAACGGGAAAGTGCCCCTGCGTTCCGACAGCGACACAACGATCTTGTCCGCCCTCTCCCGCCTGACAGTCTCGTACAGCCCCCCTTCATTGCGAAGGATCGAGTTCTGCGGTACCTGGCAGCATTCGTTGGAGCAGTTGACATAGCCGGAAAGCACATAGTTGTCGTCCGTCATCGGAATGATTTTGCCCATATGCCCTGCAATCGGCCCCACACCGAGGATCAGCACCCTCCTTGCAAAACCGGGGAAGTTGACCCAGACCCGGTACAGGACATGGCAGAGAAACTGCAGCAGCCCGAAAATGAGGATGGCATACGGCAGTATCCCGTTTCCCTGGCCGTAGGCCGGAGAGGTAAAAGAGACCATGGAAAGGAAGATCGATGACATCCCCAGGGAAACACCGGTTTTGACTGCGATCTCCCGTGCGAAAAGCTCTCGATGGTTTCCATAAAATTGGGCCAGAAACGACAGGAAGACCAGGATCAGGACGAACCCGACGATCATTACGTTGCCGAGGCCATGCACCTCTCCCAGGGTGGGTATTCGTCCGTTCTTGACGAACAGTGCCGCCGGCAGCGACAGCAGTGCTGCAAGCGCATCGCCCAGTACCAGAAGGATGATTCTATATCTAGATTCCATAGCGCACTTTCCTGTAATTACAACTGCCAGGCAGTCTTTTTTTAGATACTTTTCATCTTCCAACAGTCCCGCTACCGCCGGCTATACCTTTCTTCACCTCCTGGCAGCAGGCAGGTGGACGCTCGTTTTTCTTCCCCCGAGGTTCGACCGTACTTCCCGTGCATGGACCTCGGTCAGGTACCGGGGCCGCATGCTTGTCAACGGAATCCTGCCGGTTGAGGTGCTGTGTCCCCCCTTCCGGAGATGCCGCTGCACATGACCTTACGGATTCAGCCTGGCCAGGAGGCTCCTGGCCTGCTGCGCCTCGGCGAAATCCTGCTTCACCAGCGCCTTCCGCAACCTGACCACTGCCTGCCGGTTCTCGCCCGAAGCCTGATGAGCCAGCGCCAGATGGTAATTGATGGTAGAGTTCCCCGGCAGTAAGGCCTCGGCCTTCTCCAGAATGCGGATTGCTTCGTTGTTGCGGTTGTTTCTGAAAAGCGCGTACCCCAGCGTGTCCATGACAGCAGCATTGGCCGGTTCCAGCGCCATGGCACTCTCCGCCAGACGCAGGGCATCCTCCCGGCTGCCGTATCCGTCGGCACACAGCATGGCCAGGTTGTTGAGCGCCGGGGTAAAGGTGTCCTGGATTGCCAGTGCGGCGCGATATTTGGCAACCGCCTCGTTCTTTCTACCCCGGGCCTCCAGGAAAATGCCCTGGGCGTGGTAGGCGGGTGCAAAGCCGGGCAGCTTGCGCACGATGTCGCTGCAGGTTTCCATGGCCCGATCAAAGCTCCCCTTCCCGGCATACAGGTTGGCCAGCATCAGGGCTGCCATGGGGTTGTTGTCCAGCGCCACCCCTTTTTTGAGGGCCGCGATGGCTTCCTCGAGGTTGTTCTGCTCCCGGTGGACCGAAGCCAGCAGCATGTATCCCTGGGATGATCCCGGTTTCCGGTCTATGGCTCGCTGGGCATGCTTGAGCGCCTCCGGCAGTTTCTGCATTGCCACATAGGTGCCCACCCGCAGGGAGATGCCGCGTTCCGGTGCGAAGGCCTCGATATCCTCAATGACTGCCAGGGCCTGTTTGTACTGTTTGTCCCTGAGATACAGGAGAGCCTTCTGCTCCATGATCGGGGCCGAGCGCGGCACGGCCCGGGCAGCCTCTTCCAGGGTGGCAAGCGCCCTGGAGTTGTCTCCCTTCCGTTCGTAATGGCTTGCCAGGGCCTGATACGCCGTCGGATTGCGGGTCTCCGCCGCCTTGAGGTAATGATTGAGCGCTTCCCCGTCATTGCCGGAAAGCTCCAAAAGGGCGGCCATGCGCACGTTGGCCCCCACGTTGGCCGGGTCTTTCCGTAGGATCTCGGAGTATTCCCCCAGCGCGGCGGAGGCATCGCCACGGGCTGAGTAATAGGCGGCCAGGGAAAAGGAGGCATCGAAGGAGCCGGGGTTGATCTCCTTTGCCTTGCGCAGGTAGCGGACAGCTTCAGCCGTCTTGTTGTCCGTCAGCATGATTTTGGCCATGCCGGTATAGAGCACGGCATCTTCCGGCTTGCCGGAGAGCCCCTCCTTGAGGACTGACAACGCTTTGGCGTGGTTTTTCCGATGCATGTAGAACGAGCACAGGATCAGCCGGGTGTTGAGCAGCTCCGGGGCCACCCGCACCGCTGTCAGCAGATCCGCCTCCACTTCGGCCGTCCGTCCCTGGCTCAGATGAAACAGCCCCTTCTTGAGGTGGCTTTCCACAAGCTTGGGGTCAAGCTGCGTTGCCGCATCGAGCTCCCTCATGCCATCGGAATACATCCCCTTTGCCATGTAGGCGCTGCCCAGCAGGTTGCGGGCAAAGGCATTTTTGCCGTCCGCCTCCACAACCCGCGACAGTTCCGTAACGGCGTCGTCGAGGCGCTTCTGCTTCAGCAGAATCATGCCGGTCATAAGCCGTGCCTGGATGAAGGTGGGTACTCTGTCGAGAATCAGCCGGAATTGGCTGAGGGCGTTTTCCAGTTCTCCCTGGTGGTAGTGGCTGAGCCCCAGGAAGTAATATCCGCTGACGCTCGGGCGCAGCTTATTGGCGGTCTGCAGGGCCGCAATCGCATCCGGGAAGTTATTGCGGCGATAGAGAACCATGCCTTTCAGGCGGTTCCCTTCGGGACTTTTGGGGAATCGCTTGAGCAGGTCCGCGGCTGCCGCCTCCGCAGCTGCGACATTTCCCATCTCGAGCTTCAGAAGGCCCGCCTTGTAGTATGGCAGTGGATCGGCGGTATTGATCTCCGCCAGTTTGGCATAGAGCGCCAGGGCCTGCTCATTGCGGCCGGCGGAGCGTTCCAGGTCGGCCAGCAGGTGATAGGCTCTGACGTTGCGCGGTTCGGCCCTGACGACCTCTTCCAGAAGCTTCCTGGCCCTGGCTGCCTCCCCCCGTGTGGCGTAGTGCGCCGCAAGCTCCAGCGTGGTGCTGGTTTTTCCCGGCTCTTTCCGCAGCGCACGCAGGAAGGACTCCTCCGCCTCACGAGGCATGGATCTGATGTCATAGGCGACTCCCATGATCTCCAGGGCCGCGGCTGATTCGGGCTCGATGGACAGGTATTCCCTGGCCTGGGCGATCGCCAATTCCGGCTTGCGGAGAGCATTGTAGAGCCGCCCCATATCCAGCGGTATTTCACGCTGACTGGGGTTCAACCGCTTTACCTTCTGGAACTCCTTCTCGGCGAGTTCGTACTTCCCGGCCAGCACATAGGCCCTGGCCAACTGCAGCCGGGCATTCAGAAAGTTCTGATCCTTTTCCAGCGCATTCCTGAAGAGCACGATGGCACCACTGGCATTGCCGTCATGCAGTTTCCTGACCCCTTCGGCATACAGCTCGTCACTGGTTTCACCGCTGCATCCGGCAATGCCGACGATGATGGCCAGCGCCAGTATTTTTTTATGCACAGACTCAACCTCCTCCGTCATGTACCGTTTTTATCCATCCAGATAACACAGGCGATACCACGAACCATGCCATGCCGGTCGCAGGCGTAATTCAACGAAAAAACAGCGCGTTGCAGTCAGGCTATAAAAAGGGGCACTCAACGAAATTTGCCGGTGAAGGGCTGGCGCTGCTCCGGAACGCCGAAAAAACGCAGGTATGGCTCGGGTAAAAAATGTGACCGATGTTAATGGAGTTGCACACTGAAGGGCCAATTGCGGATGCGCTGCAGCAAAATGTAAGAAATTGTGTGTGTTTTGTCGGTTTTCTTTACGGTTTTGCTCCCCTCTTTCGATTGCCCCTCAAAATACCCCTTCTAAATCGGTCGGATGCGGATTGGCATATCAGTTGCTGGATCTATCTGAAAAGCGGAGGGAGCAGTTTTTCCTGGGACCGCGGTTGCGAAAAACCAATGAAAACCCAAAACTGCTGCCGCTTCGGCGGCCATTACACGGTGAAAGGTGGTGATGCAGGGAGAGCTGGCGATCCGGTCGGATCGCACGAACAAATTTCTTGTGAAGGATGACAAGAAAGGAGGCGCATCATGAGGAAAATTCTGCCACTGCTGGCCTGCCTGGGGTTGTTGGCCCTGGGGTCAGCGGGTAGCGCCGTCGCTTTCAGCGACCACATAGTGCTGAATCAGCAATTGAACGGAAACAGCACCTTCAGCTGGCAACACAATCTGCCCGGCGATTTCAACCCCTCCGTTGACACCATCACCTCCGCAACCTTGAGCATCAACGCCCTGGCCAATGGTGTGGACGTACTGCTGGCGGAAAACTCGGTGCTGATAGGGACCCTGCTGGGGCCTCCGACGCAGCGCTGGGATTATTCATCCATGGATTTCACCAAGGATGGGTTCAACATCAAGAACATCTTTGCCAGCACCAACGTGGGGGACAAGCTGGACATATCGGTCCTGGCCTTCGGACAATCGCTGGCACTGACCGATTCGACCTTCACCATGGAGTTTACTCAGGGGGGTCAGGGGGGCGGTGGTGCACCGGTTCCGGAACCAGCAACGCTCCTGTTGCTTGGCTCCGGTCTGAGCGGTTTGGCCCTCTGGGGCAAGAGGCGCAAAACAGCCTGATGTCAGGCAGCTGAATCCCAAAACGGCGGGACGCGAGCCCCGCCGTTTTTTTTCGAAAAGGTGCGCTGCATGCACGCAGCCCCTGTCGGTTTTTCTTACGTTTTTGGAAAGCGGGAATCCACCCACGTAAAAGCGGGCCATACGGCAGATCAACAGGCTTCTCCCCCTTTCCCTGATTCAACCTTTCAATTCGGGATGCCATCGCCACGAGGAGGCCCCATGTCGACCACCGCAAAGATCCTGGTAGCCGAGGACGATGTAAACGGAGCCCATTATCTGAGCCAGTCGCTCAACAGGCTGGGATACAGCGTTACCGATGTGGTCCACGCCGGAGAGGATGTCATCGGCAACGTGGCCAGGGAACAGCCCGACCTGATCCTGATGGATGTGACTCTCAACGGCGAGATCGACGGAATCAGGGCAGCGGAGATTCTGCACGTTGATTACGATATCCCCATCATCTACCTCACCGCCCACACGGACAACGAGGTGTTCCAGCGCGCCCAGATAACGGTTCCTCACGGTTATCTCGTCAAGCCCTTTGACATAACCCACCTCCAGCATGCCATCGAGATCGCGCTGAGCAAACATGGCTACGAGAAGTGGCTGAAAGAGAGCGAAAGCAGGTACCGCACCATCTTCGAGGTGAGCGGCAGCGCCATGATGATCATCAACGAGCTGGGCGCGACGACCATGGTCAATGGCGAGTTCCAGCGACTGACGGGCTATTCCCGGGAGGATGCGGAAAGCGGAAAGAACTGGAGCGAGTTTTTCCAGGATGAGGACCGCGCGGCAATCGCCGACCTCCAGCAGCAGGCGTGCCAGCAGGGCGGCACGGGAGACCATCGCCCGGAGCTCAGGCTCAGGGTCAGGGATGGCGGTACCAGGATCGTCACCATCGATATACGGCCGGTTCCGGCCAGTTCGACCATGATCGTCTCCATGAACGACATCACCGGACTCAAGCGGGCCGAAAAGGAAATCGGTCAGCTCAACGACGAACTCTCGAAGATCAATGCAGATTTAATGCAGGAAATCGCCGAACGCAAAAAGGTCGAAAAACAGCTCAAACACCAGGCCGACCACGATCCATTGACCGGCCTTCCCAACCGGGTGCTTCTCTTCGATCGCCTGAAGCAGGCTTTTGCCTTCGATGACCGGCACAATTCGCTGCTGGCACTGATGATGCTCGATCTGGACAATTTCAAATCGATCAACGACACCATGGGACATCTCTCCGGCGACATCCTGCTGAAAAAGGTAGCCAAACGGCTGCAGCAATGCATGCGCCAGTACGACACCGTTGGCCGGATCGGCGGAGACGAGTTCGTGATCGTGGCCAACGATATCCAGAACATCCACGACATCATCAAGTTTGCCGAAAAGGTCAAGGGCCTGTTCGAACAGCCTTTCGAGATCATCGGCCAGCAGGTCTACGCCACCACCAGCATCGGCGTGGCGGTCTATCCGATCCATGGAACCAGCGTCAAGATGCTGATGTCAAAGGCCGATGCCGCCATGTATACCGCCAAGAATTCGGGTAAAAACGCCTATTGCTTCTACTCGAGCGCAATGGACATGAAAGAGCCGGAACACAGCCAGATGAGGGCACGCCGCCGCACGGTGAACCAGGGACCGGAGACCGGGGATCAGGGACCGGGAAAACCTTTAGAATCAGGGGCCGGAGACCAGGGACCAGGGACCGGGAAAACCTATGGGGATCTTTGACCAGAGGGTATTTGAAAGATTTTGATGTTACCGGTCCCTGGTCCCTGATCACAGCCTTTCGAGGTATCCATGAAAAACTCCACTGCCCTTGACCATCGACACACGCTGGAAAAAATTCCGCTGTTTTCCTGTCTGTTGGCCGACAAGCGGGCCAAACTGCAACAGATCATCTCGGAGAAACACTATAAGAAGAATTCGATCATCCTGATGGAGGATGACTCCAAGAACTACATGTACGTGATTTTTTCGGGAAAGATCAAAGTCGTGCGGGTCAACCCGGACGGCAAGGAGCAGATCCTGGTCATCCGCAAACGGGGGGATTTTTTCGGAGAAATGACGCTGCTGGACGGGAAGGCGCAGCCGGCGACGATTGTGGCCATGGAAGACGCCACCGTGGGCCTGATCTCCAAAAGTGACTTCGAGCAGTTTTTCATGAAAGATGAAAACGTGCTGAAGCAGATCATCGCGCTCCTCTGCGAACGGCTGAGGGAGTCATGGATGCTGCTGAGGGTCCTGAGCCTCAGTGATGCCGAAACCAGGGTCCGGGCCGTGCTGGCGCACATCAGTTCGGTCTATGGCGTCAAAGACCTGCGGGGCATCATCATTCCTTTCAAGCTGACCCACAAGGAAATCGCGGATCATGCGGCCCTCACCAGGGAAACAGTCAGCAGGCTGCTCTCCCGCCTGAGCCAGTCGGGGGAGATCGAAATCATCGACAACAAGAACATCGTGCTGAAGTCGAATTTCGAGAAACCGTATTAGAGGCAGGGACCGGTAATCGGGGACTGGGGACTGGGGACTGGGGACTGGTAACGTCAAAACCTCTTTCAGTCTCACAGTCAAAGGTTTTGCCAGTCCCCAATCCCCAGTCCCCGTCTTCAGATCAATCCCTGCTCCCTCATCTGGTAGACCTGCCTTCTTACCAGCGGCACCTCCTTTTCCAGTGAATGGACCAGGCGCCTGACTGACTCGTGGTTATGCAGGCCGGAACTGTTCTGAATGCCGGCGCAGATGGCGGTCACCCTGCGCAGGCCGAGATTCCTGCTGCCCCCCTGAAGCTGGTGGGCAGTGGCATACACCCCTGAAAAATTGCCCTCCGACACTGCCAGATGCAAGAGAGGCATGTTTTTTTCGATATTCTCCAGAAACGGCTCCACAACCGTGGACACCAGGTCCTTGCCGCTCTTCTTGAATATCACCAACAGCTTCTGCAACCGTTCCGCATCGAATATCCCCCCTGCCCCGACGTCGGTTTCAGGTTCGCATTCCGCGAATGCAGCCTCTTTCAGCAAACCGGGAGATACCCACCGCGTCAGCGTTTCCAGCAGCTCCTGCGACCGGACCGGTTTGCTGAGATAGTCGTCCATGCCCGCCAGGAGGCACTTTTCCCGGTAGCCCCTGATGGCGTTGGCAGTAAGAGCTATGATAACGGTGTGCCTGGATGTGCCCTCGCGGCTCCGGATCTCCGCCGTAGCCTCGAATCCGTCCATATGCGGCATGTTGCAGTCCATGAAGACGATATCGTAGGGATGCCGGCAGGCCATTTCAACCGCCTCGCTGCCGCTGGTGGCCACGTCGGCGGTGCAGCCGAGAAACTGGAGCATGGCGGCCGCCACCTCTTCGCTGGCAGGATTGTCCTCCACCAGGAGCACACGCAGGCTTGCGAAGGGAGCCGCCGGCCGCGCGGTAACCGGGGCGTCCTTCCCGGCTCCGTCGTCATGCTGCGGAAACGGGGATACGGCCTGCAGGGCTTTCACGAGGCCGTGCATGCGGATCGGCTTGTCAAGGAACGCCGCAAACATATCGTGGGTAGAGTCGACCGTCTTCCGGCAGCGGTGGATGTCCGCCGACAGCAGGATCAGCCTTGTGGAGGCGAGATCCCTGTGCTCCTTGATGATCCTTCCGAGGGTGGCACCATCCATGTCGGGCATGTTCTGGTCGATCAGAACGATCCGGAAGGGGTCGTTGCCGGCCAGTGCGCCATTCAGCAATTCCAGCGCAGCTTCGCCCGACAGAGAGGAACTGCAGCGCATCCCCCGAAACGCCAGGTGCTTGGCGAGCATCTGGCAGTTCTGGTATTCGTCGTCCACGACCAGTACCCGTGTGCCGGACAAACCGGAGAGGGAATCACTGACAACGGGGTACGAGGTGTCCAGCGCCAGTGCCAGCTCGAACCAGAAAAGCGAACCGCTGCCCGCAGTGCTGTGCGCACCGATCGTGCCCCCCATCCGCTCCACCAGGCTCTTGCTGATGGCCAGCCCCAACCCGGTACCGGCGAACTTGCGATGGGTAACCGACTCCACCCGATAGAACTTCTGAAACAGCAGCGGGATCTTGTCATCCGGGATTCCGACACCGGTATCCCTGACCCGGATCATGAAGAGCGGGTCAGCTCCCTCCCCTGCCGAACATTCGACCTCGATGGTCACATGACCCTTTTCGGTGAATTTGACTGCATTGCCCGCCAGGTTCACCAGCACCTGCCTGATGCGCCCAGCATCGCCGATCAGATGGGTCGGGATCTCAGGCGGACAGTTGACGATGATTTCAACCTGCTTGCCGGCAGTTTTCGGAGAGAGCAGATCAGCCACCTCTTCACAGAGCGAACGCAAATCGAAGGGCGCCGGCTTGATTTCCACTTTTCCCGATTCGACCTTCGAAAAATCGAGGATATCGTTGATAATCTCGAGCAGCGTATCGGCTGAATTGAGTATGCCGCCGGCGAGTATGCGCTGCTGCTCGGTGAGTTCGGTCTTCATGAGCAGGTCGGCCATGCCGATCACGCTGGTCATGGGTGTGCGGATCTCATGGCTCATGGTGGCGAGAAAATCGCTTTTGGCGCGGTTGGCGGTTTCAGCCATCCTGTGCGCCACCATCAGCTCATGGGACTGCTGCACGATCCGGTCTCGCGATTTCTCCAGTTCATGCATGTAGCTGGTGATCTTCTCATCGGCCTGCCTGTGCGACAGGGCCAGGGCCAGGTGATCCCCGATCCGTTCGAGCATGGCAATCAGCCGCGGCGTGAAGCGTTCCCTGGCCTGATCCGCGAAATGCATCACCCCGAGTATCTTGCCCCCTGTGCGAAGCGGGATGACGGCTATCGATTCATAGCCGCAGCAGTCGCGCTGCCCCCGGATCCGGTGGATCCCGCCAAAATCGCATTTTTGCAGCACGTCGGAGGATGAATTGGTCCAGAATGAACCGTTGTCGGTAAAGAAGGGGCGGGAGGGATCGGTACAGCCGGTCAGCACTGCGCCGCATAGGCTTTCGAGAAAAGGGGGATCGCAGGTGGCCGTTTCGTCGGGGCACACGGCCAGCAAATCGAGGGTTCCGGTCTCAAACTCGTGGAGGCGTCCTGCCGCGGCCTCATGCAGGGGGTCGTCATTGGCCGTACACATCCTGATGCCTGTCCTGACCCCCCCCAGCAAGCCGGCCAGGAAGGTCGTCGCCCGCTGCCGGAGATCATCGATACCGGTGCTGCTGTTGATGTGGTGCAGCAGCTCTATGGTTGCATCGTGTTCCCTTTCAACATGCCTCCAGTCGCTGGTGTCGATGATCGAGACCATGCTGCCGGGAGCTCCGGGCACCCTTTTGATGCTGAAAATGATCTCCCGGGCATTCCCCCGCCGATCGTAGAAGGATGCCTCGCAATGTATGGGAGCAAGGGCAGGCACCATTCTCATTAGATTGACGTAGCCGCTGACCGCTTCGAGGTCCTGGCCGAGGAAGAAATCGGTCAGACGCTTTCTGTGCTCCAGCTCGCTGCGGGAGTAGCCCGACAGCCGCTCGAACTCCTCGTTCACCTGAGCGATTACGGTATGCTCCTCAACGATCAATATTGCGCTTCCGGCCGTATCGAAGAAGGTGTGATAACGGGCTTCATCCTTCCTGAGGGAGCGTTCCAGATTGCACTTGTGCAGCGCCAGCTCGATACAGTGGCGCAGAGGCCCTGGCCGGAACGGCTTGACCAGATAGGCGAAGCCATTGGCTGCTTTGGCACGGGAAAAGGTGTCGTCATCGCCACGGGGGGTAAGATACACGACCGGAGTATCCTGCTCCGCGTGGATGCGGCCGGCGGCGGAGATGCCGTCGAGCCCTTTCGGGGCTACATCCATCAGGATCAGGTCCGGCCGCAGAACGATCGCCGTATCGACCGCTTCTTCGCCGCTGTCAACGATTGCAACCACGTCATATCCGAGGCTGGTCAGAGACTTGCCCAGCCGTTTGGCAGCCGCGGCATCATCCTCGACCACCAGGATTCTGGCGCGATATTTCACTCAGGTCTCCTTTTTCCACGCCTCATGGTTCGAACAGTACCGTTTGAAGACGCTGCACTCTCCTCCGGTTTTGGCGCATCTCCAGACCTGCATCGACGTGCAGTAGTAGCACGGGGGAAGCTGGTCGCCGCTCAGCCCGCTGACCATGCGCTGCAATTGGCGATATTCGCCGGTAAATGTCTTTTCGTGATTCTTGTGCACCGCCGTTATCTTCAAAGATTGCCTCCTGGAAAGCAGGGACCGGGGATCAGGGACCGGGAAAATCTTTAAAAGAAGGGTAAAAGACTTTGATGTTACTGGTCCCCGGTCCCTGGTCCCTGGTCCCTGATTCTCGGTCCCCGGGCCCTGAAAGGCGCTTGCTGAGGGTTTGCCGGGCAATTCCCAGCAGCGTCGAGGCCGAGCGTTGGTTGCCGCCGGTCAGGTTCATGGCCGATGAGATCAGGTAGTCCTCAACCTCCCTGATGGTGGGAAAGCGCCCGAAGAAACTGTACAGGGCCTCGTCCACCTCCTTGTTGGCCGGCAGCAGCTTCACGAGCTCATTGGTGCAACAATCGCCGCGCGATAATCCGGCAAAACAGTCCAGGGTCAGCAGCCCGGCGCTGTACCGGGCAACCGCGTCGAACACCATCGCGTGCAGTTCCCGGACATTGCCCTGGAAGTGGTAGGTCGACAGCAGGGCCGCCACCTCGCGCGAGGGCTGCGGTTTCGGCTTGTTGAGCGCCTTGCAGGCCTTGTCGAGGAAATGGTCCAGCAGCACCGGGATATCCTCCCTGCGCTCGCTCAGCGGCGGCAGGTGGATATGATGGGCGCAGAGCCGGTAATAGAGATCCTTGCGAAAGGTGCCGGCAGTGATCAGCTGGGTCAAGTCCTTGTTAGTGGCCACTATCAGCCGGGCATCGGTTTTCTTCAGCAGGTCGGAGCCGACGGGATAAAATTCCTGTTCCTGGATCAACCGCAACAGTTTCACCTGGGACGTTTCGTTCAGATCCCCGATTTCGTCGAGAAACAGGGTCCCCTTTTCGGCTGCACTGACCAGTCCGTCCCGGGACTGGTCGGCACCGGTAAAGGCCCCTTTCTTGTGGCCGAAAAGGGTATCGGAAAACATGTTGTCGTCCAGGCCGGCGGCATTGACCGTAACGAATGCACCGCTTCTCTGGCTCAATGTTGCGATAACTCTGGCGATCAACTCCTTGCCGACACCGGTTTCGCCGGTGATCAGCACCGGCTGGTCCGATTTTGCGATCACCTCGATGTACTGGAAAATGGCGCGCATCTTCTTGCTGACCGTGACGATGCTCCCGAAGGCCTCCGGATGCTGCAGGCAGTCATTGAGCAGATACGTGCGCAGATTGCGGTTCTCGGTGGACAGCTCACTGACCTGCAGGGCCTTCTCTACGCTCAGCAGCAGACGTTCGATATCCATCGGCTTGGTGAGATAATCGGTTGCTCCGGCTTTGATGCAGCTGACAGCGGTGTCGATGTCGTCTGACGAGGTCATGACGATGACAGGAATGTGGGGATAATCGCGGATAAGTACCGGCAAGATCTCCATGCCCGAGACGTGCGGCATCAAAAGGTCGAGGACGATCATGGACACCGGGTTGTTTTCCAGGAATTTGATGATGTTTCTGCTGTCGGAGAGCGTCAGGACGTTGGTGACGCCCTCGCTTTCCAGGGCTGTCACGCTGACTTCGAGTACAATGGGATCATCGTCGATTAACAGAATCGGCAATTGCGCATTTATCTTCGCGTTCACAGGTACTCTCTCCAGGGGGGATTGAATCGCTAGATGGCTTGATCCGTCAGGTATGATTTCTTGAGTATAGATCCCTTTTGGAACATTTCAATCACGGCAGCCAATATTCCTGCCGCTAGAAAAACTCCGATGACGCCCCTGTACGAGCCAGCCGCATGCAGATGCAGGAGTCGGTACCTGAAGCTGAACCGTCTTGATTTGGAGAAACACCTGGATGCTCCATTACATCGAAATGGCAGGATATTATTGAAGATATGCCTATACATTTCCTGTACGAATTGGTATGGTAACGGCCCTAATTTAGGCATTGCAATCGGATGACGGAGAATAAAGATGAGATGGAATCAAAAACTGGCGGCGATGATGCTGATTCTACTGCCGGCGCTTGCCGTTCACGCGGAAGCGCCCTTCCCGGCGGATGACGTCCCCCCGCAATACAACGCTCAACAGTACAACCCCCAGCAGTATGGCTCCCAGCAATATGTGACCGAAATCGGCAATGACACGGCCCCTTCTCTGTCAGAGCCTGCACCATTTGCCGTAAAAGATGCCGGCACCATGCCGACAGCGCCCGCCCAGCCGTCGTCTTCTGCCGGGCAGCAGCCCGCCTCTCAGATGATTGGCCCCCGTACCGTTCCGGGCTCCGTCCCGAGAAACGGGGTCCAGTCGGCACACTCGAAACCCGGTGTGCAAACTGCCTCGAAACCGTCACCTGGTACCGCCGAAGCAGAAGCGCTTTCCGGCGCTGAGTCAGTCGTCCCCACGTCACCTGTTGACGCCAAAAATGTCAAAGTCCTCGAGCTATCACCGATCGAACGTGCCATGACGGAACCCGATATTGGCACCTATAAATTTTCCCCGCAACGTTTCCGGGTCCAGAACCTGCGTCAGTTCGGCTACTCCTTTTTTCGTTCCGAAGCCCGGGGATTCGCCCCTCTGACCGATATCCCGGTTGGTCCGGACTATGTGCTCGGGGCCGGTGACCACATCGCCCTCACCGTATGGGGCAGCATCGAAGGTCACTATGACCTGGAGGTCAGCCGCAGCGGCGAAATCGTGCTCCCCAAGGTGGGGGCGGTTAAGGTTGCCGGCGTTACCTACGGTCAGTTGCCCAAATTCCTCAACGGCCAGCTGGCCAAAGTCTTTCGCGACTTTCAGCTCAACGTCACCATGGGCAAATTGCGTCTGATCAAGGTATATCTGGTGGGTGAGGTCAACGCTCCCGGTGATTACAACGTTTCTTCCCTCTCCACCCTTATCAATGCGCTTTCCGCGGCCGGCGGCCCCACCCGCAACGGCAGCCTGCGCGCCATCGCCATCAAGCGCGAAGGCAAATTGGTAGATACGATCGACCTGTATGATTTTTTCCTCAAGGGGGACAAGAGCCGTGACATCCGTCTCCAGCCGGGAGACACCGTCTTTGTACCCAGCATCGGTCCGGTGGCCGGCATTGCAGGGAACGTCCGGAGACCGGCGATCTACGAACTGAAAAACGAAAAAACCCTCAAGGAACTGCTCGATCTGGCCGACGGCATCGTTCCGACCGGCTACCTCCAGCGGCTCCAGATCTCGCGGGTCGAGGCCCACGACAAGAAGGTGGTCACGGACGTCAACCTGGACACCAAAGAAGGCAAGACTCTGGAAGACAGGGCAGCCTCGATTCCGATCAAGGACCAGGATCTGGTCAAGATCTTTCCTATCGACAGGAAACTGCGGGATTACGTACGCTTGGAAGGCTATGTACTGCGCCCGGGAGATTACGCCCTCCAACCCGGCATGCGCATCCACCAGCTCCTGCCGCATGACAACATCCTGCCTGAAACGAGCATGGAAGTGGGCGAGATCACCCGCCTGTACCCGCCCGACCTGCATCCGGAAAAAATCGTATTCCACCCCGGCAGGGCGCTGACCGGCGCACCTGCCGACGACCTGGAATTGCAGGAGTTCGACCAGGTGAGGATCTTCTCGCGCTGGGAACTAGAGGAGATGCCGACAGTCCGCGTATTGGGCGAAGTCCAGAAACCGGGTGAATATCGGCTGATGAAGAATATGCGCGTGACCGACCTGCTGATCAGCGGCGGCTATCCCAAGAACAACGCCTATCTGAAGAGCGCCGAGATCACGCGCCTTAAGCAGACCGCCAACAATGTCACCAGCTTTCCTATCCTGATCGACCTGGAGGAGGCCATCAAGGGCAATTCGCAGCACAACATTCCCCTGGAGCCTTTCGACGAGCTCACCGTACGCAAGATACCCAACTGGTCGGAGGTGGCTGAGCGATACGTCACGCTCAAAGGAGAATTCCGTTTTCCGGGCGTGTACCCGATCTTCAAGGGCGAAAAACTCAGCTCCGTCATTCGCCGGGCCGGAGGGTACTCCGAGCGCGCCTACTTGCGGGCAGCCAAGTTCACCCGTGAATCCGTGCGCGAGATCCAGCAGAAACGGATGGACGAATTCATCGCCACCACCGAACAGGACATGAACCGCAGGATGACCGAAGTGGCCAGCGCCGCCTCCAGTCCGGAAGAACTGGCTTCTGCCAAGGCGGTCCTGGAGGGAGTGAAAAGCAATCTGCAGTTGCTCAAGGCAGCCAAGGCCGAAGGGCGCTTGGTGATCAAGCTGGCACCCCTGGATAAGTTCACCAACTCGACCTATGATATCGCGGCCATGGGTGGTGACGTCCTGGAAGTGCCGCAGCGCAGTTATTCCGTCTCAGTGCTCGGAAAGGTCGTCAATCCCACCAACTTTGTTGCTAACTTCGGGCGGCCGGTCGGCTACTATCTTCAAAACGCCGGTGGCACGACCAGTGACAGCGATGAGGACGAAATCTACGTCATACGGGCCGACGGTTCGGTCTTCAGCCGTCAGCAGTACTCGTCCTTTTCCTCCGTTTTTGGGGGAGGCTTTATGAGCGAGCCGGTCGAATCGGGGGACGCCATTGTGGTACCCCAGAAATTTGAGAAAACCGCTTGGCTTCGCACCATCAAGGACATCACCACCATCATGAGCCAGATCGCCATCACGGCCGGCACGGTCTTTCTTGGTCTGCGTTAGTATAGCTCTGCTTGAGCTCTCTCACTTCCGGTCCTCTTCCTGGACACGGCAAGCGAGAGAGCTCCCCTTATACAATTTGGAGATTTAGATTCATGTCAAAAATCCTGGTAACCGGCGCTGCCGGTTTCATAGGTTTTCATCTCTCGAAGCGGCTGCTCGAACGCGGGGATACGGTTGTCGGCTACGACAACATGAACGACTACTATGATGTCACCCTCAAGGAGGCGCGGCTGGAACAGCTGGTGTCTATGCCGGGCTTTCGCATGGTGAGGGCAGGCCTCGAGGATCGCACTACGCTGGAACAGCTGTTCGCTGAAGAGGGTTTCGACGTGGTAATTAACCTGGCCACCCAGGCCGGCGTACGCTACTCCATCAGCAACCCTCACGCCTACATTCAGAGCAACCTTGTCGGCTTTATCAACATCCTCGAAGCCTGCCGCCATAACAAGGTGGAGCACCTTGTCTACGCCTCGTCCAGTTCCGTGTACGGCGCCAATACCACTATGCCATTTTCCACCCATCACAACGTGGATCACCCGGTGTCACTGTACGCCGCAACCAAGAAATCCAATGAACTGATGGCTCACACCTATTCGAGCCTCTACGGTCTGCCAACCACCGGGCTGCGCTTCTTCACAACCTACGGCCCCTGGGGACGTCCCGACATGGCGCTGTTTCTTTTCACTAAAGCCATTCTGGAAGGCAAGCCGATCGACGTTTATGATTATGGCAAAATGCGACGGGACTTCACCTATATCGACGACGTCATCGAGGGTATCGTCAGGGTGGCAGACAACGTGCCTGTACCCAATCCATTATGGAGCGGCGCTGCTCCCGATCCCGCCACCAGCTACGCCCCCTATCGCATCTACAACATCGGCAACAATAATCCGGTCATGCTGCTGGATTTCATCGAGACACTGGAAAAACACCTGGGGAGACCGGCGCAGAAGAACATGATGCCTATCCAGGATGGGGATGTGCCTGAAACCTGTGCCGATGTAGATGACTTGATGCGTGATGTGGGCTTCAGACCGGCAACTACCGTTGAAGAGGGTATCGGACGTTTTGTCGCGTGGTATCAGAGTTATTATAAAGTAGAGATCTCTTCTTGACCTCAAGGCTCTAGAATTGGTAGCTTTAGCCTGCCAATTAGGCAGCGAAATGAGAACAACGTCGAGATAAACCTCTGTTTTGAGTGTTTAAGATTTTTTCTTGCTTTTTTCATCTTATCCATGGCTTACTGCTTTTTGATTACTTGCTAATGTCGTCGGAGCACTATTAATGCATCAGAATACCCCCGGTACTAGCCCTCATTCCTCACCTGGCAATCCGATCACGAGGCACCAACAAACACCTTTAATCCATGAGTCTAGCGGCTCTTGTCCTAGCCCCGAACCTCGTACTTTGAATTTTGAAGCTGACGTTGAAATTCTGCCAACTACTCCAGGTATTTCGCCGCGACCAGTGACTCCCGCCGTGTCTCTCGTAGATTTGCTACTCGTCATTGCCCAGCACAAGAAGATGATTCTGCTCACTTCCTTAGGTGCGGCGCTCCTGACCGCGTTGATTACTCTCTTCATGCCTAACATCTACACCGCCACGACCTTGATTCTGGCCTCGGAAGATGACAAAGCCGGTATGAGTGCAATGATGGCTCAATTGGGGGGATTGGCCGGCCTCGCAGGCGGATCGCTCGGCGGTCCCACCAAGACGGATCTGTATGTATCCATGCTCAGGAGTGAAGCTGTCAAAGACCCGATTATCGACCGTTACAAGCTTTTGGATGTGTATAAGGCGAAATTCAGGGTTGATGCCTATAAAACGCTGGATACCAAGGCCATGATCAGCGCAGGGAAAAAAGACGGCATCATAACCATCGCCGTGAATGACAAGGACCCCAAACGGGCCGCCGATATGGCCAACGGATATGTTGAAGAGTTGGGCAAGCTTGCCGTAAGGCTCAGCATGAGCGGAGCCGGCAAGAACCGCCTGTTTCTGGAGGAGCGCTTAACAACCGCCAAGGCGGATTTGACCCGCGCCGAAGACGAATTGAAGGCGTTCCAGTCAAGAAACAAGATGGTGAACGTCACGGAGCAGGCAAAGGCGTCCATCGAGGGGGTCGCTCAACTCAGGGCGCAGCTTGCCGTACAGGAGGTCCAGCTTGCCGCCTTGCAGCGCCAGTTTACCGATTCCAGCCAGGAAGTGAAGCGGGCCCGGACCTCGGTCGAAAACATGAAGAGGCAGATCGCCCGACTGGAGGGGAGCGGTGGCAACAGTTCCATCCCTTCCGTCGGATCAGTGCCCCAACTGGGCCAGGATTATCTGCGCCTCATGCGCGAGTTCAAGATCCAGGAGACCATGGTCGAGTTGCTGACCAAACAGTATGAGATGGCCAGGCTCTCCGAATCGAAAGACCTCTCCCCCTTCCAGGTCCTGCAAAAAGCCAAAGTGCCGGAAAAAAAGAGCAAACCTGCCCGCTCAAAACTGGTCATTGTTGCAACCTTTGTAACCTTTTTCTTCTCCGTGCTGTTCGCATTCGCCAGGGAAGGCTTTGCCCGGATGCCGGAGAAAGAACTGGAGCGATGGAAGTCGTTGCGCTCTCCGAGACGTTGAAATTGTTTACAAACTACGATTTCATTGGGGTCACAGAATGTGAAGTGAACACCCAGTCTTCCGTTGTCAAGTGTGTACCGAAGTGTCGGCAGAAAGTGTTGTATGACAGGCTGTGTCAGCATTTGGGAGAGTTGCTGAAAGATCCTGCCAAGCAACAAGGGTGTCAAATATTAGAGAGGCATCTGAGACCCAACCATGTTCACATCCTGATATCCATTTCGCCGAAGGTTTCGGTATCGCAGGTGATCGGTTTCATCAAGGGCAAAAGCGCGATAGCGATTGCCCGTACATATGTTGGCCGCCGCAAGAACTTTGCTGGGCAGAGTTTTTGGGCCAGAGGATATTATGTCAGCAGATGAGGAAAGCATCTGCGCCTACATTCAGAATCAGAGCGAAGAAGATAAACGTCTTGACCAGCTAAACTTACTTTAAGAGGAGCCACCTTCTAGGTGGCAACGTTTTACAAACCCGCTTTGAGCGGTTAACGATTTTCAAGCTCCCGGCTGTGCCGGAGGTATCTGACTCAATCCTGAATACAACGGGTTATAATAATTCTTTTATTTTTGGCGGTGATAGTTCCTATCGTAAAACAACAGGTATTTACAGCACTGTGAAATACGGCAAACCTCTTGATAGGTGGGAACAGTTGCCATTCCGAGCGTAAAATAAAGACAAGTTCAAGGATGGTCTGATGGATTTAATTCAAAGCCACATAAAAACGAGTTTCTGGCGCTATGAAGTGCAATCTACTCTATTTGCGAACCGTCCTAGTCGACTTGCGTTGCAAAGTATTGTTCAGGATGTGGCAGGAACGAAAAAGATCTACGTTAATGTATGGCGCAACCACGCTTTTGAACCAGTTGCTAGCTTGATACACCCGTATGTTGCTTATGGTTGCTGGCAGGCCGAGTTCCAGTTCAGTGACTACGATGATACACTGATGTTTGCAAATCACGCTCCGGCGGATGTTGAACTAATCTGGCTCGACAGCAGTCGTTATCTTTCTAATACGAGTTTCGCGGCATGGACCGAGTGGTTGATCGCCAGAATAAAAGCATTGCGGATCGCCACCAGCTCATCGATTATTGTTGCCACCTGGCTGGAAAATGATGCTCAGCGGATTGAACTACAAACATCCTTCACGTCAATGCCAGCAGTTTATTTTGCAGATGTCGGTGCTGTCTGTAGTGAAGCTGGTGTTAATCTGATCGATTCACGCAGTACCGTAATGGCCGGTACGCCTGTAAGTAATGCTGCACAGCCGCTAATAGCACGGAAACTAGCTTGTCACTGGTTACCCGCGGTAGTGTTCCCCCCAGTGAAAGCAGTGGCACTTGACCTTGACAATACGCTGCATATCGGGGTTTTGGGCGAAGACGGAATTCAAGGAGTCCAGCTTTCGCAACAACACCGTGATTTTCAGTTCTTTTTGAAATCACTGCTGCAACGCGGAATTTTTATCACACTAGTGTCCCGTAATGAGCGTCCAGATGTTGAAACACTATTTAACAATCGTGACGATTATCCACTGAAATGGGGTGATTTCTCGGTCACAGAAGTGTCATGGGGGGAGAAGGCCACCGCCATCAAACGTATTGCCGACACATTACGTATATCACCAGACGCAGTGCTTTTTGTCGATGACAATCCTGGCGAGTTAGCTTCAGTTGCGGCACAAATACCACAAGTACATACTGTGTTTGCTAATTCGGATGCCAGCCTGACACAACGGGCTGTGGAACATTACCCTGGTTTATGGCGTTGGAAAATCGAAGACGAAGACACAAAGCGGGTTCAGGATCTGAGGGCCAATGCTGAGCGCGAAAAAATACAGGTTGCAGCGTTTGATACTGTAGACTATTTCCGTAGCCTGGAAGTTTCGCTGTCTTACCGCTACAATCCTGTTGACCAACTGTCCAGACTAGCCGATTTGTGCAATAAAACCAACCAGTTTAATCTTGCGCTACGTCGTTTCAATCAAGCCGAATTAGCAGACCGCCTCAAGTGCGTTAATGCTTGCGTGGCCAGTGTGCATATGAAGGACCGCCTATCTGATAGCGGCGTGATTGCTGTGCTCGTATGCGAGCGTGAAAATGATCAGCTAATTGTTGAAGAATTATGTGTTAGTTGTCGCGCCTTAGGACGTCAGTTGGAAGATTCGATTATAATTGGTGCAATTCGAAATATGCCGCTATTTAGAGGGGGTAGTAACGTTAGCTTCCGGGTACAACATGGACCTCGTAATCAACCAGCGCTTAAATGGTTGTCGCTTTTGCTAGCTATGGTAGAGGTACCGGAACCAGGATGTTACACTCTGCAGTCTGAACTGATAGAAAACTTTGTTTTGACCGATGGTATCGCCTTAATCAAGGAGTAATAACATCTATGCAGCGCAATCAGATTGAACAAGCAGTGTTGAACGTACTTGAAGCGTTTCTCAAGTGCCAGCTAAAGTTAGGTGACGAAATTTCTCGCCAGAATACTGCCGATTGGGACTCGCTGAAGCACATGGAAATTATGTTTGCTCTCGAAGAAGAATTGGGTGTTGAATTTTCAGAAGAAGAATTGGCCAAGCTTGACAGTGCGGTCAAGATTGTTGACGCGGTGCTGGCCAAACATGCGGCATAACATATTTGTTGAGGGTTTTGCCTTCCGCCTGCGACCAATTACTGATGAGGATGCAAACTTTGTCATTGAGTTACGTACCGATCCTGCACTAAATCGCTATCTGCATGCGAGTTCAAACCGCATTGAGGATCAGTTGGCATGGTTTAGCCGTTATTATGACCGCGCCAACGATTATTACTTTGTTTTGGAGCGTAGGGATAATGGCGCAGCCGAAGGGGTTGTCTCAATTTACGATATCGATCAAAAGGCCAAGACAGGAGAGTGGGGGCGCTGGATACTCAAAACAGGTTCGCTCGGGGCGGTAGAATGTTCATGGTTGATATATCGTGTGGCTTTCGAGAGTCTGAAGCTTGACGCAGTGTATTGCCGCACCGTTGCCGACAATGTAAACGTAATGTCATTTCACGATTCATGCGGCATTTTAAAACGCAGGCTATTACCCCAGCATCTTGAGCTAAATGGCTTGTGCTTGGATGCTGTTGAGCATTATGTGGACCATCCAGGTTGGGACTGTATTGAGCACCGACTTGAACAATTGGCAAAGCTTACTTCAAAGAGGATATTACGTGGTTGATTTGCAGAAATTACCGGAAGGGTACGAGTTCCATCACGTAGGTTATGCCACCGGATCGATTGAACGCGAACGACAGTTTTTCGAGTACATGGGATATCATCAGGAAGGTGAATTGTTTGTCGATCCCGTGCAGGGCATATCCGGCTGCTTTCTTGTTGGCCCTGGACCAAGGGTCGAGTTGCTGGAAAATTTGCCTGGGTCTGTAACGCTGACACCATGGATCGATGCGGGAATAAAGATGTATCACTTTGCGTACTTGGTCGAAGATATTGACTCTGCCATTAACTGGGCTCGTGCAAAGCGTGCAAAGATGATTGTTGAGCCGGTTCCAGCAGTCGCTTTTGGCTTGTGCCGCATCAGTTTTGTCATGTTTCCCAACCGAATGATGCTGGAATTTATTGAAATAAGGAACAAGGTAAACATATGAATTCTGCCATTGCTGAAAAGAAAAGATTACAAACCATATCTGAAATATCTTTGTATTCATCTGGCGTGATGCCCGCAGCGATCTCATATTGCTTTAAGATTGTATCTCGATTTATAAATGGTGAATCTATATTAGAATTGGGGCCGGCCGAAGGAGTGATGACTGAGCTGTTAGCAACCCTCAATAAGAAGATAACTATAGTGGAAGGATCTAGCACCTTTTGTGATGATCTAAGAAAACGCTTCCCTCAGGCAGAAATTGTGAATGCGCTTTTTGAGGAATTTAATCCTACCGTGAAATTTGATACTATCATCCTCGGTCATGTACTTGAACATGTAAATGATCCTGTTGATATACTTTCGCGCGCAAAAAACTGGCTCAAACCTGATGTCGGTCACATTTTTGCTGCGGTCCCCAACGCTCACTCATTGCACCGTCAGGCTGCAGTAGTAATGGGTATTCTGACAGCGGAAGATACTTTAAATGAAATGGATGTTCATCATGGTCATCGTAGAGTGTTCAATCCAGAATCCTTTCAAGAGGCTTTTCATGTAGCAGGATTGAACATCGAAGTCTTTGGTGGTTACTGGTTAAAACCGGTTGCCAACAAGCAAATAGAAGACACTTGGACACCGCAGATGGTTGAAGCCTTCATGCAACTTGGGGAACGTTTTCCAGATATCGCTGGCGAAATATATATTGTAGCTTCACATAATACGGGAGGATAAAGATGCCATTGTCAGACTGCAAAATCATTGATTTGCCAAAAATCGCTGACCCACGTGGAAATTTAACTTTTGTCGAGGGTACAAACCATATTCCTTTCGACATAAAGAGGGTTTTTTATCTTTACGATGTACCCGGTGGCGAGATGCGAGCTGGACATAGCAATATCTATTCTGAACAATTTATTATTGCCATGAGTGGCAGTTTTGACGTTATTGTCGACGATGGTTTCGATAAAAAGACGTTTCATCTCAATAGAGCCTACTATGGGTTATACCTGCCAACTAATGTCTGGAGAGAGATAGATAATTTTTCTTCGGGCGCTGTATGTCTCGTGCTGACATCGACCACATATTCTGCAGACGACTATATCCGTGAATATGAGACATTTCTTGAGGCGGCAAAGAAGAAATGAACATTCCCTTTCTCGACCTTAAATCGCCTTATATTGAATTAAAAGATGAGCTGGACGCTGCCTATCGACGTGTGATGGAGTCGGGTTGGTACATTCTTGGCAGAGAAGTGCAGTCGTTCGAAACTGAGTTTGCAGCCTATTGTGAAACAAAGTATTGCATCGGTGTTGCCAACGGACTCGATGCCCTTCACCTGATTGTTCGGGCATACGGAATAGGTCCTGGCGATGAAGTGATCGTCCCATCCAATACATATATTGCCACGTGGCTAGCAGTGACCCATGCTGGTGCAACCCCCGTTCCCGTTGAACCGGATGAGCGCACCTACAACCTCGATCCAGCGAGAATTGAACAAGCTATTACACCAATGACGAAGGCAATACTGGTGGTGCATCTTTACGGACAAACCGCGGATATGGATCCGATCAATGCCATTGCCCAAAAATACGGCCTCAAAATTATTGAAGATTGTGCCCAAGCACATGGCGCACGTTACAAGGGTCGTAGAGCTGGAAGTCTTGGAGATGCTGCCGGGTTCAGCTTTTATCCCGGTAAAAATCTCGGGGCCATCGGTGATGGCGGAGCAGTTACAACTAATGATAATGAATTATCGGAACGTATCAAAGTGCTTCGCAACTATGGCTCACAGATCAAGTATCATAACGAGGTCGTCGGGTTCAACTCTCGACTGGATGAATTGCAGGCAGCATTACTTCGGGTGAAGCTGACCAAGCTTGATGAATGTAATGAACGACGAAGGATTGTTGCCAGTTCCTACATTCAAGATCTTACTACTATCACCCCCCTGACCATACCATTTATCCCGGAATGGGCCGAGCCGGTCTGGCATCTGTTTGTGGTGCGGCAAGATCGCCGTGATGAGTTACAAAAGATGCTGGCTGAGGCTGGCATTGGAACCATGATCCATTATCCTATCCCACCGCATTTGCAGCCTGCATATTCAGACCTTGGCTATAAAAGGGGTGACTTTCCAATTTCAGAAGCAATTCATAATTCTGTAATCAGTCTTCCGATGTGGCCGGGTATAACAGAAGATAGCATTGTGTCTGTTTGCGCCTCATTGCATAAAGTCCATTCAGCATGAGTCTGGTAAAAACCAGTTTGTGGAATGCAGTTGCTGTTGCTGTTAAGTTATCCAGCGCACTTGTGCTTAACAAACTACTGGCTGTCATGTTGGGACCGGCCGGATATACACTGATTGGACAGTTTCAAAACGCGGTTGGACTCGTTTCCGGCCTTGTCAGCGGAACCGTAACAACAGGTGTTACCAAATACACCGCAGAGTATTTTGACGACGAACCACGGCAGCATGCAATTTGGCAAACCGCCTGCCGCTTAATGCTCTTCACGACATTGGGTGCTGCAGTCGGCATAATCTTGTTTCGCGAGCAGCTTTCTGTATGGCTATTCAAACTGCCTCATTTTTCCGATGTCTTCGTTTGGTTTGCGATTGCGTTGCCGGGGTTAGCACTTAATTCAACCCTACTTGCAATTATCAACGGTAAAAAAGAGTTTCGTACATTCATATTTGCGAACATTTCAGGTAATTTGGTCTCGTTTTGTGTTGTCGCCATATTGGCATGGAAGCTTGGACTGCGTGGTGCTTTAATTGCCTTTGGCGTGAGTCAGTCAGTAGCGGTACTAACCACGCTGGGCCTAGCGCTAAAAGCAGAATGGTTTAGCCTGCGTACTCTATGGGGCAAGATTGACCCGAAGACTCTGCAAAATTTATTGAAGTTTGTTGCTATGGCTATAACTAGTTCTATTTGTGTCCCACTCTCACAGATTCTTGTGCGGGATCACCTGTCAGCAAAATTTGGACTTGAGGCTACTGGCTATTGGCAGGCAGTTACAAAAATTAGTGATATCTACCTTATGATGGTGACTCTTACCCTTTCTGCGTATTATTTGCCTCGGATTTCCGAGATTAGAACGGCAAAAGAACTAAAATCAGAAATTCTTAAAACATACCGGATTGTATTACCTCTTGCAGTCTTTGGTGCTCTGTCAATTTATTTGCTGCGTGACTTCATTGTATCGGTACTTTTTACTCCAGATTTTCGTCCGATGATCAAGCTGTTTACTTGGCAGTTGACTGGCGACGTGATTAAGATTGGAAGTTGGATATTGGGCTACGTCCTGTTTGCGAGAGCGTCCACGCAATTCGTTATTGTTACAGAAGTTTTCTTTTCAGTCTCTTTGGTATTAGGTACAATATTACTTACTCCTCGCTTTGGCTTGCAAGGGGCGGTTATAGCATTCGCGCTTAACTATCTGCTACACTGGTACGTTATGTACTTTTTAACGAGTAAAGAGTTTAAGAAAATGTCTTAGGAGGCATCTTGAATCCATCTAAACTGTTAAAAATAAGAGCAAGACATATTTATTTAGCAACGGGACTAGCTTATCAGTATTTGAGAATTGTATTTTATCGTTTAGTCTCCAATGCTACCGTTGTGTCAAATGGAGTTAAATATATTCAACCGGTGTTGACGACAGGACAAGGGGAAATAATACTCGGAAAATGTAACCTGGGTGTCTGGCCTTCTCCGTATTTTTTTAATGGATACACTCATATCGAAGCGAGGTCGACTGAATCTAAAATTATAATTGGCGATGGGGTTTATATCAATAATAATGCAGTTATCGTAGCAGACCGCACTTGCATTAGTATAGGTGCTAATACTCTTATTGGCACGGAATTTACAGTCTATGATTCTGATTTTCATGACTTACATCCTGATAGACGAAATTCTGGAACATACAAATGTCTGCCTGTCACTATAGGTGATAATGTTTTTATTGGGTCACGAGTTACTGTGTTAAAAGGTGTCACTATTGGTAAGAATTCTGTTGTAGCGGCAGGATCTGTTTTAGGAATAAGTGTTCCAGAAAACACTATAGCAGGCGGTGTACCTGCTAAAATTATTGGGCATGTTTAGCTATGTCTTTTTGTGAATCGAGGCATTACATATGAATGACTATCCCTCACCAATTGAATCTTTTGATAATCCGCTCGTGTCGGTCATTATACCTGCTTTTAATCATGAGAAATATGTCCAGAAAGCTATAAAAAGCGTTATTGATCAAACATATAATAATATTGAACTAATTGTGTTGAACGATGGATCAAAGGATGATACCCATCAGCAAATTATTTCAATGGAGGTATATTGCAAAAATCGTTTTACTAGTTTTGCGTACATCAATAAAAACAATGAAGGCTTAACTATAACATTAAATAAAGGCATTACACTTGCTAAGGGTGACTTTATTTCATTATTAGCATCTGACGACATGTTCTTACCTGATAAAATAGAGTTTTTGGTAAAGGAGTTTAATGCACTTGATAATAATTATGCTTTAGTTTCCGGGGATACAGATTTTATTGATGCTGATGATAATTGTGTGGAGGTTGATTTAAATGGAAATATAGCCAACGACAAGACACGGTTGTCTTTTAATAGTTCGATAAGGTTTTTAACGTATAGGCGCATTAATTATGATTTACAACGCAACTTTGGTACATATGAGAGCTTTTTTGAGGGTAATTATTTTTCGGGTTTGGCTGCATTGATTCGTAAAAGTTCAATTATTGAGATGGGATTATATGACATCAATACTAAACTTGAAGATATCGATATGTGGTTTCGCCTTTCAAAAAAATATAAATTCAAGTATGTAGATAAAGTATTAGCTCATTACAGGTGGCACGAAAATAGTAAGCATCCCCGGCAAAGCCGGGGCTTTCAAAGTCGTGAACCGCTCGAAGCGGTTTTTTCAAAAGATTATCTGACCACCACGAGTGGTGGTCATTCTTCGGGCAAAAATGTCAATTGATCCAGACGTTTGTCTTCGTCTTCCTGGTTCCTGATGTAGTTGGCAATTGTTTCCTCGTCAGCACCGACAGTGGATACAAAGTAGCCACGTGCCCAAAAGCTCATACCAGCAAAGTTCTTCTTCTGACCAAGGTACATTCGCGCAATATGGATTGCACTTTTGCCCTTGATGAAACCGATCACCTGTGCAACGGAGTATTTTGGTGGGATCGATATCAATATGTGAATATGATCAGGTTGAAGGTGCCCTTCCACTATCTTGCACTCTTTCTGCCTGGCTAGACTATGAAACAAGTCGGCAAGATATTTCCGGATTCGACCAAACAGCACCTTGCGGCGACATTTTGGAATCCATACAACGTGATACTTGCAATCCCATTTCGTGTGGCATAAACTTTGTGTGTCGTCCATTGAAGCCTCCTTTTCGTGTACTTTGAGCGGTTCACGTTAGGGAGGCTTCTACATATTTCAGGAACTGTCAAACTATTGGGGTCCCCCGGCAGAGCCGGGGTTTACCCTAAGGAAATTATATCAAAACGAGTTCTATAACAGTTCTCGATGAATTCCTTAAGCTGCTATGTAGAGAGAAGACTTTTGCGAACGAAAGTGGCCTTAAAAAATTGTGGATTAAATCTTTCAATTTCCATGTCTTGTTATTGTTATTACGGTCACCACTTATGTCATCTAAATATTTCAGGCATGCTAATTTGATTTATATTGTTAGTATAATCGCACAAAAAGCTGCCATTAAATTAAAGAAGCTGGTGAAGCATGCTTAGAAAAATTTACTGTTGGTTGATTATTCAATTCATGCTTTTAAAATACAAGAATGTTTATTTTGGCCAGAATAGTTCCATATGTTACGGTTTTAAACTCGTAAATAGTAATAATGGTAGCATCCATATCGGAAATAATTTCAGTACTAGGAGTTATGTAAAATTACTAGCAGATGGCGGAAACATTAAGATTGGCAGCAATGTCTTTATGAATAACAATTGCTCGATAAATTGCATGGGCAATATTTCTATTGGTGATGATTGTTTGTTTGGTGAGAGTGTCAAATTGTACGATCATAACCACAATTTTGCTGATCTTAATAAGCGGATATCAGAACAAGGATTTGATATTGGATTTATAACTATCGGAAACAATTGTTGGTTTGGTAGTAATGTTACTGTCTTAAATAACGTTACGATAGGTGACAATGTAGTAATAGGTGCTAATTCACTAATATATAAATCCGTACCTTCAAACACAATCGTTATGATGAGATCTGAACTAATTTATAAAAACCGAGGCTTAAGGCTTGGAGAGGGCAATTGAAGATACTTTTTATAAATTCTTTATACGCTCCAAATGCATCCGGTGGTGCTGAAATTATCCTTCAAAACCATGTTGAGGCAATGGGTAAAAGGGGGCATTCTGTTTCAGTTCTTTCGCTTGATAATACTAATACAGTCCAGAATGATGTAATCAATGGTGTTAAAGTTTGGCGCATCGGAATTAAGAATATATGTTGGCCATTTGGAGGTGAGAAAGCTTCTGCATGGAAAAGAGCAATATGGCATATTCTTGACATTAATAATCCATTTGTCAAACGAATCATTGCCAACTTTGTAAAAAGTGAACAACCTGATATAGTATGCATCCACAATCTTGCTGGTTGGTCTGTGTCTGTCTGGTCTGTGCTATCAAATCTAAACATCCCCATTGTTCAAGTATTGCATGACCCCTACCTCATCTGTCCCCGTAGCAACATGTTTAGTCGAGACAGGCCATGCCAACGGCAATGCTTGAAATGTCGTGTGATGCGTTTATTTCACCCGAGGTTGAGTAACAAGGTAACTGCCGTAGTTGGGGTCAGCCAGTTCATCCTAGAAAAAATGGTCCGCTATGGATATTTTAGTAATGTCCCAATTCGCGAGGTAATTCACAATGCGCGACAGATGAACATTGGCGCGGAAGTTCGAAGACCCGGCACTCGAGCTTTGGATTCACGTGTCACTTTTGGGTTTATAGGCCGATTAATGCCTAGCAAAGGCATAGAACTTCTTCTTGATACTTTCATTAATCATTCTCCTGAATCATGGAGCCTCGTAATAGCCGGTTCTGGGAAGATAGAGTACGAAACGTATCTAAAAAACAAGTTCAGTCATGAACGAGTCGATTTTATTGGACGTGTACAACCTGAAATATTTTTTGAAAAAATTGATTTTACGGTAGTCCCCTCTCTATGGGAAGATACTTATCCAGGTGTTGTTTTTGAGTCGTTCTTTTTTGGCGTTCCAGTACTTGGTTCCAATCGCGGGGGAATTCCTGAGATGATCCAAGAAGGAGTGAACGGAGTTCTGTTTGATCCTGATGATTGTTGCAGTCTGTATGCTCTGATGGGTGATGTCGCAGCAAATAGAGAATACTGGCAAACATCGTCCCATGCAATAATGGGAATGTCACATGCTTTCTTCGACGTAGACGCCTGGACAGAAAGATGGGAAGAACTTTATTTTAATGTACTTAAAAAACATACAGGTGAAAATAGCGTAGTGTAGAAATAGAGCACTATCAATCATTAATGTATCTGAGTTTTATATTGAACGTCCTCCTTCGCAAATGATAGTCGGATTTGAGGCTGTAACAGCTGCTACTAAGACGTTGAAACGCTTCTGAAATTATTTTCAAAATGTTGCATCGCGATTATGCGATTTCAAAGGTCTTATTTGATATATGATTGATACTGAGTAAGCATCCCCCGGCAAAGCCGGGGGCTTTCAAAGTCGTGAACCGCTCGAAGCGGTTTTTTCAAAAGATTATCTGACCACCACGAGTGGTGGTCATTCTTCGGGCAAAAATGTCAATTGATCCAGACGTTTGTCTTCGTCTTCCTGGTTCCTGATGTAGTTGGCAATTGTTTCCTCGTCAGCACCGACAGTGGATACAAAGTAGCCACGTGCCCAAAAGCTCATACCAGCAAAGTTCTTCTTCTGACCAAGGTACATTCGCGCAATATGGATTGCACTTTTGCCCTTGATGAAACCGATCACCTGTGCAACGGAGTATTTTGGTGGGATCGATATCAATATGTGAATATGATCAGGTTGAAGGTGCCCTTCCACTATCTTGCACTCTTTCTGCCTGGCTAGACTATGAAACAAGTCGGCAAGATATTTCCGGATTCGACCAAACAGCACCTTGCGGCGACATTTTGGAATCCATACAACGTGATACTTGCAATCCCATTTCGTGTGGCATAAACTTTGTGTGTCGTCCATTGAAGCCTCCTTTTCGTGTACTTTGAGCGGTTCACGTTAGGGAGGCTTCTACATATTTCAGGAACTGTCAAACTATTGGGGTCCCCCGGCAGAGCCGGGGGTTTACCCTAAGGAAATTAAGAATTGCACTTTTAGTGATAAGTGGTTTAATTATACTTTTAGCATATGCAAAAGTTTCTCAGCAAATTGGAAGTTACTTTAATTTACTTACTCCTTGGTTTGTTGGTGCGTTTACAAAAAATATTGTAGTTGAATTGCTTTACACTTTTAGAATAGGAGGCGATGGCACCGACTATTCTTTTTTCTTAATTACTTTAGGCAATACGGTTGAAGTATTATCATTCCTCATTACTTATTACTATTGCAAGGGTATTTCAGTTTCATTGTTTCGGCGCGTCACTCCGTTGTATTGGCGTGAATCGATGATACTGATTTTAGCTACCATTTTTCTTTTTCTGCCAATTTATCTTGAATTTGGACTCGATGTTATACTAGATCCAAGGAGTGTTTATTTACAAACTCGCACTGGATATGGGCTAAGTTATTTTCTATCAGCTTTTCTGTTGAGGGTATCATTTGTTCTTGTGATGTTTTCATTGAATAATAACTGGTCAAAAATTGTTACTGCCGGCCTGATATTTTCTATAATAGGCTATTGCACTGGTTCTAAAACTGTCCTTTTTTCCTTTATAGTTATTGTGTTTATTTATTGGATAAAAAGCACTCAATTTTCTCTTGGTCTTAAATCATTTGTTTTATTGCTTGTTACTGCATTTTTCTTGCTCACAACAGCTATTGCTTTATTGCGTCCTAGCACTGATACTACCGAAATTAGTAAAGAGATGTTTTTTGATATATTGCTTACTTACTCCGATTATAATCGAAATGGACAAGTCCTTATCGATAAAGAGCATAAACCTCAGCTTGGAAGAATATTTTTAGAAGACTATTTTGTCTCAAAAATACCACGAGTTCTCTATCCTGAAAAACCTCGTAATTTTGGTTCTATTGCTTTAGCGGAAATCTATTTTCCAGAGTGGTTTGAGACGGATACCGGAGCTCCGTCGTTTGGTTCTGGCGTTGCTTACGCAGATTTTGGTGAAATATTTCCTTTGTGGCTAATACTTTGCGGATTTATTCAAGGATATTTTCTCAAAACTATCGAAAGATCTTACAATGATTTTTCAAATCCATACACTTTTGTACTTCTATTGCATTTTTGTGGGATTAGCCTATTGTCTGCTGGAGTTGGGTCATTTTTATTTGAAATGGTGATATTTATGTTGTTACTAAGTAATTTAAATAATTTTAATTTATGTAGTTTTATTTTTGGTAAAAAAACCGCGCCCCCTGCAAAATAGTTATATGAAATACAAGTGCAGACAGGTGTCTATTTTATGGAATTAATTATCGACGATAGATGGTTCGGTGAGACAGGAATTGGTCGGTACGTCAATGAAATTATCAAACGAAAACCTGATAATTGTCACATTTTACATCTTAACCAGAACTGGAAGATCAAAAACCCTCTTTCTCCATGGCTGCTCGCTTCAACTATCAAGAAAAGCCACGCTGACCTGTTCTGGAGCCCCGGTTTTATGCCTCCTGCCGGTTGCAAAACTCCTTTTGTTGTTAGTGTCCATGACTTGATGCATCTTCATTATGGCAATTCACTTCAACGGCTATATTATAATCAGGTTATTCGAAGATTATTGCATAATGCTGCAACGGTTCTGACCGTTTCAGAATATTCTCGTAACGAGCTACTTTCATGGTCTGGTATTTCTGCTGAAAAAGTGGTTGTAACCCATAATGCTGTTGGTGCTGATTTCAGTTGTGAAGGCACTCAATATAATCCAGGTTTTCCTTATGTCTTATATGTCGGTAATAGAAGAATATACAAAAACGTTAACCGATTAATTGAGGCGTTTAGCTTGGGGTGTAAAAGATCAGATGTAAAACTTGTACTTTCCGGTACAGCAGATCCAGAGTTGTTAGCAATAGCTAGACAGGCCGGGATTGCCGATCGGATTATTTTTATTGGTAGAATCAAGGAAGAGGATTTATCAGCCGTTTATCGCGGTGCGCTTGCGGTAGCCTATGTTTCACTCTATGAAGGTTTTGGGCTGCCTCCTTTAGAGGCAATGGCGTGTGGAACTCCAGTACTTACGTCAAATGTCACATCCTTGCCTGAAGTTGTTGGTGATGCTGCCTTGATGGTTGATCCATTTGATGTTGAAGCAATAGCTGACGGATTGAGAAGAATAACTGAAGACAGCGGCCTGCAGTTGGATCTACAAACAAAAGGTTTAAAGAGAGTAGAATTATTTAGCTGGGATATATCTGCTAAAAAAATATGGGAAGTCCTAAATAGGGCTGCACAAATTTAGCGTTAACGACCTAACAGATCGACCGTCAAGGTTAATAAGCTAACAGGAGGTGAGGTTTTGCGAGTTATTGTTACAGGCGGTTCAGGCTTTATAGGCACTAATTTAGTAGAGCATTTTGTTACTAATGGCGATGAAATTATAAATATTGATATTGTTTCACCACGCAATAAAGCACACACCCCATACTGGATTAATGTTGACCTATGCGATGCTGCCAAATTACGAGAGGTAATTCAAAAATTATTACCGGATGTAATTCTACACATGGGAGCAAGGACCGACCTTGACGGTCTCTCCATTTCAGATTATTCCGCTAACACCGTCGGTGTTCAGAATATAATAGCAGCTATTACAGGCTTAAAATCTTTACGGCGAATAATTTTTGCCTCATCTCGACTCGTCTGTCGTATTGGATATCAGCCAGATAATGAGTTTGATTATTGCCCATCGACTCCATATGGGGAGAGCAAGGTGTTGGGTGAAAAAATAGTCAGAGAAAATTCTACGCAAATACCTTGTCCTTGGCTTATTGTACGGCCGACTTCCATTTGGGGACCATGGTTTGATATCCCTTATAAAACGTTTTTTTTAACTATTGTCAAAGGAAAATATTTCCATCCAGGTCCAGAAAAAATTTTAAAGTCGTTTGGTTTTATTGGTAATACCGTATATCAATTACAACGTCTGCTCGATGTGCCCTTATATACATTCTCTGCCAAGACCATATACTTAGGAGATTATCCTCCTATTGATGTAGAAGAGATGGCTAATAAGATACAGAACACATTGGGTACTCCAAAGATCAAGCGAATGAACTTACGATATCTTCACGTTGCAGCAAAATTTGGAGACATGCTTAAAAGATTCGGCTGGAAAAACCCGCCATTAACCTCTTTTAGGCTAAATAACCTAGTCACACCGATGATATATGATTTAGAACCCCTGAAATTATTAGTGGGTGATTTGCCCTTCACAATGTCACAAGGAGTTGAGAATACAGTTGTTTGGTTGAGGAAGAATGGAGAAGTTACTTAACATGTTGATTTCTCTGTGTATCAAAAACCAAATACTTTTAATATTCTTAAGCTTATTCACATTTCTTCGACAATTTAATCAACGGAAAAGCGTTAACTGTTTTGTTGTCGCTACAAGAAATATCTGAAATATGCGCATCCTTATTTACGGCCTTAATTTTTCCCCCGAACTTGCCGGCATCGGTAAATACACCGGTGAGATGGCACAATGGCTGGCAGAGCGTGATCATGAAGTGCGGGTAATTACTACAGTCCCCTACTATCCAGAATGGCAAATAGGACCTGGTTATTCTGGTTGGCGCTATCTGCGTGAATGCATCGGCACGATTTCGGTATTTCGCACCCCACTCTGGGTCCCTGAAAAACCGAAAACGATCACAAGACTATTGCATCTGGCCAGCTTTGCCTTAAGCAGTTTACCTCAACTGTTGCGCCAGCTAGCTTGGCAACCGGATGTAATTATTTGTATTGCTCCTTCCTTCTTCTGCGCACCTACGACCATCCTCTTCAGCAAATTGTCAAATACCTGCAGTTGGCTGCATATCCAAGATTTCGAGATTGACGCCATGTTCGGCCTCGGGATGCTGGGAGACGGTGGAGTGCTTGCGCGCTTCGCTCTGGGCGCTGAACGCCTTCTGATGCGGCGTTTTGACCGTGTATCGTCGATCTCCCGTAGCATGTGCGCCCGCTTGAAGGCCAAAGGCGTTGCAGAACAGGCCATAGTTCATTTTCCTAACTGGGTTGACACGGATTTTATCACCCCACAAGCGGACAGAAACAGATACCGACAGCAGTGGGGTTTCAATGTCAGTGATAATATCATTCTTTACTCTGGTAACCTTGGCAAAAAACAGGGTCTTGAAATTATCCTGGAAGCTGCAATGGCATTACGAGAAAAAACCGATCTGCATTTTGTTATTGTCGGAGAGGGTGCGCATAAAACGGTTCTTGTCGATGCGGCAAAATCGAGTGCGTTGCATAACGTCCATTTCTACCCTCTGCAATCATATCAATCGTTACCGGATTTACTGCAGATGGCGGATGTTCATCTGGTGATACAGAAACGAGGTGCTGCTGATGCAGTCATGCCGTCCAAGTTGACGGGAATTCTGTCCGCTGGGGGTGATGCTATAATAACTGCTGATGCAGATACCGAACTTGGCAAACTTGTGCAGGAAAATCCAGGAGTTGCCACTTTAATAGAACCGGAAAATGCTGATGTGCTGGTTGCGGCAATTGTGGAACTTGTTCAAAGATGCCAGACTTCCACTGGTGGGCATAATCAGATTGCCAGGCGGTATGCTGTGGAAAATCTTGGGATGGATAGTGTACTTGGGCGTTTTGAAGAGACGTTGCGGGAAGTCGTGAACATGTAATTTGTTATCTCGGCTGTTGGAATTAAAGAACCAGCTTTGAGAGTTCTGTAAATATGATGATGGATGGAATTTTAAAGATAACAGCACAGGAGACAAGATCAAATGGATAAGCGGTCTAAAATTTTCGTTGCTGGTTCGAATGGGCTTGTAGGATCTGCACTTGCGAGACGTCTTCAGGTTGGTGGGTATGAAAACCTGCTTTTGCCAGAAATCAATGAATTGGACCTTACCTGCCAACAGGCTGTTGCTGACTTTTTTTGTCAAGAGAATCCTGAATATGTCTTTTTGGCCGCTGCCAAGGTCGGTGGTATTCATGCTAACAACACCTACCCTGCTGAATTCATTCAAATAAATTCAACAATTCAGAACAATGTAATCCATCAAGCCTGGAAACATGAGGTCAAACGCCTGCTGTTCCTCGGGTCATCTTGTATTTATCCACAATTGGCACCACAACCAATGAAGGAAGAACACCTACTGACCGGTCTTCTTGAACCGACCAACGAACCTTACGCCATAGCAAAAATCACTGGCATCAAGATGTGCGAGGCCTACAACCGCCAGTACGGCACAAAGTTTATCGCCGTTATGCCGACCAATCTCTATGGACCGGGAGACAACTTCCATCCCGAAAACAGCCATGTTTTACCTGCTCTGATCAGGCGTTTTCACGAAGCCAAAGTACAGAAGGCGTCCGAGGTGGTAGTGTGGGGAAGCGGTACACCTCGCCGGGAACTGTTGTATGTCGATGATATGGCCAGTGGCTGTTTGCACTTGATGGAGTTGTCTGATGAGAAAATCGCCCCTGAGCTTTTGAGTTATCCCAAACCTTGTTTTGTCAATCTTGGGACAGGTGAAGATGTCACCATTCGTGAGCTTGCAGAAACAGTCAAGAGTATTGTGGGTTTTGAAGGCGCACTGGTGTTTGACTCCACAAAGCCGGACGGTACGCCAAGAAAAATGCAAGATGTGAGCCGGATGCATGACCTTGGGTGGAGGCATTCAATTAGCTTGGTGCAAGGAATTGCTACCACTTATGCATGGTATTTGGAAAGTATTGGATCATAAGATAACCAACCTTCAGAATCGTTTTTAAGAAAGGTTATGCTACCAATGAAAAAAGCACTTATAACCGGTATTACCGGTCAGGATGGCTCATATCTGGCGGAATTTCTCCTTGAAAAAGGGTACGAAGTCCATGGCATCAAGCGTCGTGCTTCATCTTTCAACACTCAACGCGTGGATCACATATATCAAGACCCGCATATTAAAAACGCGCACTTCAGACTGCACTATGGCGACCTGACCGATTCTTCAAATCTGACCCGTATTCTGCAGGAAGTGCAGCCGGACGAGGTGTACAATCTGGGCGCACAATCCCATGTTGCCGTCAGTTTTGAGTCGCCGGAGTACACGGTTGATGTAGATGGTGTAGGAACGTTGCGTATTCTTGAGGCGGTACGGTTGCTCGGCTTGCAACACAAGACCCATTACTATCAAGCATCAACATCCGAATTATACGGGCTTGTGCAGGAGATTCCGCAGAAAGAGACAACTCCTTTCTATCCCCGCTCCCCTTATGCTGTTGCAAAACTATACGCCTACTGGATTACCGTTAACTATCGTGAGGCGTATGGTATGTATGCCTGCAACGGTATCTTGTTCAATCATGAATCCCCCCGTCGTGGCGAAACTTTTGTTACGCGAAAGATAACCAGGGGACTTGCCAATATTGCTCAAGGTCTCGAAGAATTCCTGTATATGGGCAACATCGATTCATTGCGCGACTGGGGACATGCCAAAGATTACGTAAAAATGCAGTGGCTTATGTTGCAGCAGGAAACCCCGGAGGATTTTGTCATCGCCACCGGTGTTCAATATACTGTCAGACAGTTTATTACCTGGGCGGCCAAAGAGTTGGGGATTACCCTGAAGTTTGAGGGTGAAGGAGTTGAGGAGACAGGCAGCGTTGTTTCTGTACACGGTGACAAGGCTCCTGCGGTAAAAGTGGGCGATATTCTGGTGCGTATTGATCCCCGCTATTTCAGGCCATCGGAGGTTGAAACGCTCCTAGGCGACCCGACAAAGGCAAAGGAAAAACTTGGTTGGATACCGGAAATTACCGTTCAGGAGATGTGCGCAGAAATGGTTGCGGAAGACCTCAAAACAGCCCAACGACATGCGTTGCTGAAAAAACATGGCTATGAACTGCCGATCGCCGTTGAAAGTTGACTGGAGCCCCACGGCCAGCCACCTTAATCCCAAACACAGTAAACAGAGGGAATATTGTGGAACAAAATAAAGCCTTGATAAGTGGCGTGTCAGGCCAGGATGGTGCATATCTCGCACGCCTGCTGCTTGAAAAAGGGTATGAAGTTCACGGAACAGTACGTGACGCCCAGATGTCTTCCTTCTCAAGTCTTCAGCAACTCGGCATCAAAGATCAGATCACGTTCCATTCCATGGCGCTCAACGACTTCCGCAGCGTTCTACAGGTGCTGTCCAAGATCCAGCCCGATGAGATCTACAACTTGGCTGGCCAGAGTTCGGTGGGGCTTTTCCTTTGACCAGCCGGTTGAAACCCTGGAGAGCATCAGCGTCGGCACACTCAACCTTCTTGAAGCGATCCGTTTTACCCGCAGGGAGATTAAACTGTACAACGCCGGCTCCAGCGAATGTTTCGGCAATACCGGTGGCTGCCCGGCGGATGAAGAGACTCCCTTTCGCCCGCGTAGCCCCTATGCCGTGGCCAAGGCGACTGCCTTCTGGGAGGTGGCCAACTACCGTGAGGCATACAATCTTTTTGCCTGCACCGGTATTCTCTTCAACCACGAATCGCCCTTGCGGCCTGAGCGCTTTGTCACCAAAAAGATCGTCAAGGCGGCCCGCCGCATAGCTTCCGGTAGCAGCGAGAAGCTGCATCTTGGCAACATATTCATCGCCCGCGACTGGGGCAGCGCCGAAGAGTACGTTGAAGCCACGTGGCTGATGCTGCAGCAGGACCGGCCTGAAGACTTTGTCATCGCCACCTGTGAGACCAACACGTTGGAAGATTTCGTTGCGGCAGTGTTCCAGGCTGTTGGACTGGATTGGCGGGAACATGTTATCAGTGATCCGGCACTCTTGCGCCCCTCCGAAATCATGGTCAGTAAAGGCAATCCTGCCAAGGCATTTCAAAAGCTGGGCTGGCGGGCAAGCCGAAAGATGCGTGATGTGATTGCCTTGATCATCGATTCAGAGCAGAATTCAACATATTAAGAGCGGAGATTTTTATTCCATGATCATCCCCGTAATCCTATCCGGCGGCACCGGCAGCCGTCTATGGCCGCTATCCCGAGAACTGTATCCGAAACAGCTGCTGCCTCTTGTCAATGATCAGACAATGCTCCAAAACACTGTGCTTCGCACCAAAGGTCAGGAAGATGTGGCCGAGCCGATCATTGTCTGCAATGAAGAGCACCGTTTCATGGTAGCCGAACAACTCCGCTCCATTTCAGCCACACCCAAAGCCATACTGCTGGAGCCGGTGGGGCGGAATACGGCACCCGCTGTTGCTGTGGCGGCGCTGCACGCTCTCGTCGATGCCAATGACCCTCTCCTGCTGATTCTGCCATCCGACCATGTCATTCAGAACTTCGCCTGTTTTCACAAGGCGGTTGCTGAAGGCGCAGAGCTTGCCAGAAATGGCATGCTGGTCACATTCGGTATCGTGCCGAATGCCCCGGAATCCGGTTATGGGTATATAAAGGCGGGGGAAGCGCTAAGAGTCAAGGGTGTGGCGGCGGGGGCTTTCAAGGTCGAGCAGTTTGTGGAAAAACCGGACCAGGCCACGGCCGAGCAGTATCTGGCTTCGGGCGACTATTATTGGAACAGCGGGATGTTCCTTTTCAGTGCGAACTCCTATCTGCAGGAACTGGAGCAATGCGCCCCAGAGATGGTGCGGGCATGCCGCATGTCTATCGAGCTTGCCAAATCGGATCAGGATTTTGTCAGGCTGGATAAATCGGCCTTTGCTTCATGCCTTTCCGATTCGATCGACTACGCTGTAATGGAAAAAACGGACAAAGCCGTTGTTATTCCCCTTGATACCGGTTGGAACGATGTCGGTGCGTGGTCGGCATTGTGGGAGATTGGCGAGAAAGACAAGGATGGGAATGTGGTGCGGGGAGATGTTATTGCCCACGACAGCCATGGCTGTTACTTCCAGTCAAATAACAGGCTGGTAACCGCCGTCGGCCTTGAAGATCATGTAATCGTAGAAACCGCCGACGCCGTGCTGGTAGCTCCTAAAAATCGGGTACAGGATGTAAAATCCATCGTTAATCAATTGAATGCGCAGGGCCGTTCTGAGTCGGTGATCCATCGCAAGGTATACCGTCCCTGGGGTGCCTATCAATCGGTAGACAACGCTGAACGTTTCCAGGTGAAGCGGATCACGGTGAATCCGGGGGCAACACTTTCGCTCCAGATGCATCATCACCGGGCTGAACACTGGATCGTGGTGAAGGGAACGGCGTGCATTACAAAAGGTGCTGAAACCATCATGCTGTCGGAAAACCAGTCGGTATACATCCCCCTCGGCGTGACACATCGCCTTGAAAATCCCGGGGTCATTCCGCTGGAATTGATAGAGGTACAGTCGGGGAGTTATCTCGGGGAGGATGATATTGTCAGGTTTGAAGACCACTACGGTCGAACCTGATTTCACCGCAGAGAACGCGCCCTCTGCGGTAATTAAGGAGATCTGCATGAATTTAAACTGCTTCAAGGCCTACGACATCCGCGGTCGAGTACCCGATGAACTGAATGAGGATATCGCCTACCGCATCGGCAGGGCCTACGCCGAACTTCTGAAACCAGCCAGGGTTATCATCGGCCGTGATATCCGCCTGTCAAGCGCATCCCTGGCCGACGCCCTGACGGGTGGTCTGACCGATGGCGGCAGCGATGTGTTCGACATCGGCATCTGCGGGACCGAGCAGGTCTATTTTGCCACATTCCATGAAGGGATGGACGGCGGCATCATGGTGACCGCCAGCCACAACCCTATGGACTATAATGGCATGAAGCTGGTGCGCGAGGGGTCGCGGCCGATCAGCGGCGACAGCGGCCTGAACGAGATCAGGGAACTGGTACGGACCAACCGCTTCGTCCCGCAAGGAAAGACTGGCACTGTTACCCCCCTGGACATCGATGCGGCGTATGTCTCTCACCTGCTTGGCTACGTGGATGGTGCTGCCCTGCGTCCCCTGAAGGTGGTGGTGAATGCCGGCAATGGCTGCGCCGGCCATACCATCGACCTGCTGGAACGGCATCTCCCCTTTTCGTTCATCAAGGTGCACCACGAGGCGGACGGGAACTTCCCCAACGGCATCCCCAATCCGCTCCTGCCGGAGAATCGTGCCGCGACAATTGCCGCGGTGAAGGAGCACAACGCGGACGTCGGCATCGCCTGGGACGGGGACTTCGACCGCTGTTTCCTGTTCGATGGGCAGGGCAACTTCATCGAAGGGTATTATATCGTGGGCCTTTTAGCCTCCGCCATACTGGTGAAGCATCCCGGTGCCAGGATCATCCACGACCCGCGCCTGACCTGGAATACGGTGGATATCGTCCAGAGCGCCGGAGGGACACCTGTCATGAGTAAGACCGGGCACGCTTTCATCAAAGAGCGGATGCGGGCTGAGGATGCTGTGTACGGCGGTGAGATGAGCGCCCACCATTATTTCAGAAATTTCGCTTACTGCGACAGCGGCATGATCCCCTGGCTGCTGGTGCTGGAGATCATGTGCAAGACGGGGAAGAAACTTTCGGAACTGGTCGGGGAAAGAATGCGCATGTTCCCGGCCAGTGGCGAGATCAATCGGACAATAGCTGATCCCGGTGCTTCCATTGCGAGAGTGAAGGAACGGTACCACCCTTTGGCGCTGGTCGTTGACAATACCGATGGTGTGAGTATGGAGTTTGCCCATTGGCGTTTCAACCTCCGCTGCTCAAATACCGAGCCTGTCCTCAGGCTCAACGTGGAATCGAGGGGGGATGAGGGAATCATGTCTGACAAGACCGCGGAGCTGTTACAGCTTGTGGATACCGCTGAGATGCGAGGCCGCGAGGCCCTAATCGTCAACTTCATCTCGACGGCCTGTAAGTAGTACAAAATTTCATGAGGAAATTATTAAGTTTATCTTTACTGTCCTTCATGATATAGAATTTTTCCCTTATCATCACCCTTGATCAATATACGGACCTTTCCGATGCTCAAACAACAGGCGCGATTATTTACCAGGCTGGCAGTTGCGGTGGATGCGGCCTGTATCGTTGCGGCCCTCCCTCTCTCGTATGCCTTTATCCAGTCTTTTGACCAACGGCTTGCCCATTTTCAAACTTACAGCTGGGTTCTGTTGATCATCCTCCCGGTCTGGCTGTTTCTGCTTGCCCATTGTGGCCTGTATGCATCGTTGCGTACCAGAACATTTCCACAAATTATCGGCTCACTACTCAAGGTCCATCTATTCGGCGGCATTTTAGTTGCTTCCGCCATATATTTGGTCGATCCGAAAGGATTCAGCCGACTGCTCCTGATCACGAATATCGTTACCTGTCTTTTTTTGCTTACTGCGGCCAAGGGCGGCATAAAACTGCTGCTGAGTCACTTTCGCCGCAAAGGTTATAACATCAGACACATCCTCATAGTCGGAACCGGAGAGAAATTACAACACTTTGTCGATCTCATCCGGCGGCATGCCGACTGGGGACTTGTGATCTCTGGTATTGTGGATTTTTGTGAAGATCCCAAACAGTTCCCCGGTTGCATCGATCTGGGGCACATGGATGATCTTATAGACACCTGCAAACTAAACCCCATTGACGAGGTTGTTTTCTCTGTCCCACCAGAGAAGCTGACGGCAATGGATCATTACATTAGTACACTACAGGAAATGGGCATTACCGTGCGGATGGTAATAGATCTCTATGATTTTCCCACATCCCGCAAGGAACTCTCGCTCTTCCACGGTGATATCCCGATGCTTACCTTTCATAGCAAGGCGTTCGATGCCGAGCAGCTTTTTCTCAAGCGTTGCCTGGATATCATCGGCGCCATTGCCGGTCTTGCCATCAATGTGGTGTTGTTCCCTTTGATCGCTCTGGCCATAAAGCTCGATTCGCCCGGGCCGATTTTTTTCGGACAGCCGCGTGTGCGGGAAAACGGTCGTCGTTTCATCTGCTGGAAATTCAGAACGATGCATGTTGATGCCGAAGCGCAGAAACAGAAGTTGATGGCCTTGAACGAGATGAAAGGGGCTATGTTCAAAATAAAGAACGATCCACGGGTGACGAGAGTAGGCCGATTTCTGCGCAAAACTAGTCTGGATGAATTTCCACAATTCTGGAATGTGCTACATGGGGAAATGAGTCTGGTAGGTACCCGCCCTCCAACTCCTGACGAAGTAGCCAACTATCAGAACTGGCATCGTAAAAGGATAAGCATCAAACCGGGCATCACTGGACTTTGGCAGGTAAGTGGCAGAAGTCAGGTGCAGGATTTCGACGATGTCGTTAAGCTGGATCTGATTTACATCGAGACATGGACCATTTGGATGGATATCAGAATTCTACTAAAAACTCCATTGGTGATGCTGGCTCGACGAGGAGCAAGCTGAGATTCTGAAAAAGTGGTGGGTCTTTCATGCTTCGAAATTGAACCATTTCCGTCGCTTCTTGGTGTTCATGTTTTCGCGAATGAGAAGGTCATCATCGATACCGCAGCAGACGTTGTTTGCCTCTGAGCATGCGGCAATGCAGCACCAGGATTTGGGACAGGTGGAACATAACATTTTCACCCCCATATGCGGGCCTGCCTGTTTTTTCTAATCTTATAATAGAAGCCAAACCTGTCAAGGTGGCACGTTAAAAAAAACCAGAATTATCTATTCGCCCTGTCCCCCAGAGGTGGGGTAAAAACTGGAAAATCAAGAACTTGAGCATTCATTGACTGTTAGTGGGTCGGCTGTATTCCAGTATCTCTGCAGCCTGTGTGTGAAATAAACGGTGAACATGTTTCTGAAGGTTCTGAAAAGCGAGGAGTTTGTGAGATATTGGCTTTGCCTCTTCTTAATAGGGAGTGTTTGTATTTCAAGCGGAATAGCTTCAGCGGAACCAGCAACCTTCCACAACGGCCTCTCACTGCAGGGATATACTGGTATCCTCAACACCCCCAGCGCCCATGTGACTGAAGAAGGGTGGTTCTACGGGCTCTATACGAATCAAAAAGACTTAGAATTTAGAAATGACGGGAAAATTCAGGAAAATTATCTATTCTCGGTAGGCCTTTTTAACTTTGTAGAATTGGGCGGAAGGTTCACCGAACTGACATCTCAGCAAGGCGGTTTTATAATCCGAGACCTCTCTGCAAGTATAAAGGTAACTAGTGAACCGCTTTTCAGAAGATACTCTTACATCCCGGTATTAGCTGCCGGTATTGAAGACATCGGAGGCGGAGCAACCTTTTTTAGGACAAAATACATTGTCGGTTCGCAGGACATCTGGCGCCTCCGCCTCTCAGTCGGCTACGGCGACGGCCCCGACCGCATGAAAGGTGTCTTTGCCGGTGGCGAATTCAAGGCCCACGACTGGGTATACCTGCTGGGAGAGTACGATACCAGGGAGACGAACGTAGGAGCCAGAATTGTATTGCCCCAGTTCTGGAAAGTACCGATCCAGTTCACTGCTACCGCCAAAACTTCTCTTGATTACAAGCCGGGCAACTTCGATGTTGCGGTAGGTTTCAGCCTGCCGTTGGATTTCAAAGTCAGGAAGCAGGGACCGGGGACCGGGAACCGGGGACCGGCAGAACCTTCTGAGAACCAGATCCCGGAGACTGAGCCTTCTTCTGAAAGCAGGGGAGTGGTATCCTCTTCTGAAAAGCAGGATTCGATGCACCCTGTCCAAAAACAGGGTACAACCTCAATCTCGCCCAATCACCAGTCACCAGCATCCGATTCTCCGGTTTCACCGATCCCCAATACCCAATCCCCAGCCTCTGATTTTTCTGCCTCGGGTTCTGGCCCCTTGGTCCCTGTCGCCCCGCCAATCCCCAATCTCCAGTCACCAGTAACCACTATAACCGCGCTGCGCGACCGGCTGGTACAGGAAGGCTTTATCAATGTACGCGTGGGAACGACCAGTTCTTCCGCACTTGTGATCGAGTACGAGAACGCGCGATTCAATCACAATGAATTGGACGGCGTGGGAATGGTAGCCGGCATTGCCTCACAAATGGCCCCGGAGGGTACCGAATCGCTTCGTATGGTACTGAAACGCCATGATATCCCGATGGTGCGGTTGACCATGCCGCTGCGCACGGTTCAGGGATTCCTGGAAGGTAGCGTCACGAGGGGCGAACTCAATGACGCACTTGCAGTCAGCTTCGACACTGCCACGGATGACGCGGATTTTCTGTCCGGCACCGCCAACAAGGGATTCCTGAAAAGTTCTTTGATGATTTACCCCGGCCTGACTACGTTCATAGGCACCGAATTCGGCGTATTCGACTATGTGTTGTCCATCAAACCGGACCTGCTGGTCAATGCCTGGAAAGGCGCGGTAATCAACGCGCGTTGGGACATCCCGATTGCATGGAGCGACAACCTGAACGATGGCGGGGTCTACAGCAGCAGCCGCAATCCGGCGCGTATGGAACGGCTGATGTTGTTCCAGGCCTTCAAGCCGTTCCCCGATCTCATGGTCAACCTGGGGGCGGGACTGATACAGCCCCACATCTATGGCACCCTCAATGAAGCGATGTGGAGCCCGGGCAACGGAACGCACCGTTTCCGCGTACTCCAAGCCTACGGCGAAAACGATCGGACCCATCAGGACGTGACCTCCTACCTGGGTTCATACCGCTATTATCTGAGTCCGCTCGACCTGTATCTGGAAGGGACCGGTGGTAGGTTCTGGGCTCAGGACACCGGTTTTTCCGTGGAAATGAAGCGTTTCTTCGGAGACTCTGCTGTTTCCGTTTATTACAAAAACACCGCAGGCACGGATGACAAACGCTGGCAGGCGGCCGGCATCCAGTTCAGCTTTCCGCTGACCTTCGGCAGGGACATGAAGCACTACTACTCCATGCAGGTGCGCGGCACGGATGAATGGTCATATGCGCAAGAGACTACCCTCAAGAATCATAACGTGAATGATCCCAGGGGCAGCCTCAACTACCTTGCCCCGTATCCCTTGGCCATCAATCCTCAACCGGTCACCGCCCTCTATCGGGCCTATTATAACCGTGACCGCCTGAGCGAGGCCTACATCAGAGGACACCTGGACAGGCTGCGGGAATCCTGGCTCAGATATAAGGACTAAACAGCCTGAAAAATCGATTCCTCAACGTAAAGTATTATAGATTTACTGGAAAAAGCGATCAGCAGGCGAAACGCTCTGACCTCACATTTTAAAACATTGACATGCTTCCTTTAATCCCTTATATAATGCTAGCCTAATATTCAATATGTTTTGACTAGTTGACTTGGCAATACACACTAACAGGAGGGAACAACACATGAAAAAGTTCTTGAAGATGTTCGGTTTCGTCGGATTGCTGGCCGGGATGTTGATGGTAGCAGGTTGCGGGGATGATGCCGCCAAGGCCCCCACAGGTAAGGTTGTCAAGGGGCCGGTAAACGGCGCCACTGTTTCATTTGCAAATTCAGCACTCACCGCGACTACCGATGCCAACGGTAATTACACGATTCTGGTGCCTGGCGCGGCTGTGACCTCGACCGGTGGAACATATTTCGACCTGGCTACCAACACCTCCAAAACAGCGCCTACACTCACCGCTGCGGCTGGCGCAACGGCTATCACCCCGATCACCACCGTTCTGAACCAACTGTCCGGTCAGGCAAAAATCGACTTCACTGCAGCTCTGACTAAACTGGGCATTACCAATCCCCTCACTGATTCGCTTGCAACGGTTACCAGCTCCAACAGAGTTGCTATCACCCTGAATGAAATTCTGGGGGATGCAATTGCGTCGGGGGCTTCCAACACCGATGTGAATACCTTTGCGGCCAACATTGCAACTTCTGTCAATACCACCGTACCTGCATCGGAAAGCGCACTGGCAACTGCAGCTTCGGGGGCAGCAGCTGGTACGAGTATTTCGACAACCTCGTTCAACACGATCGCCGATGCTGTAAACGAGCTCCCCAATAACGGCACCCTGCCGACCGGTTCGACCGGCGGTACCGGTGGTACCGGCGGCACGGGACCAAACTTCTAATCCAGTCTGAACTGAATGTGTCCGATAAAAAGCCCCGCGTTTACACGCGGGGCTTTTTTTTACGGACCTATAACCGAAAAGCAGGTTTTGGTATTAAGATCCCGCCAACAGTGGATCTTCTGAGTTGAGTTCCAACCGCATGCATCAGCAGTGATTGAAGTTGTTCAAGTATCGGCTTTGCCTTGTAGATGATCTTTTTCACGCCGTTCTTTGATATTTCCTTTGCCGGGTAGCGATGGTTCCAGCGGAAGACCACTTCGCTGATATATCGTTGAAGGTGCAGTTTGCTCAGGAAATGGAACACACCCTGTTTGACCCGTTCAAGAATGGCATTGAACGACTCAGCCGTGTTGTTATGAACGTCGCCGTTCACGAACTCCTTGGCGCCGTGATTCACTGACGCGTGGCTGGCATAATCTTCTGCGACCTTCTGGTAAACAGGAAGCTGGTCGCTCATAAGGCCGGCTGTTGTGTCAATAAACCGGTTAACCCGTGGAGCAAGTTCTGCGTAGCTGTCGTTTGCCACAACGCTTGCCCGCACCTGACCATCACGGTTTGCGGCTACAAAAACGCATGATTTGGCGGTGCCTCTGCCGCGCTTATGTTTGATATCTTTCTGATAGCGTGGTTTACCGCCAAGGTACTTCTCGTCAAGCTCAACGATTCCGGCAAGGCCAGGCATGGCGTCTGCCTGGGAAGCCATGATCGCCCGAACGGCATGGCCGACTTTCCAGGCTGTCTTCTGGGATGTGCCGATCCACTTCGCAAGGTAAACCGAAGAAATACCTTTGCTGGAGTTGATCATGAAGTACATGGCCATCAGCCATGTCCTCAGCGGTAACTTGGTACTATGCAGCGGCGTCTTAGTGGTGACGGTGAATTGCTTGCCACAGGCAGCACATTCATACAGTCCCAGACGCTTGCCGCTTGCCGCTTGCCGATATGTCCCAAGACTTCACGCCCCTACAATGGGAGCAGATACGGCCTGAAGGCCAAATCATCTGTTCCAGATAGCGCCGGCAGGTTTCCTCGTCGGGAAACTGGTTACGAAACTCTTGAATATTCATGGCATGCCCTCCTTGGGAGAGCATGCTACAACAACCATATGACAGCTTATGTCATCATGGCCTGATTATTGGTTATAGATCCGTTTCTTTATGCTTTGTCTCCTTCCACCTCCAGCACCCCACTTCATCCAGGCGGACGTCAACCTGCTACCAATGCGAATGCGACACATTGTTCAAAATGAATGGCCTCAGATCTGTCGTCCTTGAACGGAAGCCTGGAACGAGACAGAGGGCATTGACGTGTTATCAGTACTCTACTTTCCGTAATCTCATACTCGTGGCATGATAGCTCATGAAGCGTGTGATACTGCAGCGCTCCTGCTAGCGGTCGAAATCCGATCCGTTCTCGCTGCCTTCAGATAGCGGGGAAGGCAGCTCTGGACGTACGGGCGCTCTTCCTTAGATGCGGGCCGTAACGCCTGTCAGATCCCTGGATATGGTTCACCAGCCACTCCTTGACAAAGCTCATCACTTCCAAACTCAATACGCTGTCCGAACGATATTTTTCCTGGATTGCCCGAACTTGTGCCGACAGATTGTCGTGCTCACGTTTATGCTCTTCGTAGGCGGCATAGCCGGTCTCCTTCATCAGCCTTTCTTCGTGTGCGAAATGGGTTCTGGTGTACTCCACCAGGGCGTCGAGCGTGGAACCGATTCGCTCGTTGCCCTTGCCCTGCCGCATGGCGCCATAGAGCTGATTGATGATCTCCACCAGTTTCCTGTGTTCCTGGTCCATCGGGTCAAAACCGACGCTGTAACTGCTGTTCCAGGCAAAGAAGGTATTCGATTCGGAGAAGGTGAATTTTCCGACAACTTCCTGTATCGCCGTGGAAAGGGTGGCGAGCTGCTGCGAGAGCACAACGCACTGCCGGGCATTGTCCGACGTGCTTTTGACGACGTCGGTGATCTGGTGGATGTTGCCGCTGATCTCGCAGGTCGTGGCGGTCTGCTCTTCGGCGGCGACCGCCATCTGCTGCACCTGCATATTGAGATTGTTGATCTCCTCCTGAATGCTCCGCAAGGCCTCACCTGAACGCCCGGCTTCATGGGTGCCCTGTTTGACTTCGGCAACCCCTTTCTCCATGGCGGCAACGGCAGATTTGGTGTCGTTCTGGATGGACTTGATCATCGTCCCGATTTCACGGGTGGCATTGGTGGTCCGCTCCGCAAGCGCCCTGACCTCGTCCGCTACCACGGCGAAGCCGCGCCCCTGCTCCCCTGCCCTGGCAGCTTCGATGGCCGCATTGAGCGCCAGCAGGTTGGTCTGGTCGGCAATATCCTCGATGGTGATTATGATCGAGCCGATCTGGTCGCTCTGCCTGCCAAGCTCCTCCACGGTCCGCGCGGACGCATGCACACGCTCGGCGATCCTCTGCATGACGGCAATGGTGTTTTCCACGACTTCAGCGCCATGACCCGCCACGTCATTGGCCCGTCGGGCGCTCTCAGCGGCCAGGTTGCAGTTTTGCGAGATGTCGCCGGATGTGGCCGACATTTCTTCGGTGGCAACTGCGACGGCGGTGGTCTGCACGACCGCGTGATCCGCTGCATTCGCCATACTGTCGGCACTTGCCTGCATGACCCCGGACGAAGCCGAAATCTGGGAGGATGAATCAGCCAGGGTGCTGATCATTTCCTTCAGGCAATTCACGATCAGTGTGAATGACTCGGCCAGTTGGCCTATCTCATCACGCAGATTGTTCTTGATCTCCACCCTGAGATCACCTTCCGCCATCAGGCGGGCGTTATGGGACAGCGACAAAATTGGCCTGGTGATGTTGCGGGTCAACAGCCAGCTGAAAAAAGCGGCCAGAAGGATCGAAAAAATGGCCAATCCCCCGCTCAGCCATTCGAAGAGCTTGGCCTGGGCCAGGTCTTTCTTGTACATCTCGCTGTTCAGGCTTTGGTAGTGTTTGGTAAAACCGGTTATGGCCGAATCCAGATCCTTGTATAACGGAGCGACGTTGTCCACGGCAAAGGCAACGGCCGACGAGCGGTCGCCGGGAAACAGGCTCTTTTCGAGTGCCATCAGCTTCATGGCCTGATCGCGGTAGCGCGTCCAGGCATTGTCGAGTGCGGCAGCCTGTTTCGCTTCATCATCCCGAATCGATCGGTTTTGCCGGGAAGCAGCGAGCATCTGGTCGATACGCTTGATCCGGGCATCCGCATCGATCATTGTTCCGTCGAATTTGTCCCTGGTGGTATGGATCAACCCGTACACCAGGTTCAGCCGTAGCGATACGCATTCGTTGCTCAACTCCTCCAGGTGCACGATATCGTTGATGGTTTTATTTGCCTCTACAACTCCGGCAGTAACCCCATGGGTATTGTAAACCCCCAATACCGCGATAACGACCAGCCAGAACGAAAAGCACCCCGAAAAAATATACAGTTTGGTTCTTACTGACAGGTTCATGTAGAAATTGATCAGGTTCATAATGTTCTCCGGGTTGTTGTCATAGGGATTGCAAAGTGGGCGTCGCTCGGTCAGTGATGTCCGGTTCATTCGGATCGGCAAATTGTTCCTTTATCTCAACCAGTTCCGGAATGCGCCGTAAAAAGGCCTGTACCATCTCCGGTTCGAAGTGCGTGCCGCTGCACCTCCTGATCTCCTCGACCGCTTCGTCGACCTGCCAGGCCTTTTTGTAGGGGCGCACGCTGGTAAGGGCGTCAAAGACGTCGGCAATGGCGAGAACCCTGCTGAAAACCGGGATGTCGTACCCTTTCAGTCCGGCCGGATAGCCACTGCCGTCCCATCGCTCGTGATGGGTCAGAGCCAGCACGGCAGCACACTTCAGCAGATCGGAGGCATGGGAGCCGATGATCTTGTAGCCGATTTCACAATGGCTCCTGATGATGCGCCACTCCTCCTCGTCAAGCCTGCCCGTCTTGAGCAGAATGCTGTCGGGAATGCCGATCTTTCCCACGTCATGCATGGGGGCCGCGTTGTAAAGCAGTTCCGCCTCCTCCTCGGGAAGCCCGTATTCCAGGGCAATGATCCGGGAATAGCGGCACACCCTGCTGACATGCATGCCGGTTTCGTTATCCCGGTATTCCGCCGCCCGGCCGAGACGATTGAGAATCTCCCTGCGGGTTTCCGTCAACTCGGCCGTGCGCTCCCGCACGATGCTCTCCAGGGCCCGTTTCTGATCGTAGAGTGCCAGGTGGGTCTTTATCCGTGCCCGCACAACGGGGTAACGGATCGGCTTGGTGATGTAGTCGACCCCGCCGCAGGAGAATCCCACCGATTCGTCCTCCACCTCGTCGCGGGCCGTTACGAAAATGACCGGGATCCTCCTGGTCAGTGGGTCCGCCTTCAGACGGCGGCAGGTTTCGAAGCCATCCATCTCCGGCATCATCACGTCGAGCAGGATTATATCCACCCGCGTGGATCGGGCCACCTCGATAGCCTTCATCCCCCTGGTCGCCACCTTGACGATGTAATCGTCCATCAGGGCGCCGTTGAGAAGCCGTATGTTTTCCGGTGCATCATCGACGATGAGGACCGTAGCGCGCTGCTCATCCATGTTCCTCATCATGGCAACTGATCCTCCCCCGGCACGGGGAGCGGGATCCCCATTCTTTCCGAAAGCGCGGCCAGAATCACCAGGGCCGCATCGTAGTCGTAGCCGGCCAGGGCGGACCTGAGCCGCTCGACCTCTTGCCGTGGCAATCCTGCCAGCTCTTTCCGGCATTCGTCCAGATAAAATTCGGCCCGGCTGTCGTTTTCACGAATGTAGCGATACAGGTGAAGCAGTGTCACTCCGGCCCTGCTCATGTCGATCCCGGTGTCCGTATCATCCGGTTGGCTGTCTGCGGCAGGCAGGGCCTCTTTCAGAATCCGTACGAGACGGTGCATCTCGGCCTCGAAGCGTTGCAGGATCCCATCGAGCGAATGCCGGTGTTCGCCATGTCTGATGGCCTGTTCCAGGGCTGCCGCGATTTCCTGGAGATGCGATGCACCGATGCTTCCGGCTATTCCCCTGGTGGTGTGAGCGATCCGCTCCGCGAGTTCCCGATTACCCTCGGCCAGTGCTGCGGCGATGGCTGCCGGCGAGTCAGCATGCCCGAGCACGAACATTTCAACTATCTGCAGGTACAGCCTCCTGTCTCCTTCAACGCGTTTCAGGGCGTGGTCCGAATCCAGCCCCTCGATGGGAGGGATGACAACTCCCTCCTCCTGCCCCACCCCTCCCGGAGCGGGAGATGGCGGCACCGGAAGCGGCCGGCGCAGATGGGTCTGAATGGTCCTGAACAGGGTCTGCACGTCGATCGGCTTGGTAATGTGGTCGTCCATTCCTGCATCCCGGCTTTTCTGTACCTCTTCGGCCAGGGCGTGGGCTGTCATGGCAATGATGGGGAGCCGCCCAAAGCGGCCATCAGCCCTGATCCGGCGGGTTGCTTCGTAGCCGTCCATCTCCGGCATCTGCGCATCCATCAGCACCAGGTCGTACCCCCGGGCTTCCCCGGCGACCCTGTCCACCGCCTCCCTGCCGCTGGCGACCAGATCGATCGTGGCCCCGGTCTTTTTCAGGAACTCCCAAGCCAGCTGCCGGTTGATTTCGTTGTCGTCCACGACCAACAGCCGCACCCCCGTCAACCAGCCGGCTGCTGCGCGGGCATCCATGCCCCGTCTTTCGCCGGGCATAAGGGGGACATTCGGTGAATGACCCTCACCTGCCAGATCGAACCGGGCCGTAAAACTGAACTTGCTGCCCTGCCCCGGCTCGCTCTCGCCCCAGATCTCGCCCTCCATCATCTCCACCAACTGTTTCGAGATGGAAAGCCCCAGGCCGGTGCCACCGAATCGCCTGGTCGTGGAGCCGTCGGCTTGGGTAAAGGGACGGAACAGCTTGGCCAGGGATTCGGGCGTGAGCCCCACCCCGGTGTCCCGTACCGAAAAGCGCAACGTTACGCTGTCGCCCTTTTGCTCGTGAAGCGCAACGCTCAATGCCACCTCTCCGGTTTCCGTGAACTTTACGGCATTGCCCAGCAGGTTGATGATGACTTGGGTGAGCCGGAACGGATCGCCCATCAGATGACCGGGCACCTGGGGGGAAACGTCGAGCAGCAGTTCCAGCCCCTTCTCGGCAGCCTTTTGCTGGACAACGGCCATGACATGGGCAAGGGTTTCGTCAAGCCTGAACTCGGTGCTCTCCATGTCCAGCTTGCCCGCCTCTATCTTGGAAAAGTCCAGCAGGTCGTTGATGATCCTCAGCAGCGAAGCGGCGGAGGTACTGATCTTGCCGACGAAATCAAGAAGCTGCGGCGAAAGTTCGTGTTCCAGCGCCAGGGCCGAAAAACCGATAATGGCATTCAAGGGGGTACGGATTTCATGACTCATGTTGGCCAAAAACTGCGATTTGGCCCTGTTGGCCGCATCGGCCTCATCCTTTGCCCTTTGCAGCTCGTCCGCGATGCGTTTCCGTTCGGTGATGTCCTCTTTGACCGCCACATAATGGGTAATGGCTCCGCTCTCATCACGCAGGGGAGAGATGGAGGCATATTCCCAGTAAATTTCCCCGTTCTTTTTCTTGTTGCAGAATTCACCGCGCCATTCCTTGCCCTCCGAGATGGTAGCCCACAGCTCCCGGTAAAACTCGTCCGACTGTACCGCAGCCTTGAGAATCCTCGGGTTCTTGCCGATGGCTTCATCGGGCAGGTATCCGGTGGTTTGGGTGAATTTGGGATTTACATACTCGATGATGCCCTGGCTGTCGGTTATGGCCACGGTGGCCGGACTGTTCTCCACGGCGCGGGAGAGCTTGAGCACGTTCTCCTCGGCCATGATCCGCTCCGATATATCCAGAAACGTCACCACAGCGCCGACGATTTCGCCGTTGCGGAATTGGGGATATGACCAGAACTCCACCGGAAAACAGGTGCCGTCGGCACGCCAGAACACTTGGTCGTGAACATGGATACCCCCCTCTTTCCAGAGGGAGAGATGAATGGGACATTCCGCCTCCGGAAAGGGCGAACCATCCTTGTGGGAGTGATGAATCTGGGAATGCATGTTTTTCCCCACCAGTTCGTCCGGGCTGGAATAACCGAGCAGGCAGACGCAGGCAGTATTGCAGAAGGTGCAGTTTCCCTCCAGGTCGGTGCCGTAGATCGCCTCGGCAGCCGAGTCCAGAATGAGGCGCAGTTGGTCTTCGCTGCGACGCAGGGCTTCAAGGGCAGCCTCGGTTTCGCTGCCGCGCCACCTCGATGCGATCCAGGTCAGGCCGACGATGGTGACGACAGCTGCCAGCAGGACGCCGATGGTGGCGACAATGTCCGAGGCGTCGCTCATTCCTTGTGCAACGGCGCGATGAACAACAAGACAGGCGATGATGGTGAGCATTACGGCAATTATGGCGATAGAGCGCAGTTTCATATCATCGAATTTCATGGAGGTATTCTCTGTGGCCGGCCGATGCCCGGCTTGTGCCGCAGTCTTGACATCATCGGTTCCCCGGCTCGGGAAATCATGCAACATATGTACCCGGTGGGGGCCGGCTCTGCAATTGGGAGAACAAGCAGGCGCTGCTGAACGGCAGCAGAAAACCATGGACCGGGTAACGGATGGGGTAACACATACAAGTTAAATTGGATTTTATTTATCTTGTATGAACGAGTGGTAAATTTTCCTGGTCTGGCTGGAAGGGGTGATGCCGAGGGCTGCCTGAAGCGTCGTGCGGCACAGGTGGTAGATACCCACCGCCTCTGCCTTCTGGCCAAGACGGTTATGGCAGACCATGAGCCGCTGGTATATCTCTTCTGCGAGCGGATCCGCCTCATGGGCCCGGCGGTAGTAGGTGAGAGCGGTGTCCCAGCATTGGGCGCGTTCCAGTCCGGCACAAAACGCTTTCATTGCGCCCAAAAACGCATACTGCAGGCGGCTGCGGAAATTGATTTCCCAGTATTCGGTTTTCTCGCCGCTCAGGAACTCTCCCGCATACATCCGTATCATCTCGTCCACCAGACCGGCCAGGCTGTTGTCACGCGCGGCGGTTATCCCGTCTTCTTCCCGGCGCAGCCGGGCATCGATCCTGCCGGCCGACCCGGTTACGGCCCAGGCATCGACCCAGCACATGCTGCGATTCAGCGACAGCTTCCCCTCGCGCATCTCGACCAGATGATCGTCCCCCAGGAGACGCCGCAGGCGCGACAGGGCCATCTTGAGCGAACTGTAAGCGGCGTCCCCCATGGCGGACGGCCACAGCGCCTCGCAGAGCCAGTCGGCCGGCACCTCCCGGCCGCCATGAACGATGAGCGCCTTGAGCAGGGAAAGAGGCTTCTCCTGTTTCTTGCCGCTGAATACCAGGCGTTCCCCATGCCGTACGATTTCGAAACGCCCCAGGGTGTGGATCCGCAACGGCCAGGGCCAATCCCGGCTTTCCGCATGGCTGGCTTGGGGAGCCAGCCGGTGCCGTTTGATCAGCGCCCGGACATACTCCGGTTCGATATCGGCTTCCAATGCCCTGGAGCAAAGCGCGGCCATGATACGGGGGTTCCAGAAATGGTGCATCATGATCCGGTGCTGGCTGCCGAGCTGCATAGCCTGCTGCAGATGCTGCATCCCCCCGGCCCGGTCCTTCTCCCTGAATTCCATCCAGGCCATGATGCACCAGTACATGTACTGGACATAGGCGCAATGGATGGCATTTCCCGTACCTACAGCGTCCAGGCTCCGCCCGGCTTCCTCCTGCCGCCCCAGCTCGGAGAGCAGCTGCGCCCTGGCAATGACATTGATGGCAATCTCGACAGGGGCTCCCAGGCTCCTGGTCAATACCAGGGCGGTTTCCACATGCTCCAGTGCTGCCTGGCTGTTCCCTGCCAGAATGTGCTTCCACCCCATGATCTGGTTGTTGACGATAGGATAGATGAGGCCTTCCGCCCCCTGAAGCGCAGCTATCCGTTCGAGGAAACCATCGACCACCTTGCGTTCGAAATCGATGAAACCGGCCAGGGCCCCATAGAAGAGCATGTAGATATCGTACACATGCATGCCGGTGGAATCGGCACAGTCCAATGCCAGGGCGACTCCCTCGAGGCATTCCTTTTTGCTTGCCGTAAGACCATGGTATGAAGCGCTCAGCAGGCGCCACAGCACCAGCTCCAGGCCTGCGGTATCTCCGCGTTTCCTTGTCGGGGGATCGATTATATCCAGCAGGACCTTTGCCTTGACCAGCTGTCCGGTCTTGGTGTAGTGCAGCAGCAGAAAATTGCCGATCGTCAGGAGGCTCTCAAACTTCAGGGCACCATGCCGGAGCAATGCTTCGGCCCGCTCCTCGTAAAAAACGACGTTCCGGTGCCATGGCTGCCTGAAGCTGAAACTGAGCAGGATCACGCCGGTTATGCGCGCCTGCATGTCCTGGGGCAGCGCGTCCACCTGCTGTTCCATGTCGGCTGTCAGCCACACAATCTGCTGGTCCAGCCGGGAGAAATCCTTCCATTCGGTGATGATGCTCAGACCGATGCCCGACCAGGCCAGCAGCGCCCCGGTCGTGTCGCAGGTATGGATAAAGGCGTGGAAGGCCCGGCTGTAGCTTTGTTCTCCGGCACGAAGATCAAAGGGGTGAACAGCCACCCCCTGCCAGTAAAGCACGTGCGGATCACGCTCCAGCGTTTCCTGGGGCAGATGGGACAGCCACTGCAGCAGGGTCCTGTTTCTCCCCTGCTCGATCAGGGACTGGGCAGAGACGAGGATGACTTCGACGATACCGTCGAAATCCCGTGATTCGGCCAGAAGCTCGACCGCTTCAGCTACGGAATTCATCTCCAGCAAAAGAGCGGAGCTGGACTGCAGGATCCCGGACAGCTCGCTCGCGGTGAACAATCCCCGGGCCCTGGCGCGCAGAAAATCGCGAAAAAGGGGGTGATACTGGTAGACCGGCGTGTTCCCGGGGATCCAGTACGTAAAATAATGATTGCGGCTCAACTCGGTCAGGATGCTGGCGGCCCCGGACATGCCGGTAAGCCGTTCAGCCATGCCTGCAGTCAGGGAGGGGCAAAAGGAGGTCATAAGCAGAAAACGCTGTGTATCAGCAGGGGTCCTGCCGAATATCTCGCTGGCGAAATAATCGAACATCTCCTGCTGGGCATGGCTGTCGGAGATACTGCTGCCATGGTACTGCTGCAGGATGCTCTCCTTCATCAGGACGAGTCCGGCGGCCCAGCCGTCGGTCAGATGGTGCAGGTTTTCGGCGGCCTCCCCCAACTCCATGCCGGATCCGTCCCGGTGCAGCATCTCCAGAGACTCATCCAGGGTAAAACGCAGATCGTTCCACCCCAACAGGGCCATCCGCCTGTTGGCGCGCAAACGGGCGAACGGCGGGGGAAAACCATACCGGCTGATGGCGATGACCGTGCATCCCTTCGAGAGGGCGTCGATCCCGTGCTGCAGCATGCTATGGAACGACGCATCCTGAGGCAGCTCCTGGTAGTTATCCAGCACGAGGACGGGACATTGTTCTGAACCGTCCGGCACCTGGAGGGACATCCGCAGGCACAGTTCTTCAAAGAAGCGACGGGTGAACGTTTCGGTTTTGGGGCGGTATTCGGGCGTGAAGAGCGGCAGGCGCTTCTTCCGCCGGTTCATTCTGGCTTCCGCCTGTCCGAGGTAATAAAAGAACGTGGCCAGGTCAGCGTCACCGCTGTCGATCTGGTACCAGATGCAGGGAATCTCGCGGGATTCGAGCCAGCTGGCGATGAGGGAGGTCTTGCCGGAGCCGGCCGGAGCGGACAGCCAGAGCAGCGATGTGTCCCTGCCTTTGTCCAGCAGGCTGAACAAGCGCTCACGCTGAACGATATCCGCGACACCCGGAGGGGTGATTTTCGCTATGGATGCAGATTCACGGTTCATGTTCAGCAATCACAGTGGCAGCAGACGCTTGTAATCGGATGCAGGGAAGGTGCTTTTGTATCACTTCAATGTGACATATAAAAGCTTTTTTATCTTGTATTCAGCCATGTCACCAAACAGAATCGGGTCCGTAACATCGGGACATTTCATGCCATCCAAAGCACTTCCCTATGGTAGTATGTCGTCAAACTTAATGAATATCATCTTTCGTCGGTATGTATCGGGTATAGTATCAGCATGGCTGGGCAGCAGAGGAATGGATCAATGGGATATGGCGACAAGACTCAAAGCGGGACAAGAGTCACACTCGAAAGGGTGGGCGTTGTCAGGAAGAGCAAGGGGCAGGATACCACTATCCTCCATGACATATCATTCGACGCCCTTGCCGGGGAAATAACCACGATAGTAGGCCCGTCGGGGAGTGGGAAAAGTACCCTGATCCGGCTGATCAACCGCCTTGATGAGCCTTCTTCCGGCACCATTTCATTGAACGGAGAAAGTATCACGGCCATGGATCCGCTCTCTCTGCGTCGACGGGTCGCCATGGTACTGCAAAAGCCGTTCATGTTCGAAGGGACCGTTCTGGACAATCTGCAGCGCCCCTTTCTCTATCGCAGGGAGATTCCCCCGCATGGTACGAGCGAGAAAGTCGAGCGCGTCCTCAGCCTTGCCAAGCTCTCGCCAAAATTGCTGGAGCGGGATGCCCGTTCCCTTTCCGGCGGCGAGCAACAGCGGGTCAACCTGGCTCGGGCACTGATCGGCTATCCGGAGGTATTGCTGCTGGACGAACCCACAAGCGCCCTGGACCGCCCCACTGCCGATCATTTGGCGGCGACCCTGCATGACGTCTGCCGTTCCGAAGAGCTGGCCATTATCATGGTAACCCATGACCTCCGCCTGGCCGAACATACCGCATACCACCTGATATACCTCGAACAGGGGCGGATTGTCGAAGCGGGCAACGCTGCCGAGCTGTGGAGGCAGCCTAAGACGGAAGCATTCCGCCGCTTTCTGGCCGAACCGGTATGGAAGGAGAACCCCCAGCATGGAAAATAATCACGTTGTCCCCATGGACCTGCTGCAGCTCTCCTGCGCCTACGGACTGATCCTGTTATCGATAGCCTTGACTCGCCTGCGCAAGATTGGTCAGGAAAAACAACTCCTTTGGGCATCAATCCGCATGGTCCTCCAGTTGCTGGCGGTGGGGTATCTGCTTCATGTGGTATTTACCGTACGTTCTCCCCTGCCAGTCGTTCTGATGCTTCTGGCCATGACCGGCTTCTCACTTCAGGTTGCCGGCACCCGCATAAAGAAGCGGATGCCGCATTTCTACCGGGTGGCGGGCTCCTCCATCATCATCGGATGTGGCGGGGTGACCTTCTATTTCTGCTCGCTGGTCGTCGGGTACACCCCCTGGTTCGATCCGCGCTACCTGATCCCGCTGGCCGGCATGATCATTGGCAATGCCATGAACGGCGCCAGCCTGGCGGCCGAGCGGCTGACATCGGAAATGTATGAGCGCCGGGAGGAGATTGAAACGGCCCTCTGCCTGGGAGCGACCACGCGGCAGGCTGCCGAACCGGCAGTACGCGCTGCGTACGCCGCCTCCCTGATCCCGACCATGAACACCATGGCTGCCACCGGTATCGTGGCCCTGCCGGGCATGATGACCGGCCAGATCCTCTCGGGAACGGAGCCGATTGTCGCGGTCCGCTATCAGATCGCCATCATGTGTGCCATCACCGGTGCGGTGGCCATCACTTCGTTTATGCTTCTCCTGCAGGGATACCGGCACTACTTTACCGAGGCTCACCAGTTGAAGGGATAGATCCGGCAGGATCCATCATCCCTGCTGTGCGCACTCTGCATTCACCTGACACACATGCCCTCATCCATATCGCACTCCCTGGCATCGCCTCCGTTCTTGCCATACTGAACCGAAGCTGCTCAATGTAGCAGCATCAGCCCTGAAAACAGTACATTCAAACCAGGATGCTGGCGTCCGTATTTAGGACTTGTCCTCATTAGACGTCGATGCTATGTTGTTATGACATCATAACCTTTAGCCCTAAGAGGAAATAAGCCTGTGCTGGATCCAGAAAGCCGAATGCCGCTTTACCACCAGATCGAGAATCACCTCAGGGAGATCATCGAGAACGGCACATGGAAGGCCGGAGAAGCGATCCCCCCCGAGAGGCTGCTGATCGAGCAGTATGGGGTCAGCAGGATCACGATCCGCCAAGCCCTGGCAAATCTCGTGGCTGCCGGGCTGCTTTACCGGAAACATGGCCGGGGGACCTTTGTGGCTGGTTTGCAGGATCGGCCCATAACCGAATCGCTTGCCAATCTGACGGGACATCTGGAAGAGCTGCAATTGCGCGGACTCGATCTCCAGGTCGAGGTGCTGGCGCTGGAGATCCGCCCGATGACCGCCGAGGTGGCGGAGGCTCTTCAGCGTGATCCGGGTGCTGACGGGTGGTATCTGTACCGGATCGTTACCGTCGAACAGCAACCGCTCATGCTCTCGACCATCTGGCTGCCCTGTGACCTGGAAATAGAGCTGAACGAGAACGTCCTGAAACAGCACGGTATGGCGCTGTTGCTGACCAACCACGGTATATTCCCCCTGCGAGGCAGCCAGCGGATCGGCGCCACGAGCGCCGGCCCGGAGGAGGCCCGCCTGCTGGGCATCCGGGCAGGAGAGGCGGTATTGCGTGTCAGCAGGGTGATCCTTGGCGCCGCAGACCGCCCGCTCGTATGGTTCAGGACACTATATCGCTCCGATCGTTACGAATACGAAGTGGAGCTGAAGAGAGGCAGATCGCAAGCATGATTACGACCACACTGGAGATATTTTTAATCGCCATATCGGCCGGCATTGTCGGCTCGATCCTGGGACTGGGGGGTGGGATCATCATCGTGCCAGCCCTGACCCTGCTGTTCGGCGTACCGATGCGCACGGCCGTGGCGGCCTCGACAGTTTCCATCATTGCCACTTCGACCGGCGCGGCAGTGGCCTACCTGCACGACCGGCTGTCCAACGTACGGGTAGCCATGTGGCTGGAAATGGGGACAGCCACCGGGGCGCTGAGCGGGGCTCTGGTAGCCGGCTACCTCAACCAGCGCCTGCTGTTCATGATGTTTGGCCTGCTGCTGGCCTATTCCGGCTACAACATGTTCAAAACCCGCAAGGCGGAACTGCCGGGCGATGTACAGCCCGACAGGGTATCGAAACGACTGCGCCTCGGCGGTTCCTACCACGACCAGGCGCTCAACACCCGGGTGGGCTATCAGGTGACCAGGTGCATTCCCGGCCTGATCATCATGTATTTTTCAGGAGCCGCGGCAGGCATTCTCGGTATCGGTGCCGGCATTTTCAAGGTACCTGCAATGGATCAGGTGATGCGCATGCCCTTCAAGGTTTCGACCGCCACCTCAAACTTCATGATCGGGGTAACCGCTGCTTCCGGCGCGGTGGTCTATTTCGCCCGGGGCGATGTGAAACCGCTGATTGCAGGACCGGTGGTGTTGGGGGTATTGCTGGGCGCGCTGGTGGGGGCACGGCTGATGGTCAGGATGAACACGACCACCATCCGCAAGCTCTTCATCCCGTTGATAATTTACACAGCCATTCTCATGATGTACAAGGGGATCAGCCACTGATGAACGTCGAACACCAGGAAAATAATGGAGTTATGCCGATAGAAATGATTCTGGCCCGCCTGCTGCGCACCGGCTCCATCATCGCCGCCGTGCTGCTGGCCACCGGGATTGCAGCCATGCTGCTGACAGGCGCGGACTTTGCGCCGCGGCTCATCACCGCCGGCCTGGTCGTGCTCCTGGGGACACCGATCATGCGGGTACTGGTTTCCGGGCTGGTCTTCTACCGGGAAAAGGATTGGCTTTTCACCCTGTTCTGCCTGATCGTGCTCTGTTCCCTCGCTGCCGGCGTGATGCTGGGCCGGGTTGAATAACGGGCTCACGGTCCGGCCGAGCGCTGCCGTGCTCGCCCTCCGTTCCCGACCATCCTGTCCCCGGCTCTCATACGCCGGCCCTCCTCCAAGCACAAGAACCGATCCTTCGCATTGCCGCCGTCAGTCGGCGGCGCCCCCGATCATGCCAGCGAACGGTACAGATTCAGGTAGGCTTCGGCCTCTCGTACCGGATCGTGATTCTCGCGGATGTATCGCTCGGCATTGGTTCCAATTACGATCCGAAGGGCGCGGTCGCCGAGAATCTCGACCAATCTGTCGCGTAACCCCTCTTCGCCAGCATACAGCCAGCCGGTTTCGCCGTGGCGTATCAGCGAACGGTTGCCGGGTATGTCTACAGCCAGCACCGGTCTTCCCAGAGCCATGGCCTCCATCAGGCAGTTCGGCATTCCTTCGTAGAGCGACGTGTTGAGGACAACTCCGGCCTCCCGGTATAGAGCTCCCATCTCATGGTATGGCACTTCCCCCAGCCAGCGCACCCAGCTGGACCGGGAGATCAGATCGAAGATCGTCGCGGCATATGCGCGGTCGATCACTCCGCCGGCTATGAGGAGCCGCAGGGGCGAACCGTTCATTCGTATTCCCTCTGTGGCGCGGATAGCACTTTCGATGTTCTTGACCGGCCGCAGCGCAGCCGGAAGCAGTACAAACGGTTTGTCGTCCGGACGGCACGCGCTGCAGATGGACTCGGCCCGGCATTCAACACCCTGGGGAATAATTGCACAGCGTCGCGCAACGCCGGGAAAATGCGCTGCAACCTGCTCCGCCTCCGTCACGCTGAAGCAGACAATCGAATCTGCCCGCGCCAGTGCCCGGGTGGTCGACAGATGGCCACGCAGCGCATCATCGTATATGTCGCTTCCGGTGACCGTGATTACCAGTGGCCTTTTCAGCCGTTCTGCCAGGTCTGCCGCCCGTTCACCGCAATAGCGGATGTGAAAGGCATGTACGATGTCCGGCATGAACGAGAGCGCCTGCGCTTCAATTTCCTCTGGCGACACCGCATCCAGAGGAAGAATCGCAATCTCGGCGCCGGCCCGTTGAAGGTGGTGCCCGATTCGGTTGACCGTAGTGATGTTGCCGCGGACAGGTCCGCGAGAATAGGGGGAGATGAGGATGGCACGCATGACGGGAATATGAATCAAAAGGAATTTAGGTTCAAGACCATTCAGTCTCGAGGATAGAAACCTGGGTCGATTTAACTTTTAAATCTTAAATGGACCCCATACTTGCATAGCAAAACAGAAGAGGGCGTTCACCTATTCCTGTTTTCCTCCTGCAGCCGTCATGACTCCTTGAGGTAATCGAACAGGGTATTCAGCGCTTCGGCCAGGTTCGGATGGGTGAACACGGCGTCGCGCAGCGCGGTGTACGGCAGCCGGCCCATCATGGCTATCTGCAGCTGGGCGATGAGTTCTCCCCCTTCGATCCCAAGAACCGCTGCACCGAGAATCTGGCCGTTCTCCGCGTCAATCACCGCCTTTAAAAATCCTCTGGTTTCATCCGTTTCCAATGCGCGGGCCACCTGCGCCATCGGCATCTTGGCCACACTGATCCGGCGCCCCTGGGCCCGTGCCTCCGCTTCGCTGAGACCGACGCGGCCGAGCTGCGGATCGATGAACACGGTGTAGGGCACCAGTCGCCCGGAAATGGTGGCTTTCCCCTCCTCCAGGAGAAGCCGGCGAATCACGCGGAAATCGTCATAGGAAATGTGGGTGAAGGCCGGCCCCCCTTTGATGTCGCCAAGGGCGTAAATCCCCTGTACGCTGGTCTCCAGCGTCTCGTTGACGCGGATGAAGCCGTGCGGGTCCGTGGCAATACCGGCTGCGGAGAGGTTCAGCCGGTCGCTGTTCGGCACCCGTCCGGTAGCCACCAACAGATGTGACCCCTCCAGGTGTTCTCCTGAGCGGAGCGTCAGAGCGATCCGCGGGGGATGGGATTCGATGTCCGTCACCTCGGCGTTCAGGACTATCGTGACTCCGTCTTCCTGCAGGATTGCCTGCACCTCTTCGGCCACATCCGGATCTTCGCGTGCCAGCAGTTGTTTTCCGGAATGGATGATGGTGACTTCGCTGCCGAGGCGCCGGAAAAGCTGCCCGAACTCCAGCCCCACGTATCCGCCCCCCAAGACCAGCAGGTGCTGCGGAGTGGCATCGAGTTCCATGATGGAGGTGCTGTCCAGAAAGGGGACCTCCCGCAACCCCGGGATATTGGGAACTGAAGGGCGGCACCCGGCGTTGATGAATATCCGCGGCGCCGCAAGGGTCACTGTCTGCCCCGCTCCGGTGGAGACCAGGATCTCCCTCGGCCCGGCAAAGGCGGCCTCCCCCTCGATCAGGTCCAGGCCGGGAGTGTTCTCGATGCGCTTTTGGTTCCCGCTTCGGAAACTGTCGACGATGTCCCGCTTGCGCTCCCGCACACGGGCCATGTCGACCTCCACAGCCCCGGTCTTGACGCCGTAATCTCCGGCACGGCGCGCCAGATAGGCGACACGGCCGCTGGCGATCATGGTCTTGCTCGGCGTACACCCTTCATTGACGCAGGTTCCGCCGATGTGCTCCCGCTCCACCAGGGCCGTTCGCAGCCCCGCGTTGGCTAGCGCCTGGCAGAGCGGCGTCCCCGCCTGGCCGGAACCGATGACAATGGCGTCATACTGTCTGGAATCATTCATCCGGCACCTCCGAGTCGTTCGCGGTGAGTAGCCCTGATCGCGCCCGCGACGCGATCGATCTCGCCGCGGCCTCGGTAAACGCCTCCCATGGGATCGCAGAACATGCAATCGTCGGTGAAGATCTCGTCAATGGCCGCGCGCCGACGCACGGGGTCGTTTTCACCGAAGACGTCGTGAAGATTGCGGGGCAGCAAGGTCGATATGTTTCTTGTTTTCAATCTTGATTCCTCAACCGGTTCAGCGAACGAAGTGCCAAACATCGGCAGACCGCTTTTTGATTCGTCCTTGGTGGCTTCGTCCTGCAGTACATCCCAATGCTCTGCCAAGCGTCCGCCTTCCAGCCTCACGATGTCGGCAGCAATCCATGCCCGGGGCCGGCCGTGCCCACTAAACCGCCCGTGCAGCATCACATAGTCCCCCTCTGCCAGGATGCGTGCGTTCTCATAACGCAGCGTGTCCGGCAGGCTGCGGATGAGGTTGAACAAACCGTCTCGTCCAGGCTCTATGTGGGCACTGTGTTGAATATACGTTTCTGACCAGAACTCCGCCGCTTTCACGTAATTACGCTTGTTGAAGAGCGTATCGAATGCCTTCAGAACAAATGCTTTGCTTTCTTCAGACTTCATGTCCATGCATACCTCCCGTGTCTAGCGGCCATGCTCGAAATAGCCAAGCCCTTCATGGCCGCTGTCGCGAGCGCCGCGGCGGCGAGCGGTCTCTTGAGTACATGTCCGGTACCGGCAGCGTGGTGGCGCTCTCGCAGAGCGCGCCGTAAAGGCAGACGATGCCCTGGGGGCCAGCGCCGAGAAGCGGCACGCCCGTTTCCTGCATCTTGTCATCCACCATCAAACGGCAGTCATTCCGCCGTCGACCAGATAAGACCCACCAGTGATGAACGATGCCTTGTCGGATGAGAGGAACACAATGATCTGGGCGACCTCTTCGGGCCTCCCGGTACGTCCGAGCGGTACGGTCTCGGTCAAGGCGGCCTTCCTCTCTTGTGTGCCGGTGAACCGGTCCAGCATCCCTGTCTCGATTGGACCAGGAGCGACAGCGTTAACGCGTACCCCTGATGCGGCGGCCTCGAGTGCGGCCGACTTTGTCAATCCTTCGACCGCATGCTTGCTCGCCGTGTATACGGATGCGCCAGCAGCACCAATATGGCCGACAACGGACGACACGTTGACGATGCTGCCGTTTCCCTGGGCAAGCATCAAGCGCATTTCGTGCTTCATGCAGAGCAGTGTACCCAGGACGTTTGTGTCGAAGGTCGCGGCGTAACTTTCTGCGGTCTGTTCCGTCACCGGGCCAGGTGTGCCTTCGGTTCCAGCACAATTGACAGCAGTATCCAGACGGCCAAAGCGCGCGACAACCTGATCGACCAGGGCGCGTACCTCATCCTCCTTCCGCACATCGCAACGCAGGAATATAGCCTCAACATCCGACTTGCGAATCTCAGCAACCAGTCTGTCGCCTTCTTCTTCTCTTCGGCCGGAAATAACGATGCGCCGTCTGCCTTCGTTCGCGAACGCGAGCGCTGTGGCACGTCCGATACCTGACAGTGCGCCAGTAATTAAAACAACGGGTGTAGTCATGTAAGTCCTCCTTGAAGTCCTTTTCTTTACCTTGCTCATTGGCTATCTAGTCGCTTACGTACGGTGAACAATGAATGGCACGTTCACCCCTATGGGAACCTCCCGCTCGCGGCCCGGCGGTGGTGAGGGTACTTAATGTTGTTCCCCTTCTTGTCGAACACCAGCTCGAATCGAGTCTCCTTACTCGCTCAATACCCGATGGACGAACAGGACGGCGTTGGCCCCCTCCCCCACTGCCGATGCTACCCGCTTGGGATTGCCGGCCCTGACGTCGCCGGTCGCGAACACGGCCGGTATGCTCGTCTCCAGGAAATACGGAGCCCTGGTAAAGGGCCACTGCGCACCGGTCAAGTCGCCGTGCGACAGATCAGGCCCGGTCTTTATGAACGCCTTGTCGTCGAGAGCGATGCATCCCTCTAGCCACGCGGTGTTCGGATCGGCGCCGGTCATCACGAAGACATGGCGGATATCGTGGACCTCGGTCTCCCCCGATTGATTGTCGCGCCAGCGAACGCGCTCAAGATGATCCTCTCCCTCAAGCGCGGCGATCTCCGTGTGCGTCCGCAGTACGATCGAGGGACTTTCTTCGATGCGCCGTATGAGATAGCGCGACATCGTCTCTGCCAAGCCACCCGACCGGATCAAAACGTGCACGTTCTTGACGAACCGCGAAAGGAATACCGCCGCCTGCCCCGCGGAATTGCCACCCCCCACCACGACAACGTTCTCACCGTTGCATATCCGCGCCTCGATGAACGTCGCGCCATAATAAATGCCTGCCCCTTCGAACCGTGACAGGTACTCAAGGGCCAGCCGCCGGTATTGGGCACCGGACGCGATGATCACGGCGCGCGCCTGTATCCGCGAACCATCGTCTATTTCTATGGAGTACGGCTTTTTGTCACAGTTGAGCCGTATCGCTGATCTGGCGATGAGCACCTCGGCGCCGAACTTCTGTGCCTGCGTGTAGGCACGCCCCGCCAGTTCCTGACCGGAGATGCCGTTGGGAAAGCCGAGATAGTTCTCGATTCTCGAGCTTGAGCCCGCCTGCCCTCCCGGTGCATCGGTTTCCAGCACCAGCACATCGAGTCCTTCCGATGCCGCGTACACAGCCGCGGCCAACCCGGCCGGCCCGGCACCCACAATAACCACGTCACGAATTTGCGTCCGGCCGATGGCATCGTTGAAGCCCAGGCAGTCCGCCAGTTGCTGATTCGTCGGATTTCGCAGGACGTGCCGCCCGTAACAGATCACGACCGGCACCTCCTCAACGATGACCTGAAACCGGTCGAGCAACGCCTGGACATCCGGGTCACGCTCCACATCGACCGATGCATAGGGATGACCATTACGCGTGAGGAACTCCCGGAGCCGCAGCGTTCCGGCAGAATGGCTCGATCCGACCAGTACGACGTCTCCGAAACCTCGCGCAATCAGCTCCACCCGGCGCAGGATAAAGGCCCTCATCACTATTTCGCTCAACTCGCTGTCAGCCTGCACAAGTGCCAGCAGGTGAGTGCGGTCCAGCTGAATGATTTCGGAAGGCTCGCTTGCACGAAGCCGCAAAAATGCGCGACGTCCCGCAAGCAGGCCCAATTCCCCCGTAAACTGCCCGGCCCGGCAGATGGCCACCACTTCCTGGACCTCGCCCGATACCCGCACGATGTCGATCTGACCGGTCTTGACGACAAAAAAGCGCGTGTATTCCTCGCCCGGTTCCAGCAGCACCTTCCCGGCTGGAACGCGCAGCGTCTGCCCATGCAAAGCGATACGCGCCACCTGCTCCACTGTCAGCTGGGGAAACATCCGGTCCGGCTGCTCACCGGGAAGCGCCACTGTTGATGGTCTCGGATCGGTCATGGACTATTTCGCCTCTCTCTGCAGTGCCTGCAGCCCTTTCGCCGCCTCGCGATCCACCAGCCACAGGAGCCGGCCGCTCGGTCGAATCAGGCGGGCAGGAATCCGGTCAGGCTGGGGTGTTTCCTCCAGCACTTCCCGCAGTGCCCGGGCCTTGCTGCTGCCCGACACCAGGAAAATGACCAGATCGGCTTGATTGATGACCTGAGCGGTAAGAGTCAGCCGGTGCAGCCCCTGCTCTGCCGCAGGGACCTCGGCCACCCAGCGCTGCCGTTCGCCCAGGACAGGGCTTCCCGGAAAGAGGGAAGCGGTATGTCCGTCTTCTCCCAACCCCAGCAGGATCAGGTCGAATCGAGGCGGACCGCCCTCAAAAAACTCCCGCAGAAGTGCTTCGTATTTGCGGGCGGAATCTGCTGGAGACTGGTCGCAGACCATGGCATGGACGTGATCCGGGGGAATGGGAACATGATCCAGCAGCGCTTCGCGGGCCATGCGGGCATTGTTGCGCGGGTCGATTGCAGCTACGCAGCGTTCGTCTCCCCAGAAAATGTGCGTCTGGTTCCAGGGAAACGCGTCCCGGAACGGCGGTTGGGCGAGCAGTTCATAGGTACGGCGCGGCGTGCCTCCTCCTGCAAGGGCAACAGTGAATCGCCCCTTTTCCCGCACCGCCCGGCGCGCCTCTTCCGCCACAAGTCCGGCGGCCACGGCGCTCAAGGATTCCAGGTCGGCGCATACCCTGATCAAGACGCTTCCTCTTCCGGCTCTTCCGGCCTGACATCGGGCTTAAGCCAGCTGTGCCCATCCTGGGCAATCAGCATATCAGCGGTTTCAGGCCCCCATTCCCCGGCCGGATAATTGGGAAAATCAGCCGGAGGCACCGAGTCCCAGACATCGAGAATCGGAGTAAGCACGGACCAGGCGCTTTCGACCTGGTCGGCCCGCATGAACAGCGTCGCGTCGCCGCGCATGATGTCGAGCAGGAGCGTTTCGTACGCTTCGGGAGGTGATGCCTTGAACGCATCCCGGTAGAGAAACTGCATATCCACCGGGCCTAGCAGCATGCGCGTGCCCGGTTGCTTGGCCTGTATCCGCGAGACAATGCCCTCTTCGGGCTGAATGCGGATTACCAGCCGGTTGGGTTGCCAGCTTTCCGCTGCTGTCGACGGAAAAGGATGGTGAGGGGCCGGGCGGAAGAGGATCACGACTTCGGATACCTTGGCACGCAGGCATTTTCCCGTCCGGAGATAAAACGGGACCCCCTGCCAACGCCAGTTGTCCACATACAGCTTGAGAGCGGCAAAGGTTTCGGTAGGGGAATCAGGGGCAACATTCGGCTCATCGCGATAGGCCGATGCCGGCTTGCCGCAAATCGAGCCGGCGCCGTACTGGCCGCGCACTGCCACATGGTGGACCTTCTCCGGCAGTATCGGGCTGATGGCGCGCAGCACATCGACCTTCTTGTTACGCACCTCGTTGGCATCGAAGGAGACCGGCGGTTCCATGGCAATCAGACACAAGATCTGGAGGAGATGGTTCTGCATCATGTCCCGCAAGGCGCCGGCACGGTCGTAGTAGCCGCCACGATGTTCCACACCCACCGTTTCCGCCACCGTAATCTGGACATGGTCGATATAGCGCCGGTTCCAGATGGGCTCGAACAGCGCGTTGGCAAAGCGGAAGGCCAGGATATTCTGCACCGTCTCTTTTCCCAGGTAATGGTCGATCCGGTAGATCTGCGACTCCGCGAACATGCCGGTGAGCAGGCGATCGAGCTCGCGGGCCGTTTTCAGGTCGCGGCCAAAGGGTTTTTCCACCACCAGCCGTTCACGTTCACAATCCGTGCACAGCCCGAGTTGCTCCAACTGGCGGGCAACGGCATCTATCTGAGACGGCGGAATGGCAAGGTAGAAAATCCTGTGGGAAGCGGCCCGTCCCCCCCGGTCAATCTCCTCCAGCCGCCTCTTGAGCACTGCGCCCATTTCAGGGTCGCTGAATTCTCCGCTGATGAAAGAAATATGGGAGACGAATTCCTGCCAGATCCGCTCATCCGGTTTACCGCGCCGGGAGGAGCTGTCGACACCTTCTTTCAGGTGCCGGTGATAGTCCTCCTCGTTGAAACGGTGGTGACCAATGCCGATAACGGTGAACTGCCGCGGAAGACGCTGATCGAGAAAGAGATTGTAGAGCGCGGGAATCAGCTTCCGCCAGGTCAGATCCCCTCCTGCGCCGAAAATGACCATCACGATCGATTCGGATTTGATATCCATGAGCATGGCACCTTTCAACGGAGCTATGGAGCTGACAGGTTACCGCTCCGCCCGTTATGCCCCTTTCTCCCGATGGCCGCCGAAGCCGAATCGCATGGCCGACAGAAGCCGGTCGGCAAAATCGGCCGCGCCACGGGAGCTGAAGCGTTCATAAAGTGCTGCCGTCAGTACGTGCGCCGGCACCCCTTCGTCAATGGAGGCGATCGCTGTCCAGCGCCCTTCCCCGGAATCGGATACCCGCCCCTGGAAATCCCCCAGGTCGGGATCACCCGCCAGCGCCGTTGCCGTAAGGTCGAGCAGCCACGAGGCAACGACGCTTCCCCGGCGCCACAGCTCGGTTATCCCGGCCAGATCGAAATCATACCGATACTGTTCCGGATTGCGCAGCGGCGCGGTCTCCGCGTCCGCCTCCCCTGTATGTTTCCCCGTGTTGGCATGGCGGAGGATGTTCAGCCCTTCGGCATAGGCAGCCATCAGGCCGTATTCGATCCCGTTATGGATCATTTTTACAAAATGGCCCGCCCCGCTGGGTCCGCAGTGCAGGTAGCCCTGTTCGGCCGTTCCTCCGTCCTTGTTCTCACGGCCCGGCGTGCGTGGCGCGGCAGCGACACCCGGGGCAAGGGCGGCGAAGATCGGGTCCAGCCGCTCCACGGCCTCTTTCTCTCCGCCGATCATCAGACAGTAGCCCCGTTCTGCTCCCCACACTCCGCCGCTGGTCCCGACGTCCAGGTAGCGGATGCCTTTGTCCTTCAGTTCGGCTGCCCGGCGGATATCGTCATGGTAGTATGAGTTGCCGCCGTCGATGACGATGTCTTCCCGGTCCAGCAACGGCACGAGCGTTCCGATCATCGCATCCGTCGCCGCCGCCGGCACCATGAGCCAGATGGCACGCGGCCTGGCAAGCCGGGCAACGATATCCTCGATGGATCGCGCCCCTACAGCCCCTTCGCGTTCCAGTGCCTGCACAGCCTCTGGCGTGCGATTGAAAACGATGCATTCATGCCCCTTTTGAAGCAGGCGGCGCACCATGTTGCCCCCCATGCGCCCGAGTCCTATCATGCCCAGTTGCATCAGCCACCTCCTGACAGTTTCTGCTCCAGCGTCCGTATCAGCGTATCGAATGGTGTGACGAATTTTTCCACCCCTTCCTGCTCCAGGTGCCGGGTGGCCGCATCCAGTTCGATCCCCGTCTCCGGCAGGCGCTGCAACACCTTGTGGGCCTCCTCCAGCCCTTCTTCCAGACGCGATGCGGGGTTTCCGTGATCGCGATATGCACGCAGGGTTTCCATGGGGACGGTATTCACCGTATCCGCGCCGATCAGCGCTTCGACATACTTGATATCGCTGTAATTCGGATTCTTGGTGCCGGTGCTGGCCCACAGGACCCGCTGGGAGCGTGCCCCCCGGGCGGCTAGGCTGCGGAACCGTTCGCTGCCGTGGAGCTCCCGGTAGATCTGATAGGCGCTCTTGGCGCTCGCTATAGCGACCTTTCCGATCAGCAGGGCGGCCAGGTCGCCCGCCCCTCCCCCCTCCTGTTGTTTCTTTTCCAGCACCGGGTCGAGCAGCACATCGATACGGCTCAGAAAGAAGCTCGCCACCGAGGTGATGCCATCCAGGGGGAGCTTGTCGGCTGCCCGTTCTTCGAGCCCCGTCATATAGGCTTCGGCTACCGCCCGGTAACGGGGAAGACCGAAAAGCAGGGTCACGTTGACGTTGATACCGTCACGGATGAGCTGGCGTATGGCGGGGAGCCCCTCTGCCGTGCCGGGCACCTTGATCAGGACATTCGGCCGTTCCACTGTGCGCCACAGGTGCCGCGCCTCCGCAATGGTGCCGGCGGAGTCGAAGGCCAGGTGGGGCGACACCTCCAGGCTGACAAAGCCATCTCCCCCTTCCGACCGGTCGTAGAGGGAACGGAACAGGTCGGCGGTGCGGCGGATATCCTCGACGGCAAGCTCTTCGTAGATCTCGCCGGCACGTCTCCCCTGCCGTGCAAGGGAACGGATCGCATCGTCGTAGTCGTCGCTTCCGGCAATGGCCTTTTCGAAGATGGCCGGATTGGAGGTCACCCCGCCGAGCCCATCCTCCTCAATCAGCCGGACGAGTTCTCCCGAAACGAGCATGCCGCGGCTGATGTAATCCAGCCAGATGCTCTGGCCCAGACCTCTCAGCTTCAGGAGGGGGTTTTCTTTCATGACGTTTACCTCGCTTTCCAGAGCCGCGATCTTTGCCAGGCGGCGGCGATGACGCTCCTCGCCGCTGAAACGGGCCGCCAGAAACGCCTGAACCAGCTCCCAGGCCTGGGCATACCCGACCACCAGGCTCCCCAGGCAGATCACGTTCATGTCGTCGTGTTCAACGCCCTGATGGGCGGAATAATCATCGTGGATCAAAGCGGCACGCACGCCGGGAACCTTGTTGGCAGCGATGGCTGCCCCGACACCGCTGCCGCACAGGGCGATGCCGCGCTCCACTTCGCCTCCGGCCACGACCCGGGCCAGCGGTATGACGAAATCGGGAAAGTCGTCCGCAGGATCCGGAACGAATGCGCCGAAATCACGCACCTCGTGCCCCTCGCTCCTGAGTGCTGCCGCCATACGCTCTTTCATGGCAAACCCGGCGTGATCCGCGGCGATTCCGATACGCATCACGCTTGCTCCATGCCACGGCCCAGCAGTTTCAGCGCTCTCCGGCAGACGTTATCCACCGTAAAACCCAGTTCACGGAGCACCACTTCACCGGGAGCCGAAGCGCCGAACCGTTCCACCCCGAGCACATCACCGCCGCATCCCACATAGCGCTGCCAGCCGAGCGGGAAACCGGCCTCGATGGCCAGCCGTTTGGTCACCTGCGGCGGGAGAACAGTGTCGCGGTACTCCTGCGGCTGCCGGTCGAAGAGCTGCCAGCTCGGCATGGAAACCACGCCGACTCTGACATCCCGCTGGGCGAGCTGTTCCTGCGCAGCCACTGCCAGGTGGAGCTCCGAGCCGGTGGCGATCAGTAACAGATCTGCCTTATCTCCCGGCGCACCGGATATGACATATGCCCCCCGCCTCACCCCCTCGGCAGAAGCATAGCGGCTCCGGTCAAGGGTCGGCATGTTCTGGCGCGAAAGGATGAGCGCCACCGGGCCATCCTTATGTTCCAGCGCAATCTGCCAAGCCACGGAGGTCTCGTTGGCATCGCCTGGGCGCAGAACGAGCAGGTTGGGCACAGCCCGGAGCGCTGCCAGCTGCTCCACCGGCTGATGCGTCGGGCCGTCTTCTCCCAGGCCGATGCTGTCGTGGGTGAAGGCGTAGATGACATGCAGCCCCATGAGTGCCGCCAGCCGCAGCGAAGGGCGCAGGTAATCGGAAAAGATCAGGAAGGTGGCGCCATAGGGTATCAGTCCACCGTGAGCCGCCATGCCGTTCAGGGCCGCTCCCATGGCATGTTCGCGCACGCCGAAATGGAAATTGCGTCCTGCATAACTCCACTCTCCCCCTGCAGAGCCCTGCCGGTCCACGGGCTGAATTCCGGGGGATTCAAAATCTCCCCTGTCCTTGAGAGCCGTGTAGGTGGAGGGGTTGAGATCTGCCGAACCACCCACGAACAGGGGCAGCCGGGAAGCAACGGCGTTCATTACTTTCCCGGAGGCGATCCGGCTTGCCATGCCCTTCGCGTCGGGCGGGAAAACGGGAATATCGTCGTTCCACCCGATAGGAAGGACCCCTTCCATTGCACGATGAAGTTCCCGCCCGAGTTCGGGATACTCCCTGGTATAGGCGGAAAAGGTCGCGTTCCAGACAGACTCGGCCCCCTTTCCCCTTTCCAGCGCCTGGCGAAAGTGGCGCAGCGCCTCTTCCGGAATCAGAAATGGCGGTTCAATTGGCCAGCCGAGTTTTTTCTTGGTGAGAAGCACCTCCTCATCCCCCAGCGGGGCACCGTGCACCTCGAAGGTGTCCTGTTTATGGGGCGATCCGAAACCGATGTGGGTGCGAACGATGATGAGGGAGGGTTGGCGGGTCTCGGCATGGGCATTGCCAAGTGCCTCGTTGATCGCTGCCAGGTCGTTGCCGTCCGTCACCGTCTGCACATGCCACCCGTAGGCGACAAAACGCCGGGCGCAGTCCTCGCTGAAGGCCAGGTCGGTGGCTGCGGCAAGGGTGATGCGATTGTCGTCATAGAAGTAGATCAGCTTGCCGAGCCCCAGATGACCGGCCAGTGAGGCAGCTTCGGCCGCCACCCCCTCCATCAGATCTCCGTCGCTGACGATTCCATAGGTGAAGTGATCGATCACATCGTAGCCGGGACGGTTGTACCGTGCGGCGAGATGCGCCTCGGCAATCGCCATCCCCACCCCGTTGCCGAATCCCTGGCCCAGGGGGCCGGTACTGACCTCCACTCCCGGCGTTGTGCCCCGCTCGGGATGGCCCGGGGTCCGGCTTTCCCACTGCCGGAATCGCTTGATCTCCTCCAGCGGCAGGTCGTAGCCGGTGAGGTGGAGCAGACTGTAGAGCAGCATTGAGCCGTGACCAGCCGAAAGGACGAACCGGTCGCGATTGAACCACTCGGGGTTGGCGGGATTGTGCCGCAGGAAGCGGTTCCAGAGGATGTAGGCCATGGGGGCCGCCCCCATCGGCATGCCGGGGTGACCGCTGTTGGCCTTCTGGACCGCATCGATCGACAGACAGCGGATGGTGTTGATGCAGAGGTAATCAATCTCCGAAGGAGTGTAGTTTCCGGGTTCAGGCTTCATACTTCCCCCTTTGCGAGAAACTGAGGAGGGCTGCACGCTGCTTACATAAAATGCTATCTCAGATTCCGGTAGCCGCAATGGATAGAATCCGGCCAGCATTCGGGCACTCCATAGTCGGGCCAGCTATACTGACCCAGTTCAGATCTCCGCAATGCCCTGTAATCACGGTGCGTAACGGGTGAAGACGAAGTCGCGAGTCCTGACAGCTTCGTGGCAGGGAAAGCAGGTTTTGTGCACGGCCTCATCGGCAGGTATGCCATCCTTGTTGAACTGAGCGTACCCCCAGCCCCCCGTCGATGCGTATCTTTTGGAGTCCTTGACCATAAACTGAAGCGCCCATTCCGTGGCGGGACCGGCAACGAACGATTGGGGGCGGCCAAAGACCTTGTTGTTTTCCTCCGACGGAACGTAACTCCAGGCCAGCCGGGCGATGATTGTGCCGTCAGGGAACGGAAACTGCCCTTCCCGATAGGCAGCGATCGCACTATCGTTGCCGACAATGGCGCGCAAATCGTTGAGGTTGCCTGCTTCGTGGGCCACTGAGATCAACCTCCAATCGCGGTATCCAAGGGGAATTGTGACTCCGAAGACCGGGGCAGCCTTCTTCTCGGCGTATCCGGATGCGTGGACCGTGAAGGCTGCAACGCCGGACACCGCTGCAACTGCAACCGGCAGGAAAGCGATCCATTTCATACGATGTCTCCTTCCACTATGCGTAATCGTCCGAGAGCTCCCGCCGGCTACCATTTGCCAACGTGCGCACCGCCATCCACGTGAAGCACAACCCCGGTCACTTGACCGGCCTCGCTCAGGTATACGACCGCATCTACGACGTCTTTAACATCGGAGATCTGTCCCATCGGTTGCAGCGTTTTGAGAAAATCCTTCGGGTCATCCTTATGCATAGGCGTATCGACAACGCCCGGCGCAACGGCGTTCACGCGTATAGCCTGTTTCGCGTATTCCATTGCCAGGCTCCGCGTGACAGCCTCGAGCCCCCCTTTCGTAATCATTGGGACCGATGCGTGTATGCCGGCGATCGGGTGGTTCACCATCGTCGATGTGATATTAACGATGCTTCCGCCGGTTCCCTGTGCCACCATCTGCTTGATCGAGAGCTGGCTGATGAAGAGAAAACTTTCGATGTTGACGGAGACGAGAGACCGCAGATCCTCTACGGTGTAATCCGTGAAGCGCTTCGAGAAAAAAATACCGGCATTGTTAATGAGCGCGTCGATTGATCCGAATTTGCTCGTGGCGGCTTCGGCGATCTTCGCCGCAGTTGCTGCCTCTGCGATATTGCCATCGACCAGCGCGAGTCTATCTGACTCCTTGAAGGCACCCGACCGGGAGATGTTCCGCGAATTAGCCACCACGTTATAACCTCGCTCCATAAATGCCTTCACAAGGCCTGCTCCGATACCTTGCGATCCGCCGGTCACGATTGCTGTTTTCCCTGTATCTGCCATTTCCGACTCCATTATGTGAGCCATGCAATCCAGCTGAACCTATAACGTGCTTCGATTTAGCGCTCAGCTTCATTGTCCCTCCCATTTCACTGCTGGTCAAAATTATAAAGGTGACATTGCCGTCATGAAAACATGTCAGTCGTAGTATTTTCGAGGCAACACGCAGCAATTGAAAATTGGTATGATCGGCAGGAGGAGACTTTATAGGAATATTTCGATGGCTGGGAGCAGGGTTGTCCATTCCGGTACTTTGGGGGTTTTACGTGGTACGGTAAAAAAATAGCCCGGTCGCATGCGAAGGCCGGGGCTATTTAGTTTAACTGCTTCATTCTGTCCGTTTATAACCCCTTACACCTCCTGAAACTGAATAAGGCTGATCCTTCCTTACCGACACTAAAATCAGCGGACCGAGTATTGTTTGACAATGCCATCAGGAACATGACATCAATGGACAGAAGATGCCGCTTTGTTGGTGCTGCTGATTGCCGTCATGGGTCGGTTGCAGAGTTTGTACGAGCCCCCAGGGGGCTTCAATCCAAAGGTATTCTCAGCGACAGAATGAAAAGGTGTGCATAAAGGGCGGAAGATTGCGGAAGGCGTCCCCAAGGCAACCTTGCGCGGGAATATAAGAGACCCGCGACAGGATTAACAAATACTAGGAAACAAGGAGTTACAGATGAAAGTCACAGAGAAGTCTCTGAAGCTTCGATGCACTGAATTGAACTTGGGGGTTCTGAAGGATACCACCTTCGGTATCCGTTTTGATCGGACCTCGAAGGGATACATGGTCGAATTGCAATATCGCGACGGCACCCCATCCAAGGTCCTGATCCAGGAGGCCAGCGCATCGGAAGCAGCAGCAGCTGTCGAGGGGGCCGCTCTTGGTGCGGCGGCTGTGAAAGATGCCGGGACCGGCAAACCTGAATTTGTAACCCGCGAGACGTTTGTACGGCAGGGTGGCGAGCGCTGCCCGAAATGTCAGTCCAAGGACATCAACCTTGGGCACCTGGTGACCGGCAAAGGAAGTATTACGCAGCTTTGCTCATGCGTACGGTGCAGCTTGGTCTGGAACAGCATCTTCCGGTTGGATGACTATGATTGTGGCGCTGCGGTACAATGATCTCAAATGTCGAGGAGGGGGCCTGACAGCCCCCTGTTTTTTTAGATCCCGTTGCGCAGATACGTTCTCGTGGCCCTGGATAAAGGCATGTCACGGTTGATCAATCCAATGGTCAAGCTGTAATCTCTGTTCGCATGAACAGGTTGAGCAGGAGTTAACCACGCTGGTATTCCTTTTAGTATCTTGCTTTGAGAGACCTTGCGGGCCAGCAGTTTTACGGTTGGTTCGAACTCGACCCACAATCCGAACATCACAATCACCAATCCACACACCGTTATCGGTTCCATATCCATCCTCCTGAACTCGTTCGTTTCATCAAAAAATCCACCGATCTCATAATTGCCGGTAAACGCCGATGACCTTGCCGACGATGTTTACTTCGCCGTCTTCCGGGCGAACGACGATCGGCTCCATGTCCGGGTTTTCCGGCTGCAGCCGTATGTACCCGTCTTCACGAAAAAATCGTTTCACGGTAGCTTCGCCATCGACCATGGCAACCACGATCTCACGGTTGTCGGCATTTTGCTGCGGACGCACCAGGACCAAGTCCCCCTCGAAGATGCCGGCCGAGATCATGGAATCGCCACGGACCCTCAGAAAGAAACACCCGTCCCCCTTCACTGCCACCTGATCAACGGAAAAGTACCCCTGAATATCCTCGATAGCGGTGGAGAGCTGACCGGCACGTACGGTGCCCACAACCGGCAGAGAGATGTTTCGGCTCTGATGCGTTGTCAGGGTAATCCCCCGGTTCACGCTTTCCCGCCTGATGTAGCCCTTACGCTCCAATGCATCCAGATGCCTCATGACGGGCAATGTCCCTGAAACATTCAGATGCTTGGCAATATCCCTTTGGCTGGGCGGGAAGCCCTTGTTGTCGGAATACGAAATGATGAATTGGAGCACCTGGCGTTGACGCTGGGTAATTTCTTTTTGGGCCTGACAAGCATAGGTAGTCATATGACTACGTATACCTGATTTGATGAGCGCCGTCAAGGAATTAGATGTGATTCCAGCCTTGTCGGCTCCACTGGTACGGATCGCTGACGGGACTTTTCCGGCGCCCGGGAACTGCCTCCGCCGTCACCCCTTCCATCAGATCGCCGTTGTTTGCCGCCGGCCACAAGCCAAACCGGAAGAATGAGGATCGAAAGGGGGGTAAGCAGGAGTTTCTGCCAGATGAGAGGAGATGTACTCTTGTGAAGAGGGGAATGACCAGGGAGTGGGAAGCATGAACATCGGCAGCAGGTTCGATGTCCTCGTCATCCCGACCACCCTTGCCCGGATGCCGCTTTTTAATGCAGGTGCTTCGACTTTGGACAATCGCTATATTTTTAAGTATACAACGACATGCATAAGTTAATGAAATTGCATATGTGACCCACTTTGGCATGCGTTATGTATTTAAATATATAACCATGCTTTGAAATGCAGACAATGACGTCATCGGCGCTGAGATTGCGCAATGAAAGCCGGCAGCGCCGCCTTCCTTTTACTCCCCATCAAAGAAGCTGGACATCCGGATCGAGCCGCGGGACCGCGAAGGTACCCGCCGGACCACAGGCAGGCTTTGAAGCACCTCAGCCTGGTCTGAGAATCATCGACAACCAGATGCCGTCATACCCGCCCCGCCGGGACCCGCCAATGGAGCTCATGTCGACAGGGAAACCGGTGCCGGAATGGCGGTTGATAGCCGAGAAAGCTCGACGGCGCAGCGTGACAGACTATACCTACAGGAGGAAAAAGGCCATGTGCACCGGCAAACAGGGGGAAGCACCGCGTCAGACATGCCGCGGTGCCTGCGCGGGTCCCGGACGGGAACCGCTGCGAGACGAGGAACTTCGCAGACAGCAGGAGCAGTGCCATGGAACCGATGCCGGTTCCACAGAACAGGAATCCCCTCAATCGGACTCATAGGGCATCTACGGGAGAAAAACTCATGAAAGTCGCCTTCACAACTTCCACGGGTACAACCATAGACGGGAACTTTCGCACCTCCAACAGCTTCTCGGTCTGGGATATCGGTAGCGACGAGTCGTATTACGTCACCAGTGTGAATATCCGGGCAGAGGCCGGCAGCGAGGACGACCGTATCGCAACGCGGGTCGAGGCGCTCCGGGAATGCGCCGTGGTTTTTGCCGCGCAGATCAATGGTCCTGCAGCGGCAAAGCTGATCGCCCGCAATATCCACCCTGTCAGGACCAAGGGGCCCATGGGGGTAGAGGAGGTCATCGGCAGGCTGCAGGAGGTGCTGAGGGAGAAGCCGGCCCCCTGGATGCGCAAGGCCCAGGCTGCGGACCTCCTGGCAGCGGCGGTCTGAGCGGGGTTTCCGGCGTTATTTCTTCCGTACTGCCGTCATGAAAGATTTGCCATGCAATCGGGGAGAGCAATCCCGCTTTGGGGTATCTGACGGGAACAGGTACCCGAGACGAAAAGAGACCATCATGAGAACAGTGCTGATGCTGGGAATGATCCTGGGTGTGCTCGGCGCCCTCCCCCGGGAGGGGGTGACGGCGGAACGGGAATTCGATGTGGAGGGGATACGGGTGACCGGCAAACGGCCTGACATGGAACCGGTCTACAGCCCGATTACGGTGCCAACGAGCGCCGCCGCCATGGTGGAGGAGTTCGATCGCGAAGAGATCCGTGCCACGGCAGCGGCCAACGTGTACGACATCGCCGCCCTCTCCCCCGGCGTCCGGCTGGAGTTCCAGGGGCGCCGGGGGATGAACACCCTGATGATGCGCGGCGGCGATACGGTGGGGGTGATCCTGGACGGGGTCTACCTTCCCTGGTCCCAGGCCTCCCGCATGCTGGCCCAGTTCCCGGTGGATGCCATCGAATCGGTGCGCATGGTGCGGGACAGCTCAGCCGTGACCCTTGGCCCCTTTGTGGCCATCTCCCCGGCCATGAGCCACGACAATGTACCCTCCGCCGGGCTGGGCAGTTCCAACCAGGGCTTCATGGTCATCACCACCAGGCGGGGTAAAGGCTTCGAGCTGGGCGGCAGCGCCGAATACGGCAGCCTGGATACCCGTTCGTTCCAGCTCTACCACGGCTATCGCCTGGGGGACTTCTCCTACCGCATGGCCGGCACCGCTTCCGGCACCAGCGGCCGCAGCGGCTGGAACAACGCCGCCAGCACCCTTTCCCTGCTGGTAAACGGCAATTACGACGGCCCGGCCCTGAAAGGGGACTTCATGGTCTACTACGCCGACGGCCGGCGCGAGATCCAGCGCGGCACCAGTGACAGCTACGCCTACACCTCCCGCTGGTACTACGACCCGCTGCAATCGCTGGACCTCTCACTCAACCTGCACAAGCAATGGAACGCGGTCCACACCACCTCCCTCTCCTACTCCCGGGGGCAGGTCACGGACCACGAGGTGCTGCAGGACGCCGCCAGCCCCACTGTCCCACCGGCCAGCTCCCAGCGGGACCAGTTGGACAGCCTGCACCTCTGGCATGTGGCGGCTACGGAGAAAAACCGCCTGGTCACGGGCTTCCAGGGGTTTGTCTGGAACAGCCCCACCGGCCAGTTCTTCTATCCGGGGGTGGCCCGCAAGGAAGATATCTTTTCCGGCTACATCCATGACGAGTACCGCCCCACCGGCCGCCTGACCATCGACGGCGGGGTCCGTGTGGACGCCAAGCTGATCGAAAAGGGCTCGGACAAATACGCCCCCACCTTGGCCTACAACAGGACGATCAGCAACCAATGGCAGGACCCGGCCATCAGCGTCTCCGTCGGCAGCTCCTTCAAACTGGACGAGGTGTACCGCCTGATGGGGCGGGTGGGATATTCGCGCCAGAACGCCGACACCTTCCTGGCCACTGTGGACAACAAGGACCCCGGCACGGAGCAGCGCTTCAAGTACGAGCTGGGGGCCGAGGCCGCCTGGCATCCCGGCTTCAACCCCGGCCTCACCCTGTTTCTGTACGACATCCGTAATTTCTCCTATGCCGCAACCACCGGGGGGGGCGTCAACAACGCCTACTACATCTACGACACCGCCGACGTCATCCGCGGAGGGATGGAGGCCACCGCCAGGGGGGAACTCCCCGGGGGCTTCGGCTACCATGCCGGCTATTCCTACATCACCACCAACCGCAGCGACACCAACCGGGCCATGCCTCACCACACCTTCTCCCTGCGGCTCTCGCACCAGGCCGGAGGGGTGGAGAGCAACCTGATCCTGAGCTACCTCGGCCCCTACGAGAACAATTTCCTGTCAGTGGGGGGCATATACCGACCGGTGGGCAACTACACCCGTCTGGACCTGAACGTCAGCTACCCCTTCACGGTACGCGCCGCCCGGCTCCGGGCCACCCTGTACGGCCGCAACATCCTGGACGAACGGTACGTCACCATTGCCGGCTGGCAGGATCAGGGCGCGGTCTGCGGCGGCAAGCTGGACGTGTCGTTCTAGGTGGCGTACCGCACCGTTCCCTCGGTCGCGGCGCGGCTGGTGATGCCGATTGATTACGTTCCGGAATAGCGACTCATCTGACCAATCCGAAAGGAGTTTTCATGAAGATCAGCCACATCATCGGCATCCTGGCAGTGGTGGCCCTGGGCCTTGCGGCATGCGGCGGCGGCGCGAGCAATTCCGGCGGCACTCCTCCGGCCAGCACACCGGTGGAACTGACGCCGGCCCAGGCCTGTTCCGGGGAAGCTACCCTGGATGATCAGTTGCGCTGCATGCTGCAGGTGGCGAAGATAGCCCCCATCGAGTCCGCCCCCAGTATACCGGACCCGCTCTACAACGCCGGCAACCTCCTGTTCAACAGCACCCTGCTGTCCGGTACCGGCACCGTCTCCTGCGCCTCCTGCCATCCCACCAACAACGCCGGCATGGACAAGCTCGCCCTGCACGCCAGCCTGCGCGGTTCTCCCAATCCCATCCACCGCAACACTCCGGACCTGGTGAACAAGCTGCTGGGGGGGAGAAAATTCCTCATGTGGGACGGCCGTATCGGCGTCAATGAAGACGGCAGTTTCTTTTCCCCGGCCGGCGACAAGCTCCCTGGCGGCCTGGACAATATGCTGGCGGTACAGGCCCTGTTCCCGCTGCTCTCCCGCAATGAGATGCTCGGTTATATCCCCGGCAGCGGCACCGGCACCGGTGAGAACGCCATTGCCGCCCTGGTGGGGGACCCGGTGGAGGCCAACCCCCAGCCGGTCTGGGATGCCATCATGGTCAAGGTGCGCGCCAACGCCACCATCTGGAACGCGCTCACCGCGGCATATCCGGCGGTGCCCCCGGCGCAGGTCGGCATCCAGCACGTGGCCAACGCCATTGCCGCTTTCGAAACCCGGCGCTGGAACGCATCGTCCCCTACGGCCAATTTTCACGGCTACCTGAAGAACACCCGGGACATGACCGACTCGGCCAAACGCGGCGGCATCCTGTTCCTCGGCAAGGCGGGCTGCTACCAGTGCCACAACGGACCGCTCTTTTCCGACCAGAAATCCCACAACCTGGCCGTGCCCCAGGTGGGACCCGGCTTCGGCTCCGGCTCAGGCGCAACTCCTCCCCAGGACAAGGGGCGCTTCGAAATTACCGGCAAGGACGCCGACACCTACGCCTTCATCACTCCATCCCTGTGGGAGGTCAAGGTAACGGGCCCATACCTGCACAACGGCGTGTACGCCACGCTGGAGCAGGCGGTACGCCATCACCTGGATGCCGCCGGCGCGGCCCGGGCATTCAGGTGCGCCAGCGATGCGCCGCTCCTGGGCACTACGCCGGTGCCGTGCAGTGACAGCACCACAGCACCGGCCCTGTACGACGACATGATCGCCCGTCTGGCGCCGGAGCTGCAGTCCCCCGTCACCCTCACCAACAACGAGGTGACGGACCTGCTGGCCTTCCTCAACCAGTTGAACAACGGGACCAACTGACGGCTCGCGCCGAACCAGCCCATACACGTCCAGGAGATCCACTTCCCAGCGCCGTGGCCGGAGGATCCTGAACCAATTGCCATTGTGAAAGGAGTTCACATGAAATCGGTACCCTTCCTCCGGTCGGCGCCCCGCCACCACCGCCACCCACTCTGCGGGCCGGCGACAGCCCTGCTGCTGATCGCCCTCGCAGCCATCCTGGCCGCCTGCAGCGGCGGCGATTCCTTCCCCGCCACCAAGGTCAGCGGCTCGGTGGTCGACGGCCCGATCAAGGGGGCCACCATCAAGGCCTTTGAGATCAAGAGCGGCAACACCCCGGATACAACGCCGCTGGCCACCGCAACCACGGCGGCCGACGGCAGCTACTCCCTCAACCTTGCAAACAACTACAGCGGCACCCTGGTCATCACCGCCACGGGGGGCTCCTACTGCGCCGGCAGCGACACGGCCCAGGTGGGGGGCGACAACACCTGCCCGGCCGGCACCACCCTGACCACGCTCGGCATACCGCTCATGACCATGGCCCAGGTCACCAACGGGAGCGCCGTGGCCACCGCCCACGTTACCCCGGTCTCCACCGCCGCCATGCCGCTGACCGCCACGGTCAACGCGGACGGCACGGTAAGCGGCACCCTGGTGAAGAGCGCCTTTGACAGCAACTTCGGCCTGATGTCGGGCGGCATGAGCCCCACGGACAGCCCGTCAAAGCTGAAGCCCATGATGGAACAGATCAACATGATGCAGTCCGTTGCCGGCGACAGGCATTCCCTGGCAACGGTGATCGGCACCATCAGGTCCGGCGCCATGGCCACGGTCATGACAAACTCAACGGCGACCAGCCCCTGCGCCAGCTTTTCCGTCAAGGCCGGGGGGAGCAACAGCCTGATGCCGGCCGACACCAGCACGGCCAAGGACCCGACCCTGCTGTACAACGGTACGGGGGGCGCCAAGACCAGCCAGGCCGGAACCACGAACAGTCCTTATTTCCAGGAGCGTACCGGCATCGACGTGGACACTCTCAAGGCGATCATGAATGACACAACGGTCCAGGACGTCAATGACGAGACCGTCAGCTATTACTCCGAGGTCTACGCCCCGGTCACCGTCACCGTGGGAACCGACTCCTACAAAGGGTACCGCCTGGCCGACGTGGTGGTACGCGCCACCAAGTTCCGCCCTCAGGACTACAACACCGGGGCCTTCGGCGTGACCACCGCCATCGTGGCCTTCGGAGCCAAGCCGGACGGCACCACCGCCGCCAGGACCGCGGCCTTCTCCTTCACCGAGCTGATCCGCACGGAAAACGGCGACAAGACCATCGTGGCCTATGAGAAGAACGGTGCGCCCCTGCCGGCCAGCGAAGGGGCCATGGCCATCATCGCCGGCAACGACGACGACAAGCTGCTGCGCAAGGTGCCGCGCCTGATGCAGATCCACGTGCGCAACGACTACGCAGCCACCTCCTATACGGTCAACAACACCGACCCAGCCCAGGCTGCCTTTCAGGTCACCGGTCAGGTGATGAACCCGGTCACCGTCACCGCCGGCACCCTGTCCGCCGCTTCCAGCCAGGGCTATTACGCGGTGGACAAGGTCGGCGACAAAGCGGCCGGCGCCTTTGACACCTATTATTTCCAGCAGTACGGCCCGCGCCATACGAACTACTGGTACGGCCAGGGCATTCGCCTGACCGACGTGCTCGACACCGCCGGGCTCCAGTATCCGGACGACAAGGGGGCCTGCTTCGTGGTGGTCACCAGCGCCAACAATCAGCCGGCCCTGTTCTCCTGCGGCGAGCTGTACAACTCCCCCGTGGGCCGGGGCGACGGCCTGGCCGGCACCGGCAACCGCAGTCGCCACAAGGGGGTGCTGATGGTCACCGACGACTTCCGTGCCGGCACCGGCGGTCCGGTGATGATGCAGTGCTGGGATTATGAGTCCTGCACCCTGCTCAATGCCGATGTGCCCACCAGCTACACCTCGGCCATGAATACCGGCGGGTCGCAGGTGAACACGCAGTTGATCGCCCTGGTTTCCACCGAGGACGACAAGCCGTTCCAGCCCCAGGGACGCTGGTTCCCCTACTCCAAGAAGGCCGACGGCAGCAACAGCTGCACCGGTCCGACCAACTGCATCCCCTGGGTGGACGTGGGTGAACGCTTGCAGCAGAACATCAAGTCCATGAAGGTCTCTTTTGCCGCCGGAACCGGCAACGGCACGGTTTCCGCCGGATCCTCCGACTCGGGCGGTTCAGGCGGCTCGGGCACGGGGGGCGGCACCGCCTCCAGCACGGTCTGCACCCACGACCAGGTCATGGCCGGCACCTGCGTCAAGAGCGATGGCAGCGCCTGCTCGCACCTTGACCTCATGGCCGGCACCACCTGCTATGTGCCGACTTCACCCACGGCCCGCCTGCTCTCCTGGCCGTGATAGGGTGACGTCAGGCTGATTCATCGGCGCCTGTCCGGTCCGGGTACCCGTCCGGACCGGGCAGGTTCATCTGTTCTTTGAGGAGAATCATCACATGATACGGATTTTCGTGCTGCTCGCTGCATTCCTGGTCGCTGCTGTTCTTCCGGCACATGCCCGGCAGATCATTGACATGACCGGCAGAAAGGTCACGGTACCGGACCGCATCACCAGGGTCTACAGCTCTTCCCCGCCGGGCACCTGGCTGCTCTATGCCGTAGACCCGTCGCTGCTGGCGGGCCTCAATTTCGCGCCCGGGGAACGGGAACAACGCTTCCTGCGCCCGGAGTTCGGGCGTCTGCCGGTCGTAGGAGGTGTGGTGGGACACGGGCGGGGGCTCAACATGGAGACCCTGCTGAAGATCAAACCGGACATCGTACTGGTGTGGGACTGGCAGCAGCAGGGGATTAACGGGCGATTCGAGGAGACTTTCCAGAAACTGGGCATTCCCACGGTCTACGTGCGGCTGGACTCCCTGGGCGACTATCCGGCCGCCTTCCGCTTCCTGGGGGAACTGCTGGACCGCCGGGAGCGGACCGACCGGCTGGAGCGCTACGCAGAGCAGGCCCTGAAGGATGTGGCAACGGCCGTGGGGCGCATCCCGGCCAATCAGCGGGTCAGCGTCTATTACGCCGAAGGTGACGAAGGCCTGGCCACCGAGCGGGAGGCCTCTTTTCACGCCGAACTGATTCCCCTGGCCGGCGGCCGCAACGTGCATCGGGGCGAGGCCCTGGACCACGTCGGCATGGAAACCGTCAGCCTGGAGCAGGTCATGCATTACAATCCCCAGGCCATTCTGGTGCAGGAGCGGGAGTTCTTTGCCCGGGTGCTGGCCGACCCCCGTTGGCAAGGAGTCAAGGGGGTGCGGGACAAACGGGTGTACCTGATACCCCGGCTGCCGTTCAACTGGTTCGACCGTCCCCCTTCGTTCATGCGCCTGCTGGGGCTCAAGTGGCTGGCCAATGCCCTCTATCCCCGGCAGTTTCCCCTGGACCTGGCCCGGGAAACCCGGGAGTTCTACCGGCTGTTCCTGGGCGTTTCTCTGGCCGACGCCGACCTGAAAGAGGTTCTGTCCCGGTGAGGCCGTTCCCGGTCGTTGTAGCGGGGATGGCCCTGGCCGTCATCATGCTGGTCTCTCTGGTAGTGGGCCGCTATGCCCTGCCCTTGGGCGACATCCTGGCCTATGTCTCCCATGCCCTTTCCGGCGGGGGCAGCTTGGGCCCCGAGCGTCTGGAGACCATCGGCAACCTGCTGCTGGAGATACGCCTGCCGCGCATTCTCACGGCAGCCCTGATCGGCGCGGCCCTGTCGGTGTCGGGGGCTGCCTTTCAGGCCATGTTCATCAACCCCCTGGTGTCCCCCTCGCTGCTGGGGGTTCTGGCTGGGGCCTCCTTTGGCGCGGCCCTGGGCATGGTGTTCTGCACCAACTGGTACGCGGTCCAGCTCGCCACCTTCCTGGGGGGCATCGCCGCCGTCGGCATCGCGGTAAGCATCGCCCGGGCCTACCGGAGCGGCGGTACCCTCATGCTGGTGCTGGGGGGCATCATCAGCGGCGCCCTGTTCTCAGCGCTGCTCTCCCTGGTCAAATACGTCTCAGACCCCTACAACCAGCTCCCGGCCATTGTCTACTGGCTGATGGGCAATATGGCCCTGGCGGACCGGGCTACGGTGACCAGGGCCGGCCTGCCGATCCTGGCCGGCATCGCTTGTCTGATATTCATGGGCCGGCATCTGGACGTACTCAGCATGGGGGACGAGGAGGCTCGCGCCCTGGGGGTCAATACCGGACTGGTCCGCACGGTGGTGATCGTCTGTGCCACCCTGGTCAGCACCCTGACAGTCGTGCTGGCCGGCATCATCGGTTGGGTGGGGCTGGTCATCCCGCACCTGGTCCGCATGGCAGCCGGCCCGGACAACCGGACCCTGCTGCCGGTCAGTGCCCTGGCCGGAGCTGCCTACCTGGTGCTGGCGGACGACGTGTCGCGGCTGGCCTTTGCCTTTGAGATCCCGATCGGCATTGTCACCGCCCTGATGGGCATTCCTTTTTTCGTACTGGTGCTGAAGAACGCCCGGAAAGGGTGGCAGTGATGGCGCTCTTCAGCCTGGAGCGGCTGTCCTTCGCCTATGGCAGCCATGCGGTGCTCGGCGAGGTGACGTTCGACCTCGACGCGGGCGGCATCGTGGCCCTGCTGGGGCCGAACGGCAGCGGCAAGACCACCCTGCTCAAGCTGATGCTGGGGCTGCTCAGGCCGTCCCACGGCACCATCCGCCTCGACGGCCGGGACATCCGGGACATTCCCCAGCGGGAGCTGGCTTGCTCGGTGGCCTATGTGCCGCAGGTGCACAAGGAATCCTTTGCCTACCTGGTGTCGGACGTGGTGCTGATGGGGCGCATGCCGCACACCCGGTTGTTCTCCGCCTACGGCGCCCACGACCGCCGCATCGCCCGCGAAGCCATGGAAAAGCTGGGGATCGAACACCTGGCAGGACGCCCCTACACCGAGGTGAGCGGCGGCGAGCGGCAGCTGACCCTCATTGCCAGGGCCATGGCCCAAGGGGCCCGCACCTTTGTCATGGACGAACCGACCAACGGTCTGGACTACGGCAACCAGGTCTGCCTGCTGGAGCGCCTTTCCTCGCTCTCGCAAGAGGGCTGCACCTTTATCTTCTCAACCCACCATCCCGATCATGCTCTGGCCGTGGCAAGCCGGGTGATCATGCTCCACCGGGGAACGGTCCTGCGCGACGGACCGGCGGAAAGGGCCATTTGCGGGGAAAGCCTGCAAGAGCTGTACGGTATCGAGGTCCGCATGGCAGCGGTCGGGGGAGGGGTCACGGTCTGCGTGCCTGCCATCCGCAGGACATGAACCGGCATCAACCGGCTCCATGAATCCCTGCCCTGCACAGTCTCAGCAGGACTCCGTCTCCACCTGTTCCAGCAGCGCCAGCGCCTCGTGGTCGTCATGTTCTTCGAACAGTTCGCGGATGTTGTTGATGTAGGAATGCACCAGGAACAATTCATCCAGGTGTCGGCCGCTGTTCAGGTCCGGATTGGCCGCCAGGGCCAGTTTTTCCTTGTAGCGCTCCCAGAAGGCGTTGGTCAGGTCAGGGTCGTCGATGTAACGCCGCAGCATGGCCACTATCCTTCGGGCGTTACCGTCGCCGTCGATCCCCTTGAAGGTCACGTAGCGGTCGATTGTGGTGTCTTTCATCCCATGTTCTCCTCAATGCGCTCCAGTTTCAGCGCAAAGGTCAGATCCAGTCCGGCCAGGGGATGGTTGCCGTCCAGAGTTACCGTGGTCGCATCCACATCGCAGACCACCATCGTGCGTTCCTGCCCATTTTTGAACCCGATGCTGAGTTTTTGACCGGCCCTGATCTCTCTTTCGGCAGGGAACAGAGTCCGATCGACCCGGATGATGTTCTCTTCCCGCCGGGGACCATAGGCGTCGGCCGCCGGGATGGTGATGTTCCTCGTCTCACCGGCGGCCATGCCGAGCACGGCCTGTTCCAGGGCCGGGAACACCGCGTTCTGCCCGATGGTGAAGACCAGCGGTTCGTCCTCGCCGGTAGCGTAGAAGATCCGTCCATTGTCCAGGGTCCCGATGTAGCGGAGGGTTACGGTGCTGCCGTGTCGTGCCGTGTTCATGCCATTCCTCCCGAGGGGGTCTCACGGCTTCCATGCAACTATTCAGCCGTAAACGGCATGCCGGAAGAGAAGGAGCTCTTTTCCCGCCACATCAGGCAAGGCTGGCAAGCGTTATGCATCAAAATATATAACGAAACGGAATTCGCGGTGCAGCGCCCATACCTGTGCAGGCCTCGCGCAGACAGAGTAAACATTAACGGCCCACGAGGTTGACGTATGTCGGCAGCCAAAAAGATCGAGACAGCCACCGAAAAGCCCGGATTGACAGTGGTATTCAGTAGTGACGTCCACAGTGCATCCAAAGCACTGCGCCTCAATCTGGCCACGGTCGGCAAGTGCCGCAACCGGGAGTGCCGGGCCAAGGTATTTCCGCTGCTTTACCAGATGAGCCGGGTCATTGCCGAAAGTGCAGATCTCCCCCCTACCCTGATCATCCTGCAGAAGATCATGGAAAAGGAGATGAACATCGTCTGCGGCATGATCAGCCTCTATCATCAGAAATCGGGCAGAATACTGATCCATGAGAGCTTCGGTCTGACCGAGGAGGAAGAGGCACGCGGCATTTATGCCCTGGGCGAGGGTATTACCGGCAAGGTGGTGGAGACCGGCAAGGCCATCATGCTGCCGCGCATCAGCGAAGAGCCCGCTTTTCTCCACCGCACCCGCAGCCTCAAGTACGGTCTCGACCAGGAGCTGTCCTTCATCTGCGTGCCGATCATGCGCGGCCGCAAAGTGCTGGGCGCCATCAGCGCGGAACGGATCTACGACAGCATCAGGCTGTTGGAACAGGATGTGGAACTGCTGTCCACCTTTGCCGCCATGATCGCCCCGGCAGTCGAGCTCTATCTGATGGAGCACGTGGACAAGGCCATGCTGGAACGGGAAAACCGGCGGCTCAACGATGCGCTGAAACAGCGCTTCAAGCCGTCCAACATCATCGGCAGCTCCAAAGCCATGACCGAGATCTACGAACTGATCCGGAAGATCACGGCAGCCAGGACAACGGTGCTGGTACTGGGCGAAAGCGGGGTCGGCAAGGAACTGGTAGCAGGGGCCATCCACTACAACAGCCCCCTGGCGGACGGCCCGTTCGTCAAGTTCAACTGTGCGGCTCTGCCGGAAAGCATTATCGAAAGCGAACTGTTCGGCCATGAGAAGGGAGCATACACCGGGGCAACCGCGCATCGGACCGGACGCTTCGAGGATGCCGACGGCGGCACTATCTTTCTGGACGAGGTGGGAGAGCTCTCCCTGGCCATGCAGACCAAGCTGCTGCGGGTGCTTCAGGAAAAGACATTCGAGCGGGTCGGCAGTAACCGCCCCATCAAGGTCGATATCCGCATCATCGCTGCCACCAACCGGGACCTGGCCGAGATGGTGTCCCGGGGGCTTTTCCGCGAGGACCTGTACTACCGCCTGAACGTATTCCCCATCACCATCCCGCCGCTGCGCGACCGGGGCAGCGACATCATCACCCTGGCCGACCACTTTGTGGCCCGCTTCGCCGGCGAGGCCGGCAAGGAGGTCAAACGCATCTCCACCCCGGCCCTGAACATGCTGATGAGCTATCATTGGCCCGGCAATGTGCGGGAACTGGAAAACGTCATCGAGCGGGCGGTCATCCTGTGCGAGGACGAGGTGGTGCACGGCTACAATCTTCCGCCTTCGCTGCAGACGTCGGTGCTGACCGGCACGGTCGGCAAGGGGGGGCTGGAGGCAAAGCTGGCGTCGGTGGAATACGAAATGCTGGTGGAGGCGCTCAAGACCCACAACGGCAACATGACCGAGGCGGCCCGGGAGCTGGGTATGACCAGGCGGGTACTGGGGCTGCGCATGGCAAAGTTCGATCTTGAATATAAGACATTCCGATAAGAAACGCGGAATTGACCGGAGGGTTTCGGGATTCAGTGTCCAGTCCCGAATAGGGGGAGGTGGCGGCTGAGATACGGCTCATTCAATAACTGCAACCTGCCCCCCTGGGTCATCGCCTCGCGTCATTTCAACGACAACCCGCACCCCCTGGAGATCCAGGGGGTCAAGGAGAGCAACCGCTTCCTGTTCGAAAAGCTGGCGGGAATCCCGGACCAGTGTGAACGGGCTCTGTTTTTCAACGACTTCATGTCGGTGAAATTCCACCTGCACCATTGGCAGGAACAATCCACCGATCGAGCCAGAAACAGCATCAGAAACAACTATCTCCACTTCCTGAAGTGCTGGATGATCGATTCCAACTCCCTCTCGGGGGCGGTACTCAAGCGGTGGGTCGAAAGCCGCATGGGCATCACCCCCACCTTTCACAAGCAGCCGATCAGGGACGCCAACGGCGAGGCCTATTTCAACTATTCCGTGGATGTCATGAACGGGAGCGCCTGCACCAGCGCCATTCAGTCCCAGTTGGACCTCCTGTTCGAGTACGGCCAGTTCGAGCTGCCGCGCACCTACCCCGGCCTGAAGGCCATTCCCCTGTTCCGCGGCACCCACGATGCCGAGGAATACGAAATCATCGAGGACCTGGGCAACCGGGAGCAGATCGTACGGATGAACAACCTGGTGTCGTTCACCTGCGAAGAAGAGCGGGCCTGGGAGTTCGGCCGCACGGTCTGGGCGACCTCTGTGCCGCTGTCCAAGATCTTTTTCTACAGTGGCCTGCTGCCGGGCAGCATCCTGAGGGGGGAGAGCGAATACATGATCATCGGCGGCGAGTATCGGGTGCGGCGGCTCAGGTAAAAGCATCCGGGAGTAGTGTCCCGGGGCAGCCGCCGGATGCCATGCTCCTGCCGACAGCCCGCGAGAAATACCAGACTCGTCTTGCAAACAGCGAAATATCCCGCCAAGGCATAGTAGCTGCACTCCTCCAGCCCCACGATCCTCCTGCCCTGCCCGGCTGTACAGCATGACCGAAAGACCGCGGGATTGGTGGTAATAAAATCTTTAAAATTATTTTCGAAAATTTTATGCACTTTTTAGCGGCAGGTTAGACTCCTTGTGTAGGGTGGCCTCCATCACAAACAAGGAGGCTGTATCATGAACAAGATCAAACTGCTGTATGACGTCACGCGGGCCATGAGGAACCAGAAGAAAATAAGCGGTGTTCTCCAGGCGCAGATACGAAAGGACCAGGAAGAAATCGTCTCTCTGCGGAACACGTTCGAAACCGGTGAGGCGGGAAAAACCAGAATAACGGCTTCCTCCGAGCTGAACCTGGACAACGGGCATGTGACGCGGGAAAGCACCACCGAATTCGATTTCCCCGGCCATGACCGCCCCGGTTGCGGTATGCTGCACCGGTTGTTTCAACGGCATCACGGTTCCCATGGCTGCTGCGGGATACGGGGCCTGTTCGGCAAGCTCTCCCTCGTCTTCGGCATTCTGAGCAGCCTGAAGGTAGAGGAGAAGGGAGACGGAGCAGCCGTCATTTCCCTTGACCTGGATGAACTTCCTGATGAATTATCGAAGATGTTTCTGGATAAGATGCAGTACAAGAACGACTGCCTCGCCCATCACGGTTTCCTCAAGGAGCATCTCAAGGCGGAAAGCCTGAACGGCACACTGGTAGTGACGGTCAACAGGGACCGCATCATCGAGACCATAACCATCAATGCAACGAGCGCGGCACGGGACGAAAATGACGCCCGCCACACCATGGCAGCGGACGCGGAAGTGCGGTTTGCCTGAACCGTTCGAGCCGCAGGCACGGATGAAGCAACCGGCATCACAGGACAGGGGCGCGGGAAATCCCACGCTCCTGCCCTATTTCAATGCCAGGAGTACGTAATGAGATTGTTCCGACGCAACCGACCCATACCCTGCGAAGAGGGGCAATGCGCTTCTCTCCGGAGTTTGCACGACCATTTCCACCAGCACCGGCGGGAGTTCATCGCCTATCATCGCTACTTCCGCTATGCCCGGCCGTTTGTGCTCCTTTTCAATATCGTCATCCTCTACCTGCTGTTCCGCTGGGCCGGCATCAAGGCCATCGGGGTATTCTTCGCCGTTCTGATCGTCTTCAAGGAACTGTTCATGTTCGTGTTTCTGAGACGACTGGAAAAGCGGATCATCACCCCCATCCAGGAGCTGAGGCGGGGAGTGGACCAGATCGCCGACGGCAAGTACGACGTGCGGGTGGCATGCCAGGTGCCCAACGACCTGGGGCTGCTGATCGTCTCATTCAACGAGATGGCCCATAAGCTTCAGAAGGCCGAGCAGTTGAAGAGCGAGTACGAGGAAAACAGAAAAAGCCTGATCACCAACATCTCCCACGACCTGAAGACCCCCATCGCGGCGATTCAGGGGTATATCGAAGCGGTACTGGAAGGGGAGGAACTGCCGCCCGAAAAGCGGGACAAATACCTGAGAACCATCTACCATAACGTGTCGTATCTGAATCACCTCATCGACGACCTGTTTCTGTTCTCCAAGCTCGACATGCAGAAACTGGAGTTCAATTTCGTCACGGTCCCGATCCGCAGCTACATCGCCGACCTGATGGAGGAGTATCAACTGGAACTGGAGGGGCTGAACATACCGCTCCTGATCTCCGATACCCTGACGGACAACCCGCAGGTCTGCATGGACTGCAAACGGATGTACCAGGCCATCAACAACATCGTCAGAAACGCGGTCGGGCACGGACCGGACCAGGGGTTATCGCTCCGGGTGACGCTGTACCGGAAGGACGCCATGATCGCCCTGGATATCCGGGACAACGGGCCGGGCATCCCCCAGGACAAGTTGCCGCATATCTTTGCCCGGTTTTACCGGATCGACACGGAGCGGACCAAAAACTTCGAAAGCACCGGGCTCGGGCTGGCCATCACCAAGGAGTTGGTCCAGGCCCATGGGGGGAAGGTCGCTGTGTGGAGCCGGGAGGGAGAAGGGACCTGCTTTACCATCATGCTGCCGGAGTACTCCGGGTGGGGGAATGAGGATGAAAAACGTCCTGATCATCGAGGATGATCTCAATATCGCCGAGCTGGAGCGGGACTATCTGCAACTGAACGGCTATCGTACCGAAATCGCCCAGGATGGAGCGGCCGGCCTCAAGCGGGCCCTCTCGGGCCAGTTCGACATTGTCGTCGTTGATTTGATGCTGCCCGGGAGAAACGGTTACGAGATCATTGCCGAGGTGCGTAAATCCCTTGAGATCCCGATCATTGTTGTTTCGGCGAAAAGCGAGGATATCGACAAGATCAGGGGGTTGGATATCGGCGCCGACGATTATATGACCAAGCCGTTCAGCCCGACCGAATTCGTGGCCCGGATCAAGTCCCATGTGAAGCGCTACGAGCGGCTCACGGGGAACGGCGATAACCAGGGGATGATCCTGCACAAGGGGCTGGAGATCAACACCGCTTCGCACCAGGTCTTCGTCAACGGCAAAGAGGTTCAGCTGACTACGAAGGAGTACGAGATCCTGGTCTTTCTCGCCTCCCACCCGAACATCGTTTTTACCAAGGAACGCCTGCTGGATGCCATCTGGGGGAACGAATATTTCGGCGACACTGCCACCATTGCCGTGCATACCCATAAGATCCGCAAAAAGATCGAGACCGATCCGGCGAATCCGGAATACATCGAAACCATTTGGGGCACCGGCTACCGTTTCAAGCTGTAGCCGGCAGCCAAAGGAAAGCTTGGCCATCCGTCATCGCCCCCCCGGGCTGAGCGCACGTATCTCCCGACTCAGTCCCCCTCCCGCCTGTTGACGATCCGGTCCGCCTCCTTGAGGATACGCAACTCAACGTAATCGTAGCGCGAGGGTGAATGGTGGTTGCCGATGATCTCGCATACCCTGGCCGTCTTATCAGGGGGAAAGTCGATGCCTGACAGCAGCTCCCGCGCAATGGGAGGGCCGTATTCCTCCTGGGTTTTACCGTTGTTGTAGCCGTGCAATTCTTCGGAACGTTTGATGCCGATATCGTGCAGCAGGGCCGAGGCCACGAGCACTTCGTAATCCCAGCCGTCCGCGTCTTCCGCAATATTCTCGCAGTGCCGCAGCACCTCCAGGGCGTGATTGATCCTCCGGACATCATCTCCGAAGTGATCCACCAGCAGTTTTGCTACTCTCCCCTTGAAGTAATCCATGCTGACATCCTCCGGTTGAATTGGGTCTGATGTATGTGCACCATACCCTATACCGGAAAGGTATCTTTGACGCGCATCAAATCCGCAAGGTTTTCAGATGCGCTCCGCAGCCTCCGGCCCTTCTCCGCAGACGGGACAATCCTCCGGCTCATGTCCCTGATACAGATAGCCACATACCATGCAGAGGCAAAACTCCGCCGACGCGCCCTCCTCCCATTCCGCACGCGCGGTCTCGTACAGGCCGATGTTCTTCATCATCGCCGACCTGGCGCGCAGAAAGGCATGCCGTATGTCCGCCTGCTGTTCCTTCCGTGCGGTTTCGATCAGAACGGGATACAGCTCATCGGCTTCGTGGACTTCCCCGGCAATGACCGCTGCCAGGTTTTCCGCCGGCGACCGCACTACAGCCAGCGCTTCCAGGCAGATATCGGCACGAACTTTCCGGGACTGTGCCGCGGCCCGAAAGAGGCAGGCTGCCGGCTTATGCCCGTCGATTTCGGCCTGCCGGGCAAAGGCCAGCAGCGTCACATAGGCCCGGGCATTTCGCGCAAGAGCCTCATCCAGATGTGCCGTCGATTTCACTGTTTGCCGCTCCCATGCCCCTGCTTCATCACACGCCGTGCTTCTTGCCCTGCAATGAAACGATATCGATGCGGATCACCGCGGTGCGGTCAAGGTTGGTCTGAGGGTATTCGAATTTCTGTTCGGAAAAATGCGCCACAATCAGGTCCAGGGCCTTGATCTTTTCCGCCGCATCCTCCACGAACACCGCCTTGCCCATGCCGATCACGGTGCGGTGCCGCGCCTCGAAATCGCAGGCCTCGTCGCTTTCGATGAAGCCGTGATCCACGCTGATCTCGAAGCAGACGTTGTTGTTGCGCATGATGATCTCTATCTTCCTTCCCGCCTGGGCCGAGTGAAAATAGAGCGCCGTGCCGTCGAAGGCATAAAAGACCGGCACCAGAAATGGCAGCTCGCCATCCACCAGGGCGATATGCATCAGTTTTTCCGAGCGGATGATGGCATCGATTTCGGTGCGGTCGGTGATCTCCCGGTCCTTGCGCCGCAGCGGACCGTGGGGATGGTGGTGTGCAGGTTCCTGCATGGTAATTCCTCCTTTAGAAGGTTGTTGAAAAACGGGCATCTCGCCGCCGTCCTCATCAGCCACCTTGTGCGGCGTAGCGCTGTTTACACCTTTGGGTGCTTACGCCTCCGCGGGGTTTCCTGCGGGTGCGACGATCTACCCATTTTTGAACAACCTGAGAATTTCAACAGCCTGTTTAGTCAACGTGGAAACAGTTCTCTGTGTCTCCATGTCTCAGCGCCGAATTCAGATTTAACGCGCCACAGTCGCAGGACATCGTGCCGAAGGTGGAGGACTGCTCGCGTTCGAAGATGCGCGGCACGGGAAAGGTTGCCTGTTTGGTTCTGATCCGCCGCACGGTTTCAATATAGGGGACCGGCAGGCCGTGGGCAACGGCGCCGGCCAGGATGGTCTCAAGATAGTCTTCACTGGGCGGCTGCTGCGGTCCGCCGTGATAAAATTTTCTGTACAGCAGCACAGGATAGGTCGTGCCGTCAACTCCAATAACTTCGGTCGGAAGCAGAAAATAATCGCCGGTGCCGTCCAAACGCACATCCAGCCAGGAATCAAGGCGTTCGGTGTCCCAGAACGAGAGTTTGTACACCACCCCCCAGAGATCCTCGCCGGGGTGGTCGATCAGAGTTGCCGCCCCACCATCCCAGCGTTTGGAGTAGCCGAAAAAGGCAAGGCTGTGGTCGGGCAAGCGGGCAACCGTCACCGGCTCCGGTTTAGAGCAGCGCGAAGCGATCAAGCGTGGATTCATGTTGGCAGCATAGGAGAAAATAAGGTGGTCACTCATCTGATGTACCTCTTTTGTTAATCAAAAACGGCAGTCAGACACAGAGAACACAGGGAAATTACTACGACAACAGATTGAATTTCCTCTGTGATCTCTACGGCAAATACTTTTACAGGTTAATCCGGCTGGACCGCTTCGTCCTTGTTCGGAACAACCAGCACCTTGAACCCCTTCCCGGTGCTGTCAGGCACCTCAGATGCAACGGCCAGGTTCAGTTTGTACAACTCCCGGGCAAACCAGCGCGGCGGGTGATCGCAGAGTATTTCCAGTTGCTTGAAGGCGACCCCGGCCATGAACGGGACCAGCACCTCTTTCGAGTTGAGGCTGGCATCGTTGTTGAGAATCTCCGCCAGGTCAATCCGATAGTATCCGTTGCCCAGCGGCTGCGGCATGGGCAACGGTCTGCCGGATTCCGGTTTCCCGCCATCCGCTTGGTGGGGTGTGCTGCCGGAGCGGTGCGGGGAGCAGCCTCCGCCGCAGCCCGCATGGCGTACCGGCGTGCCGCAGGTAGAGCCGGCCGCGGCACGGGCTGTCTGTGCCGCCACAAAATCCCGGTCATGCCGGGCAACGGAATCCAGTTGTTCCAGCAGCGATCCTGCCGACTTCCAGGTGCGGAAGCCGTGCTCTTCCTTGAGCACGGCATGGAGCAGTCCCCTGAGCTCGCGGACCACAAACACCTTGCAATCATCGAGGTGGGCCACGGCATGCCTGATGCCGGCCTTGATCTCCGACAGCGACAGATCCGGGTTCATATCAAGAGGCACCTCTTTTGTTTTCAGCCAGCCCCCTTCCGGGTCCTCTTCATAGAGACATATCCGCCCCTTTTCATGGAAGCCGGCCACGCTACCGTGGGTATTGACATAGCTTGCGATCTTCATGGGATCACCTCATCAGGCGGGCACGGACAGCGCGCTACCAGACATTCAGAATCCACTCTTTGTTCTTCTTGTATTCCATGTCGGTAAACAGGGCGTTTGCCATCTGTTCGCCAAGCCAGGTCGCACCGGCATACCCCACCACCGGATAGCGGTACATGCCGGCACGGTCATAGGTGGGGAACCCGACCCGCACCATGGGGATGGCGTTGTCGATGGCGACGAAGCGTCCCTTGGAGTGGCCGAGGATCAGGTCCAGTTCCAGCCCCTTGTTCTTGATGCGGTCCTCCAGGTCCCAGAAATCGGCGTTGGTGACCACTTCCATGTGCCAGTCGACATTTTCCTGCATTGCCAGCAGGCGCGGATCTTCCTTGTAGCGCACGTTGTCGTCGCCGAGCAACAGCAAGACCGGCTTCATTTCCAGGTCGATACAGAACTCGGCCAGTCCGATCACCAGATCCGGGTTGCCGTAAATGGCCACCTTTTTCTCGGCCAGGAACAGGTGGGTGAGATCGGTCAGGGCGTCGATGGCCATGCCGCGTTCCTTTACCAGTGACTGGGGGATCGGCTTGCCGGTCAGTTGTTTCAGATTGTGCAGGAAGGTATCGGTGTTGCGGATGCCGATCGGCGTCGGGCCGATGATGGTCGGCAGGTCGAATTCCTGCTGAAGCCATTCGGCGGCCCTGCTCCCCTCGTAGCGGTTAAGGGCGATGGTGCCGACCGCATTGGCGGTGCTGCGCAGGTCATCCATGGTCGTGCTGCCGTGGGAGATGGCGCTGCCATCCGGCATCAGGGGTGAATCGAAACTTTCGATCTCGAACAGCACGGTGGCATCGATATCCATTTCTTCCAGCAGATGTTTGAGCGCCGTGACATCTCCCGGATTGACCCAGCCGGTCAGCACGTTCAGCTTGCCGTTCGGCTCCCCCTTGGTGGCAAAGTGCTTGACAAAGTCCCGCACCGCCACGTCGTACCCGCCGATCATGCTGCCCACGAAGCTGGGGGTATGAATGGCGATCAGATGCACCTCGCGGTCCGGATATTTTTCCTTGAGCAGCCCTTCGTTGAGCTTTTTGATCACACCGTCGATATCGTCGCCGATTACCTCGGTCGAGCAGGTGGTGATGATCGGGATCACCTTGACGTGCGGATAGCGCGCCAGCAGCACGTCGACCCCTTCCTCGACCCGGTTGCAGGCACCGAATACGGCGCCATCCTCATGCACGGACGAGGAGGCTATCTCGAAGCTCTCCTTGAAGTGCTGCGAGAAGATCAGGCGCACGAACATCACGCAGCCCTGGCCGCCATGGACCAGGCCGATGCAGTCCTTGATGCCGATGCTGGCGAACTGGGCCCCGGCCGGCTGACAGGTGAAGATGGGATTGATCGTGCCGATGCGGTCTTTTACCTTTATTTCGCAGTTCATGGCAGGTTCCTTTTCTTGGTTTCTGTTTCGAAAAGCGGGGATTTTTTCTTCTGGCAAGAAAATCGAGGGATTGCGCGGAGGCGTACTAGTAGTACGCCGCACAAGCAAGACCGATGATTGACGCCGCCAGGGGGAAAAAGCACCCTTTCCGGACGGAAACTTCTTAGTAATTCACTACAGTCAGCTCAAGGTTGAGCGACCCGTCGATGGTCAGCCAGTCCAGGCGCGCATTCAGCGTGCGCATGAGGGCTTTGATGTCGTCCTTGGCCATCTCCTTGATCCAGGGAAAACGCTCCCGGTAGGCCCGGTCCAGCAGGACCGCATCCACCCAGTAGCACTTCTCCAGCCCGGTCGGGTTTTCCACCGGCTCGTCGCAGAGCAGTTGGGCTGTCTTGGCGAGAATGTTGGCGTTCTGTTTGCGCCGGTCCCAGCCCCGGGAATTGAACTGCCAGAGACAGTTTTTCATGATGTAATTTTCCAGGGGGGCGATCTTGTCCCTGGTATCCTGATCGACCTCGGCCAAGGGGTCGCTGGTATAGACCCGCTGGTACTTCCGTTCGGCCATGTTTTTCGGTTTGTGGTTGGCACTCATGTCAAACTCCTTTTATCAGGCCGCGGCTTTGACAGCGTCGGCGGTGTCGGCCGAGGTACGCGGAAATTCGGGATAGGTCTTCGTGCGCAGGTTGCTGACGCTGTCGTACGTGCCGGTGTATTCCGAAAGCTCCGTCGAGGAGGTGATCTCCTCCGGCAGATCCTTGTCGGAGAGCATGCGGCGGGTAACAAAGCCCTGGGCAGCGGGAATCTCGTCCTTGCTGATGTCGCTCAGGGCGAGCTGGTGGATCGGCGAATAGATGGCGTTGTAGATGTCCCGGGCAAAGCGCACCCAGCCTTCGAAACCCTTGTAGGGGCCGTTGTGGTAGGCATGGGCGTTGAGGTAGGGGACGCCGACCTTCTTCGCCATTTCCCCCGGCCGCTTGCCGGTGAAGATCACATCCGGCTTCAGCATATCGAGTGCTTCCAGCCCTTCCAGTTCGTTCGGATCATCGATGGCCAGGGCACCCTCGCCGCAACGGGAAACACCCTTTTCCATATCCCCCTGGTGGCCGAACTTGGTGTAGACCGACACCACCTTGACCCCCATCTCTTCCTGGATGCAGTGAGCCCAGTGCCAGAGCTTGGAGCCGCCGGGCCACAGGCAGACCTTCTTACCCTGCAGGCGGGCCTTGTACCACTCGAGCTGCGGCTTCCACTTGGCAACCTCTTCCTCGATGATCTTCTCGGCACGGTCCTCGATGCCGAAGAACAGGCCGATCTTGCGCAGGGAGTCGGCCAGAGGCTTGAAGCCGAAACCGTCGATATCGAGCCGGGGGATGCCGTAGCGTTCGCGCAGTTCGTCGCAGATGTACTCCGCGGAACGGGCGCATTCGAGCACGTTGAGGTGGGCGCGGTGCATGCCGCGCAGATCGTCATAGGAACCGTTGCCGGTGAAGGTGGACAGCACCTGGATGCCCATGCGCTTGAAGTAGTCGAGCATCACCTCCTGATCGCCCTGGATGTTGTATTCGCCGACGTAATTGATCACGTAATCGCTGGTGATCTCGGGCTCCAGGGTGCCGACTTTCTGGTTGATCCAGGCGATGTTGATCTTGTGGTGCCCGCCGGACTGGCTGGGGCCGGCAAAACCGGGGGAGTTGCAGACGAAGATGTCCACGTCCGGCAGCTCTTCCATCACCTCCTGGGCAATGGCGTCGATGTCGTCGCCGATCAGGGCCGTGGCGCAGGTCTGGTAGATGGTCATGCGCTTGATCTTGGGAAAGGCCTTGAATGCTTCTATGATGTTCTGCTTGAGGAGCTTCTCGGCGCCGAAGACGATGTGCTTTTCCTTTACGTCGGTGGCAAAGGTGTACTTCAGCTGGAAGTTGTCGTTATCGCTGATATAGCGCTTGGTCTGCCAGGTGTCGTAGGTACAGCCGACCGGGCCGTGGCTGATGTGGATCACGTCCTTCATGGGCGTGCCGATGACATGCTTGGCGCCGCAGTAGGCGCAGCCGCGTTCGGATATGGAACCGGGGATGGTGTTGAGGTAGCCCTTGGGCAGGCAGGAGGTCAGATCCTCCCCTTTGCCCTTGATGACGGCATGTTCCTTGCGTTCCGGAATGACTTTGCTGCATTCGAACTCATGATAAGGCATGGCTCAGTCTCCTTGTGAGTCTTTACATGGTGTGAGCAAACTTCACCTGCAATGGAACACGGATTTCGCGGATGCGATGGATTTTCACGGATTTCACCCAAACCGCATTGTTTTTTAAAAATTCGCGCTAATCCGCCCAAATCCTGCTTTTTCTTCAGGCCCGTTTTGTGGGTCCGCGTTCCATTGCCTTGCGTTTTTTTTGTGCGAGATGCTTCCGACGGGGCTCAGTCGGCCAAACCGTACTTGACGACCATGTTTTCCAGTTGATCCATGGTCAGCGGCTTGGGAATCACGAAATCCTGGTTCTCGATGATCTTGCGGGCCAGTTCGCTATATTCGTTCGCCTGGTTCTCGGTCGGATCGAACTCGGTGACGGTCTTCTTGTTGAACTCGGCCTTTTGCACGATGTTGTCGCGCGGCACGAAGTGGATCATCTTGGTGCCGATGGCGGCGGTGAACTCTTCCAGAAACTCCCGTTCGCCGTCCACCTTGCGGCTGTTGCAGATGATGCCACCCAGACGCACGCCGCTCTGCTTGGCATACTTCACCAAGCCCTTGCAGATGTTGTTGGCGGCGTAGATGGCCATCATTTCGCCGGATGCAACGATATAGACCTCCTGGGCCTTGCCGTCGCGGATCGGCATGGCAAAACCGCCGCAGACAACGTCGCCGAGCACGTCGAAGAAGATGAAGTCAAGGTCGTCGGTATAGGCGCCGTTTTCCTCCATCAGGTCGATGGCGGTGATGACACCCCGTCCGGCACAGCCGACCCCCGGCTCCGGCCCCCCCGATTCCACGCAGCGGATATCCTTGAATCCGACCTTGATCACCATGTCGTTGGTGACCTTCTCGGCGCCGTGATCCCGCAGCACGTCCATCAACGTCTCCTGCGGCTTGCCGCCCAGGATCAGACGGGTGGAGTCGGCCTTGGGGTCGCAGCCATGGATGAAAACCTTCTTGTCGTGAAAGTGGGCCAGTGCCGCAGCCGTGTTCTGGGTCGTGGTGGATTTGCCTATGCCGCCTTTGCCGTAGATTGCGATTTTCCTGGTCATGATGAGGTCTCCTTTGCGTATGGGTAAATGATGGTTTTTGGAACCGGTTCATCAGCGCTTACAATCCTATTGAGCAGAGAGCGTGCCAGAACATGACGTGAGAGATGACGAGGAAGAATTCAGGTGGTAGAGACACGGAGGCGCCCAGCAGTTTCCGCACGATTGCAACAGGTTAGACACGGCAGGCCAATACTTCATTCACAGGATGCTGATCCGTTTTTGTCGGCATGGTTCCCGGACCGGACGTCGGTTCCTGTACCGCGGCGTACGATTGGAATGGAAATGTACCGAAATGTACGGAAGGCTCGCGGCCGCAGTCGAGCCTCGAACGGGGTGAAATGGGAGGGACAGGAAGACAGACGTTTCGGCCTGTTCAGGAGGAATATCGGGAACCGGGTCACAAGCCTGGGGAAAGTATGGGCGACACCATGAAAGGGAGCCGGCGGCCACGGCAGCCACCGGTGCTCTCCCTGTTCACGATGACAACATCAGCGCAGAGTTGTTCAGAGGTGGGTCTGGATGAAAAGGCTACGGCTCTTTCGGGGACTGTGCCGCTCCTGTGCCTTTACTACAGCGTTCACTCAACCTCTCCAGGAGCACGTAGAATACCGACACGAACGGAATGGCCAAAAGTGTCGATGAGAGCATACCGCCGAAAACTACCGTGCCGATGGCCCGTTGACTGGCGGAGCCCGCCCCGAAAGCGACCACGAGCGGCGCCACCCCGAGGATGAAGGCAAACGAGGTCATGATGATGGGGCGGAACCGGCGGTGGGTCGCCTCGATGGCGGCCTCGGCGATGTCCAGGCCGCTTTTGCGCAGGTCGCGGGCGAATTCGACGATCAGGATGGCGTTTTTGCTCGAAAGGGCGATCATGAGCACGAGCCCCACCTGGGTATAGAGGTTGTTGTCATAGCCACGTACTATGAGGGCAAGCAGGACACCGACAAGGGCAATGGGAACGACCAGTACGACCGCCGCGGGAGAGGTCCAGCTCTCGTACAGGGCTGCCAGCACCAGGTACACCAGAATGATGGAGACGGCATACACGAAGTAAGCCTGTTTCCCGACCTTTTTTTCCTGGTAGCTGGAGGAGGTCCAGTCGAATCCCATCCCTTCGGGCAATTGCCGTTCGGCTATCTGCTCCATGAAAGCGAGTGCCTGGCCGGAGCTGTAGCCGGGCGCTGCGGAGCCATAGATGGAGGCAGCCGGATAGAGGTTGTAGCGTGTGATCAGCTCAGAGCCGTTCGTCGGTTTGACATCGAGCAAGGCGCCCAGAGGGACCATGTCGCCGTTTGCATTGCGTACATGCAGGTTTTTTATGTCCTGCGGCTGGAGGCGGAACTGGTCGTTGGCCTGGACATATACCTGGAATACCTGATTGTATTTGTTGAACAGGTTTACGAACGAAGACCCCAGATAGGACTGGATAGTGGCGAACAGGTCGGCATTGGACACCTGGAAAGCCTGTGTCTTGGTCCTGTCGATGTCCAGATAAAGCTGCGGATTGCCAACGGTGAAGGTGCTTTGCAGACCGCGCAGACCCGCTTGGGCATTCGCTGCCTGGACAATTTCGTCCGCGGATTGCTTGAGCTGGTCCAATCCCAGGCTGGCCCGGTCCTCCAGCATCATCTGAAACCCGCCCGTCTGCCCCAGTCCACGGATCGGCGGGGGGATTGCCACGAAGGCCAGGGCGTCCTGGATGCCTGCGAGCTCCCGGTTGATATTCGAGATGATGACATCCTGGCTCAAAGCCGAACCGCGTTCCCCCCAATCCTGGTAGACGAAGAACGTGGACGAAACATTGGAGACGTTGGCGAAGTCCAGGACCGAGAAACCGCCTATGGTTACCCAGGAGGCAATTCCGCGGGTCTTTTTCAAGATGGCATTGACCTGATCGGCTGCTCGTTGCAGTCGCGGCTGCGATGCGCCGGGAGGCAGCACGGTCACAAGAATGGCATACCCCTGGTCCTCGGTCGGAAGAAATCCGGTCGGCCTGCTCAAAAAAAACAGGGTGGAGATGGTAACGATGATCGCAAAAATTATCGCCGACAGAACGGGAACCTTCACCATCCGGGTGACGATCCCCATATAGGAATCGGACACCTTCTGAAAGGCCCTGTTAAACCCTCGGAAAAACCGGTTGGGCGGTTTTTCTCCCCGCGGCTTCAACCATAGGGCGCACTGGGCCGGTTTCAGCGTCAGGGCGTTCAGGGCACTGAGGACGGTTGTGGCGGCTATCACCAGAGCGAATTGACGGAAGATCTGCCCGGTCAGCCCCGGAAGGAATGAAGCTGGCAGGAAGACGGCAACAAGGGCCAGTGTAATCCCCATGATCGGCCCGGTGAGCTCCTGCATCGCCTTGATCGTGGCCTCCTTCGGCGGCATGCCCTGCTCGATGTAGTAGGAGCTGTTCTCGACGATGATGATGGCGTCGTCCACGACGATGCCGATGACCAGGACCAAGGCAAACAAGGTCATGAGGTTGATGGTGAAACCGAGTGCAGCTATGGCGATGAAGGCGCCAAGAATGGTGACCGGAACGGTAGTGGCCGGAACCAGCATGCCTCTGAAGCTCTGCAGGAACACGACGATCACGATGAGTACCAGGATGCCGGCGATGACCAGTGTCTCATAGACCTTTGATATGGCTTCTCTGACAAAGGTGGTGGTGTCGTACCGGATGCCGTATTTCAAACCCGCGGGAAACGTTTTGCTCAAGTCCGCCATGGCCGTATAGATGCTGTCGGCCACCGCAATGGCATTGGCATCCGGCAGAGAGAACATGACGATCTGCGCGGAATGGAGGCCCGATACTCGGGAAAAATTGCTGTAATTCTGCCGGCTCAACTCCACCTTGGCTATGTCGCGCAGGCGTACGATCTGTGGCGATGTACCGGTAACGGATTTGATGATGATGTTCTCGAATTCTTTTTCACTGGACAGCCGGCCAAGGGCAGTTATGGTGAGCTGATAAGGATGATGCTCAGGCACCGGTGGAACACCCAACTGACCGGTGGCCACCTCCACGTTCTGGCCCTGGATGGCCGCCACCACATCGGAGGTCTTGAGCCCGAAAGTCTGCAATCTGTTGGGGTCCAGCCATACCCGCATACTGTAAGGGCCGGCGCCGAAGATCCTGACCTGGCCGACACCGGGTATTCGCGCAAGCGGGTTCTGCAGGTTTATCAGACCGTAGTTGGAGAGAAACGTTTCGTCGAAACGGTCGTCATCGGAATACAGGCTAACCACGAGCAGGATATTCGGGGATACCTTCTTGACCGTGATTCCCTGTCTCTGTGCGGCATCGGGAAGCTGGGCCAGGGAGCTGTTGACCAGGTTCTGCACCAGCGCTATTGAAGCATTCAGGTCGGTACCGATATCGAACGTGACCGTCAAGGTATAAGAGCCGTCGCTGCCGCTGGTGGAAGACATGTAGATGGCCTTCTCCACACCGTTCACCGCTTGCTCGATGGGGGTCGCGATAGTGGCTGCCACTACTTCGGCGCTTGCTCCCGGATACCGGACGCTGATCTGCACGGTGGGCGGGACAATCTGCGGATACTGGGCCACCGGGAGAAGTTTGAGAAAGATGAGCCCGATCAGTATGGTGATTATCGCTATGACGTTGGCAAAAATCGGCCGTTCTATGAAATATTTGGAGATCATCGGACCCCTTTCGGCGCCGGATTCTCCTGTTCCGGAGTGACCCGGCTGCCCGGATGGGCTTTCAACAAGGCGCTGACGACGATCCGTTCATTTCCTGACAGACCTTCTTCAATGACGCGCAGACTGTCTTCTTCCAGAGGACCCGTTTTAACCGTGCGGCGTTCGACGGTATTCTGGGCGTTGACCACGAGTACATACGAGCCTTGCTGGTCGCTGCCGACCGCCGTGGCCGGCACGAGCTGTGCCATCCTGGTTTCAACGGGCACGCGCACCCGTGCGTACAAGCCCGGCATGATTTTCCCGGCAGCGTTCGGGAAGGTGCCTCTCATCAGCAGAGTCCCCGTTGTGGGAGTAACGCTGATCGACGCAAAGTCCAGCCGGCCGCTGTGTGGATAACCTTCTTCGCCGGTCATGCCGGCAGATACCGGCCACTTGCCGACGTCCCCTTTCCCCGGCTTCCAGTCGGCGCTTTTCGTCAGACGGGCAAGGTCGCTATCGCTCACGTTGAAGTACACGTAGATAGGGTCCACCTGGCTGATCTGGGCGAGATTCGTGTTGGATGACGAAGAACCCACCACATTCCCGGGGTCCTGAAGTCTTCGGTCTATCCTGCCGGTAAAGGGGGAAACGACCCGCGTGTAGCCCAGGTTGAGCTTTGCCGTCGCCGCGTTCGCTGATGCGGTCTTCAGATTGGCCTCGGCGGAATCACGCTGGTACTGCCAGTTATCCACGTCGGATTGCGCGGCAGCGTTGGCAGTCAAGAGATTCGAGTAGCGGAGGAATTGACTTTGGGCATATTTAAGCTGGGCCTGCTGCGTTAAAACCTGCCCCTCCGCCTGCCGCAGAGCGTCCTGGTACGTATTCTGCTGGATCAGAAAAAGGAGCTGTCCTTTTTTCACCATTTGACCATCGTGGAAAAAGACCTTGTCCAGATATCCCTGGACCCTGGCCACCAGTTGTACCGTGTTGATGGCCTGGGTGTTTCCCGTCAGTTCCAGATAGTACGTAACCTTACGCTGCAGCGGCTGGCTGACTGACACTTTCGGGGGAAGAGGAGGCTGGGGCTTTTCCCGCTTGCAGCCGGCACAGCAAAAGAATGAGAGGAGGAAAACGGCAACGGCTGCGGCTTCCTTCACTATTGTTTTCTTCCTGCAATGCATCCGTGTGCCTCCGCGGCTTGATTGGTTTCCGGATCGACTCACATTCTGCTGTTACCAGTCGGGTGATGTGGGGGAGGATTCGGGTTTCTTCCCGGCAGCCGGATTATACGATGCCGGAGCAAGCAGGCTGCCCCAATCGGTACGCTTTTCCATTTCCACTGTTACGGCGGGTGCAACCAATTCTTTCCCTTCCCGGAACTCCCATCCGCCGCCAAGCGCCCGGTAAACCCCCACCAGGTTGATGGATATGTTCCCCAGGGTGGCGGCCAAGCGGTCCTGCTCATTCAAGAGAGACTGCTGGGCAATAAGAACGGCGGTGAAATCCCTGACCCCTGCCACATATTGCTTCACCGCCAGGTTCATCGAGTTCTTGGCCGCTTCGGCACTTTGAGCCAGAAAGGCGGCCTGTTCCTGAGCCCTGAGGAACGCGGCCAGATTGTCCTCCACGTCCTGCTGTGCCTTCAGTACCGTATTTTGATAGACAAGGAGCAGCTCTTGCAGCCTTGCATCCTGCAACCGCACATTGTTTCTGATCTGGCCGTAATTGAAGATGTTCCATTGGAGCGAGGGACCGATCTGATAGGTGCGGCTGCTCCACCGAAAGATATCGCCCAGGCTTGACTCTCCGATAGTGCTGGCAGAAAATCCGAAATTTCCGACCAAAGACAGGGCGGGATAAAGATCCGCTTTGGCGACGCCGATCTGAGCCGATTGCGCAACTGCCTGATATTCTGCGCTGCGGATATCGGGACGGCGGCGGAGCAGGTCGGCGGGAATCCCGACACTCACCTCACGGGGGGAAACCGGTATCCCTTGGTTCCCCTTGATCATATCCGCCAGATCGTTCGGCGCCATGCCCAGCAATACGCACAGGGCATTTCTCTGCTGCTTTAACTGGGCATCAAGCGCAGGAATGGTGGCCATGGTATCGCTGAGTGCCGCTTTGGCCTGCTCCACATCCAGTTGCGAAACAACACCGAAGCGAAATCGTGTTTCAGCGATCTTCAGACTTTCCCGACCGGTTTCTACATTCTGGCGTGCAATCTCGATCCGCTTTTCCAGGGTCCTGACATTGATGTAGGAAGTGGCTACATCAGCGGTGAGGCTGACCAGGGCGTTGTCGTAATCAGCAGCCGTTGCAAGCCAGGCGGCGCTGGCCGACTCGATGCCGCGTCTGAACTTCCCCCAGAAATCCAGTTCCCAACTGGCGCTTGCCGCAATTTGGGCGAGAGAGAATTCGAAGGGGGGAAAGGCTTGCACTCCGGATTGACTCGTTCTGATATGCTGCAGAGAACCGTTGATCTGCTGGGTCTGGGGGTAAAAATTACCGGCAGCGATCCCAAGCTGGGCTCGCGCTTCGATCACTCTCACGCCGGCAACCTTGAGGGACAGGTTTCCGTCGTAAGCCCGACCAATGAGTTGATTCAGGACCGGGTCATTGAAGGCCTGCCACCAGGTGCGGTACTCCCCGGTCTCGCTCTTGACCCTTGTATCTCCCGCTTCCGTCCAGGTCGGAGAGACCTCGACATCGGGGCGTCGATAGTCGGGACCGACCATACAGCCGGACAGCGTCAAGGTAAGGACCGCCATAAGAACAGAAAGGAACGAGTGCGGTGCGGTAATAGGGCGAAGGTGCATGGACCCCGGCCTCCTGAACTGCCTCTGAGCCTGGAAAATAATTAAATTAAAATAATCTTCTGAAAATAATATCATGATCCCGGAAGGAGTCCACGGGCGGGGAAGATAAAAATTCCGATGTGCTGAGGCGGATAAGATGAGTAACGAGTGAAGAGGTAATTGCTGGAGCGACTCAACACGGTTTGGGAACCACAAAAAGAGAAAGGGGTCAGGCTGATCAGCCTAACCCCTTGTTTTCTTTGGGGCGGGAAACGGGATTCGAAAGGGCTGGCTTCGCCGATAGTTTACGATACATCCGGCCAGGGAGGAAAAAAGATACTAACGTTGCCCTTTCGTTAAAGCGTTGCCGCAATCGTGCGGGCTACGGTCATGGCATGCGCCCGGATCTTCTCCGGCGGCATATCATCGATGCCGAACAGGCTCCGGTCAAAGTCGAACAACCTGTCGGTAATCACCAGCTCCGGTTCCAGCCCTTCAATGACTCCCGCCATCATCCGCGAGGCGCAGTTGACGTGACAGCCCTCCAACGACAGGAGCCGCCCCGCCTTGCGGACCAGGTCGCGCTGGCCGGAGTCTTTGGTAAACGCTCCCCCCAGGCAGACTCTGACGGTCTTTTCCGGCACCAGCGAATGGCACAGGATATTTGCTGTTTGCCGCGCAATCTCTCCGCGAAGACACGCCCCTTCGCAACACATCACTGCCACCGGCTTCTCTTTTTGGCGATCGGCATAATCGTCACAGAGATGGCAATTGTTTTTTGCCTTGGCTATACGGATTTCTTCGTACTCGCCGTTCTCTTCTGCTGTAGTTCTGGGTTTGCAACAGTCTTTGAAATTCATGTGTTCCTCCCACGGTGGATTTGACTGCTCTGTCACCGTAGACGGGAACGCGCGAAAAAAGATACGCTGGGCGGGATTTATTCTGATTTGCGATCGCACATCAGGTTGCTGCGCTCATCATGGTAGAAGGTGCACTGGCACTCCAAGGCTTTCTTCAGAGCGGTACGTCCTCGATGAAGTCTGATCTTGACGGTGTCGATGCTGATCTGCAGAACTGAAGCTATCTCAGCGTTGGAAAGCTCTTCAAAATCACTAAGGAGCAATACCGTCCGGTAATTCTCGGGCAGTTGCTCCACAACACCGCGGATGCAGGCATTCATCTCCCTGCGAATATACTCGTGATCCGTGCCTGCAGAATCCAAATCCGGGTGTTCATCTACCGATGCATCATCAGCCATTTTTTCGAGCCGGTTCTGTTTCACGGTTGATGAAGCGGCATGGTCATGGGCGGTGTTGGTTGCGATTCGGTAGATCCAGGTGGAAAGGGACGCCTCACCCCGGAAGTCGCCGAACGCCTGACTGACCTTCAGGAAGACCGTCTGGGTCAGGTCGGCAGCATCTGCCTCGCTGGTGAGGTTGGTGAGGTACCGATATATTTTGGGCTGGAACATGCAGTAAATCTCATCAAAAGTCACTGGACACTCCCGCAATGATCGTTGATTTCGGAAGCAATCATATTCGCTTTAGCGGATAAATCAATATCGCAATTTTATCATGACAGGCTATAAAGGGATGTGGTCATAGCTGGAATTACGGAGTCTCTGATCTCTCACCCTCTGTAATCTTCACGTAACTTGACCCCGGGCTCAAACAGTTCTATAAGTCTATGCCATGAAACGCCACGCCCAGATATTCAAGGCCCTGGCAGATCCGATTCGACTGCGCATTATCCTTCTTCTGGAAGCCGAAGGAGAGTTGTGCGTCTGCGACCTGATGGCCGTCTTGAAACTTCCACAGTCCACTGTGTCGAGGCATTTGGCCTACCTCAAACGCAGCTGCTGGGTCGACACCCGCCGCCAGGGAGTCTGGATGTATTACCAGTTGAGCCATGAGAGCTGCGAGGTGTGCCGTGAAGTACTCGACATTCTCCGCAGACACGCGTCCGGCCTTCCTGAGTCAGCCGCTGATCGTACCGCCTTGACCGCCATCCTGAAGAACAAGCCGAGCACTTGCCCCTAACCCATCCTCTGTAACACAATTGTCGCTTGAAATATATCCGCAAAAGCGGATATATTTACTTTCATGAAATCACGCGTACTCTTTCTCTGTACCCACAACTCATGCCGCTCCCAGATGGCCGAAGGACTCGTGAACCATTACCTCGGCGACCGCTTCGAGGCTTTTTCAGCCGGCACGGAAGCCACCAGGGTCAATCCTCTGGCCATTCAGGTTCTGGCCGAGCTCGGCATTGACATCTCCGGACATAGCTCCAAGACCATTGATGAATTTGCCGGCCAAAGCTTTGACCACGTCATCACGCTCTGCGGCTCGGCCAACGAGCAATGCCCACTTTTCTTCGGGGGTACGCAACGGGTCCATATCGGATTTGATGATCCCTCACGGCTGCCAGGCAGTGCTGAAGAGGTCCTGCCCGAGTTTCGCCGGGTACGGGACCAAATTCTTCACAGAATCAGCACCTGTCTGACAGGAGCACAAATATGAGCGAGCACATTGGCCGCAAACTCTCATTTCTCGACCGGTGGTTGACCCTGTGGATATTCGCCGCCATGGCCTTTGGCATCGGCCTCGGCTATTTCATCCCCGGCACACAGACCTTCATCAACTCTTTCCAGGTCGGTACTACCAACATTCCGATAGCCATTGGCCTGATCGTGATGATGTACCCTCCTTTCGCCAAGGTGAAATACGAGGAAATGCCGGAAGTGTTTCACAACAAGAAGGTGCTGGGGTTGTCACTGGTGCAGAACTGGCTGATCGGCCCGGTGCTGATGTTCGTGCTGGCCGCATTACTGCTGCCGGATAAGCCGGATTACCTGGTGGGACTGATCATGATCGGTCTGGCGCGCTGCATCGCCATGGTCATCGTCTGGAACGAACTGGCCAATGGCAATACCGAGTACGCCGCTGGGCTGGTGGCATTCAACAGCGTCTTTCAGGTGCTGTTTTACAGCGTCTACGCCTGGTTCTTCATCACCGTACTGCCGCCGTTGGTGGGGCTGAAGGGGATGGTGGTGGATGTCAGCATCAGGCAGATTGCCGAGAGTGTGTTCATCTACCTGGGAGTCCCCTGCATCGCCGGCGCCCTGACCCGCTTCGTGGGGGTGAAGGCGGTGGGTAAAGAGCGCTATCACGCCGAGGTGGTGCCCATGATCAGTCCGCTGACCCTGATTGCCCTGCTCTTCACCATCGTGGTCATGTTCAGCCTGAAGGGCAATCTGATCGTGCAACTCCCCATGGACGTGCTCCGCATCGCCATTCCGCTGTTGATCTATTTTGTAGTCATGTTCCTGGTGTCGTTCTGGATGGGCAAGCGCCTGGGAGCTGACTATTCCAAAACCACGACGCTGGCCTTCACCGCTGCCAGCAATAATTTCGAGCTGGCCATTGCCGTGGCTGTCGCGGTGTTCGGTCTGAATTCCGGAGCTGCCTTTGCCGCCGTGATTGGGCCGCTGGTGGAGGTGCCGGTCATGATTGGTCTGGTAAATGTGGCATTCTGGTTTCAGCGGCGCTGGTTAACGGCTTGTTAGGGGAGGAGCTGATGAAATCTGTCAACGGCAAGGCCGCCATCACACTCCTGTTGTAGCGAAATCAACCGTCTGGGTCAGCCGGTGGCATCGGCATCGTTTTCTTCAACAGCGCGACGCTAGTCTAGTGCCCGAAACGGGTTTCAATTCGAAAGTGTCTTGTTGAGCAGTAAAAACAGTAAGGCTTCACGCATGATGTCCGAAATGCTTTTGTGATGTTTCTCCATGAAATGGTTCAGGTGCGCTCGTTCCTCTTCACTGATCCTAATGGAAATAACATTGTACCTGGGACTCGCTGTCGTTCTGCCCATGCAGCTCTTCCTCGCAATCGATTGGATTCCTCTAGAGGTTTGTCCCTACCAGCGGCTGTATGGCGGCGGTGTCCAGGGGACAGCGCCGCTCGTTCTGCGGTAACGTCACAGGGTGTTACAGGGCCACAGGGAGTGGTATTGCGACCGCTTCACTTGCTCTCTGTTTGTCGGGAAAGATAGCATTTGTACTGATACCCGAAGACAGCTACGACTACGACCAGCAGTATAAACAGACCTACATACATCATGATGTTACTCCTCTCTCTACAGTATGGTGAGGCAGATGCCTTTGCCGGGCGCGGATATCAAGCCGTGACAGCTTTCGCCCTTCAATCCGTGCCGGCAAAAAACCAATTACTTCTTTGTCTCGTTTCTCGTGCGGTAAATGTGGCAGGATTCATAATCACTGGCACAGTACGACAGTATCTTGGCTATTTTGATACTTGATATATTCATGCAGTAGCATTCAGGAAAAGGCTTTTTCAGGTGTTTGCAGTTATGGTACCGCGCGTTTTCCGCAGTATCGGCAGCGTTCGTATGTTCAGCAACGCTCTTCATTGCCGCCCCTTTCTCCGTGATGGCAGTCCCCGCCCAAGCGGTACGCAGGAATACTCTAGCAACAGCGATGCCATTTATTTAACTACTTACAATTGCTAAATTTTATTGATATGAGGATTAGGCGTGGGTGGGCAAAATGAAGAGTTGTAAACGGATAGGGGTAGGCAAAATGAACAGTATTACAGATTGTATCTGGCAAGCATGCGTTTGAAGCTGCTGTAATCGACTTCAAGCAGGCGAGCCGCTTCCATCTTTTTGCCGCCAGTGGCCGCCAGGGCCTCCCTGACGGCATGACGCTTCAGTTCCTCGAGGGGCTGCACTCCGGCACTGTTGTCGCCGGGCGCTACTTGTTGGGGGGATGACATGACATTGATCATGTCCTGGCCTGTGACGGTTTCCCCCGCAAAGAGGGCGGCGCGTTTCATCGCGCTTTTCAGTTCCCTGACATTGCCGGGCCATGAGTGGCGATGCAGTTGCAGGATCGCGTCGGGCGACATGCGAGGTGCAATCCTGTTCAGTTCCAGCGACACCTCATTGAGAAATTTCTGCGCCAGCACCGCAATGTCATTACCCCTTTCACGCAACGGCGGCAAGGTAATCATGAGGTCGCCGAGCCGATAGTAGAGATCCTCACGAAAGCTGCCACTGCTCACTTCGCTTCGAAGATCACGGTTGCTTGCCGCAATAATACGGGTATCCACCGCCACCTGCCTGGTCCCCCCCACGGGGAAAAAAAGCTTCTCTTCAACGGCATGGAGTATCTTGGCCTGGATGGAAGGAGAGGCACAATCGATGTCGTCAAAAAAGAGCGTACCGCCGTGGGCCTCCTCGAAAAGTCCCCTTTTGGCTGAGGTTGCCCCGGTAAAGGCACCCTTGACGTGCCCGAAGAGCTGGCTCTCCACCAGTGGCTCCGGCATGGAACCGACAGTCACCGTCACAAAGGGGTGGTGTCTGCGCCGGCTCAGCCCATGGATCAAGGCGGCCAGGTGAGACTTGCCGCCCCCTGTTTCACCCTGGATGATCACCGAAAAGTCGGTCTCCGCAATACGCTGCGCCTGCCGAATGACATCGAGCATTGCCGGGCTCTCTCCGAGGAGCAGTTCCAGCGAGGCCTGTTCGTGCCTCCTCGCCTTTTCCAGTTCGACCCGCTGCAGGTGCGGCGTTGCCGCCCGCATCACGGTGTCGACAAGCTGCCTGCAGTCAAGCGGCTTGCGCACGTATGCGGACACCCCCAGCTCGATGGCCTTGAGCAGATAGCCGGTCTCCGTAAAAGCGGTCGTGAGAATGACGGGGGTTTCAGGGGCAATCTCCCGGATGCTTCTCGCCATGTCGAGGCCGTCCATGATCGGCATCATGATGTCGCTGACAACAACATCGGGGAGTTCCCGGGAGAACAGGTCCAGCCCCTCTTTCCCGTTGGCCGCGACGACGACCCGTGCAAAGTGCATCTCAAGCACGATCCGGATACGGGCCCGCAGGGCCGGCTCATCCTCCACGTAGAGAATGGTGACAGGTGCTTTCTCATCCATTGTGTTCTACCTCCCCTGATTCATCCCGCGGCAGCTCTATTCTGAACACCGTACCGTCCGGGCCGCTCGTGAAGCTGAGCCGCCCCCCCATGCTCTCCTCGATGATCAGCCTTGACATGTAAAGCCCGATGCCGGTCCCTTTTCCTTCGGATTTGCTGGTAAAGTACGGTTCAAACACCTTGTCTCCATACTCCTTCGGGATCCCGCAGCCGTTGTCCTTGACCTCGACAACAACGCTCTGCGCCCCTTCGGACAGGCCAATAACCACCAGACCGCTGCCGCCCTGGCGGTGCCCGTTTATAGCGTCAAGGGCATTGCTGACAAGGTTGAGAACGGACTGTTTGAACTCATTCCGGTACCCCCTTACCTTTGTCCGTCCGCCCGACAGATTATTCACCACTCTGAGACCGACGTTTGAAGCGTTGAATTGAGCGCCGACAAGTTGAACCACGTCCTGAATATTCTCATCGAGATCGAACACCTCTATCACCTTCTCCGGATTGAAAAAATTCCTGAAATCCTCGATGGTGTCGGACATGTAATAGAGCTGTTGCTGCGCCTCGGCCTCCGCGTTCTCCAGAAACGCGTCGTCGATACAGCGCCGCTCCCACGCCATTCTGATACTCTGGATTGTGGCGCCGAGCGTGGCCAACGGTTGCCGCCACTGATGGGCGATGGCTCCGATCATCTCTCCGATCGCCACAAGGCGGGCATGGCGGGCAAGCAGCCGCTCATGCTTGAGCCGACGCTCTGTTTCCTCCTCGACCCTTCTCATCAGGCTACGATTCAGTTCGTTCAGTTCCTCCTGATTCCTTACGAGTTCAAGCTCCCTGATGGTAAGCTTTCGAGCCATCTCATCGAAGGCAAGGGCCAAATTCCCCAGTTCCCCCCCCTCGACAACGGTCGAAACGCTGACCTGCAGCCCCTCTTCTGCAAGAGTTTGTGCTGCCTCCTGAAGCTTGTTGATACGCCTGACAAAGCAGTAATTGCCGATAAGCATGACCAGTATGACGGTGGCCAGCAGAAAGGGAGTGAGAATGGCTATGTTGTATATCAGGGCCTTTTTGGCCTTCAGTTGCGCTACCTGCAGCGGTATGCTCGCCCTGATGTACAGGTACGGTGCCTTTTCGGTCTGCAAATACAACTTGCGATAGATGTTAATGTGCCGCTCTTCGACAGAATCGGAATCAGTATCACTCCCCTCCTCCGGTCCGTTTTTCATTTTCAAAAAGGCCGACTCTTCCACCCTCGTTCCCGCAAAAATCTCCGGACTCGGGTTCCGGTCGATGATGACCCCCTTATAGTCAATGATGCTGAACGAGGAATTCGGAGGTAAGCCCCCATGGTTTATAAGTTCATTGACGTAATGGAAATTGATGTTAACCGCGATGACGCCTCCGACTGTCCCTTCCTCACTGAGCAGGGGAAAGCCGAAACCGATGGTAGGTCGTGCCGAGATCCGGCCAACGATATATTCGCCGGATGAGAACCGCCCCGTTGTGAGGGCGTTCTGAAAGGTACGCGAGTCTTTGAGGGAGAAGGAGACATTCCTGGGCAGGCCGGACGCCCATACTTCCCCGGTTCGGTCAGTGATAACGACATTTCCGTACTGGGGGCTCTTCCTGAGTATGTCGGCCAGGATGGTATTGGTTGCCGCAACGTTGTGGCTCTTTATCTCGGGCAATTGGGCGAGAATGGTCAGGAGCTGTTCCGCATCACCTGCCAGATTGTACTGTTCCGTCGCGATGTTATAGACCAGCTTCTTTCCATCGACGATGGCTTCGTTGATGGAATCCCTGCTCTGCCTTACCGCTGAATGGATTATCAGCGCGAACGCCGGCATGGCAAGAAGGATGGCCATAAGAAACAGGTGTGTACGAAATGACAGTGCGGAGAGACGATGGAGCAGTCTTTTACCTATATCGTTACACTTCCGTTTCATACGTTGTGTCCGGAAAGAAGGTCTACGAGTCATTTGCAAGAGAACACCTTGCAAGTCGTGCAGAGGTAACGTGAATCGCTGCATAGTATCAGAATTGAACCTAAAATGGCACAAAGTTCTACCCCGGGCGATCGGCTAAGAAAGCCCTCCCCTGTCCGGCACTATATGTGAAACCCTGACAAGTTTTATAGAGAGATCCGGCAGGAGGCAGCGATTCAGCAGAGGGCAAGAAAATCAGAGGGGGCACAGAAAGGCGTACAAAAGAAAAAGGGTTTAAGCATTTTCTGCTTAAACCCTTGGTTTCTTATGGAGCGGGAAACGGGATTCGAACCCGCGACTTCAACCTTGGCAAGGTTGCACTCTACCACTGAGTTATTCCCGCTTGGGAGCTTTGTTATTTACCAAATTGCCTCGGCCCTGTCAACCAATTTGTTTCATTTTTTTGCATCCGATATTTTACTCACCTCCGGCACTGCTTATCCGGACACCGGCAAACCGCCTCAGGCCTTGAGGGAGAGGAGCTTGCGGTAGCTGGCAACCAGCTGCAGGGCGCGCACATCCCATGAGTGCGTGCCGACCGCCCGCTCCCGGGCACGACGTCCCAGTTCCGTGCACAAACCGCGATCCTTCAGCACGCTGACGATGCAGGCGGCAAGCGCCGAGGCACTGCCGTATTCGGCGTAGACAGCATCCTCGCCGAGGATTTCGCGGTTGATCTCACTTTCGAAAGCCACCACCGGCAGGCCGCAGGCCATGTAGTTGAAAAGCTTGCCATTGGCCTCGGTACGCGCCAGTTTCGGCGAGACTGCCAGATCCCCCGCACTCAGCATGAGAGGGGCACGATCATAGGGGACGCGGCCGGTGAAGATGATGCAGTCATCGATTCCCATCCGGGCGGCCTTGCGGCGGTATTCCTCGTCCGGAAACCCCATCAGGAGGAATCGCGCATCTGCCATCCCGGCCCTGACCAGGGGTATTGCCTCCAGGAGCAGATCAACTCCCTGGTAACGGTTGAACAGCCCCAGATAGACCACCAGGGGAACGCCGTCCGGAATGCCTAGGTAGCGGCGAGCCTCTGCGCGCGGGTAAGGTCTGAACTCTTCCGTGTCCACGCCATCCATGAGGGTGTCGACGCTGCCGGAAGCCATGCCCCAGCCGCTGACGAGTTCGTTCGTCCCCTCCCCGGAGCTGGTAATGATGGCGTCGGCGCTTCTGTTTATGGCCCCTTCCAGGAACGTAAAAAGACGGTGGCGCTTTGATCCCTGCCGAAAGAAGGCATGGTTGAGCACCTCACCGGTAAGGCTTCCCTGATAATCGAACAGGAGGGGAATACGGAGCATCCGTTTGAGGATACTGCCGACAAATGCTCCTTCATGGAGATGGGCGTGGATCAGATCGGGCCGGAATGAACGAGCAACCGAACGGGCTTTCTGCAGTAGCAGCAGATCGAGGTAGGGCTTGTGCCAAGAGGGACCCGCTTCCAGCTTTTTGTACCAGGGGACCGGCGGAATCCTGAACACCGGGATATCCGGCATGTCACGTCCCAGATGGTACGTGACGATGCACACCTCATGGCCGAGCTTCTTCAGCGCCCTGGCCTCTTCGTAGATCCTGACATGGCAACCCCGGTCGGAAAAATACGGCGTGGGGGCCAGCATAAGGATGCGCAGGGGCTTGGGGCTTGGGGACTGGGGACTGGGGACTGGGGGAAAGCTACTCATGTGTGACCATTTTGCTTCGATAATACCGGATCAGGCCGTTTAATAACTTTTTTAACGAAGATAACCGCATCAGGAGTTGATCGGAGTTTTGCAGATAGTTCAATTTTTCCGAGATGATTATCTGGGTTTCCAGCTCTGATGCCGATCCTAAAGCAATAAAGAGAAATTGGATAAATTCCTTGCCTGTCTGTCGTGCAGCGCCTTCTGATATGTTTGATGGTATGGAAACCGCTGCCCGGCGCATTTGCGCAGTTAATCCAAAAAGTTCTTCCTTGGGAAATCGCCGCGTCAGCTCGTATACCTCTTTTACCAAGTCAATTGAGAGCTGCCAGACTTCAAGATCCTTGTGATCTCTCACGCCAGTCCCCAGTCCCTAATTCCCAGTCCCCACATTGATTCGTTCACGCACAACGTAAATCGGCTTGCTCTGGGATTCGAAATAGGTGCGGGCGTTGAGTTCGCCCAAAAGCCCCATCACGATGAACTGGATTCCCATGAACAGCAAAAAGGCGGTCAGGATCAACAGTGGATTGCGATTCATGCTGACATGCTCGAACAGCTTCATATAGACGGTGGCGGTTCCGCTGGCAAGTCCCGCCAGAAAGGTGTAGACCCCCCAGCGGCCAAAGAGCTGGATCGGCTTGGTGGAATACGCCAGAAGAAACTTGACGGTCATCAGGTCCAGGATGACGCGCAGCGTCCGGGAGATTCCGTATTTACTGCTCCCGTGGCGGCGGGGATGATGGCTGACCTGCAGCTCGGCTACCCTGGCCCCCACCTGGGATGCCAGCGCCGGTACGAAGCGGTGCATTTCGCCGTACAGATTGATGCCCTCGAGCACCTCGCGGCGGTACGCCTTCAGCGTGCAGCCGTAATCGTGGAGATGCACGCCGGTAAAGGACGAGATGAGGGCATTGGCCAACAGTGAGGGGATTTTCCGGGTGATGAAGGTGTCCTTGCGATCGTGCCTCCAGCCGGAAACGACGTCGTACCCTTCCTCCAGCTTGGCGACCAGACGGGGGATGTCCGCAGGGTCGTTCTGGAGATCACCGTCCATCGGGATGATGATGCCGCCGGTTGCAGCATCGAAGCCGGCCGACATGGCTGCCGTCTGGCCGAAGTTCCTGCGCAGCCTGATCACCTTGAGCCGGGCATCCTTGCCGGCCAGGCGCTGCAGGGCACCAAAGGAACCATCCGTGGAGCCGTCGTCCACCATGATGATCTCGTAATTCGGATCGAAACCGTCCAAGGCACCGACAATCGCCTGGTACAGCTCGTCGATGTTATCCTGCTCATTGTAAATGGGGACAACGACACTGAAATTCACACGATACTCCAAAATCTGCTCTGAATCCGGGATTTCCCTGCTCCAGCCTGGGATTATAGTTCAAAAAAGGGAAACCGTCTGCGCTTTTTTACCAGGTTTGATCCTCAAACGACTTGAGTTTCCGGATGACGACAACAGTGTCATCAGTGGCAACGACCGGCTTGCCGCAGACAAAACCCTTCAAGAGACCCAAACCGTTGCAGATATGCATGATCGGAAATATCAGCAGCACGGCTGCGGCCCCGGGCTTGCCAGAGCCGAATGCGGCCGCCACCGCCGAAAACAGCGCTGCGAGGCCATAGAGAGCCAGAGGGAAGCGCCATACCCAGAAATCCGAAAGAAACGGGACCACAACCAGGTAGAACACAAAGAGGAGCGGCAAAAAGCTCATCAGCGAACGCGGCCCGGCCAGCAGCGTCTGCTGGGCGCGCCCCCGGCCGTAGGAAAACATCTGCCGCATGAAAGCCCTCAATGTGCTCCGCTGGCTTCTCCAGACCGCCATACCGGGATCATGGACCAGCCGATGAGCGCTGTTAATGCGGTCAAGCAGCTCGTTCTCCTCATTCGGGTACAGACGCTCGTCAAAGCCTCCGGCTTCCAGAAAGATGTCGCGCCTGACCGCCAGATTGCACAGAATCAGTTCCTGCTCGGTCGTCTCACGTGCGGTGCCGACGGCCCGGTAGCGGTTGCGCATGGCACCGGCCCCGAATGGCGAGGACAAGGCAAAACCGAAAAGCCGCTGCAGAAAAGAATCCGAAGGGGGGGTCAAGGATGGTCCTCCGGCAACGGCAACCGAAGAATCCCGCACTACAGCAGCGCAGCGGGGGAGATTGGCATCCGTCACCAGCGAGTCGTCATCCAGAAAATAGATGATCTCACCGTGGGCCTGCCGGGCAGCGAGATTCCGCTGGCGGCTCGGCATGGTCCCCTCGGCCACGAAAACCTCGAAGGGATACTCGTCGGTCGGAAGCCTGCGCAGCGCTTCCAGCGCTTTGATCGCTCCGGACGGCTTGACCGGGATGATGATGGAAAAAGTGGGCATGAACGGGCGCCATAAAAAAACCGGGGCACGCCCCGGTTCGGCTGTCGATCGAATCATGAGAGAGCCGTCCCCCTTCTTCCCTTTCGCCGGATGTGCGCAGTTTCAGGGGCAAAGGTTTCCGGCTCTCTCACCGTGTTCTACATCTTGGAATTGCCGTAGCTGTGCAGACCGGAAAGGAAGAGATTCACACCCAGGTAACAGAATATGGTCGCACCGAAGCCGATGATGGACAGCCATGCCGCCCTTTTCCCGACCCAGCCCCTGGTGAAGCGTGCATGAAGAAAGGCCGCATACACGAACCAGACGATCAGCGACCAGGTTTCCTTGGGATCCCAGCTCCAGTAAGTGCCCCAGGCGTAGTTGGCCCAGGCGGCGCCGGTGATGATGCCGAGGGTGAGCAGCGGAAAGCCGATCATGATGGCCCGGTAATTGAGGTCGTCCAGCACCCGTGTCGGGGGAAACATCGACATCAGCCCGCCGGCGGCGACAACCGTGCTCCCCTCCTCGTGTCGGGCCCTGAGAATGTACATGATCGAGATGCCGCACGCCACGGCAAAGGCGGCATACCCGAGGAAGCAGGTAACAACGTGATACAGAAGCCAGTTGCTCTGCAGTGCGGGAACGAGCGGCTCGATGCCGGTATTCAGCCCGAGCTGCGCCCAGGCCATGCCGAGCATGGCAAACGGCACCACGAATGCGCCGACGACCCGATATTTGTATTTCAGGTCAATGAACAGATAGAGCAGGACAATGGTCCAGGAGAAGAAAACCACCGACTCGTACAGGTTGGAAAGGGGCGCATGGCCTACCCCCATGTCGTACGATTCTTTCCAGCGCAGGGCAATGGCGACCGTCTGGAGGACAAGGCCGACAAACGCGGTGCAGGTCCCGGCCAGACCGACGGTCTTGTGCTTGCCGGCCAGAAAGGCGAAGAAAATAATCATCGAAGCCAGGTAGGCAAGCGTGGTGAGATTGAAAAGCATGGAGCTGGTCATACGGTGGTAACCTCCGCTAGATTTTCAGGTCGTTCAGTTTACCGGTCAAATCGTCGAACTGCATCTGGAATGCCGCCTGATTCTTGCTGGCATTGCCATACATACGAACCTGCCCCTTGGATACGATGATCCAGACCCGCTTGTGGGACATGAAAAATGCAATGAACAGGCCCACTACCATCAGCAGGCAGCCCAGCCACACGACCCATACGCCGGGGTCCTTGGCAACCTGCAGGCCGGTGTACATCTTGGCGTCGGTGCCCTCATAGTGAACTATCAGCTCGTCACCGCGCTGAGCGCTCAGATCGGGGAAATTTTTCATGACGATGAAGGTCTGGGGCGCTTTTCCGCGCGGAGTGAGTTCGATACGCGCGGCAGGTCCCGAATACTCAGGCATGAACTGGCGCACTTCCTGGGTGCTTTCCAGAAGTTTGAGCGTGCTGCCGTCCTTCAGGGGCACCTGCTCACCCTCGTGCATGGTGATATGCTGTTCATTGCCGCCGCTGCGTGCGGTCACGGTCAGGGAATGTTCGCTGCCTTCGTTCGACTGCCCATAGCTCGACTGGTAAAACGTGATCCCCTTGTAGCTAAGAGGCTTGTTCACGATGACCTTGACATCCTTGTATCCCGGCACCGGCTTGCCGTTCTCGAGAACGGTCAGAATGCTGCGAAACTCCTTGGGTGCGCCGGTCGGATAAAAATCGACGTTGAATTTTTCGCACCGCAGCTCAAAGCCGAGGGGCATCGGCATGCCGCTGCGCGTTTGAATTGTGGAGGCGCCGGTCCCCTCTACGATCGCCACGAAGCCTTTGTATCCGAACAGGGATCCGATAATGGCGCCCACAAAGATCACGAGTATGCTGAGGTGGACTACATAAACGCCGAGCCGGCACCAGGCATTTTTCTGTGCGAAGAGGTGATATTCACCGTTGTGCTCCGTCACTACCGGTGCAGCCACTTCCGACTTCAAAAAAGCCGCCAGCGCGTCCCTGCCGCTCTCCAGAGATCCTGAAAAGGTGACATGGTGTTTGAGGGGAAAGGAGTTGCGCAGGGAATCGCCCAGCACGAGCATCGGCTCGCTGATGAACTTGAACACGTGCGGCAGACGCTTGATCGAACAGGCGGTCAGATTGAGGCTGAACACGTACAACAGCGCTATGAACCACCAGGAGTGGTACATGTCGAAGAAACCGAGCTTGGAATAGATCTGCAGTTTCAGGGCGCTGATAGACGCCACGTATTCGGGAGCCAGCTGTCCCTGGGGTAACACGGTTCCTATGATGGAAGTCAGCGCGAGTGAGATAAGCAGAAAGATCGTGAGTTTGAGCGAACAGAAAAAGTCCCAGACCGATTGGGCGAAACTGCGATGGGTTGTTGCCAATGAAATGTCTCCCGGTATCTGAATCTTGTGTGATTGTCCTGGCTGGCCAGGTTCGTTGACGGTAGGATACTAAATCAAATCGCCGCAAAGGCATAGATTTTTTTGCGGCCTGCATCATGCATGAGAAAAGGGGTAACAGTTTTGAATTGTTACCCCTTCAAGCACATCATTCCTTTGTAATGCCGATTACTGCTTGTGGCATTCCTTGCAGGAGGTGGGCCCTTTTTTCATGTCGGCGTGGCAGCCTTTGCAGTTTTTGTGTGCCCAATCCTTGCCGAAGCCCTCGATCTTGCCCGGGCCTTTTTCATGGCACTTCTTGCAGTCCTTCAGCAGTTCCTGGTGGGCCTTGTGGTTGAACTTCACCCCTTTTTTCAGCTCGATCACATCGGCGGCGAAAGCGGACCCTGCAAACGCAACAAGAGCAAACATAACGATGACCTTCTTCATAATTCCCTCCTTCATAAGAAAATTTTGCTTTATTTACTATAACCTGTCCGCGGGTGTCAAGGAAAAGCGAATACGAAAACCAGGTCAATTACCGAGCGAAGCCTGCAGTTCTGCGTCTTTAAGCTCTACCTCCCGCTCCATTTCGTGGCGGTATTCCGTGAGCGCCCCGGCCAGGCCAGCATCGTTCAGCGCGAGAACCTGAACGGCGAAAAGACCGGCATTCTTGGCTCCCGCCTTACCGATGGCCATGGTGGCGACCGGAATGCCCCCCGGCATCTGCACTGTGGCATAGAGGGCATCCACCCCGTTCAGGGCGCCTCCCGGCATGGGAACGCCAATGACCGGCAGCGTCGTCTCCGAAGCGACAACCCCTGCCAGATGGGCCGCCATGCCTGCCCCGGCAATAATGATCCTGACCCCCCGGCCGGCAGCCTCGGATGCCAGTTTCGCCGTTTTGACCGGGGAACGGTGGGCCGAGGAAACGTGCATCTCCCAGGCAATATTGAATGTATCCAGGATGCCGGCCGCCTCCCGCATTACCGGAAGGTCGGAGTCACTGCCCATCAGAATGAGAACCTGCGGTGCATTTTTCATTGCAATACCTCTTTTGGTGTAAATGATGAAGATTGGAATCCGCGGTCCTCGTTACGGAAACCGTGAGCCAGCGGATGTCGCAGGCCCTGGTCAGATCCTGCCGATCGCCTTTTTGCCAATGTCCCTTCGGTACTGCACGCCGGGCCACGTGATACAGGAAACCGCCTTGTAAGCCCTGTCAATGGCTGCCTGAACGTTTTCTCCCGAAGCGGTGACCCCCAGTACCCGCCCGCCGTTGGTGACGCAGCGCTGGTCCTTCATGGTCGTGCCGGCATGGAAGACATAGACGCCGTCCAGCACTGCAGCGGCCTCCAGTCCCTCGATGGCGTCACCGGAGCGGATCTCGCCCGGGTACCCCTCGGCAGCCATGACCACACAGACCGTTGCCTGCTGATGCCATTCCAGCGAAAGCCCCGACAGGTCGCCGTTGGCAACCGCCAGGAGCACCGGCACGATGTCCGACTTCATGCGCATCAGCAGCGGCTGGCATTCGGGATCCCCAAAGCGGGCGTTGAACTCCAGCGTCTTGACCTGGCCGTCCCTGACCATCAGCCCCGCATACAGCACCCCCTGGTAAGGGCGCCCTTCGGCCGCCATGCCGTCCACGGTCCTGCGCAGCACTTCACGCATGGCGATTTCATGGACCTCGGCCGTAACGACCGGTGCGGGGGAATAGGCACCCATGCCGCCAGTATTGGGGCCCTGATCACCGTCGTAGATGGCCTTGTGATCCTGCGCGCTTGCCAGCGGCAGAATGACCGTGCCGTCGGTAATGGCCAGAAAGGAGGCTTCCTCTCCGGTCAGAAATTCCTCTATGACCACTCGCGAACCAGCCGCACCAAAGGCATTGCCGCTGAGCATGTCGGTAACGGCCTCCATGGCCTCTGCGCGGGTCTGGGCGATAATGACCCCCTTGCCTGCCGCCAGGCCGTCGGCCTTGACCACGATCGGCACACCGGTACGGTCGATGAATTCTTCGGCAGCGGCGATTTCCGTGAAAACGCCGTACGCGGCGGTCGGCACGCCGTATTTCTGCATCAGGTCCTTGGAAAAGGCCTTGCTGGCCTCGATGATGGCCGCATCCTTGCGCGGTCCGAAGATCTTCAGCCCGTGCTCCTTGAACAGATCGACGATTCCGAGAGAAAGCGGCTGCTCCGGTCCCACCACCGTCAGATCGATGCCATTTTCCAGAGCAAATGCCAGCAGTTTTTCGAGCTGGTCCACCTTGATGGGGACATTCTCAGCCAGATCCGCAATGCCGGGGTTGCCCGGTGCGCAGTAAACTTTTTCAACCAGCGGTGACTGGGCGATCTTCCAGACCAGCGCATGCTCGCGGCCACCGCCGCCGATAACCAGGACCTTCATGTATACCCCCTGAACTTCTGCCACAGAGGCACAGAGACACAGAGAACTGCAAAGACAAAACAAAGGAAGAACAAAACCCGGGGCTTAAACAGAGCTTTGCTCTCTTGTTTTTCCTTTGCGCCTCTGTATCTTTTGGCAGATTTTTTAAAAATTAACAGCCTGGTGAAATTTTCAGGTTGTTCAAAAATGGGTAGATCGTCGCACCCGCAGGAAGCCCCGCGGAGGCGTAGTACCCAAGGGCATAAACAGCGCTACGCCGCACAATTTCACTTGTGAAATTGGACCGCGGAGGCGCCCGAAGGGTGAGGCCGCAGGCCGAAGTCACAAGAGGGCTGACGAGGACGGCGGCGAGATGCCCGTTTTTCAACAACCTTCTTAGTGCCGGAAATGCCGCATGCCGGTGAAGACCATGGCTATACCGTGCTCATTGGCCGCCTTGATGACCTCTTCGTCGCGCACGCTGCCACCCGGCTGTATGATGGCGGTCACCCCCGCTTCGGCGGCGGCGTCCACCCCGTCCCGGAACGGGAAAAAGGCATCCGAAGCCAGCACCGTGCCGCGGGTCGGCAGCAGCGCTTTCTGAACGGCGATGCGGGAGGAATCGACCCGCGACATCTGGCCGGCACCGATCCCCACGGTCTGGTCGCGGCTGGTGAAGACGATGGCATTGGACTTGACGTGCTTGCAGACCCTCCAGGCGAAATCCAGTGCCTCGTATTCCGAAGCGGTGGGAGTGCGTTCGGTAACAACCCGGCATTCGGCCGCCCGCACCATGCCCAGGTCGCGCCCCTGCACCAGCAATCCGCCAACCACCTTCTTCAGATCGTAGCCGCCGGGGCAGTACTCGCCCAGGAGGGGTACCTGCATGACGCGCACATTCTTCTTGGCCGTAAAGATATCCAGGGCTTCCTGGCTGTAGCCGGGGGCAATCACCGCCTCCAGGAAGGTGGAGGTCAGTTCTTTGGCCGTGTCGGCATCCACCTCGCGGTTGAATCCGACGATGCCGCCAAAGGCCGAGACCGGATCGCATTCCCGCGCCTTCAGATAGGCGCTGAGCGGCGACTCGGCCAGGGCGGCGCCGCAGGGATTGGTATGCTTGATGATAACCGCGGCCGAGGCTTCGAATTCCTTGACCGTCTCGATGGCGGCATCCAGGTCGATGATGTTGTTGAAGGAAAGTTCCTTGCCCTGCAGTTGGACGGCATTGGACACGCACGGTTCGCTGATGTCCCGATCGACATAGAAAGCGGCGCTCTGCTGGGGGTTTTCGCCGTAGCGCAGGTCCTGGGCCTTTTTGACCTGAATGGTGAAGGTGGCCGGATAGCTCTCGACCGCCTCCCCAAGGCGTGCCCCCAGATAGTTCGAGATGGCCCCGTCATAGGCGGCCGTATGCTGGAAAACCTTCACTGCCAGGCCGAAATTGGTCTTGGACGACACCGCGCCCCCGGCTGCCTTCATCTCGTCCAGCACCAGGGCATAATCGGCGCAGTCCACCAGCACGGTCACATCCGGATAGTTCTTGGCAGCCGACCTGAGCATGGTCGGCCCGCCGATATCAATGTTCTCGATGGCGTCCTCAAGCTCGCAGCCTTTGGCAACCGTGGCTTCGAAGGGATAGAGGTTGACCACCACCATGTCGATGTTCTCGATGCCGTGTTCCTTCATCTTGGCCACATGCTCCGGATTGGAGCGCATTCCCAGCAGACCGCCGTGCACCTTGGGGTGCAGGGTCTTGACGCGTCCATCCAGCATCTCCGGGAATCCGGTGAACTCGGAAACATCCTTGACGGTCAGCCCCGCCTCGCGCAGCAGCTTGGCCGTTCCGCCGGTGGAAAGGATCTCGACGCCGTAGCCGGCCAGTTCCTTCGAAAATTCGACAACGCCGGTCTTGTCGGAGACGCTGATGAGCGCCCTGGTTATTTTTGCCATTGGTGCCTGCTCCTTCTGGTGATGTAGTGGGGTATTGAAACGACAAAATCTGCCACGGAACCGTGGAGGAATTGTTTTCGATTACGGATGCGGGAAGTCGATATTCTCCATGAACTTCGTTTCAAACAGCGGCGTTCCGGAAAGAGGTACCACCCGGAAGCGTTCGGCTAGGCGTTCCACGACGGAAAAGCCATCCTTCTCCGTCAGGGCCCGTTCCACGCCGGCCAGCGCCCCCTCGGGGGCAAAGCGGGTAATATGTACCATGGCTGAATCGAAAATTCCAACGCTTTTAAGCCATTCGGGGCGTAAAACCGTACCGAATGATCCGGTCAGAACCACTTCCTGCATGCTCTGACACTGTATACGCGCCCGTTCCGCAAGCACATCCAGGCCGGCCCGGATGGCACTTTTGGCCAGCTGGATCTGGCGGATGTCCCCCTGGGTCAGCAACAGCAGGTGCCGGGCATCACGGTGAAGTACAAAGGCGTTCTCATCATTGTGCCGGACAATCCGGGCAGCCAGGTTGGAAGGGATCTCGCCGCCGTCCCGCAGGCGTCCGCTCGATTCGAGCAGCCCCTTCTCGAGCAGTTCCGAGACCACCTCAATGGCTGCGGACCCGCAGATGCCGATCGGCGGCACATTGCCGATCACCGTGCAATGAACCCGTTCACCTGCGATGGTTACGGAGTTGATCGCACCGGGCAAGGCGGCCATGCCGCACGAGAGGTTGCCCCCTTCGAAGGCGGGACCGGCAGCAGCCGCGGTGGCCCAGATGTCATCCCCAGCCACCAGGGCCATTTCGCCGTTGGTGCCCAGATCGAGAAACAGGGCCTGGGAACTGGGGACTGGTGATTGGGAAAAGCCGTTACCAGTCCCCAATCCCCGGTCCCCAGTCCCAAATAAAAACGCCACCGTATCCCCCCCCACAAAACCGCCCGGCATGGGAAACAGGTAGACCGCCGCGGCGGGGTCCCAGCCGAGGTCGGAACCGTTGAGCCGCACGCCCTGCGTGTAAAGGGGCCGGAACGGGGGAAAGGCCAGGGAGCGTACCGGCAGTCCCAACAGAATGTGCTGCATGGCGGGATTGCCGGCGATTGCAATCTGCTCGACATCGCTGCGCACAAGCCCGGAGTCCCGCAGAAGCCCGTCCGACAACCTCCACAGCTCCGCCCGCGCCAGGCCCGACATCTCCCGCAGGGCTTCCTCGGATCTGACGGCAGCATCCAGTCGCGACACGACATCGGCCCCGAACCGGCGCTGCGGATTCAGGGAGCCTGCCACGGCCAGCCGCCGGCCGCTGCGGAGATCAACCAGGGAAACGGCCAGAGTGGTGGTGCCCAGGTCGATGGCAAGTGCGTACATGAAGAATCAACCTTTTCGGGAAGTATGGAACGTGCCGTACAGAATCCCTCCCCCGCTGGGGGAGGTCGGCGCTGCCGGTGTGCAGAGCTTGAAGCGGAGAAGTTACACTATCTCGATCACATGCTGCTGTGCCGGGAGCACCGTGCCGATCTCCCGGGCAAAGATTCCCCGTTCAGCCGCCTGCCGCATAAAGTGCCCCGCCTGCTCCGGCGCCAGTGCGATCAGCATGCCGCCGGAGGTCTGGGGATCGAACAGCGGCAGCAGCTCCTCCAGCCCGGATTCAACGTTGACCGACGGACCGTAGTGGTCGCGGTTGCGGTAACAGCCGGCAGGCACCATACCGTCCATCATCAGTTCGGCAACGGAATGCATCAGTGGAACAGCGGCCAGCTCCAGCCGGAACGTCACCCCTGCCCCGCTGGCCATCTCCACGGCATGGCCGATCAGGCCGAAGCCGGTCACATCGGTGGCGGCACTGGCACGACACTCGCGCATCAGCTCCGTTGCCTGGCGGTTGAGAGTCGTCATCCAGCCTGCCGCTTCGGCAACAGCCGCCTCAGGTGCCAGCTCTGCCTTGATGGCAGTGGCGATGATCCCGGTGCCGAGCGGTTTGGTCAGTACCAGCACATCACCCGGCCGGGCGGTGGAGTTGCGGATAATCTCCTCAGGGTCGATCAGGCCGGTCACGGACAGGCCGTATTTCAGTTCGTCATCTTCAACCGTGTGTCCCCCCACCAGGCAGACACCGGCCTCCTGCAGCACGCTCTGCCCTCCGGCCAGTATCTCCCGCAGGACATCCCCCGGCAGCGAACAGGCGGGGAAAAAGACCAGGTTCATGGCGGTGACGGGCCGCCCCCCCATGGCATAGACATCGGATATGGCATTGGCCGCGGCAATCCGCCCAAAGGTGAAAGGATCGTCCACCAGCGGGGTGATGATGTCGGCTGTCTCCACCAGGGCGCACGACGGCCCTATCCGGTAGACCCCGGCATCGTCCGATGTCTCCGGTCCCACCAGCAAATCTGCATCGCGGTATGCCCAAAGCCCGTCCAGGGCTTTCGCCAGGCCCGCCGGGCCCAGTTTCGCGGCTCAACCGGCGGCTTTTACCAGCTGCGTCAGTTTGATCATGCGGTCAATATCTCCTGTAACACTCATACCACCACTACAACTCGAATCAACAAAATCCCGAAAGCGTTCACCCACGGAGGGCATGGAGGGACACAGAGGAAACCCGAAGAACGAGGCGCTGGATGTACAAGCAAAGACCTTTTAAGGACCTTGTTTTCCTCCGTGTCCTCGTTGTCTTTTTTTATCTTGGCGCTATTTCAGGTACACCCGCGGGACCCGCTTGCTGATCCCGCAGAAGATCTCGTAGGGGATCGTGCCGGCCGCCTGGGCCAGCTCTTCGGCAGGGATGCAGTTTCCAGCCGCATCGTTACCGATCAGTACCACTTCGTCCCCTACAGCAACATCCCTGATACCGGTCACATCCAGCATGATCCAGTCCATGCAGACCGTGCCGGCCACCCGTGCCCGCTCCCCCCTGACAAGCGCCTCTCCGCGGTTGGTCAGAGAACGGGGATACCCGTCGGCATAGCCGACCGGAACGCTTGCGATCAGGCATCTGTCGCCGGCAGTGAAGCGCCGGGCATAACTGATGGTAGTGCCCGGTTCGACCCATTTCAGCATCGCGATGCGGCTCTTCAGGCGCATGACCGGACGCAGATCCAGCTTGCCCTTGAAATCGGGCGAAGGGACAGCTCCATACAGGGCAATGCCCGGCCGCACCAGGTTGCAGTCCGGGATATCTCTGAGCAGTGCCGCAGCACTGTTGGCGATATGGACATAGCGGGGGGCGAAGCCGGCCTTGCGGGTCTCGGCCAGCGCCCAGGCAAAGCGCTCAGCCTGAAGCCTGGTGTAGTACTGACCCGATTCGTCGAGTTCATCGGCGCTGGCGAAGTGGGAGACAAGTCCCTCCATGGTGATGCTGGACAACTTTTTCAGCTCCATCAGAAAGGCGGGCACGTCGGCATGGGGAATGCCGAGACGTCCCATGCCGGTATCGACCTTGAGATGGATCCGGGCCTTGCGGAAAAGTTTGTGGGCAGCCTGATTGAGCGCCTGGGCCTGTTCAAGAGAGAAAATGGTGGTCGAAATGTTGTAGCCGACGCATTTGCGCTCCTGCCCCGGATAGATGCCCCCCAGAAGCAGGATCGGCCTGTCGATGCCCGCCTTCCTGAGCTGGATCCCTTCGGCCAGAAAGGCCACCCCAAAGGCATCCACGTCCAGGTTCTCGAGCTCGCGGCAGATGTCCATGAATCCGTGCCCATAGGCGTCGGCCTTGACCACCGCCAGGATCTCCGTCCGGGGCGGAATGGAGCTCCTGATGGTCCGAAAATTATGGTGAAGTGCGCTCAGATCGATCTCGGCGAATGTGGGGCGGCTGTCGTACAAACTGTGGTGCTCCTCGTGGTATGCGGATGGCGGGCGTGCGGTCAGGTTCGATTAGTACCACAGTCCGGTTGCGGGTGTAAAGACGGTGCAATAAATGGAGCCGCCGGTCCCGGGAAGCGGGAAGTCCTGATAATTCGGGCAGATGGGGCTGAATATGCATGCACCGGATAACCAGCTTGCATGACAAAAAAACAGCAAATCCTCAGCTTTTCTGTCAGCGTTTTCAGCCAATTCTCAGTTTTTCTGTCAGTGCTCTTTTTGCGTTGAAATCGGGGGGACGAGTCCCTAAAATGCCGCACATTGAAGGCTGTCAACCGGAGATTCTTCATGAAAGCCTACACCGAGACAACGCAACGTTTGCTGCAGGCAAGCAGCAAAGAGGAAATTGTCGCAGTCATTAAGGACATATGCGATAGATTTGGTCTTGATAATTACCTGTATTACCGGCTGGTTTCCATCGACTCCTGCCAGCCCCCCCATTGTGCGGTCCTGAACGGGTATCCCCCTGATTGGGCCGAAAGGTACCTGCAACAGAACTATATTGCCATAGACCCGGTAGCGGCTTTTTGCTTCAACAATGCCGTTCCCCTGTTGTGGCACGACCTCCAACTCTCCGATCCGCAGCATGCCCAAGCCCGCAGATTCATGGCCGAAAGCCGTGAATTCGGACTGAGCGTCGGGGCCACGATTCCTTTTCACGGCGCTTCCGGCGATCTGTCCGGATTAAGTTTCACCAGCACGAGAAACCTCTCCCAGGCTCTACCCAGGATAAAGCGGGCGATCCCTTTCCTGCAGGCGCTCGTTCCCTATATTCACGAGGCCGTGAACCGTGTCGAAGCCTTCTATCAGGTCGAGCCGCTGGTACTCGAATTGAGCATCCGGGAGACGGAATGCCTGAAGTGGGCGGCCGAAGGGAAAACAGCGTGGGAAACCTCCATGATCCTCGGAATCTCCGAGCGGACGGTCATCTTCCATCTGCAAAATGCCGTGAAAAAACTCAAATGCGCCAATCGGACCCAGGCCGTGGCGCGTGCCATATCTCTCAAGCTGCTCCTCCCCGTATTCTGACTCCCCGGGGCGTCTCGTTACACGGCACTGCTCTCCTGCAATTTCTTACAGGTTGTTCGGTGCCGGCGAATTGCAGTAGTTGTTTGATTAGTAATTTACGAACTAGTTAGAAGGAGCCACCCATGACATCCCTTCGAAAACGTCTGGACATACTCTTTGCCCTTGTCGCCGTACTTTGCCTTCTCCTCGGCGCATTGCCCGCAGGGGCTGCCGTGGGTCGGCACGAGGTCGTCTTCATTGATGCAGCGGTGCAGGACGCCCAGGCACTGGCGGATGGGATCAGGCCGGGGGTGGAGGTGGTCCGGCTTGACGCCGGACGGGACGGATCGGAACAGATGAGTGAGGTATTGGCCCACAGGCGGAATTTACAGGCAATTCATGTGATTTCTCACGGTGGGGATGGCGAAATACAGCTGGGTACTCTGAAACTTTCCAATACCACTATCAATGATAAAAAAGCTGCGCTTGCTGCCATTGGTCAAGCATTGGTACCGGGAGGAGACCTGCTCATTTATGGTTGTAATGTGGCCAAAAGTGCTTCGGGCAAGGAATTGATCAGCTCGCTGGCCAAAATAACAAAGGCGAATGTGGCTGCATCCAGTAACAACACCGGGGGGCTTGCAGGCGCGGATTGGGTTCTGGAGTATGCAACCGCTCCGGTTTCCTCGCCGGTCGCCATCGCCAGCACGGTAACCGATGCTTACAGATATAACCTGACGGCGCCGTACAGCGGAACCATCGATTTCGACAACAATGGAACCATAATAAATGCAGGCGGGGGGATTCCTGCGACCTTGGCGTCCTATAGTATCGGCGGGTATCTACTGACCGCAACGGACAACGGCGATATTGATATTTTTGACGCTGGCAGCGGCTCCGGCAACGAGCTTTTATTTGGTACGAGCACTAGCGACGCTACAAATGTCGTCGTCAAGTTTTCCAACGACGAAGTCTTCAACATCGCCTCGCTCCGTATAAATGTTTTTCCTGGCGTGGATGTAGCTCATGGTCAGACTCCATATAATGCGGTATACACCATTTCGGGCTACAACGGGAGCACTCTGGTAAGTTCGGTCAATACGAACACTCTTTACGACCCCGGATACACTGTTAATTATGCAAACAGTATCCAAGTCGTAACCCTGAATTTCACCAATATCACCAAATTTACCATATCCAGATATTCCAGTAACGCGCCGGGAACAGGTATCGGTTGCACCATCGACAATCTGGTCGTGAGCAACGTCCACGCCGCCGCCACCCACACCGTCACCTTCGACGCCAACGGCGGCAGCGGCAGCATGACCGTACAGACCTCCGGCAGCGCCACCGCCCTTACGTCCAACAGCTTTACGCGCACAGGTTACGCCTTTGCGGGCTGGAATACCGTTTCCGGCGGTGGTGGCACTGCCTACGCCAACGGCGCCAGCTATGGATTCGGCGCAGACGTAACGCTGTACGCACAGTGGACGGCTGTTGCCGCTGCTCCTACCGTTACCACCCAGGCGGTATCGTCAATAGCCGCGACCACGGCTACCGCTAACGGCAACATAACCAGTCTCGGTTCACCCAACCCTACCCAGTATGGCGTGGTGTGGAATACCTCCACCGGCCCGACCACGGCTAACTCTAAAACCACCCAGGGGGCCATAGCCGCCACCGGCGCATTCACCAGCAGCATGACCGGACTCTCTCCCAATACCACCTATTATGTCAGGGCATATGCCACCAATACGGCAGGTACCTCGTATGGTACTGAGGTTTCATTCACCACCAGCGGCGCTGCTCCAACTATCACCTCCGCCACCTACGACGCCAGCACCAACGCCCTGACCGTCACCGCCACCGGCATGACCACCAGCGATACCATCAATACAACCAAGCTGACCCTGACCGGCGAAGGCGGCAACACCTACACGTTGGCCGGCAGCTATACAGTCACGGCCAGCAACGCCACCTCCTTCTCCGTTACTCTCGATGCTACCGACCAACTCAACATCAGGGGCCTGCTGAATAAAAACGGCGCGACCGCGGCCGGCGGCACCACGTACAACCTGGCCGGCGCGGCCGGTTGGGACTCGACCCAAAGCGCCCCAGCCGACCTGACCGGCAACGGGGTAACGGTCAGCAACGTACAGACCCCCACCATCACCTCCGCCACCTACGATGCCGGCACCGGGGTGCTCGTGGTCACCGGCGCCAACCTAGTCAAACAACCGGGCGCAACCAACGACATCGACGTGACAAAACTGGCCCTGACCGGACAAGGGGGCAGCGTCACCCTGACCGGCAATACCGCCAATGTGGAAATCACCTCCGCCACCTCGTTCTCCGTGACCCTGGGCAGCACCGACAAGGCGGCGGTCAACGCCAAACTGGACAAGAACGGCACTTCTTCCACCGGTAGTGTGACCTATAACCTGGCCGCCGCCGACGACTGGAACGGGCCGATTACCGGGGGCAGCATTGCCGATACGACCGGCAACGGGGTGACGGTGAGCGGGGTAGTGACAACCCCGAATGTGCAGGTCTATTACATCAGCAGCGATGGCAACGGATCTACCTTGGGCGCCACCGATGCTTTGAACCGTATCAACTCAGACGGTAGCGGCGATACCGTTATTGCAAGTTCGATCAATCCAACACCGGGAGATTTGGCGTTGGATGTTGCTAATAACCGTGCCTTTTTCATCGGTGCGACCACGACCAGCGCAAGCCAAGGTGTCTATCGTGTTGATCTGACCACCGGGGTAGTTTCCACCATCAAATCACTGACGACTGCCCCTAGTTATGGGGGAATCGCTTACGATTCGATAAACGACTATGTCTATTACATCGGCAGCGATGGTTCGACATCTACGCTCGGCGCAACCGATGCCCTGAATCGCATCAAGCCGGATGGCAGCGATGATACCGTCATTGCAAGTTCGATCAATCCGGCGCCAGGCGACCTGGCATTAGACATTGCGAACAATCGCGCTTTTTTCATCGGCGCGACCGGCTCAACACCAGGAGTTTATGGTATCGACCTGTCCTCCGGGACGGTTTCTACCATCAAAACGCTGACGACTGCTCCTGTTTATGGCGGCATTGCTTATGATTCGATAAACGACTATGTCTATTACATCAGCAGCGATGGGGTATCTACGCTCGGCGCTACCGACGCCCTGAATCGCATCAAGCCGGATGGCAGTGGCGATACCGTCATTGCAAGTTCGATCAATCCGGGGCCCGGCGACCTGGCATTGGACCTTCCGAATAATCGCGCCTTTTTTCTCGGTGCGGCCGGCTCGGCGCCAGGTGTCTATAGTATCAATCTGTCCTCCGGGGCGGTTTCAACCATCAAAACGCTGGCGGCGGTTCCAGCGTATGGCGGCATTGCTGTTACGGATGGCACTACTCCGACTTTCGATCCGGCAAATTCGTCACCTGTCGGCAACGCGACCGGCGTCAGCGGAACCGCCAATCTGTCCTTGCGTTTTAGTGAGGCCGTTATCAAAGGAACCTCGGGCAATTTCGTGATCCGCGACGTCACGGCCAATACGACGCTTGAAACCATTGCCTATAACGATGCCCGCGTGACCGGCTGGGGCACGAATACGTTGACCATAGACCCCACGTCTACGTTGCCGTCGGGGCATGCGGTTTCCGTCCAATGGAGTGCGGGCGTAATCCAGGATTATTACGCTAACTTCGTCGCAGCCAACGCCACGGATACGCTTTACGACCTTACGATTGGCGGTTCTGCCGGTCCTGCCATTACCTCCGCCACTTACGACGCCAGCACCAACGTCCTGACTGTCACCGCAACCGGAATGAGCGCCGGCGACGTAATTGACACAACGAAACTGACCCTGACCGGAGAAGGCGGCAACACCTACACGTTGGCCGGTAGCTATACGGTCACTGCCAGCAGCGCCACCTCCTTCTCCGTTACTCTCAATGCTACCGACCAACTTAATGTCAGGGGCCTGCTGAACAAGAACGGCACGACCGCGGCCGGCGGCACCACGTACAACCTGGCCGGTGCGGCCGGTTGGGACTCGACCCAGAGTGCCCCAGCCGACCTGACCGGCAACGGAGTGACGGTCAGCACCGTACAGACCCCCACCATCACCTCCGCCACCTACGATGCCGGCACCGGGGTGTTGGTGGTCACGGGCGCCAACCTGGTCAAGCAACCGGGCGCAAGCAACGACATCGACGTGACCAAATTGACCCTGACCGGACAAGGGGGCAGCGTCACCTTGACCGGCAACACCACCAATGTGGAAATCACCTCCGCCACCTTGTTCACCGTGACCCTGGGCAGCACCGACAAGACGGCGGTCAACGCCAAGCTGGACAAGAACGGCACTTCTTCCACCGGCAGCGTGACCTATAACCTGGCCGCCGCCGACGACTGGAATGGGCCGATCACGGGTGGCAGCATTGCCGATACGACCGGCAACGGCATCACGGTGAGCGGGGTGGCGACGCCCAACACCGCCCCTGTCATAACCAGCTTAAACGGCGATGCGATGGCGTACACAGCGGGAACCGGGGCGCGGGTGATCGATCAGGGGACGGCGGTTGCCGTCACCGACAGCGACAGTGCCAATTTTGATACCGGCACGTTAACCGTATCGGTCAGTGGCGCAACGGCGGCTGACGTGCTGGGCATCCGCAACCAGGGAAACGGTAGCGGGCTGATCGGCGTCAGCAGCGGCAACGTGACCTATGGCGGCACGACCATCGGCAGCTTCTCCGGCGGCAGCGGCTCCAATCTGGTGGTGACATTTAACAGCAACGCTACACCGACAGCAGCTTCCGTGCTGCTTGCCAACATCACCTACAGCAATGCCAGTGCGGTCAGCGCCACAACGCGCTCAGTCAGTTTCACGATCACCGACGGCGACGGCGGCACCTCGACCGCCAGCACCGTTACCATCAGCGTCACACCCGCCAGTGTCGGCACGATTTACACCGTAACCAACCTCAACGACAGCGGCGCCGGTTCTCTGCGTCAGGCCATTATTGATTCCAATGGTCACACCGGTGCGGACACGATTGTCTTTACCCCCGGTTTGTCCGGCACGATTCATCTGCTTAGCAGGCTTGACATCACAGACAGCGTCACGATCCAAGGCCCTGGTGCCGATGTCGTGACTATTGACGGCGCCAGTGCCACGCAGTTTCTGAAAACTGAAAATGGGGATGTTACTACCAATATAAAAGTCACTATCACTGGTTTGGCCTTCGATCATGGCCGGATGGTTGATAACGACCCTGACCTCGGCTATGTCGGTGCGATTGATAACCGTGAAGACCTGACGCTTTCAAATGTTATCGTGAAAAATACTGCGGTAGGCACCCAATATCACGATGCCGCTTTTGCTGTTTCGACAATAGCTTCTGATTACGCCACGTATGTGCCTAAACTGACCATACGTAACAGTGTAATTACCGGCAACGCGGGAACAGCGATTTTCTCTATTGCCGCAGCGTTGGTGGATATTGAAAACTCGACCATATCGAACACCAGCTTTATCGAAGGATCAGCGGGAGGAGGACTGAGTATCAATGGAGTGAGTTCAACGGTTATCAAGGGCAGTTATATTGCCGGCAATTCAGCCAAGTCTGGATCGGCACTATATTTCAGCCCGAGCAATAACTCCAGTGAAACGCTCTGGATCGAAAATTCCACCATTACCGGAAATATCTCCGACCCAACAGGCTCGGGAGCTGGCGATGTCGATGGTGCGCTGGGGATTAACGCTTCCCTTGTCACCGCAGGCATGATCACAATCAAAAACTCCACAATAGCAGGTAATCCCGGATACAACGGTGCTGCCAAACAAATTACCACCCCCTTGGGTAACGGCACCGATATTCCGATGCAGATAACCAACTCGATCGTGTATTACGATGGCACTGGTGATGTGAAGTTTTCTACGGATCAGAACATCACTGCCAGCTACAACGTGATCGAAAACGTCGCGACCATTGACACGGCCATAGGCAATGTGACCGCGAACCCCAACCTTGTGGCGGCGGCGGCCAATGGCGGTCCTACTGAAACTTTGGCACTCAATTCAAGCAGTAACGCGATTAATTTGGGAGCTGCTTCCGCACCCACGACTGACCAACGCGGCTTCGTCCGCAACCCGGCGTCTGGAGTGGATGCTGGCGCTTACGAATACGGTGCTACGCAGTTTCAGTTCATCGGCCAGTCCAGACCGCTTGATGGAGCGGTAAATGTGGCGGTAAACTCAGGCATTACTCTGGATTTCGGAAGTACAATATCTGCCGGCACTGGAAGCATGCGTATCTACAATGCCGACACAAACGCACTGATTGAAACCATTTCGGTCGCAAGTGCCACCGTTTCCGGCAGCAGGGCGACATTCACACCTTCGTCCTCTCTCCCTGGCAGTACTAATATCTATGTTGAGGTGGATGCCGGAACTTTCACCGCCAGTGTTGACGGCGGCACCAACAACGCCGGCTCGGTTGCCATGCGTGATGCAACGGGCATCAGCTTCAAAACCGCATCCGCATCATCCACCTACACCGTCACCTACAACGGCAACGGCAACACCGGCGGCAGCGTGCCGACGGACAGCAACAGCTACGCTAACGGCGCCACGGTCACCGTGCAAAGCAACAGCTTCGGCCTCACCCGGAGCGGTTATGTCTTTGCCGGCTGGAACAGCCTGGCCGACGGCACCGGCACGGACTATGCCGCCACCGGCAGCGCCACCTTCACCATGGGCAGCGCCAATAGGACGCTGTATGCCAAGTGGACGGCCGTCACCGGTCCCGGCGCCACCACCAGCGCCGCCACCGGTGTGGGACCCGACAGCGCCACCCTGAACGGCACCGTGACCGGCAGCGGTTCGTGGACCAGTGTCGGCTTCGAATACGGCACAACCACCAGCTACGGCAGCTTCTCCAATGCAAGCCCCCGCATCCTCACCACCGGAGGAGCTACGGCGGTGACCGCCACGGTTACCGGACTCAGTTGCAGCACCACCTATCATTTCCGCGTTAACGGACAAAACAACGGGGGCGATCTGACGAACGGCTCCGACCTGACCTTCACCACAAGCGCCTGCACCGTCCCCGGTGCCCCCACCATCGGCACCGCTACGGCAGGCGACACCAAGGCAGTCGTTTCTTTCACCCCCCCGGCCGGCACCGGCGGCTCCGTCATTACCGGCTATACCGTTACTTCATCCCCCGGAAACATCACTGCCACCGGCACTGCCAGCCCCATCGTGGTGTCCGGCCTGACCAACGGCACCCCCTACACCTTTACGGTGACCGCCACAAATGCGCCGGCAGTGGCAGGCCAGAGCGCAGCTTCCGCAGTTTCCAATGCGGTCACCCCCTCGGCCTCCAGCCTGGGCATTGGAAGTGTAAAGATCATCAAGTTCGCCCTTAACGGCAGCAACCAGCCCACCGATGCCACGATCCAGGTAGCCGCCACCAACGCGGTACTCGGCGCCGGCGCCTTTACCGTCACCAACAATGCGAATCCCTCCGCCACCATAACCGTGACCGGCGCTTCCTATGCCAATGGGGTGTATACCCTTACCGTCAGCGGCATGAACGTGATTGACACCTACACCCTCGCCGTCGCAGCCAACGGATACACGACCTACACCAATACCGGCGTCATCTATGGCCGGCCGTCGGAAGCCGGTGATCTCGACCTGGTGAATGAACCGAATATTTTCACCACCTACACCCGCACCCTCACCTCCGACGGAGTAGTGACCATCGGTAATGCCACCTACGCAGCCGGCGCGGTGCTCTACTCCGGCGCAGCCTACGATGCCATCGACGGCAACAACGGCAATCCGGACAATGGAACCGTAACGCGCCTGATCGGCATCTTCGGCAAGGCGCCCAGCGGGGCAGCCTGCGTCAAAACCCTGCGGACCGACGGCACGATCCTGCAGGTGGCGAACGACTCCCTCATAGACGCCAACCCCAATTTCATGGAAACCATCCAGGGGGGCAAGGCGGCCTACGACGCAAACGCCAGCAACACCATCTATTGGCAGACCCTGGCCCTGCTTCCCATGTACAGTCAGATCGCTACGGCCCGCCAGCCGGACAACTCCCGTATTCTGGTGGACCCGGCCGACCGGTTCCGCATCATCGAGTGGTACGACACTGTGGACGTCAACGGTAACTGCACCGGCACACCCATGGATGTTCAGCGGCTGACAGTCAAGGTGGAATACACCGGCACTGCCGTTGGCCAGACCTCGGGATCAACGACCAGCATCGCCACCCAGCCGGCCGATGCCTCGGTCAGCGTCAACGGGACCGCCACCCTCACGGTGGGCGCAAGCACCACCAGCGGTTCGCTCTCCTACCAGTGGTACAGCAGTGCCACCAACAGCACCAGCGGCGGTTCCGCCATTAATGGCGCCACCTCCGGCAGCTACTCCCCGCCGACCGCATCGGCAGGCACCACCTACTATTACTGCATGGTGACCAACTCCGCCGGCAGCACGGGTACAAGCCGCGCCGCCCAGGTGGTGGTCTTGGCCCCCCAGACCATCGGCACGGTTTCCTTTACTCCCGCCTCCCTGCTGCCGAACGGCACGGCTACGGTCAGCGCCACAGCCACTTCCGGCGGTGCGGTGACGTTCACATCCCTGACTCCGTCGGTATGTAGCGTCAGCGGAACTACTGTAACCGCCCTCACGGCCGGGGTCTGCAGCATTGCCGCCAACCAGGCGGGGAACACCACCTACGACACCGCACCCCAGGTGATCGGCACCATCACCGTCGCTGCTGCCGCCAACCGGGTGCACCTGACCCACAATTCGGCAACGACCGCGTACAACACCATCCAGGAGGCGGTCAACGCCTCGGCGGATGGCGATGTCATTGCCCTTGATTCCGGCACGTTCATCGAGCAGGTGACCATCACCACCAATGTCACCATTCAAGGGGCCGGAATCGGCCAGACCATCATTCAGTCCCCCTCTGCCGCAAGCCTGCTGCAAAACGGCGGCACCTGGAGAAACCTGAGAAACAAGAGCGTGTACGCGATCGTTGGCATCAAAACCGTGACCCCGGGCACCGTTACCATCACCGGCCTCACCGTGGACGGCCAAGTCCAGGGCAACATAAACCAGCCGGCCAACACCTACGGGTTCATGGGCATTGCCGCCATCAACTCGAACCTCACCGTGGACGGCGTGCGCATAACCGGCGTCAGGGATCTCAACCTGAACGCCGCCAGCATGGACCCCATCCCTGATTCGAGCTACGGCGCCACCCACACCTCGGGAGCGGACAGCGGCGAGAGTATCTTCGCGGAAAGCGCCGCCGGCGCCGGCGAACATACCCTGGTGGTGAGAAACAGCACCATGGACGACATCCAGAAAGATGGCATCCTGGCCTGGGGCCCGACCCTGACGGTCGATATCCACGACAATACCATCCAGGGGCGCAAGACCTTCTACCAGTCGATAAACGGGATACAGATCGGCAGCTCGGACTACACCTCTTCCGGCGGCGGCGACCGGCGGGGCACCAAGGGGAGCGTCTCCAACAACACCATCCTCGATCTGGGCATGGTCATCCCGGTGGGACACACCACCAGCGGGCTCTGGTTCAACGGCTGGGTCGGCGGCTCCACCGGCATCCTGGTATGGGAGGCCGGCAACGGGGTGACAGTTACGGGCAACACGATTACCCGCACCGGCGACAAATCGTGGAAACTGGAATGGTACGCCAACCAGGGGATCGACTTCTACCTTTCACCGAACCCCACCGTAAGTAACAACACGGTTTCCGGGTTCGATTACGGCATCCTCGAAGAGGGCGCATCAAACGGCTCGGTCCTGACCGCGAGTGGAAATATCCTGTCAGCCAATACCGTTGACCTGTGGGCTTCTTCCGGCAATGACCAGATCACCCTGAACAATGCCAATAGTGAAGTGATCGGTTATCTGCTTTCCGGAAACGGCACCGATACGCTGACCAATTTCGGCACGGGTGATGCCATCTACGTCAACAGCCTGGATGGCAGCAGCAGTTGGAACTTCACCGGCGGCACGGTAACGAGCGGCAACGGAAGCAACGTGGCCGCGCATTCGGTACAAGTATCGGTTTCAGGTAACACCACGACTCTGTACATCGATACGGACGGCAATGCCGGTCCGGCCGAACTGCAAATCAACCTTGTCGGAACGTATCTTCCGGCCAACTTTGTGCTGAGCGGCGCCTACATCCAATTCACCAAGGCCGGTCAGACCATCACCTTTGCCAATCCGGGCAGCCAGACCTACGGTACGACGCCGACGCTGAGTGCCAGCGCCAGTTCCGGCCTTGCTCCCATATTCACTTCGTCCACCTCCGGCGTCTGCACCATCACCCCGGAAGGTGCCCTGACTCTTGTCAGCGGCGGCACGTGCACCATCAACGCCAACCAGGCGGGCAACGCCTACTACAATGCGGCACCTCAGGTGACGCAGAGTTTCACTGTGAATCAGGCGGGCCAGACCATCGGCTCCATTTCCTTCACCTCCTCTTCCCTGACCGTATCGGGCACCACCACGGCCAGCGCCACCGCCACCTCCGGCGGTGCAATAACCTTCAGCTCTCTGACGCCGTCGGTATGCACCGTGAGCGGCAGCACTGTTACCGGTATCGCGGCCGGTGTCTGCACCATTGCCGCGGATCAGACGGGCAATGGTGGCTATGGCGCTGCACCGCAGGTAACAAAGAGCATTACGGTCGCTGCAGCGGCCAACAAAATACACCTGATCCACAACACCACCACGACCGATTACACCACCGTTCAGGGGGCCGTGGATGCGGCTGCGGACAATGACGTCATCATGCTTGATGCAGGCACCTTCATCGAGCAGGTGACCATCACCAAGCCGCTCACCCTGCAGGGGGCCGGCGTCGATCAGACCATCATCCGCTCCCCTGCCCGGGACAGCCTGATACAGAGCGGCGGAAACTGGAAAAACCTCAAGGATCAGGACGTCATCGCCGTGGTGGGCATCAAGACCGCTTCGCCCGGAACCGTCATCCTCAGGAACCTGACCGTGGACGGCAATGATCAGGGCTATCTTGCCGACCTGCGGTATCCGGACAAGGGCACCTATACCTTCCAGGGAATCGGGGCATACCACACTACCGTCACCATCGACACGGTGAAGGTGACCGGTGTGCGCGAACTGAACACGGACTACGGCAATGACCCGGCCCACATCGTGCCCGCCGATTACCTCCCGGCAGACCAGCCTGCGGGCATGAACCACAACGAGGGCATCTTTGCCGAGAGCGCCGCTGGAGCCGGTGCACATACCCTGACAGTGAAAAACTCCACCGTCACCAAGTTCCAGAAGACCGCTATCCTGGCCTGGGGGCCGACCCTGACGGTGGACATCGACAACAACACCATCCAGGGTTACGGCAAGAGCCTCTGGAGCACCGGCAACGCCATCCAGGTCGGATCTTCCGACAGAAGCGCCATGGGAGGCGCCAACGGAGACCGCCGCGGTACGGCGGGAACGGTCACCAACAACCGGATTCTGGACATCGGTATCGTCATACCGGAACCGGGACAGGACGGCTCCTACCTGAATCTGGGACTGGCCGGCCCCTCCGGCGTCCTGCTGTGGGAGGTCGCCGACAGCTTCCGGATCACCGGCAACACCATCACCGGCCCCGGCATTTTCTCCTGGCACAGCAACATTTCTTCCAACGACGGCGGGTTCGGCAACATGGGGATCAATGTCTATAAAGGCCCCAATGTCACCATATCCGGCAACACGATTTCCGGGTTCGACGTCGGCATTATCGAAGAGAGCGCTGCCGTTGCCTCCAGTCTGGCCATTTCGGGCAACACCATGTCGAACAACACCGACGACATCTGGACCTCAGCGGGCAATGACCACGTTTCGCTGGGCAGCGGCAGCGAAACCATCGCATTCAACCAGAGCGGCAACGGCATCGATACCATCACCAACTTCGGCACCGGCGACAAAATTCATGTCATCGGCTTTACCACCGTCGGCGGAGTGGACTCGGTCAATGGCCTGATCAACGGTCAACCGGTGGTGGATTTCACCGGCGGTTCCGTGACAGCCGGGGACGGCAGCACTGTGGCAGCCAGATCGGTGCATGTCTCGGCGAGTGGGAACACCACCACGCTGTATGTGAATACCGACGGTGTTTCCGGCTCGCAATTGCAGATCACCCTTGACGGGACCTACACGCCCGCCAACTTCGTCCTGAACGGCGGGTACATCCAATTTACCAGGATTAACCAGACCATCACCTTCGGCAACCCCGGCAACCAGATCTACGGATCAGGGGGAACACTGGCCGCAACCACTTCGTCCAATCTGGCTGTCACCTTCACATCCGCCACCCCCGGCGTCTGCACGGTGAGCAGCGACGGGACAATTACCTTCGTCGGTACCGGCACCTGCACCATCGTGGCCGACCAGACCGGTAATACTTTCTACAATCCCGCGTCTCACATGACACAGTCCTTCATCGTGGGCAAAGCCACTGCTTCCGTAACCCTCGGCGGTCTCAGCCAGACCTACGACGGCACGGCAAAATCGGCCACCGCCACCACCACTCCCGCCGGCAGGACCGTCACCTTCACGTACGACGGCAGTTCCACTCCTCCGGTCAATGCCGGCAGCTACAACGTCGCGGCCGCGATCAACGACCCCAATTACAGCGGCAGTGCCAGCGGCACGTTGGTGATCGCCAAGGCGGGTCAAACCATCACGTTCGGCGCCGCTCCGTCGATCGTGGTGGGGAGCACCGGTACGATGAGCGCCACAGGCGGCGCATCCACCAGTGCCGTCAGCTTCAGCTCCACCACCCCGTTAGTCTGCACCATCAACGGCACTACCGTCACCGGTATCGCAGCCGGCACCTGCATCGTCGCAGCGGACCAGGCAGGCAATGCCAACTATAACGCCGCACCCCGGGTGACGCAGACCATTACCGTCGGCAAGGGCAGCCAGACCATCACCTTCGGGGCGGCACCCAGCGTAGTGGTGAACGGCATCGGCACGCTCAGCGCTGTGGTCTCGTCCGGGCTCACGGTTTCCTATACTTCCGTGACTCCCACGGTCTGCACCGTTAGCGGCGCCACTGTAACCGGCGTTGCGGCCGGTACCTGCACCATCGCCGCTGACCAGGCGGGGGACAATAATTATAATGCCGCGCCCCGGGTGACGCAGAACATCACCGTTGGCAAGGGAAGCCAGACCATCGGTGCCATTGGCTTCACCTCCTCTACCCTCACCGTGGGGGCCACTGTCACGGCCAGCGCCACCGCCTCTTCCGGCCTGGGGGTCACTTTCAGTTCCCTGACGCCTGGTGTGTGCAGCGTAAGCGGAAGCACGGTTACCGGCATCACGGCCGGCATCTGCACCATCGCCGCCAGCCAGGCCGGTGATGCCAATTACAACGCCCCCACCCAGGTGACGCAGAACATCACCGTCGGCAAGGGAAGCCAGACCATCGGTGCCATCGGCTTCACACCCTCTACCCTCACCGTGGGGAGCACTGTCACGGCCAGCGCCACCGTCTCCTCCGGTCTGACCGTCGCCTTTGCCTCCACCACCCCCGCGGTCTGCACCGTCAGCGGCACCACGGTCACCGGGGTGAGCCCGGGCACCTGTACCATCACTGCCACCCAAACCGGCAACAGCGACTACACCTCCGCCACCATCAGCCAGACCCTGACCGTGGCCTACGGCACCAATCCGCCGCTGCTGACCGTATCCGCCCTCTCCGATGGGGCGACCACCACCGACACCACCCAGAACATCAGCGGTGTGGCCACGGACCCGGCCGGCATCAGGTCCCTCACCATCAACGGCACGACCGTCCAGGTCAATGCGGACGGCAGCTTCAGCTTCCCGGTGCAACTGCTGGCCGGCGCCAACACCGTCACCGTAGTGGTCACCAACAAGGCCGGCATAACCACCACCGACACCCGCACCATCACCCTGGACAGCACCGCACCACGCCTGTCGGTCACCTACCCGCCCGACAACGCCGTGGCTGTCCAGCAGAGCGTTACCGTAACCGGTACCATTGAATCCCTGTTCAGCGGGGGGTCGTCCAAGACCGCAGCCAAAACTGCTGCCGCTACGGTCGACCCCACCCTGGTGGTCACCTGGTCGGCCAACGGTTCGGCCCCCCAGACCGCCAGCCTGACCGACACCACCTACTCCTTCACCACCAGCCTGGGCACCGGCATGAACACCATCAAGGTCTTCGCAGCCAATGCCGCCGGCCAGAAGGTGGAGGCCAAGCGCACCGTCAGCTACCAGCCGGCCTTCTACCTGGCAGTCACCGACCCGGCCGCTGACATCCGCACGGCACTGGGCTCCTACACCCTGACCGGGAACGTAACCGACAACACCACCCCGGTCAGCGTCACCATCACCATGGACGGCCAGACCTACACCCCCGCGGTGACCAACGGTGTCTTCAGCCAGACCTTGAACTTCAGCGAAGCCCAGGTCTACCAGGTGGCGGTCACCGGCACGGACCAGAACAGCAACAGCCTGACCGTACAGCGCAACATCATCTACACCGTGCCCAAGGCAGCCTCCGGATCTGCCGACAGCACCCCCTTCACCATCGTGGATGCCCTGCAGGCCCTTCAGATGTCCGTTGGCATCATCACTCCCGATGCCGGGCAGATTACTCGCATGGATGTGGCCCCCATGGTGAACGGCGTCTCCGTGGGAGACGGCAAAGTGGACATCGAGGATGCCGTGGTGATCCTGCGCATGGTCGTGGGATTGATACGGTGAGACGAAGACGGCTTGAAGGATGAGGAATGATTTTTCGTAACCCCACCTGTCCCCTTAACCTAAGGGGAGAAACGCTCCGGAACGGTGGCAGTGGAGCTTTCGACTAAACAGCCGGCAGCACGTTCCCCCCTCTTAGAATAAGAGGGGGACAGGGGGAGTTATTACCCTGACTTTCACAAGGAGGAACATATGATGAGGTACCTGAAGACGACAATTCTGGCAGCGGTAGTGACGGCAGCCCTTTCCGGTTGCGGCGATGGCGGCGACGGTGGCGGCGGCTCCGTGCCGGACACCTATCGATTTCCGCCCGGCAAGGCGACCGTGACCTTTAGTGCCATAAGCTCGGCCCACCTGCCAGCTCCGATCAGCGGAATCGTCCTGTCCGTCATCTTGCCGCAAGGAATGAGCGTAACCACGGACCAAGGTTCATCTGGCACAATTGCGACACAATCGATAACACCCGGCTCGGCACTGCTGCCGGGAACCAGCATAGCTTACGGCACCTATTCGGCATCAAATGGCAAAACGCGGTTAACCACGAATACCCCCAGCGACACCTTTCGTTCGGGCGAATTCCTGCGCCTGACCTGCGTGGTTGCCTCCAACACGAACATCACTCTGGGAAGTCTCAAGGCCCAGAACTCACCGGTGACCGTGCTGAAGGCCGTGGGATATGATTCAACCACCAACAGCACCGTGGACCTGACCGGCAAACTCACCGCAACCCTGGGGGCGATCAGGTAAACCGAACGAAAGTGGATACTGGGTTAACCCTATGGCAGTATCAATACAACAGGCAGGCGGGCGCCGACGCAGGGCAGTCCGCCTGCCTGTTGTCATGACCATTGACAGGAAGGAACAAGTTCCAGTACCGTGCAGCCCATACGATTCCGGGTAAGTCTACGAACCGCCCGTGCAGCGATGCCGGAACGGGTAAGAGAACGGTCATGCACTGGATACCCCGCAGCACGCCATTCCTTTTTATCATCTGCATCCTTACCGCTATCTGTCGGCCCTGCCTGGCCGCGACCCCTCTCGTCATAGGCGCCGCCGACAGCTATCCCCTCGTCGGCGCCACGGTGGAGGTACTGGAAGATCCTGGCCGGCGCCTCACCATCGAGGATGTCGTTTCTCCCCGGTATCATTACAAGAAGGAGCAGAAGGGCGGACGCCGCAGAGGTGTCCGCCTTTTCGCGGTCATAGACATTGACAGAGGGGAGGAATTCCAGTACCGTAGACACGATACAAGGCCCTGGGGGAGTTCTGACGAACTGAGATGATTCCGCGGAATCAGACCCTTTGAACCTGAACCGGGTAATGCCGGCGGAGGAAAGCGGCTCATGTGGTATTGCCCCTTGCGGCCGCCTGAGATCCGTCTTCATCAGTGCGGCTGTTTATTTTTTCGGGACCATGTCAATGAGTGATCGCAACAGATCGTTTCGTCTTGTCGTCAACAAGGGAGCCCAGCCCCTCTCTATAGCAGGCCTCTACCTGGTGACCGACCAGGGTGAAAACCTGGTGGAGCGCGTCAGGTCCGCACTGAGAGGAGGCGTGTCGGTGCTGCAGTATCGGGCCAAGCACAAGCCGCCCGAACTGTGCCGCTCCGAGGGGAGCGAACTGAAGCAGCTGTGCCGCAGTTTCGGCGTGTCCTTCATCGTCAATGACGATGTGTCTCTGGCCAGGGACCTGGACGCCGACGGCGTACACCTGGGCCAGGACGACGAAAGTGTCGGCAGAGCCCGGGAACAGCTGGGGCCGGGGAAGTTCATCGGCAAGTCGACCCATAACCTGGATGAGGCGCTGCAAGCTGAACAGGAGGGTGCAGATTACATCGGCTTCGGCGCCATGTATCCCACCGGCAGCAAGAACGTCACCCATATCCCCGGCACCGCCGGCCTTTCGGCCATTCGCGACCGGGTACGGCTTCCGGTGGTGGCCATCGGCGGAATCACGACCAGCAATGCCTGCCGGGTCATCGATGCCGGTGCCGACGCGCTGGCCGTTATCTCTTCGGTGCTCTCCAGTCCCCGTCCCGATCTGTCGGCCTGCGAACTCAGGCTGCTGTTCAATCGGCAGCGTCCCTTTCCCCGCGGCACCGTCCTGACTGTGGCAGGCAGCGATTCCGGCGGTGGTGCCGGCATCCAGGCTGACATCAAGACAATTACGCTGCTGGGGAGCTATGCCGCCAGCGTGCTGACCGCCCTGACCGCCCAGAACACCCGCGGAGTCTCGTCAATCCACGGCCTGCCACCGTCGTTCGTGATGGACCAGTTGGATGCGGTACTGGAAGACATTCCGGTCGATGTGATCAAAACCGGCATGCTGCATACTCCGGCCATCATTGCCGCACTGGCGGAACGCCTGACGGAACGCCAGACCATGACCGCCCTGGTGATCGACCCGGTCATGGTTGCCAAGGGGGGAGCGGCGCTGATGGAGTGCGATGCCACCCAGATTTTCCTCAAGCAGCTCCTGCCGCTGGCCTACCTGCTGACACCGAACATCCCCGAAGCGGAGCGGCTGCTGGGGACGCGGATCAGCTCGGAAGCTCACATGGAACAGGCTGCCCGAGACCTGCACCGGCTGGGGGCAGCCAACGTCCTCATCAAAGGGGGGCATCTTGCCGGGCAGCATTCCACCGACATCCTCTTTGACGGAACGGAATGCCGGAGCTTTACGGCTGAGCGGATATTTACCAACAACACCCACGGGACCGGCTGTTCCTACGCCTCGGCCATTGCCGCTTTTCTGGCCCAGGGGGAACCGCTGGGCTGTGCCGTGAAAAAAGCCAAGGATTTCATCACCGCCGCCATCCGCATGGCCCGCCCTTTGGGCAAAGGGCACAGTCCGATCAATCACTTTGCCGCTGTTCGGCAACGTTGACTCAACCTTAATCTCAACCTTATCTGGAGTTCGCGCATGACCCAACTGGAATATGCCCGCAGGGGCGTTGTCACCGAAAAAATGCAAATCGCCGCCAACGCGGAGCAGGTATCTCCCGAACTGATCCGCGAAGGGATTGCGGCCGGCACGATCGTCATCTGTCATAACGTCAAGCATGCCAACGGCACTCCGCTGCCGGTCGGCACCGGGCTGCGCACCAAGATCAATGCCAACATCGGTTCGTCCTCCGACGACACGGACATGCAGAAGGAGCTCGAAAAGGCACGCGTGGCGGTGAAATATGGCGCTGACGCCATCATGGATCTTTCCACCGGCGGTCCGGTGGATGAGATCCGCCGGGCGGTGATTGCAGAAACCTCCGCCTGCATCGGCAGCGTTCCGCTCTACCAGGCCGCCCTGGACGCGGTGCGGGTCAAGAAGAAGGCCATTGTCGACATGACCGTGGACGACATCTTTGCCGGCATCATCAAGCATGCCGAGGATGGGGTCGACTTCATCACCGTTCATTGCGGGGTGACGCGCAGCACCGTCGAACGCATGAAAAACGAGGGGCGGCTGATGGATGTGGTCTCCCGCGGCGGCGCCTTCACCATCGAGTGGATGGCCTACAACAACAAGGAAAACCCGCTCTACGAACACTTTGACAAGCTGCTGGAGATAACCAAGGAATACGATATGACCCTGTCGCTAGGGGATGGCTTCCGCCCCGGCTGCCTGGCCGATGCCACCGACCGCGCCCAGATCCACGAGCTGATCCTGCTGGGGGAGCTGACTCAGCGCGCCCAGAGTGCCGGCGTTCAGGTAATGATCGAAGGCCCCGGCCACGTGCCGCTCAATCAGATCCAGGCCAACATCCTGCTGCAGAAACGCCTCTGCCACGGCGCCCCTTTCTACGTGCTGGGGCCGCTGGTAACCGACATCGCACCCGGCTATGACCACATCACCTGCGCCATCGGCGGTGCCATTGCCGCAGCGGCCGGTGCCGACTTCCTCTGCTACGTGACCCCCAGCGAGCATCTGCGTCTGCCTGACGTCCAGGATGTACGGGACGGGGTAATCGCTTCACGCATCGCAGCCCATGCGGCCGACATCGCCAAGGGAGTCAAGGGGGCCATGGAAAAGGACATTGCCATGGCAAAATGCAGAAAAAAATTGGATTGGGAAGGACAATTCGCCCTGGCCATGGATCCCGAACGCGCCCGCTCGCTGCGTGAAAGCTCAGGGGTTGCGGACCACGGCGCCTGCACCATGTGCGGAGAGTTCTGCGCCTACAAGGTCATGGATGACGCCATGGCCAGGGATAATCAGGGACCGGGGGCTGGGGATCGGGGACTGGTGGGTTAAACCGTACGTTCGGACCTTCCTGCACGAAAAAGAAAAACGGGTAGAAGCCTTGCGGCTCCTACCCGTTTTTTTATCTCTCCGTCCTGCCGCCTGCTATAAGGACCTCCGGCGAGTTCCTTAACAGGTGGGCGACCATATACTGCTTCAGGCAATTCCCGCGCAATGGGGCAGCACACCACAGTAGAGAAGGTCCCCCGTTCTTATGTTTATTCCGCCCGGGTACTGCAGCCGACAAACAGGACAGAGAGAATGTTTGTTGTATTATCACATCCGGCCATGGCCTTTACAAGCGATTTAAGATTAATATCCAGCCATCAATATCCCAGAAAGCCGCTCAGGCTGCGGACATCCTTCATCAGCGCCTCGAAGCCCGGGAAATTCAGCGATTGGGGGCCGTCGGACAGTGCTTTCTCCGGTTCGGGATGGACCTCCACCAACACGCCGTGGGCGCCGGCAATCAGTGCCGCCAGGGTCATGGGGGGCACCAGGCTGCGTTTGCCGGTGGCATGGGACGGATCGACCATGATCGGCAGGTGGGACATCTCCTTGATCAGCGGCACGACCGCCAGGTCGAGCGTGTTGCGGGTAGCGGTTTCATAGGTGCGGATCCCGCGCTCGCACAGTATGACCTGCTCATTCCCCTCGGCCAGGATGTACTCCGCCGCTGCCAGGAATTCCTCGATGGTAGCGCTCATGCCGCGTTTGAGCAGAACCGGCTTGCGGATTCGCCCCAACTCGCGCAGCAGATCGAAATTCTGCATGTTGCGCGCCCCTACCTGCAGCAGGTCGGCATGTTCGGCCACCAGTCCGACATTGTCGGGGCTCATGACTTCGGTCACGATCGGCAGGCCGCTTTCTTTGCCGGCCAGGGCCAGCAGGCGCAAGCCCTCTTCCCGCATACCCTGAAAGGTATGGGGACCGGTGCGGGGCTTGAAAGCCCCCCCACGCAGCATATCGGCGCCCGCCTGCTTGACGAACAGGGCGGTCTTCACAATCTGCTGCTCGCTCTCCACGGCGCACGGACCGGCCACCACCACCGGCCGGCATCCCTGGCCCACCTGCACGCCGGCCACGTTCACGACAGTGTTTTCAGGATGAAAATCGCGGGAAACCAGCTTGTAAGGCTTGGACACGTGGATTACCCTCTGTACGCCGGGCATTTCCAGAATTTTACTGTCATCAACGTACCCCTGATTCCCCAGCACCCCAATGGCTGTACGTTCCCTGCCCGGTATGGGCGCTGCGGTGTAACCCATCTCCCGGACGATCCGGGTGATGGCGTCAATCTCAGTCTGGCCGGCGTTATGATTCATGACGATCAACATGGTGGTTTCCGTTCCGATCCCGGTTCATTCGTGACGTTCGCACAGTTTCTGCAGCTTTTCCATCTGGTGAATTACCACGCGGTTTCCCTGCACCTCGATTATGCCCTCGTCCTTCAACTTGCGCAAGGTGCGGGAGACCGTTTCGCTGGCGGTGCCGAGCCGTGAAGCCAGTTCACCCTTCTTGATTCCCAGGTCGATATAGGTGATGCCGCCGTAGCTGGTGGACTTTTCATCCGCCCGCCGGACCAGGAACGATGCCAGCCGGGAGGTGACATCGGCAAAGGACAGCTCTTCGATCTGCCGGGCGAATTGACGCAGCATCAGCGAGAGAGAGATCACCAGGTTGAGCGAGAAGTTGGGATTCCTGGCCATCAGCTCCATGAATCCCTGCTTGGGGAGGTACAGCACCTCGCCCGCCTCCAGGGCGCGCGCTTCGGCCGGATATTTACCGTCACCGAAGAAGGCCGCCTCGGCAAAAGTCTCTCCCGCTCGGACGAAGTGCAGTACCTTCTCTCGCCCATCCGGCGCAATGCGACAGAGCTTGATGCTGCCCACCACCAGCAGGTAGAAACCGGTGGCAACGTCCCCTTCGCTGAAGAGCGCCTCACCCTTTTTGAATTTGCGGCGCACCGTGATGGTCGCCAGCTCGGCCAAGTCTCCATCGGCCAGACCAGAGAAAAGCAGGGATTTTTTTAGCAGTTCGATCAGTTCCATACAGTACACCTTACATCTGCCACAGAGACACGGGTACACAGAGAACGGCAAAAGAGAGAAACCAGATACTCACCAAAACTTTTGATTTACGGTCCTGTCCGGCTTCTGCTTTTCCTCCGCGTCTCTGTGTCTCCGTGGCGGATGTTGACGTTAGGCCTTTCCCAGGAACGCCGCGATCTTCTCGGCCACCTGCGGGGCAGTGAAGCCGAACTTCTCCGCCAGCACCTCGCCCGGAGCCGAAGCGCCGAAATGTTCGATGCCAATGAACAGCCCCTCGCAGCCGAGCACCCGTCCCCAAGACTCGCCACGCCCCGCCTCGAAGGCGATGCGCGGTACTCCGGCCGGCAGGATTTCGTCACGGTAGGACTGGGGCTGTGCCATGAACTGCTCCAGGCAGGGGACCGAAATCACGCTCAGCTTGATGCCCCGTGCTGTCAGTGTGGTCGCCGCCTCCACCGCCACGTGCACCTCGGAACCGCTGGCCATGATGACTGCATCCGGTGTGCCGTCTGTTGTGACAACCGGGTAGCCCCCCTTCAGTACGTCGGCCTTGTCGAAACCGGCCGGACGCGCAATCACCGGCAGCTTCTGGCGGGTCAGGATCAGAGTGGTCGGCCCTTGGGCATATCGCAGGGCAGCCACCCAGGCCATGGCGGTTTCGAGACCGTCAGCAGGCCGGATCACCTGCAGGCCGGGGATCATGCGCAACGAGGCGACATGCTCGATCGGCTGGTGGGTCGGCCCGTCTTCTCCCACGAAAAAGGAATCATGGGTGAAGATATAGATGGCCTGCTGCTTCATCAGGGCCGAGAGACGAATGGTAGGACGGCAGTAGTCGGAAAAGACCAGGAAGGTGGCACCATACGGGATGAAGCAGCCGTACAGCGCCATGCCGTTCATGACCGCACCCATGGCGTGCTCACGGATGCCGAAATGCAGGTTGCGTCCGGCAAAGGCGCCTGCTTGCACCGAAGGTGAACCTTTGATATCGCTGTTGTTGGAAGGAGCCAGGTCGGCCGAGCCGCCTGCCAGAGCCGGCACCAGGGCAGCAACCTTCTGCTGGACGGCGCCGGACAGCACGCGGGTGGCACCATCCTTGCCGGCCACGGCTGCCACCAGTTCGTCCGCCAGTTCGGGCCCCAACGGCTTGTTCCACATCTGATCCCATAGTACCGCACGTTCCGGGTTGGTGGTGTACCACACCTCAAAACCATCCTGCCAGGCCTTGTGACGCAGTTTCAGGTCCTCCACGCGCTGGGCGCAGACATCCTTCACCTCCTGCGGGACCTCGAACGGGGCATGCTGCCAGCCCAGATTGGCCCTGGTGGCGGCCACCTCATCCTTGCCCAGCGGGGCGCCATGGGCGCCGGACGACCCCTGGCACTTGGGGCTGCCATAGGCGATATGGGTAGTGGCGATGATCAGCGACGGCCTGCCGGTCTCGGCCTTGGCTGCTGCGATGGCTGCGGTGATCTGACCATAGTCGTGGCCGTCGATGCTCTGCACATGCCAGCCGCAGGCGTTGAAACGGCCGGTCACATCTTCGGACCAGGCCAGATCGGTCTTGCCTTCGATGGTAATGCTGTTGCTGTCGTAAATGTAGACGATGTTGCCGAGCTTGAGGTGACCTGCCAGGGCGGTAGCTTCGTAGCTGATCCCCTCCTGAAGGCAACCGTCCCCCACCAGGCCGTAAATCGTGTGGGTGATGGGGCTGAATTCGGCCGTATTGAAACGCTCGGCCGCCATTTTGGAGGCAATGGCCATGCCGACGCCATTGGCAAAGCCCTGGCCGAGCGGACCGGTGGTCACCTCGACCCCGACGGTGTGCCCGAATTCGGGGTGTCCGGGCGTTTTGCTGTCCCACTGACGGAAATTTTTCAGTTCGTCGAGCGGCAGATCATAGCCGAACAGGTGCAGGAGCGAATAGAGCAGCATCGAACCGTGGCCTGCCGAGAGTACGAAACGGTCCCGGTTCGCCCAGCGGGGCTCGGACGGGTTGAAATTGAGAAAATTGCCCCACAGCGCAAAGGCACAATCGGCCGCTCCCATGGGGAGGCCGGGATGACCGGAATTGGCCTTTTCAACTGCATCAACGGCGAGAAAACGGAGGGCATCGGCGCAAAGCCGTGCCTGGGGCGCTGCAATTACTGGCTGCTGCATTACGTACTGCTCCTTTCAAGACACATCCTCAGGGAATGAAATGATTGAAACCGGAGGTCGGGAGATGATAATGGGTGCCGTCGGCGGTGAAAGCGGTTATATCCGGCTGGGTCGTTACTATACCAACAGGTGCGGCATCAATGCCACAAGTTTTCATGAGGTCGGCTATTTTTTTACGATCGGCAGGCAGTGCCGTAAAGGCCAGTTCGTAGTCTTCGCCGCCGGCCAATGCCAGGTGATAGGGGAAGTCGGGGAGATGCTGCACAGCATCGCGAAACGGAGGGGAAAGCGGCAGCGCATCCAGAAAAATGCTGCCGCCGACAGCGGACAATTCTGCAATGTGGCCGAAATCGGCCAGCAAGCCGTCGCTGATGTCGATCATGGCGGAGACGAGCCCCGACTCGGCCAGCATACGACCAGCTCTAGTGCGGGGAACCGGATCGAGCAGGCGGGAAAGAAGAGGATCGTTCTCCTCACGATTTTCCGGGTAATTGCTTGGCGTTCCGGCGGAACGTGGAACCGTCAGGCGGCCTTCCAGCAGTTCGAGCGCCAGGGCGGCGTCACCCAGCGTGCCGCTGACCCAGATCTCGTCTCCCGGTCTGGCGCCGCTGCGCCGGACAATCAGCCCGGGGGCCTGTTCCCCCATGATCGTGACCGAAACGATCAGGCCGTTGCGTGAGGCGCAGGTGTCGCCGCCGATCAGGGCAACGCCATGTTCTTCTGCCAGGGAGAGAAATCCGCGGGTGAAGGTATCGACAAAGGCAAGGGGGAGATCATTGGGCAGTGCCAGCGAGAGCAGGGCCCAGCGGGGGATGCCGCCCATGGCGGCGATATCGGAAACGCTGACCGCCAGGGACTTGCGTCCCAGGCGGTACGGGTCATGCCAGTCGCGGCGGAAATGCACCCCTTCCAACAGCATATCAGTGGAGGTCAACAGCTGCATGCCGGGTGCAGGGGCAGTCACCGCGGCATCGTCACCGATACCGGTAACGACCCCTTCGGAGGGGGCCACCCTTGCGGCAATGCGGGAGATCAGACCGAACTCGCCGACCTCGCCAAGATTCACGCCTCGGCACCCCGGCGGGAACGGGCCGTGCCCCGGGCAGCGGATGGCCGCGACTGCGTCTTGGCCGGGTGGGACGTTGACGGCGGGTATTTCTCGAGGGCCAGCTTGAGCACCTCGTCGATCATCTGCACCGGAACAATCTTGACCTTCTTGAGGATCTCGGCAGGGATATCCTCCAGGTCCTTCTTGTTCTGGAAGGGGATAATGACGGTCTTTATCTCGGAACGGACCGCAGCCAGGATCTTCTCCTTGAGTCCACCGATCGGAAGCACCTTGCCCCGCAGCGTGATCTCGCCGGTCATGGCCACATCCTTCCTGACCGGGATCCTGGTGATAACGGAAACCAGTGCCGTGGCCATGGCAACGCCGGCCGAGGGGCCATCCTTGGGTATGGCACCGGCCGGGACATGCACGTGAATCTCGTGATCCTGGAAAAACTCCGGCTTGATCTGCAGTTCGGACGCATGAGCACGGATATAGGAGTGGGCGGCCTGGGCCGATTCCTTCATGACATCACCCAGTTGGCCGGTCAGGGTCAGTCCGGACTTACCCTGCATCAGGGTGGCTTCGATGTGCAGAATTTCGCCTCCGACCGGGGTCCAGGCCAGTCCGTTGACAACACCGATCTCGTTCTTGACCAGATCCTCTTCCCGCAGGTGCTTGGCGCCTCCCAGGAAGGTGGGCAGGTTCTTGGCGGTCACCTTGACCGTACGCTTGGAACCTTCGGCCACCTTGCGTGCCACCTTGCGGCAGACCGTGCCGATCTGGCGCTCCAGGTTGCGCAGACCCGCCTCGCGGGTGTACTTGGCGATGATCTCGCGGATCGCATCGTCCTCGAAAGCGATGAAGCTGGGCTTGAGCCCGTTTTCGGCCACCTGGCGCGGCACCAGGTAACGCTTGGCAATCTCCAGTTTTTCCTCTTCGGTATAGCCGGAGAGATTGATCACCTCCATACGGTCGCGCAGCGCCGACGGAATCGGATCGATCTGGTTGGCCGTGGCGATGAACATGACGTTGGAAAGGTTGAAGGGTTGGCTGATGTAATGATCGGAGAAGGAGTGGTTCTGCTCCGGATCCAGCACCTCCAGCAGGGCCGACGAGGGATCTCCCTTGTAGTCGTAGCCGAGCTTGTCCAGTTCGTCCAGCATCATGACCGGGTTGTTGGTGCCGGCCTGCTTCATACCCTGGATGATACGACCGGGCAGCGCGCCGATATAGGTGCGGCGATGGCCGCGGATCTCGGCCTCGTCCCGCACGCCCCCCAGCGACATGCGTACGAACTTGCGCCCCATGGCGCGGGCAATGGACTTGCCCAACGATGTCTTGCCGACCCCCGGAGGGCCGACGAAGCAGAGGATGGGACCCTTCATCTTTTTCTTCAGCTTGCGCACTGCCAGGAATTCGAGGATGCGCTCCTTGATCTTGTCCAGGTAGAAGTGGTCGTCGTTGAGGATCTCTTCGGCCCTGGCGATGTTCAGACTGTCGCGTGAAGCCTTGCTCCAGGGCAGTTCCACCAGCCAGTCCAGATAGGTACGGATGATCCCGGCTTCCCCTGCATCGGGATGCATGTTTTCCAGCCGGCCGAGCTGCTTGAGCGCCTCCTTCTGAACATTCTCCGGCATCTTGGCCGATTCGATCGCCTTGCGGATCTCGACCAGTTCCTCCTTGCCCTCGCCGTCCCCCAGCTCCTGCTGGATGGCCCGCATCTGCTCGCGCAGGTAATACTCACGCTGATTCTTGCCCATTTCCTCGCGGGCAGCGCTCTGGATCTTGGCCTGTACGCTGAGCAGTTCGACCTCGCGGTTGAGCAGCTCGTTGACCTTGGTCAGCCTGACGATCGGGTCGACCGTCTCCAGCAGCTGCTGGGCGTCGGCCACCTTGAGCCCCAGGTTGCTGGCGATCAGGTCGGCCATGCTGCCCGCATCCTGGATGTTTTCCAGTATGACCACCACCTCGGGCGAGATCTGCTTGCCCAGCTCCACCACCTTGGTCAACTGCTCGCGGACCGTACGGATCAGCGCCTCGGTCTCCAGCGAGATATCCAGAAGCGGCGTGTCGTTCAGGCGTTCGATGCCCACGGTATAGAAGGGCTTTTCGGTGACATATTCGGTGATGCGCGCCTTGGCCAATCCCTGCACCAGGATTTTCACCCTGCCGTCCGGCAGCTTGAGCATGCGCATGATCATGGCAACGGTGCCGACGTTATAGATCTTGTCCGGCTGCGGATCTTCCTCGCTGATCTCGTGCTGGGTGGCCAGCAGGATCATCCGGTCCCCGGCCAGGGCGCTGTCCACCGCTTTGACCGACATCTCCCTCCCGACGAACAGGGGGATGATCATGAAGGGATAGACCACCACGTCGCGCACCGGCAACAGCGGAAGCACGTCCGGTATCTTAAGCTCTTCGGCTTCCTGTTTCTCTATATCCTTGTCAGATTCACTCAAAGCGTAATCTCCTTTATAGGTACCTTCAGATCAGCGGCTTTCGGGCAAACCACCCTCAAGACGCCCAACCGGTATTCGGCCACAACCAGACGCGGATCGAAAATGCCGGGAAGCTGGATGACATAATTGAAGTGACCGAAACTGCGCTCCATGCAAATGAAGCATCCCTCGATCTGCTCCCGGGGTTTATGCGCTTCCAGCACCAGAGTGACGCCGTTAACCCTGATGGCGATATCCTCCAGCCGGAACCCCGGTAAATCGAATTCGAGAACGACCTCGTCGGACGATTCGTACATGTCCATTCGCGGGCGATTCTCCGCCTCATCCAACCCTTCCCTCATCTCAAGGGCATGCAGCAAGGCTCTGATCTCTCCGACCTGGCGACTGATAAGCTCCTGGTGGTAAGGCTTCTTGCCCGAAAAACGTGGCATGGCTGGTATCCGTTTTGAATAGATGGAGGCTGGGAGTTTGCCGGTTTAAAAAAGATGTAACCATTCCTGCCGCACTTGTCAAGTTTGACTGCCCAAAACAAATCCTGTATACCAAAAAAGCATTGACATGGGGATGGTATTGCAGGATATTTTTAAACCTTTGTGCAGTTGATGGCAGTAAGAAACCGGGCTCTTTCCGGGTAGTTGTTCCGCCTCCCGGAAGGCAGCTTTACACAAACGCAGCAACCACACCCGCCTGGTGGCGCATAAACCGAAAGCTGGGGAACCGACCTATGGAGCGCTGGTCAAGCAACGATTCCGCCAAAATATATAATCTCGATAACTGGGGTGCAGATCTTTTCTCCATCAACAAGAAGGGCAATATCTGCGTTCATCCCTCCTCGAATTCCAAGCATTCCATCGATCTGCGGGTGCTGGTGGACGACCTGATCAAACGCAAAATCAAGCCGCCGATTCTGCTGAGGTTCATGGATGTCCTTCAGGGGCGCATCGCCAGCATCAATCGCGTCTTCAGGAACGCCATCCAGGAAAACGATTATCCGGCCAAATACCAGACCTTCTATCCCATCAAGGTCAACCAGCAGCGCCAGGTGGTCGAAGCGATCGCCAGCTACGGCAAACGCTACAACATCGGATTGGAAGTCGGCTCGAAACCCGAGCTGGTGGCAGCCATCTCCATCTCCACCGGCAACGGCCTGCCGATCATCTGCAACGGCTACAAGGATGCCGAATATATTGAAACCGTCCTGTATGCCACCAAGATCGGCTACGATATCACCATTGTGATCGAAAAGCTGTTCGAGCTTGAAAAGATCGTCGAGATCGCCAAGAGAACCGGGATCCAGCCGAAACTGGGCATCCGGGTCAAACTCTCCTCCAAAGGAACCGGCAAGTGGGCCACCTCAGGCGGTGAAGACGCCAAATTCGGTCTGCGCATGACCGAGATCATCGCCGCCATCCGCATCCTTGAGGAAAAGGGTATGCTGGAGTGCGTCAAACTGCTGCACTCCCACATCGGCAGCCAGATCACCAAGATCGACAAGATCAAGTCGGCCCTGATCGAAGGGGCACGCATCTATACCGAAATGCGCAAGATGGGGGTGGGGATCGAGTACCTTGACATCGGCGGCGGTCTGGGTGTCGACTACGACGGTTCCAAGTCGAGCTATTTCTCCAGCGTCAACTATACGGTCGAGGAATACGCCAATGACGTGATCTACCAGATCAAGAACATCTGCGACGAAGCCGGCGTGGAATGTCCCAATATCATCTCCGAGTCGGGCCGGGCCACGGTTGCCCATTACTCGCTGATGGTCACCAACGTACTCAATACCAATACCCAAAACCTGATGCCGGACTTCGAAGAGATCCTGGCCCAGTCGGAAAAGCTGGCACCCACGGTCAAGAAGCTGATGGACATCTACAAAAGCATCGACCGTTATTCTCTACGAGAGGATTACCACGACACCCTGCAGCTGATCAACGAGGCGGTCAGCCTGTTCAACCTGGGCTATCTGACCCTGCACGACCGGGCCGTCGCGGAATGGCTCTACTCCAAGATTATCAAGAAGATCAACAGCATCGTCGAAAAGATCAAACCGATCCCGGAAGAGCTGCAGAACTTCCAGCTTTCGCTGCGCCAGACCTATTTTGCCAATTTCTCGCTGTTCCAATCCATTCCCGACTCCTGGGCCATTGATCAGCTGTTCCCGATCATGCCGATCCAGCGGCTGAACCAGAAGCCGGACGTAATGGCCTCCATCGCCGACATCACCTGCGATTCGGACGGCGAGATCACCAGCTTCGTGGGTGAACAGGGACGCACCAAGTCGCTGCCGCTGCACAAGATCAGGAAGGACGAGGATTACTACATCGGCTTTTTCCTGATCGGGGCCTACCAGGAGATCCTGGGTGACCTGCACAACCTGTTCGGCGACACCAACGCGGTCCATATCACCTTCAACAAGAAGACCGGCTACATGATCGACACGGTCATCAACGGCGACGCCACCTGGGAAACCTTGAAATACGTGCAGTACAAAGGCCCCGAGATCCTGAAGAACGTGCGCGACAACCTGGAGAAGAGCGTGGCCATGAAGAAGATCTCCATCGAAGAGAGCAGTCACTTCATCGAGCTTCTGGACCGGACGCTGCTGGGATACACCTATTTCGGGGAATAGCTGATTTCGTATTCCGAGAGCCGTTCAGATAGCATTCAAGTTTATCCAGTACACAAAAAACGTTTCCTTTGTAAAATTCATGTTACGGGTATTGTGCTGCAAAGCGAATACCCGTAATATGTTTGGGCTCTGATACGATCCGATCAAATATTAAGGAAGGAACCATACACATGAGCAAGGTCCTTATCATCGGCGCCGGCGGCGTCGGCCAGGTCGTCACCCATAAATGCGCCCAGCGCCGCGACATCTTCAGCGAGATCACCCTGGCCTCGCGCACCAAATCCAAGTGCGATACCATTGCCGCCCAGTTGAACAACAGCATCAAGACCGCCCAGGTCGATGCCGACAATGTTCCCGAACTGGTAGCCCTGATCAAACAGGTGCAGCCCAAGCTGGTGATCAACGTGGCCCTGCCCTACCAGGACCTGACCATCATGGACGCCTGCCTTGAAACCGGCGTCGATTACCTCGACACCGCCAATTACGAGCCGCTGGACACCGCCAAGTTCGAGTATTCCTGGCAGTGGGCCTACCAGGACCGCTTCAAGCAAGCCGGCCTGATGGCGCTCTTGGGCTCGGGCTTCGATCCGGGGGTGACCAACGTCTACACCGCCCTGGCGGCGAAAAAATACCTCGACGTGGTAGAAGAGATCGACATCATCGACGCCAATGCCGGCAGCCACGGTCAGCCCTTTGCCACCAACTTCAATCCCGAGATCAACATCCGCGAAGTGACCGCCACCTGTCGCCATTGGGAGAATGGTGCCTTCCAGGAGTCCCCGCCGCTCTCCACCAAGCGGGTCTTCGACTTTCCCGAAGGAATCGGGCCGATGAACATCTACCGTCTCTACCACGAGGAGATGGAATCCATCGTCAAGCACATCCCCACCATAAAAAAGGCCCAGTTCTGGATGACCTTCTCGGACAACTACCTCAAGCACCTGGAGGTGCTGCAGAATGTCGGCATGACCCGCATCGACGAGGTGGAGTTCAACGGCCAGAAGATCGTGCCGATCCAGTTCCTGAAGGCGCTGCTTCCCGATCCCGGCTCGCTGGGACCGCTGACCAAGGGCAAGACCTGCATCGGTGTCATCGCCCGCGGACTCAAGGACGGCCAGCGCAAACAGGTCTACATCTACAACATCTGCGACCACGAGGCCTGCTACAAAGAAGTCCAGTCCCAGGCCATCAGCTACACTACCGGCGTACCGGCCGTGGTGGGGGCGATCATGATGCTGACCGGTAAGTGGCATGCGCCGGGAGTCTGGAACATGGAGCAGTTCGATCCGGAGGTATTCCTGGATGAGCTGGGTCCGATGGGACTGCCGACAGTGGTGGTCGACGGCGGTGAGTGGCCTGAACTTTAACAATCAAAAGCTTTACCACAGAGGACACAGAGGAAAGGCCTCATGGGATTTGTTCTCGAACTCTAAATTATGGGTAAATTGGGGATTAATTATATCCCCATAGATTTTTTGTTTACTCTGCGTTCTCTGCGCCCTCTGCGGTGAATACTCCTAATAGGTTGAAACGTGCCCGGTATCGATATCGAAAAAATTCTTGAGCTGGCCCCCTCCCCCGCCTATGTGGTGGATCTGGGGCGGCTGCGCCATAACCTGGCAATCCTGGATCATGTCCAGCAGAAGAGTGGCGCCAAGATCCTTTTGGCACTGAAAGCCTTTGCCATGTGGGGTGTCTTCCCGATCATCCGGGAAACGCTGCACGGCGTCTGCGCCAGTTCCCCCTGGGAAGCGCGCCTGGGGCGCGAAGAATTCGGCCGCGAGGTGCACAGCTTCTCGGCCGCGTTCAAGGAAAGCGACATCGTCGAGCTGCTGCAGCTATCCAATCACCTGGTGTTCAACTCTTTCAACCAGTTTGAGCGTTTCCGTCCGCTGTGGGAAAAGGAGGCAAGCCGCGTCTCGATCGGCCTGCGGGTCAACCCCGAGCACACCGAGGGGCACACCGCCATCTACGATCCCTGTGCCCCCAAGTCCCGCCTCGGCATTCCTCTGGCGGAATTCGAACGGCGCATCTCAGAGGTGGGAACCGAGGCGGCCCTGCGGGGAGTCGAGGGGTTGCACTTCCACACACTCTGCGAGCAGCTGTTCGAGCCGCTGGAGCGCACGGCACGGGTGTTCGAGGAAAAATTCGGGCGGTTTCTGCCCAAGATGAAATGGCTCAACCTGGGTGGCGGACACCACATTACCCGGGAAGGCTACGACATTGATGCACTGGTGGAGTTGGTGACGTATTTCAGGGAAAAGTACGGGGTGGAGGTCTACCTGGAGCCGGGGGAGGCCATTGCGATCGGCACCGGCATCCTGGTCAGCGAGGTGCTGGACGTGGTGCACAACCAGATGGATATCGCCATTCTGGACGTCTCGGCCACCTGCCACATGCCGGACATTCTGGAAATGCCCTACCGCCCCGGCCTCAAAGATGGCTTTGATCCCGATCAAAAGCCCCACACCTATCGCCTGGGGGGCCCCTCCTGCCTGGCAGGGGACATCATCGGCGACTGGTCCTTTGAGCGACCGCTCGCAGCAGGGGACCGCCTGGCCTTCCTGGACATGTCCCACTACACCATGGTTAAAACCACTACCTTCAACGGCATCCAGCATCCGGCCATCTGCACCTTCGAACCGCAGACAGGAGAATTGAGGGTGGTGCGTCGTTTTGGTTATGAAGACTTCAAAGTGCGGCTTTCGTGAGAGAGGGTACTCCTGCCCTTACCGCCCGCCTGTCTCAGCCTTTCTCAGTTTTTCTTTGATGTTTTTCTTTCCTGTTGTGAGAGCCTCTTCCGGCATTCCCCCGGAGGTTCGGGATTCTGCTGCTTCCACATCCCCCGATGCGCCTTGCGGGCCTCACCTTCGGCATCCGCCAACTCGGTATCGATTCCGGCATCGAGACCGGTCTTCACTGCCCACGCCCATCCTTCTGCAACCATGTCCCGGTTGATGCTCCGGCCATTATAACGGACAATGGAAATCATCTGCTTTGACGATGTCTTTTCGTGAATATCCACTGTCACGTTTTTCCCCAGGATCTTTCTTTTCAGCATCGCGAAAGCTTTAGCGCCACATGGCTGGCTCATGTGCGGCGGTTCAACCCCATAAAGCCGCAGGGTCATTTTCATGGAACGGGTCGGGAGATCGACGAGGACCGTGCTGGCATCGATGACCTTTTCAACCTTTCCGGAAACGATGAATTTCGGCCCTCCCGCCAAGGCGGGAGCAACCAGCAGGAACAAAACCAGCACTATAACCGCTATGATTCTATACATGACATCTCCAGAGCAGAAGCCATTCGTACATGAGATTGGTCCAGGCACTTCTGGATACGCACATTGTCCGGCGATTTTACCCAACGATCGCCTCCAGGCCGGATCACACCGGTTCGGCACTATTTTCCACTCTTCCTGGTCCGGCGCAGCGCGTTGAATTATATGCCATTAATACACATTTATCGATCAAAAATCAACAGGCAACACATATCATCCAATGCGGTAGTTGACGATCAATACGGTCTGCTATAGTTCCTCCATGCCAGCGGACATCATTACAAGCGGTGAGATGGGGGCTGCAATCAGGGCACGCCGAAAAGAACTCGGCCTTTCCCAGGAGCAGTTGGCCGAGAAGGTCGGAGTTTCCTATCAGCAGATACAACGTTATGAGAGCGGATACAGCATGCTCAACGTCGAAAATATCCAGCGGATCGCCAGAAGCCTCCAAATACCGGTGACAGCCTTTTTCGTGCCCGACCGGCCCCCTACCGTGGCCGAGCCTCCCCTTCCCTACGACTCCCCGGAAGAAAAGATTCTGCTCAGGCACTTCAGGGACCTGGCTACCAAGACCGACAGAAACCTGGCCATCAGCATCGTGCGCAAAATGGTGCGGAAATAGTCACCCAGTCATCCGCTGTCGCGGACATCGTGGTAAATTCCTGTCTGGCCAATCCGCTGCTCTCCCGTCTCTGACCTGAGCGTCCCTATTGCCCCGGCCGCGCCCCCTGAACACACTCGATCAACTTTAGATTTTGCATACTCCCCTGGAACATGGTAAGTAACCATGAAGCCAGAGAACAAGGAAAACAGCATGGAACTTAAAACCAGGATTTGGATGACCGGCAACCTGGACTGGTTTGCTTATATCGGTGATGAGGAAGTGTTTCTCGGAAGGCGCGAAGTGCCCATGCCGCTGGACGAAGGCGATGCCTGGACGAACGAGATCGGTGATATGTTCAAGGTGATAGACGGTGAAATACGGCTGGTAGGAAAGACCGAACCGCCCAAAAAATTCTGGTGACCATTCCGGACGAGATTCGACGAGTGCCGTCCCTTGCCCAAGTGATCGAAGTCGCAGTACCCCTTCCCCTGGAGAAGACCTACCACTACCTGGTTCCGGCCGGCCTGGTGCACCGCATTGCAACCGGCAGGCGCGTTTTCGTCCCCTTTGGCGGCAGACGCCTGAGCGCCTATATCCTCGGCACCGTCGAATGCGATGAAACCGGCGGCCTGAAAGAGATCATCGACGTCATCGATGATGAGCCGCTCTGGACCGAGAACGAACTCGATTTTTTCCGCTGGATCGCCTCCTACTATCTGCATCCCCTGGGAGAGGTGCTCAAGACCGCCCTGCCGTCCGGCATCAACCTCAGCTCCCGCAAAGGATCCGCGCGCGAGCCGGAGACCATAACCGGCGGGCACACGATCCGCTTCGAAACGCTCTACCGCCCCGCTCCGTCCCCCCCCGTGCAGGATACGCTCGGCCCCAAGGCGGCCGAAGTGCTGGAACTGATCCGCCGCGAACAGGAAGTACCGGCAGCCGAATTGCGGAGCCGTTTCGGACAGTGTTCAACCCAGCTCAAACGTCTGGCGGAGCTGGGGCTGATCCAACAGGAGCAGCGCGAGATCTACCGCGATCCCTTCCGTGAGCAGGTCACCCGGCGAGACTCCCCGCGGGAACTCAACCTCCATCAGCAAGCTGCCCTGGACATTCTGAATCAGGCGGCCGACCGGCAGGCATTCGCTCCGTACCTGCTGCACGGTGTTACCGGCAGCGGCAAGACCGAGGTGTACCTGCAGGCCATCGCCCATGTCCTGGAAAAGGGGCGCACCGCCCTGGTGCTGGTTCCCGAGATTTCCCTGACCCCCCAGCTGGTGCAGCGCTTCCGGGCCCGCTTCGACAGCGGCGACATCGCCATCCTGCACAGCGGGCTTTCAGACGGCGAGCGCTTCGACGAATGGCGCCGCATCCGGCGCGGCCTGGCGCGAATCGTGATCGGCGCACGCTCCGCTGTTTTCGCACCCCTGGAGCGGATCGGGATCATCGTGGTTGACGAGGAACACGAGGCCTCCTTCAAACAGGGGGAGGGGCTGCGCTATAATGCCCGCGACCTGGCGCTGGTCAGGGGCCGAATGGAAGGGGCAACGGTCGTGCTCGGTTCTGCCACGCCGCTCATCACCAGCCTGCATGCAGCGGATCAGGGGCGCCTGGGTTTGATCAGACTGCCGGAACGGGTGCGGGGAAACCCCATGCCGATGGTTGACACGGTAGCCATGCAGGGAGTCAACGCCGCCATCTCGCCCCAGCTTCACCAGGCGCTGCAGGAAACCGTGGCCGGCGGCGGCCAGGCCATCGTCTTTCTCAACCGCCGCGGCTTCGCCACCTTCCTGGTATGCGGCGAATGCAACCAGCCCCTGGCCTGCCCCAACTGCTCGGTCACCCTCACCTACCACAAAAGCCGCGGCCGCAGCGTCTGCCATTATTGCGATTACGCCGTCCCGGCACCCGGCACCTGCCCCGCCTGCGGATGCCTGGAGCTGAAAGAACTGGGCGCCGGCACCGAACGGATCGAGCACAGCCTGCAGGACCTGCTGCCCGGAGCCAGGGTGCTGCGCATGGACAGCGACACCACCTCCGGCAAGGGCAGTCATGGCCGTCTGCTGTCCCGCATGGCTGATGGATCGGCGGATATCCTGATCGGCACCCAGATGATCACCAAGGGACATGACTTTCCCGGTGTGACTCTGGTAGGGGTGATCAATGCGGAAGCCAGCCTGAACATACCGGACTTCAGGAGTGCGGAACGCACCTTTCAGGTACTTTCCCAGGTAATCGGCCGGGCCGGCCGGGGCGATGCACCCGGACGGGTGCTGCTGCAGGCGCTCAATCCGGGCCACTACGCCATTCAATGCGCCATTGCCCACGATGGAGAAAGCTTCTATCGCCAGGAGCTGGAGTTCCGCCGGGAAGCCGGCTATCCCCCCTTTGCCTTTCTGGCCCGAATCGGCTTTTCCGGCACGGCCGAACGGGCAGTGGAGGAGCGCGCAGAAGCAGGCGCCCATGTGCTGCAGCAGCTCAGGCGCGAACTGAAACTGCGCCTGGAGGTGCTGGGCCCCGCACCTGCCCCGCTCTACCGTCTGCGGGGGCGCTACCGCCGCCAGATCCTGCTCAAGTCCCCTATCCGGGGCGACCTGCGGCGTTTGCTCGCCGCCTGGTTCACCCGCCGCACCTCCGTTGCCACTGTCCGTGAATTTGTCGATATCGATCCGGTCGATATGACCTGACCGTCTCTCCCTCCTGCACCCGCCTCGATACTGCCGGAAAAGGCGGGGGGCCGGCAGGAATACCCGAAGTTGCCCCGTCATACCCCGCTGCCCCGACCGCAGCCGCTATGCAAGCACCACCCGATTCCCCCATAGGGCCTCCATCATGCCCGAAAACCTGTTATATTTTTTTTGCTCAGCGCCATACTTCATGGTATATACACATACCTTTAATGACAGATGATCCACAGGCTGGAGAGTCTCCCATGATCACATTTTCGGGCGTGCATAAATGGTTCAAGGCTCTGCACGTCCTCAACGACATCAACCTGCATGTGGTGCCGGGCGAGGTGCTGGTGGTCTGCGGCCCCTCCGGCTCGGGCAAATCGACCCTGATACGCACCATCAACCAGTTGGAACCGATCGATCACGGCACGCTGATCGTGGACGGCATGGACCTTTCCGACAAAAAGACCGACATCAACAGGCTACGGGCCGAAATCGGTTTCGTCTTCCAGCAGTTCAACCTCTATCCCCACCTTTCAGTGATCGGCAACATCACCCTGGCACCGATCAAAATCCGCAAAACACCCCGCAAAGAGGCGGAGGAGCAGGCCATGCAACTCCTGGCCCGGGTGGGTTTGAGTGAAAAACGGGATGTCTACCCGGCCCAGCTCTCCGGAGGCCAGCAACAGAGGGTGGCAATAGCCCGCGCCCTGGCCATGAAACCGAAGATCATGCTGTTCGACGAACCGACCTCAGCCCTGGATCCCGAAATGATCGGGGAGGTTCTGAGCGTCATGCAGGATCTGGCAAAGTCCGGCATGACCATGGTGACCGTCACCCACGAGATGGGCTTTGCCCGTGAAGTGGCCGACCGGGTGGTGTTCATGGATGCCGGCACCATCCTGGAAGAGGCACCGCCCGAGGAATTCTTCCTCAATCCGCAGCACGACCGTGCCAAACAGTTCCTGAAACAACTGCTGTCCCCCATGCATTGAGCGGAGGAGGCGCAGCTTTTCCGGGATGCCGTCGCTGTCCCCGGAATTCCTTATGCGACGCCGCCTGGCTGCGCTCCATCGTGTAGGCGACGCAGCTTCACGAAAAACCACGCTCCATTGTTCTGCACAACCCATCAAAAAGGAGGATGTACATGAAGAAACTGGTAACGATGTTCATGCTGGCCGCCTTGGCTGCGGTCTCCACCAAGGCCCTGGCTGCCGCCCCGGCCGACACCCTGGCAGAAATCAAGAAAAAGAAGGTCCTGGTAGCCGGCGTCAAGGATTCGCTGCCCCCCTTCGGCTACATTGACGAAAAGACCCGTACCATCGTCGGCTACGACATCGATTTCGTCAACGCCATTGCGGCCCGGTTGGGCGCCAGGGTCGAGTTGAAGCCGGTCACCTCCGCCAGCCGCATGCCGCAACTGCAGGAGGGCAATATCGACATCATCGCCGCCACCATGACCAAGAACCCCGAGCGGGCCAAACAGATCGACTTCAGCCACACCTACTTCTTCACCGGCCAGAAGTTCATCACCAAGAAGGGCACCGTCAAGAGCCTGAAGGACCTGGAAGGCAAGAAGATCGGTACCGCCAAGGGTTCCACCTCGGAGCAGAACGTGAAGAAGGCCATCCCCAGCGCTACCGTGCTCTCCTTCGACGACTATCCCCAGGCCTTCCTGGCCCTGCAGCAGGGTAAAGTACAGGCCGTGACCACCGACGAGGCCATCCTGGCCGGCATCCTGTCCAAGGCCCCCAACAAGGAGCAGTTCGAGATCCCCAGCCTTCAGATCTCCGATGAGCCCTACGGCCTCGGCATGCGCAAAGGCGACAAGAACTTCGTCGATTTCGTGAATAAGACCATCCTGGAGATGGAGAAATCCGGCGAAGCCAAGAAGATCTTCGAGAAGTGGTTCGGGCCGGGCACTCCGTTCCATCTGCAGCGGACCTTCAAGATCACGGCTGACAAGTAGGAAAACAGGGTGAGGTTAAGGTTGAGATTAAGGTAGCAATCCTTTTCTCAACCTTAACCTTGACCTGTAAAGGGTTTCGTGTGCTTAACTACCACTTCGACTGGTCCGTAGTACTCTCCGGGCAATATCACGAATGGCTCGTCTCGGGGCTGAAGGTCACCCTGCAGCTTTCGGCGGCCGGCATCGTCCTCTCCTTCATTCTCGGGCTGATCGTTGCGGTCATGCGCATGAGCCACTTTGCCCCGCTGCGCTGGCTGGCCTGCGCTTTTCTGGAATTCACCCGCAATACGCCGCTGCTGGTGCAGATTTTCTTCTGGTATTTCGGCTCGTACAAGCTGCTGCCGATGGCGGTCAACGAATGGCTCAACAGCTGGAATTTCGAGTTCGCCGCCGGCCTGATCGCACTGACCATCTATACCTCGGCCTTTATTGCCGAAGATATCCGCTCCGGCGTGCTGTCGATACCCAAGGAACAGATGGAAGCGGCACGCAGCGCAGGCTTCTCCTACCTGCGCTCGATGCAGTACATCATTCTTCCCCAGGCGGTGCGCCTGACCGTCCCCCCCCTGATCAACCAGTTCCTCAACCTGGCTAAAAACTCATCCCTGGCCATGACGATCGGCGTGATGGAATTGACATACCAGGCCCGCCAGGTGGAAAGCTACACATTCAAAGGCTTCGAGGCCTTTACTGCCGCTACCGTGGTCTACCTGGCCCTTTCGACCGTCATCACCTTCCTGGTGGATCAGTACAACGAGCGGGTCCTCAAGATCCACAAGGCTGCCTGATATGAGCATTTTTTCCGATTTCAAGGTCATTGCCGACAACTTCACCTACTTCATGATCGGCCGCTACCCGGACGGTCCCCTGGGAGGAGTGGGACTGACCATCTACCTGGCAGTGGCTTCGTGCGTCCTGTCGTTCTTCGGCGGCCTGATCCTGGGGCTGGTGAGCGTTTCGCGCCGCGCATGGATCAGCCGGCCGGCAATGCTGGTGATCAATACCATCCGCGGGGTGCCGCTGCTGATGGTCATCTTCTGGATGTACTTCCTGCTGCCGGCATTATTCGGCAAAGGTTTTTCCGAAACCCGCACCGTCATCCTGGGTTTGACCTTCTTCACCTCTGCCTATATGTCGCAGATCGTGCGTGCCGGCATCGAGGGCATTCCCAAGGGGCAGATGGAAGCCGCCCTCTCCACCGGGCTCAAGCACTGGCAGGCCATGGCCTTCATCATTCTGCCCCAGGGGCTTCGCAACATGATTCCGTCGTTCGTCAACCAGTTCGTGTCGCTTATCAAGGACACCTCGCTGGCCTTCATCGTGGGCGTCTCGGAACTGACCCACGTCGGAACCCAGATCAACAACCGCACCATGGCCTACCCTACCGAGATTTTCTTCTTTATCGCCGCTGTCTACTTCATCCTCTGCTACGCCTTTACCTCCCTTTCCCGCTGGCTGGAGCGGCGCCTGTCCTGGCGCAAGGCAATCTGACATTTCTCCCGATACCAGTTGCGCCTCCCCGAACACGTGGTACAATAAATTATTTGACCGTATGGCCGTCAAAACCGGAGCAAGGAGATGCCATGCAAGACCCTCTGGCGCCGAAAGACTTTACCGTGCTGCTGGTGGAGGATGAGGCAACAACACGAGAGCAACTGGCCCGCATGATCGCCACCCGGGGCTATCGGCTCATCATTGCTGAAAACGGACAGCAGGGGCTGGATATCTTCCGCAACAATCCGGTCGATCTCGTCCTGTCCGACGTGATGATGCCCTTCATGAACGGCTTGAGCATGGCCCGGGAAATACGGAGGGAAGCGCCAACCGCCCAGATCATTATCCTGACTGCCTTCAATGACACGGAACATCTGCTGGATGCCATCGAGATCGGAATCAACCAGTTCCTCTTCAAACCGCTGCAGACGGAGAAACTTTTCGCCGTGCTCGAACGTTGCTGTGAAACGGTTCAGATGCATCGGCTGCTGGACAGGCAACACGAGCAGATACGTATGCTTTCCAACGCACTGGAACAGAGTCCGAGCATTTCGATCATAACCGGAACGGACGGCACCATTGAATACGTAAACCGCAAGTTCTGCGAGATAACCGGTTATGCCGCCGAAGAGGTCATCGGCTGCACCCCGCGGATCATCCAGTCGGGCCAGACTGCGGACACGACATACGAAATGCTGTGGGATTCGATCCTGAATGGGGAGGAATGGCGCGGTACCCTGCGGAATCGCAGGAAAAACGGGGAGTTTTACTGGGAGAACTGCAGCATTTCACCGCTCTTTACACCAGACGGAACCATTGCAAAGTTCATCAAGACTGCGGAAGACATTACCGAACGCCGCAAGTTGGAAAGCGCGGCACAACGGACCAGACACCTGGAGGCGCTCAGCATTCTGGCTGGAGGCATGGCCCACGACTTCAACAACCTGCTCCAGGTCATCCTGGGCAGTATTGCTCTGGCCAAATCAAGAACCGAGCAGGGGAGCGGCCTTCATGACCTGCTCGATATGGCGGAGCGGAGTTCCGGCGAGGCGCGGACACTCAGCCGGCGGCTTCTGGAGCTGGTCAGGGAAAGTGAACCGGTCTCTTACCCGGTTGCGGTAGCCCCCCTGATCCTGTCGGGCATAGAGTCAGTGCTCAACGGTACGGGTATTACCTGCGAGCTGGATCTGCCGGCGAATCTTCCCATGGTGAACGGGGATGAACACCAACTGCGGCAGGTGATATGCCAATTGGTCCGAAATGCGATGGAAGCCATGCCGGGCGGCGGGACGATCCGCATTGCAGCGCACAGGCAGGTTCTCGAACAGTTCGGTCATCCGCCGATGAAAGCCGGCAACTACATCCATATCATCTTCAGCGACACCGGCACAGGCATCGCGCCGGACAAGCTGGAACGGATCTTCGAACCGTATTTCAGCACCAAGGAAATGGGTAGCCGCAAAGGGCAGGGACTGGGCCTGGCCATCTGCCACTCGGTCATCGACAAGCACGGAGGCAGCATAACGGCTGAGTCGGAGAAAGGGCACGGCGCCACGTTCCACATCTGGCTGCCGATTGTCGCAGCACAGTGACTGTCAAAGCGGGGATCGCCACCTCCGGGCCTGCTCCGGCTCTTCCCGCTCCTCCCCTTCCGCTTCCCTCCCCTGCTCCACCAACGGCAGATATATCTGAAAGGTGCTGCCCCTGCCGGTTTCGCTCTCCACGGCAATCCAGCCATTGTGTTGTTTGATGATGCCATACGCCATCGACAGCCCCAGGCCGGTACCCTTGCCCACCTCCTTGGTGGTGAAAAAGGGCTCGAAGATACGCTTGCGATCCTTCAAGGCGATACCTTCACCCGTATCGGTTATCTCCAGCCGGGCATACTTCCCCGAAACCACGTTACCATCTTCCAGCGCCTGTCCGTTCAACTGAACGATGCTGGTCCGGATCGTCAGAACTCCGCCATGAGGCATGGCATCGCGGGCATTTCCCACCATGTTCATCACCACCTGCTCGACCTGGCCGCGATCGGCCATTACGCTCACGCCGGCCCCGGACAACTCGGTGGCAAGCACCACATCCTCTCCGATGATCCTTTCCAGAAAAGCCTGCAGGGTGATTACAATCTGGTTGAGATCGATACTGCGTGTGACGATCTGCTGCTTGCGGCTGAAAGCCAGCAGGCTGCTGGTCAGATTGGCCGCCCGCCGGGACGCCCCCTCGATCTGATCGATCAGCTGTTTTGAGCGCTCCGCATCTCCGGCTCGCACCCTCAGAAGCGAAACGCAACTCAGGATGACCGTCAGAATATTGTTGAAGTCATGGGCCACACCGCCGGCCAGCGTGCCGATCGACTCCATCTTCTGCGCCTGGAGCAGGTGTTCCTCCAGGCGGCGATGGTCCGTCACATCGATGCCGAGGCCGGCAATTCCGGTTACCGATCCGGCACCATCTCTCAGCACGGTATTGTTCCAGACAATCAGCCGCTCTGTGCCTGTTCGCGTGAGGATGGCGTTTTCATAGTGAGTCACGATTTCGCCGGCCGCAAGCCCCTGATTGAAGGTGGTCCGGAGATCGTTTCGGATCGGCTCGGGAACAAAGGTGTCGAACCAGTTACTGCCCATGATCTCCTCACGGGACCAGCCGCTCAACTGCAGCAGAAAATCGTTGCAAAACACGATCTGTCCCTGCCTGTCCAGCATCACCGCAATCATGCGCACCTGTTCCATCAACTCCCTGAAGCGCCGCTCGGATTCCTGGAATTTTGAGTTGAAGTCCCGCAGCTGTTTCACGGTGCGCCGGATCAGGAAAAATAGCAGGGTCGAAGTGACCAGGACAAACACCCAGCCTTTTACCATGCCGATCCGTGCCATGGTCCTGGGATCATCGACCAGCAGATCAAGCAGGGAGTCGGAGAAAAATATCCATACGCCGCTGACTATGGCATAGATCGCAACGATCCTGGTCGGGATTGAATATGCGTCAGGTCTGCCTGATTCCATGTTCTGGCTGCTCCTCGGTTTCCTTGATTACGGTATGGAAATGACCACTTTGCCCATATGGCTGCCGCTCTGCAGATGTCGCAGAGCATCCCTGGCCTCATCGAAGGGGAAGACCCGATCGATAACCGGATGGAGACGGTGCAACACAATCGAACGGTTCATGGCTTGAAACATTTCACGCGAACCGACGTAAATGCCGGCGATCAGGATGCCCTTCATAACTGCCGGCAACGGATTGACCTCCCCCTGTTGACCAGCCAGCACACCGATCAGGCTGATATGCCCCCCAATGCGGGTGGCCCGGATGGACCGGGCCAGAGTCCCGGCCCCTCCAACCTCAACCACGATGTCGACCCCTTCGCCTGCGGTCAGAGCCGTTACCTGTTTCTCCCAATCCGGATCATGGTAATTGATTACGTCACTGGCACCCAGCGCCTTCAATCGCTCTGCCTTGGCATCGCTGCCGCTGGTGGCGATTACCCGGGCCCCGGCCGACCTGGCGAACTGCAGAGCAAAGCAGGAGACCCCTCCACTGCCCATTACCAGTACCGTATTGCCGCAGGTTAAATTTCCGCTGTAGAGGCAATTCCAGGCGGTCAACGCCGCGCAGGGGAGCGTCGCCCCCTCTTCGAACGAGAGATGGGTCGGCAATTCGACCAGCCCCTCTTCCTCGAACAGGGCATACTCGGCCAGCACACCGTCCCGGGCACCTCCCAGCGCAGAGGCGGGTGCTTCCCTTGTAATACCGCCCGCCAGCCAGTTCTGGAAAAAGGTAGGGATCACGCGGTCGCCACGTTTCCAGCGAGTCACCCCCTCCCCTACGCCGACTATTTCGCCGGCGCCGTCAGAGAAAGGGATCAGGGGCTGCGGGATATTTCTGGAGTACGCGCCGGTCACCATCAGCACATCACGGTAGTTGAGCGAGGCTGCCCGCACGCGCACCAGCACCTGCCGGCAGCCCGGACGGGGAATGTCCGCTTCTTCCTGCACCAGCCCATCGATGGAAAAGACACCGTTTATGACGTAGCGTTTCATGATGAACCTCCGTCCCCGTTTTGAATTTTAATTATACACAATACACACTGTTAAAACAGAAAGAATCGCAAGAACTATGCGTTCCGCGGGAGCGACCATGTCCCCGTGCCGTGCTTTTGCGCCGAAAACGAAAGAATCACCTGACGCTGTTTCACTTCCACTCTGGTTCTGGTATTCTTGATCGTTACAGTAATGGCCTCACCGGGAGCGAACATGCAGCATGGTGGCAGCATCTACGCAGAAGAAATCATGGGAAAAGCCTATGACAGGCGCATCCTGGCCCGTTTCTCACAGTACCTTAAGCCCTATCGCCTCCCGATCGCCGTCGTGGTCCTGATCCTGCCGCTGGTTGCGGCCTGCCGGCTGGCGCAGCCGTGGCTTATCAAGCAGGCCATCGACAACCATATCACCACCGGCAGGCTCCAGGGGCTGGAAACGATTGCCGCCCTTTTCACGGTAATGCTTCTGGCCGAATCCCTGCTATCCTATCTGGAGATCTACCTGCTGCAGTCGGTCGGACAGCGTGTCATGGCCGACATGCGGGGCACCCTGTACCGATACGTCATGGGGCTGCCCGCCTCATGGTTCGACCATACCCCGGTCGGCAGCGTCGTTACCCGCCTTACCAGCGATGTAGAGGTTCTGGGCGAGATGTTCGCCGCGGGGATCATCATGATTATCGGGGACATCCTGCTGCTGATCGGGATCGTCTCGGTCATGTTGTACATGAACCTGAAACTGTCGCTGGTCACCTTCTCGGTCCTGCCCCTGCTCTTTTACATCGCCTGGGCCTTCCGCCGCAAGATGCGCCAGTCATTCCGCGAGGTGCGGGCCCGCCTGGGGCAACTCAATGCATATCTGGCAGAGAGTATTGGCGGCATGTCGATCATCCAGAGCTTCAACCGGCAACGTTCCGAGGAGCGGAAGTTCAGCGACCTGAACGCCTCCTACCGGGATGCGAACATGCCGGTGATCTTCTGGGATGCCTCGCTCTATGCCCTGGTAGAAGCCATCTCGTCGGTGGCGGTGGCGCTGATCATCTGGTACGGGGGTGGGGAAATCACCCGCGGTCTGCTGACCTTCGGGGTGCTGGTGGCCTTTGTACAGTATATCGAAAAGTTCTTTGGACCGATCCGCGATCTGTCCGCCAAATACTCGGTCATGCAGGGCGCCATGGCCGCTCTGGAGCGCATCTTCGCGCTGCTGGACGTGAAAACCGGGGACCAGGGACCATGGACCGGGGACCGGGAAACCGAAGGTGCGGACATGGTAGCTGGCGGTCAGGGTCCGGATGCCAAAGAAGCGGAGATGGAGCATCTCTCAGCGTTGCCCTTCCGGTCCCCGGTCCCTGGTACCTGGTCCCCGCCTCTGATCGAGTTCAGGGATGTCTCCTTTGCCTACCGCGGCAGCGAAAAAGCGCTGGAGCATTTCAGCCTGTCGGTCCGGCGGGGCGAACGGGTGGCCCTGGTCGGCGAAAGCGGTGGTGGCAAGACCACCATCACACGGCTGTTGACCCGTCTATACGAGATCGACGGGGGAAGCATCCTCATCGATGGCAGTGATGCGCGTAACATGCCGGCATCCGACCTGCGCCGACGCATAGGCATCGTGCTGCAGGATCCCTGCCTTTTCGCCGGCAGCGTTGCCTTCAACATCTGTCTTGGCGATCCCCGGGCCAGTTCCCGGGTGAAGTTCGCAGCCGATGCAGTAGGGGCCGGCAATTTCATCGAACGGCTGCCGGCCGGCTATGACGAACAGATCAGGGAGCGTGGCAGCAATTTATCGGTCGGAGAGAAACAGCTGATCTCATTTGCCAGGGCAGTGGCATTCGACCCCGAGATACTGGTACTGGACGAGGCCACCGCCAGCATCGACACCGCCTCGGAGCAGATGATCAGGAGCGGCCTGGCCGGATTGATGCAAGGACGCACCTCGCTGATCATCGCACACCGGCTCTCTACGATCCGGGACGCCGATCGGATCGTGGTCGTGAAAAACGGCCGCAAGCAGGAGGAAGGCACCCACCAGGAGCTGATGCAGAAAAAAGGGATCTACTACCGGCTCCACCAATTCCAGTTCAACGGCATCTGAGCCCTGGCCTGCGTTCCCGGACTCCTGCCTGCTTGCATAACTATCGTCAACCTGCTAGTTTAACGGCCATCCACGCTGTGATGCCGGAAGCATCCAGTATTCCAAAGGAGGACGCATGTGTACCACCTGCGGTTGCAGCCCCCATCACCATCATGACCATGATCATGGACATACCCATGACCATTCCCATACCCATGACGGCCATGGCCGGCATGAGCATCCCGCGCCGGCCCAGCGGACGACCATTGCCATAGAAGAGGACATCCTGGCGAAGAACAACCGTCTGGCCGCTTTCAACCGCGCCCTCTTCAGGGAGAAAGGGATCTTTGTCCTCAACCTGGTAAGCTCCCCCGGTTCCGGTAAAACGTCCCTGCTGGAACGGACGCTGCGCGATCTTTCCGGGACCCGCCGTTTCGCCGTCATCGAGGGCGACCAGCAGACCGACAACGATGCGCAGCGCATCGCCGCCACCGGTGTACCGGTCCGGCAGATCAATACCGGCGCTGGCTGTCATCTGGATGCCCACATGATCATGCATGCCACCGAAGAATTCGATCTCGACAACCTGGACCTGCTGATGGTCGAAAATGTCGGCAATTTGGTCTGTCCGGCCGCCTTTGACCTGGGAGAGCACCACAAGGTAGTGGTCCTGAGCGTTACCGAGGGAGAGGACAAGCCCCTCAAGTATCCCCAGATGTTTCACAATTCCACGGTCCTGCTGCTCAACAAGACCGACCTGCTGCCGCACCTGGACTTCGATCTGGAAGCCTGCCGGGAATTCGCCCGCCGCGTCAGCCCCGGCATCACGATCTTCGAAGTCTCGGCCAGAACCGGCGAAGGCATGGAACAGTGGTACAATTGGCTGGCCGCCCAGACAGCGGCGTTGTAACGCGCCGGCGGTTCGCCATCGGCGGCATCGTTCAGGGGGTCGGTTTTCGCCCTTTTGTCTATCGTCTTGCCCGCGATCTGTCCCTGACCGGCTGGGTGCGCAACACCACGGCGGGGGTGGAGTTGGAGGTACAGGGCAAAGATGCCGCGCTGGCCGCATTTGAACGGTCACTGCGGGAGGAGACGCCCCCCCTGGCGGTAATCGCTTCCCTGGCTGCCGAAGAGGTGGCTCCCTGCGAAGAAACCGGCTTCAGGATCCTGGGCAGCGCAGGGGGGGCCAGCACAATTCAGGTGGCGCCCGATTCGAACCTGTGCAGCGACTGCCTGAGGGAGCTGTTCGATCCGGCAGACCGGCGCTACCGCTATCCCTTCATCACCTGCACCAATTGCGGCCCGCGCTACAGCATCATCACCGGTATTCCCTACGACCGGCCCAAGACCACCATGGCCGGCTTTCCGATGTGTCCCGCCTGCCTGGAGGAATACCACGACCCGGACAATCGCCGTTTCCATGCCCAACCGGTGGCCTGCCCGGCCTGCGGACCACAGGTGCGTCTTCAGGGTTCCCCCCATGCTTCCGCTTCGCAGCCGGGGCAATCCGGAAGGGGTGAAAACGCCGTCGGCAGTGCCGTGGAGCTGCTTGAGAACGGCCTGATACTGGCGATCAAGGGTATCGGCGGCTACCATCTGGCAGTGAATGCCTGCGACCATTCGGCGGTACAGCGCCTGCGGGAACGGAAAAAACGGGACGAAAAACCGTTCGCCGTCATGGCGGCCGATCTTGCTGCGGCCCAGCGGCTGGCTTTGCTGAACGAGACGGAGAGACGGTTGCTGACTGCGCCGGAGAGCCCGATCGTCATCGCCCGCAAAACCCGCGACTGTCCGGTTTCACCGCTGGTAGCACCGAACAACGGCTGGCTGGGGCTGATGCTCCCCTATACCCCCCTGCACCACCTGCTGATGCGGGGAAACTTCGAAGCGCTGGTGATGACCAGTGCCAACGTGTCAGACGAGCCGATTGCCTTCGAAGACGATGATGCCCTTGAACGCCTGGGAGGCATTGCCGACTGCTTTCTCGTCCACGACCGCCCCATCCACATACGCAGTGACGACTCCGTCATCCGCGTTTTTCAAGGCAGCCCGCTTTTCTACCGCCGCGCCCGGGGCTATGCACCGCGAACCGTACGACTCCCTTTCGAGACGCCGCCGCTCCTGGGAGTAGGCGCGGAGCTGAAAAATGCCATCTGCCTGTCCAACGGACGCGAGGCATTTCTGAGCCAGCATATCGGTGATCTGCAGAACAGCTCCACCTATGACTCGTTTCGCCGAATCATCGGCCACCTGGCGGGTCTGCTCGAAATCACACCCCGAGCAATAGCCTGCGACCAACATCCGGACTATCTCTCGTCCCTGTACGCAACGGAATCGGGACTGCCCGTGACCGCAGTGCAGCATCACCACGCCCATATGGCAGCCTGCATGGCAGAAAACGGCCTGAAGGGGGAGGCGATCGGAGTCGTCTTCGACGGCACCGGCTACGGCAGCGACGGCACCATCTGGGGTGGGGAATTTCTGGTGGGGGGATATGACGGTTTCCGTCGGGCCGGGCATTTCCGCACGGTTCCCCTGCCCGGAGGCGATGCTGCAGTACGCGAACCGTGGCGTATGGCAGCAGCCTATCTGCACCAGATCATGGGTACGGATGCATTTGCCCTCGATCTTCCAGCCATTGCCCGTCAGGGAGAGTTGGAGAAGGAAATGCTGGCAGCCATGCTGGAAAAAGGCATCAACAGTCCTCCCAGCTCCAGTTGCGGGCGACTGTTCGATGCAGTGGCAGCGTTGCTGGGCCTGAGGCATACCGTGTCCTATGACGGCCAGGCGGCCATCGAGTTGGAGGCGCTGGCCGAAGCGGCCGAAGATGACGGAGTCTACCCCTACAGGATTGGAGAGGCACCATCCGGCAGTTCCGCAGGAGCCGTCATCGCTTCAGGGATCGAACTGGATTTCAGCCCCATGTTCCTCAAAATCCTGTCCGATCTCGCCGACACGGTCCCCGCTGCAGTCATCGCCCGCCGCTTTCACGGGACGGTTGCCCACGCGGGTACCGAAACATGCCTCCGTATCGCGGCCAGCACCGGCCTGGAACGTATCGTACTTTCGGGTGGCGTTTTTCAGAATCGTATTTTGAGCGACTTGATGTATAGTGGCTTGGTTGCACGAGGTATGCAGGTATACACCCATCGCCTGGTCCCCCCCAATGATGGCGGCATCGCCCTGGGGCAGGTCGCGATAGCAGGAAGGAGAAATTGACATGTGTCTCGGTGTTCCCATGAAGGTGCTCACCATAAACGGCGACGACATCATCGCAGAAATCGACGGTGTCCGGAAGGAGGCCAGCCTGGCGCTGCTGGAAGAGAAGGTGGCGGTGGGGGACTATGTCATCGTCCATGCCGGTTTTGCCATCTCGCGCCTGAACGAGGAGTATGCCCTGGAAACCCTCAGGCTGATGAGAGAGGTCTTTTCCCCTGAGGATATGCAATGAACTATCAGGACGATTTTCGTGACAGCCGCCTGGTCGCCATCATGGCGGAAAACATCGCAGGCATGGCTGCCCAGTTGCCCGGGCCGGTCAGTTTCATGGAGGTGTGCGGCACGCACACCATGTCCATCTACCAGTACGGCATCCGCTCGCTCCTGCCGGACAATGTGCGGCTCATATCGGGCCCCGGCTGCCCGGTGTGCGTCACTCCCATCGGATATGTCGACAAGGCCGTGGCCTGCGCATCTGACAGCAACAACATCGTGGCGACTTTCGGCGACATGCTGCGGGTGCCCGGCAGCCGTTCGTCCCTGATGGAGGCCCGCGCCCAAGGAGCCGACGTGCGGGTGGTCTACTCCCCCCTGGATGCGGTTGCCCTGGCCAAGGCCCATCTCGACCGACGGGTCGTCTTTCTGGGAGTCGGATTCGAAACAACAGCACCGGCCATCGCTGCCAGCATTCTGGATGCGGCCCGGCAGGGATTATCCAATTATTGCGTACTGGCTTCCCACAAAACCGTTCCGCTGCCGATGGAACTGCTCTCCTGCGATCCGGAGCTGGGACTTTCCGGTTACCTTTGTCCCGCCCATGTCAGTACCGTGATCGGCGGCAACGCCTACAGGAAATTGGCGGATACCTTCGGCGTCCCCTGCGTGGTAACCGGTTTCGAGCCGGCCGATGTGATGCAGGGTATCGAGATGCTGCTGGCCCAGGTACTGGCAGGCAAGAGCCTGGTCGAAATCCAGTACAACCGCGCGGTGAGCTGGGAGGGAAATGCGAAGGCGCAACGTATTCTCGATCTGGTTTTCGAGCCGTGCGATGCCGTCTGGAGGGGGCTGGGGCTGCTGCCGGGCAGCGGGCTGGCGATCCGGCCGGAGCTGTCGGCCTTTGATGCCGAAAAGGTGCTGACGATTGTGGCCGGCGAAGAGGTGGAAAACTCCGCCTGCCGTTGCGGCGAGGTACTGAAAGGCAAGCTGGCTCCCTTCGACTGCCCGCTGTTTGCCACCGCCTGCACTCCCGAATCCCCGGTCGGTGCCTGCATGGTTTCCAGTGAGGGGACCTGCGCCGCAGCATACAAGTACGGGCGGTAACGACTTACCATGTCACACCTGCCACAGCGACACAGAGAACGTGAGAGCGGCTCAAGCCGCTTTTGAATTTTACCGGTTTCCAGTCTCCGGTTTTCTCTGCGTCTTCGTGGCAGATTTTTATGATTTTGCAATGTTCTGGAGAGCCTTATGATCACAATGCAGGAGCTGAAGGACCACTACCGGTTCAGCGATGATGACGCCGAACTGCTCAGGTCGCTTCAACCGCTGGCTGCACAGCACCAGGATCGCTTTACCGAGGAGTTTTACGACTATCTGTACGGCCTGCCCGAAACCGCAGCCATCCTGAATGTCAGCAATCGCACGCGCCTGCGCGAGATGCACACGCGCTGGTTCATGTCGCTTTTCTGCGGCACCTACGACAATCATTACCTGAACCACCTGACCCGTATCGGTTATGCCCATGTCAAGATCGGGCTCAACGCGCATTTCGTGAATGCCGCCATGAACCAGATACGTCACTTCCTGCTCAACCTGATCGACAGCAACTATTCGGACCGGGAGCAGCGCCGGATTCTACGTGAAGCCACCGAGCGGATGCTCGACATGAATCTGGACGTCATGACCGCCTCCTACCGCGAGGAGGAGCTGAAGAAGGTCTTCGTGTCACGCAAGGTCGAATCGGTCCTGATCAAGCTGACCGAGCGGTTTACCTACGGCCTGAACCTGGTGCTGGTGCTGGCCCTGGCCGGCGTTTCGATTTCGGTGGTCTGCCTGTTCGTCTGGGACATCGTGCACATCTTCCGTGGGGATATCGAAAAAGCCATTCTCAGTGCCCTGGGCGAGTTGCTGATCCTGTGGATGATGATCGAGCTGATGGACAACGAGATCAAGAATCTCAAGGGGGGCAAGTTCAATATTCTGGTCTTCATCGGCGTGATCATCGTGGCCATGATCCGTGAAATTCTCATTTCCACGCTGCGCCATGATGACCTGACCACCCAGGCCTTCCTGGCCGGCACGCTTTTGATCCTGGGGGTCGTCTATTACCTGGTATCGCGCTCACAGAAGGAGCTGGGCAAGACGTGAGAGGCGGAACCGGAGCACGGCGTCGTTCATGATGCCGGGAGCGCACATACTGGCGGGATTTTCCCTCGGTCTCCGTCATCGCCGCGAGTTGAGCCGCCTGCTACGGACTACGCCGCGCAACAGCGCGGTCCTGACATTGGATCCCGCAACCCTGAAAGCCAACGGCATCACCACGCTCGCGCTGGATTTCGACGGCGTTCTGTCGCCGCACGGCTGCGCCGAGCCGCTTCCCGCAGTCTGTGAGTGGCTGTCGCGCTGTATTGCCGCTTTCGGTGAAGAGCGCATCTTCATTCTCTCCAATAAGCCGACGGAAGAGCGGCGCCGCTGGTTTGCGGAACACTTCCCCCTGATGCGGTTCATCAGCGGCGTGCGCAAGAAGCCTTTTCCGGATGGGCTGCTGAAGATCGGAGAGGCAGCAGGGGTTTCCCTGGCCGAGGTGCTGATGGTCGACGACCGGCTCCTGACCGGCTGCCTGGGCGCCATCCATGCCGGCGCACAGCCGGGCTACATCCGCAGCCCGTACATTTCCCTCGGAGAACGCCCGTTCGTAGAATCGTTCTTCATGCTGCTGCGGTTCGGGGAGCGGTGCATTGTAAGGCTCCTCAGACCCTTCTGAAACGTCTCCACTCACTCCGAATCCGCGCCCCGCTCATCGCTCGGCCTCAACTGGCGGACCGCCGACAGAGGAGTATTTTTTTGCTTGGAATAACCCGACCAAACGTGGTAAAAAAAGAAGTTATCAAAAAATCAGGAGGTTGAGATGAAAAAAACTGCACTAATTCTTCTCTCCATCGCAGCACTGGCTGCTGCCGGCTGTAAAGACAAACCCAAGACGGAAGCTCCCCAGCAGCCGGTAGCCGCCGCCCCCGCAGGCCAGATGCCTGGTGGCGCGCCGGGCGCTGATCCCCACGCAGGCATGAAGTCCCAGGAAATCCCCGCAGGGGTCGGCAAAAAAGCCAAGGTGACCCAGACTATGAACTCCGGCGGTTACACCTATGTGGAAGCTGCCGACGAGAAGGGTGAAAAGACCTGGCTGGCCCTGCCCGAAACCAAGGTGAAGGTGGGCGATGCAATCGAGTACCCGGAAACTCCGCCGATGGTCAACTTCCAGAGCAAGACCCTGAACAAGACCTTCGAAAAGATCCTGTTCATCCCCGGCATCCGCATCGCCAAGCAGTAAGTAATCCGACGGTAAATTCCGACGGGGCCCCAAAAAGGCCCCGTTTTTTTGTGTGTAACATGCAGCCAACGGTGCGCTGCAAACCTCTCCGCCGACCTACCGTTTTCCGTCGACTGCCGCGCGCGAGGGTGCATGCTTGGGCACAAGGGCCAGCACACGCTGGAAACACTCCCGTGAAGGATTCCCCTTTCCCCGCTCGGCATACAGCTCCCCCAGCAGATACCATCCCCAGGGATTGTCCGGCTCACGGTCGCAGATTTCCCTGAACTCGCGCTCGGCTGCCGCGGCATCCCCACTCTGACGATACCATTCCCCTGCCAACACGTTGGTCGCATGGCAATAGCCCAGCAGGCGTTTCTGGCGGGCAAAGCGCCCCGGACTACCACCGTGTCCGGCACCGGCAATCGCCTTGAGAAGCCGGCGAGAGCTCAGGCCCGTTTTCGCAGCAGCATATATGGCCGGTTCCGGGCTGTTCTCGAATATGTCGTCCGGCACCCGTCGCGCCGCGACCGCGTCGTCGAACAGACGCGTACCGGGATAATAGGCCAGGGGCGAGACATACCCGTCGTCAGGACGAATGCGGCGCATCAGGGCAATGGTGGCGGTCAGGTCTTCCTCGGCCTCCTCCGGGATATCGCCGATCAGATAGACCGACAGATTGATGCCGGCAGCCTTGATCGCCGCCGCAGCCCGTTCCACCTGAGCGGTGGTGATCGATTTTCCGAGCAGTTCGAGCATCAGCGGCGAGCCTGACTCGATGCCCAACTGGATGCACTCGCACCCGGCCCGCTTCATCCAGCCCACCAGTTCTTCGTCCAGCGAATTGACCCGAGACTGGCAATTCCATACGACATACGCTTTGCGCTCGATCAGCAATTGGCAGATGGCGATGGCCCGCCTGCGATCCGCAGTGAAGGTGTCATCGCGCAGGGAAAAATAGATCAGACCATATTTGTCGCGCAAATACATGATTTCGTCGACGACGCTTTCAGGCGAGCGGAAGGCTACCCGACGCCCCCAGAATCCGGGCGAACTGCAGAAACGGCACGCCGACGGGCATCCCCTGGCGGTAACGATAAATTCCGCCTGCAGCTCCTGATCGACCCCAACGGAATCTTCCAGGTGCAAGGCCGCAAAGGGAATGTGGTCCAGATCGGCGGCTACGGGCTGCGGCGGGTTGACCGCAAGACGGCCGCCTTTGCGGAAGGCGATTCCCGCAAGATCCTCCCATCCCTTTCCGGCTGCCATCCGGCCGGCAAGATCGAGCAGCGTCGCCTCCCCTTCCCCGAGAACGACGATGTCCACCGGGGTCTCCCCCTCCAGTATCCGGTCATGGCGAAACGTAGCATGGGCTCCGCCCAGCACGATCGTGCAGTCCGGGCAGAGCTGCCGGACAAGCCGTGCCAGATCGAGCGAGGCATGCCGGTTATGGGTCCATTGCGAGATGCCGACGATATCCGGCTGGAGTGCGGTCAGTTGCTCGGCAACGGCGGCCTCGCTCCACCCGGAAAAATTGGCGAGAAGGGATTGGTATCCCGCTTCCCGCAGCGTGGAGTGCAGATAGCAGAGTCCGGTCGGCAGCAGCGAGATGAATTGATCGTTGCGATCGGAATTGCCGGAGATGTAGGTGAACAGTATTTTCATGGGGATGACCAAAAAAAATCCGGGTCGTTTGACCCGGATTCGTAGGTGCGGTTACAACAAGAGAACTATCAGTCGCTCAGGTTCAGGGAGACGCCGAGGGTGTCGTTGGCAAGCACGTCATCGTCACGCTCTTCCTCGACCCCCAGCAGCAACTCGTTGAAATTGAAACCGGATTCCGCCTTGCCGATGCGTCGGGCTCCCAGATATCGGGAAAGGTAGTAGGGGGTATCCATCGACGAGATGACAACGCGGTGGTCACGCGAGGATGCATGGATCATCTTGCGGTCGCCGAGATAGATGCCCACATGCGACGGGAAACGGGCATAGGTCTGAAAGAAAACCAGATCACCTTTCCGCAGGTCGCCGCGCTGCACTTCACTGCCGACGGAGAATTGTTCGCGAGCAGTGCGGGGAAGCGATACCGCCAGTTCCCGGAACACCTGCTGGGTGAAGCTGGAACAGTCAAGGGCGGCGCGGCTGTTTCCGCCAAAGCGGTAACGAGCCCCCAGAAAGGTATAGGCGGTTTTCTTGAGCTTGTTGATACCGGCAGAGGTAGTGCTCTCTTCCAGCTTCTTTGCCAAATCGACCGGCACGTCAGCGTCGAGATCAGTCAATTCTGCCAAGGTAGTGTTGAACTCCTGCTCGTTGAGCAGGTCACGGTTGACCAGTTGGAGTCGATTGGCAGCTACACTCGGGCGGGGATTTTCCTTGGCGGCCGGTGCCTCCTCGCTCAATGCCAGCACTTGGCCAACCTTCACTTTGTTTCTCTTGATTCCGTTGAGACGGCGCAGGTCGGCCATCTTTACGCCGGTTTTTTTGGCGATTCCGGGAAGCGTGTCACCTTTGAGGACCTTGTAGCTCTGCTCCCTTTCAGTCACTTTATCTTTGCGACCTTGAGCGGCGGCGTGGGAGGGAATGATCAGGCGCGTACCCGCGGGAACTCTGGTACCGGCAAGATTGTTGACCGATTTGAGTTCATCGATGGAAACATGATATTTGCGGGCTATGGAGTGGAGGGATTCGCTCTTGCGGGTGACATGTGTCTTGGAGGCCAGGGCCAGGGGGGGGAAGGCAAGAACCATGAGGCATAGCAGTAGAATATATCTCGTATGCGTCATTTTCCCTCCTCATTGTTTTAAATTTCAACTTGCGGCCACCGACTTATATAACATACGTTTTCAAAAGTCAACCTTTCTGTAACAAAAACTGCCGCACGGCCTCACAATCAACAATACAACTATTTGTTTTTAATCGACTTTTGACGCACAGCCAGGCGTATCGAAACCGGCGCGTCTCTCAGGATGCTGACCTGCTTCAACGGCGGCAACAGGCTTTTGCGGTAGACCTGCCCCTTGATCAACTGACTGGCATCCAGCTCCTCGGTAAGGACCGCATCGACCCGCGCGATCTGTTCCGAAGGTCCCTCCACCTCGACCACGGCGGGATCGGCTAAGACATCCAGACCACGCAGCGGCCGTGTCAGTGCTCCCCGCAACCGCACTTTGACCGGCACCGTCTTACGCTGCTTGCTTTCGGCGACGATCCTGATCGACGGCGGATTGATGCTGTTGATGACCATGCCGGAGGGAAGGCTGAAATCGGAGTGTTTTATCCTGATGACGTTCTGCCCGTCGTGAACACCTGAAAGATCGAGATCGGCTGCAATATCGAGTTTGGAAGGGAGCGGTGTCAGACTGGAGAGAGATTTGATCTGGACATCGATTTCTTCGGGAACCGACCGCACCAAGGCCAGGTTGTTCGGAATGCCATGCATCCTGACCGGTACGGTTACAGTCGTAATCTGCCCCTGCCGGGAGGTGATCAGTATCCAGAAGGTTATCACGATGAGCAGGATGGCCGTTTTGGGGATCAGGTTCCGGAACATCTGTTTCGGCAGGCTGTTGCGGGCGACTTCGCGGACAGGATTGATCAATTCGTCCAGGAGCGCCGCCAGCTCTCCGGAAGAGGCCACCCGGCGCAGCTCCCCTCCCACGGCCAGCGACACCTCTCCGCGCTCCTCCGACACCACGGCCACTATGGCGTCCGTCCGTTCGGAAAGCCCGAGTGCGGCCCGGTGACGGGTGCCCAGGTACTGAGGGAGATCAGGGTTGGCGGAGAGCGGCAGATGGCAGGAAGCCACGGCAATGCGCCCGCTGCTGATCAGTGCGGCCCCATCGTGCAGCGGCGTGCCGTCCACGAAAATCGCTTCCAGGATCTGAGGGGAGATTTCGCAGTCGAGTCGCACGCCGTTCAACATCAGGTCTGCCAGGGACTCGCTGCGCTGAAAAACGACAAGTGCTCCGGTCCGCTTGCCAGCAAGGATAAACAGGGTTTCGGCAAGCTCCTGGAACCGGGCCTGCGGGGTTTCCTCACGGCTTTCGAACAGATGCCGCAAAAGGCTGAAGCGATACAGGGCCTGGCGGATCTCGGCCTGAAATACGACGATGATCAGGACGATCAGCACGGTCCCCAGTTCCTGCAGAATCCAACTGGTCATGTACAGCCCGAGGAAGCGGGTGACGAAGTAGATCAGCGTGACCACTCCCAACCCGAGCAGCACCTGCATGGCGCGGGTACGGCGAAACCACGAGTAAAGCTGGTACAAAAGAAATGTCATGATCAGGATGTCAGCCACATCCTGCAGGCGTACAAACGATGGCAACGCGGTTTCTGCCCCTTTCTGGAAATGAGAACCACGCCTCCGCGAAACCGGGAGGATTTTTGCTGGTCTTGCCGCACAGAATCATGCTACAAGAATCAGCTCGTAAAAATAGCATCAAATTCGGACAAAAGGTAGCAAATCCTATGTTCAGGCTTTCCGACAAAGGCGAAAAGATTCAGCAGATGTTCGGCGCCATCGCCCCCCGTTACGATTTCCTCAACCGTCTCCTGAGCTTCGGCATCGACCGCCGCTGGCGCACCAAGGCGGTACGACTGCTCAAGTATCAACAGGGATCGCGCATTCTGGATGTCGCCACCGGCACCGGCGACGTTGCCCTTGAAATCGCCCGCTCGACCCCCTCTTCGGTACAGATCACTGGCGCCGATTTCTGCCGGGAAATGGTGGAGTTGGGGCAGGTCAAGGTGGCCGCCTCACCCTATGCGGACCGGATCGAATTCAGGGTGGCCCCCTGCGAGGACCTCCCCTTCCCGGACAACACCTTCGATTCGATTACGATCGCCTTCGGGATCAGGAACGTGGTCGACCGCCGGCTGGGACTGGCCGAGATGTGGCGGGTACTCAGGCCGGGAGGCAGAATGATCATCCTGGAATTCTCGACTCCGCGTTCGCAGCTGTTCCGCCAGATCTACCACTTCTATTTCCGCCGTGTACTGCCGGTAATCGGTGGATTGTTCTCGCGCTACAACGCCTACAAATACCTGCCGGATTCGGTGCTGGAATTTCCCAGCCAGAACGAATTCTCCACCATGATGGCGGACACCGGATTCCGCCATATCCACATCCGTGATCTCACCTTCGGCATCGCCAGCATCTATACCGGCGAAAAAGAATAGCAACAGCTGCCCGATACAATAAAAGGCCTGCCGGAGAACTTCGGCAGGCCTTTTCTGTTCAGGGATCAGGAACGGGCTCAATGATTCGGGGCACGCCCTCTCATGACTTGAAGCGATTTTCCGTCCCCGCCAGCAGGCGTTTTATATTTTCGTGGTGCCGCATGATCACGATCATCGCGATCACCAGCGTAACCGCAACCAGCGGCTGATCCCCCCCCAGAAAGGCCACCACCAGCGGCATGACCGCCGCCGCGCTGACCGAGCCGAGCGAGACGTAGCGCCATTTCAGCATCAGTCCCACAAACACGCCCAGCGCAATCGCCACTGCCAGGGGGGCAAGCCCCAGGAACACTCCCAGGGCCGTAGCAACCCCTTTTCCCCCCTTGAAGCGCAGAAAAACCGAAAAGACATGCCCGCAGAAAGCCGCCAGACCGACCCAGGCCACCTGCTCAGCGGAAAGCCCGAACTGACGAGCGGCCAGCACCGGGATCAGCCCCTTGAGGCAGTCGCCGATCAGGGTCATGACCCCGACCTTGCGTCCCACGGTGCGATAGAGGTTGGTGGCGCCGATATTGCCGCTCCCCTCTTTGCGCACATCGATGCCGTAAAGCTTGCCCAGCAGGAGCCCGGTCGGGATCGACCCCAGCATATAGCTGGCTGCTATCCAGATGATCGCTTGTGCTCCGTTATCGTACATATGCGTTCATAATCCGTTTCTGTTACGGCCGCCCTTTCCCGGGCCGGCCCCGGCGTCTCACCGGAGGTACTTGTTGATCAGTTCCTTGGCATCAGCGGCATGCGCGCTGTTCGGAAAATCCTTGAGCAGCTGGTCCAGGGCTTCCTTCCCTTTCGGCTTCTGGTCCGCTTTGATATAGCCTTTACCGAGCCACAGCAGCACCTCGTCACGGCGCGGAAGATCCCCGAACACCTTGAGCGCCTGCTCGAAACGGGCGATAGCGGCCGGATACTTTTCGTCGTTCATATAGAACTTGCCCACGTAGAGCTCATACTGCAGTTGTTTGTCCCGGCATTCGCCGTATTTGGCTTCCGCATCGCCCCTGAACTCACCCCCGGGATACAGCTTCATATAGGACTCGAAGAGGCCGATGGCATTCTTGACCGGCGTCTGGTCGGTATCGATGCCGTGAATCTGGTGATAATGACTCATGGCTTGGCGGTAAAGCGCGTAGCCGGCCCGCTCGTGCCGAGGATGAAGTTTGCGGAAATCTTCGTAGGCCGCGGCAGCCTCGATGTAATCCTTATGCACAAAGTAGGCATCGGCAATGCTCAATTCGGCCCTGGTCGTCAGCTCGGGCGACTGGAAAGTCTCCTTGACCTTCTTCCATTGGGCGATGGCTTCCTCGTAATCCCCCTTCTGGAAGAGTCGCTCGCCCTCCTTGAACATCTCATCAGGGGTACTGGCGATCCGGTGAGCAGCGCAGCCCTGCAGCAGGGCAACGACAATCATGGAAACCATTGCTGTTTTGACAGTGTTTTTCATACCGTTCCTTATGGTGGATTCAGATCTGCTCCTTACAGAATTCCGGCACCCATCGGGCCGGACAGCAATTGGCCGATGGTATCGTGATTGAGCCACACCACCGGTCCGGCCGGCTGCCAGGCGGCCTGCACCATCAGGCGCCCGGTGGCGAGGAACACAACCCGCGACAGTTCGGCGCACACGAGCTGCTTCTGGTCGGCATGCATCCCCATCAGCTCAGCGGAGGCGGCCAGCATAAATTCGGCCTGCGCACCGGTATTGTGCTGCGGCCAGGCGGCGAAATCGAGCAATTCGGACAGAAGCGGGGACGACAGATACGCATCTGCCCGCTCCAGCAGCCGCTCCAGGGTCTCTCCCTCTTTCAGCATCTGCCGGCAGCGCTCATACAACGGCGCTGCCAGGGCTTCGCCAGCCTCACGCCTGATGGCGGTCAGGAGCGGATAAAGAGAAATTTCCACACCCAAAAACAGGGCGCTCGAATTGGTCTGGATCTCAGGGCAATTGAAAACGGTGGCTACAATACCCTGATCGAAAGCCTCGGCTGCTATCTGCTCCAGGCGCATTTTTGCCCAACCCTGAACATAGGGGGTGTACGACTGCCAACGGTATTCGCCGCCGACCAGCACGCCGGTGCCGTGATAGCCGTAAGCGGTATAGCTTACCCGTCCGCCGGCCGTGGTGTTGCGGGTACGTATGGCAGCGGTTTCCTCCAACAGATAGCGGAAGGTGTCGGCGGTAACCTCGTTGAAGCTGGCGTCGCACAGACGCCCCAGATTGCTCTGCCAAAAATCGGCCGAAGCCAGGAATTTGTCCCCGGTCCCCTTGAACACCCGGTTGAGCAGCGGCATGAATACCCGCGCCCGCGGGATGCCGCCTGCCATTGCATGCGCGAAGACGACGCTGGCCCCTTCCGGGATCTGCCTGCCAAGTTCCGCGGCAACCATGGACAGGGCACTGCGGAAACGGGCCGTGCCGGCGGCACGGGCCTGCTCGATGAAGCCCTCGGGGAACGTAATGGTATTCCAGTCGTCGGGCCGGGCCTTTTTGAGCTGCTCCGCCACCGAAGGCTGCCCATTCACCGCTTCCATGTCGAAACCGGCTTCAAGGGGTACATTGATGATCTTTCCCCCCAGAATGGCTTCCGCAGCGCGCAATTCTTCGGCATTGAGGGGGCGCAGGCTGCCGTCGGCATCGCGCCTGCCCACCGTGGTGCCGATCACGGTCATTCCGAGACGCCTGGCCTCGTCCACCATGCCGTTGGCATAGCCGCGCCCGAACAACTCACCCACCAGCACCAGCACATCCCCTGTCTTATAGCCCGCTTTACCGGGCAATTCCTGCATCGGTCTGTAGTCCGTCATTATATCCTCCTCTGCTCGACAATCATCGTTTCATATCATGAACGTCGCTGGAATGGGAACAGAAAAAGCACTGCCGCTGCGCGTGACAATGCGGGAAAAGCGTGCTATGTTCCGCGAAAAACGAAGGAGCGACCGAACTCCGTGAATACCGACCTGATCCTGCTTGGACACGGCAGCGGTGGAAGGCTCTCTCACCAACTGCTCGACGAACTGATCATTCCCGCCCTGAGCGGGACCGCCCCATCCGCACAGAATGATGCCGCCCTGCTGGATGGACTCTGCGGCCGCCTGGCCTACACCACCGACTCGTTCGTGGTCGATCCGATCTTCTTTCCCGGGGGCACGATCGGCAGCCTGGCCGTGCACGGCACCGTCAACGACCTAGCCATGATGGGGGCCAGACCGCGCTTCCTCAGCATCGGGCTGATCATCGAGGAGGGCTTCAGCAGGGCAGACCTGGCGACGATCCTGCACGACATGCGCCGTGCCGCGGATGATGCGGGGGTCAGCATCGTCACCGGCGACACCAAGGTCGTGCCGCGCGGCAAGGCTGACAAGATCTTCATTACCTCCTCCGGTATCGGTATAATAGAGCACGAGCTGCAGATCCACGGTGCCAATGCCCGGCCCGGCGACCGCATCATCATCAACGGCACGGTCGGAGACCACGGCATCGCCGTCATGGCCGGCCGCGAAGGCCTCAAAGTCGGCACGGACATCAGCAGCGATTCCGCCGCACTGAACGGGCTGGTGACAGAGATCATCGACGAGGCAGGCCAGCACCTGCACGTTCTGCGCGACCCGACGCGCGGCGGGGTAGCCACCACCATCAAAGAGATCGCCCTGCAGTCGGCCGTCTCGGTTACGCTCAGCGAAAAAGACCTGCCGGTCAAGCCGGGGGTGCGGGGGGTCTGCGCGATCCTCGGCCTCGACCCGCTGTTCGTGGCGAACGAGGGCAAACTGCTGGCCTTTGTGGCGCCCGAAGCGGCCGACCGTGTCCTGGCCCGTATGCGGCAGCATCCGCTGGGCACCGAAGCCGCCATCATCGGCAGCGTGTCGGCCGGAGAGGCCGGACGGGTACGTATGGAGACCTCCGTAGGAGGTCTGCGGGGGGTCGAGATGCTGGCAGGCGAGCAACTGCCGCGGATATGCTGAGGTTGGAATCATGGCCAAAGAAAAAACGCCCATAACCCCTGCCGTTCGCCAGTTGCGCAGCGAAAAGGTCGCCTTTACCGACCACCTCTATGCTTACGAGGAAAAGGGGGGCACTGCCACCTCGGCCCGGGAACTGGGAGTGGACGAGCACAGCGTGATCAAGACACTGATCATGGAAGATGAACGGAAAAATCCGCTGGTTGTGCTGATGCACGGCGACCGGCAGGTTTCCACCAAGGAACTGGCGCGCCTGATCGGCACGAAACAGGTTTCCCCCTGCTCGCCGGACACGGCCCAGAAACATACCGGTTACCTGGTAGGGGGCACCTCACCCTTTGGGACCCGCCGCGCCATGCCGGTCTACATGGAAGAGGGCATCGCAGCACTCGCCAAAATCTATATCAATGGCGGCAAACGGGGCTATCTGGTCAGCCTCGACCCGGCCGAACTGGTCCGGGTATTGAAACCGGTGCCGGTCAAGGTCGGTATTTAGAAGCAAAGGAGCAACCCATCATGATCCGCAAGGGCCAAATCAGCGACGTTAAAGAGATCCAGAAACTGCTGATCACCTATGCCAGCCGGGGGGATATGCTCTCCCGATCGCTGTCCGAGATATACGAATCGCTGCGGGATTTTTACGTATTCGAACAGGATGGAGTGCTGCTGGGAACTGCTGCGCTGCACATCGTCTGGGAGGATCTGGCCGAAGTCCGTTCGGTCGCCGTGGCCGAGGACGCAGGACGCAGAGGTATTGGCAGTCAACTGGTGCAGGCCTGCATCGCCGAGGCCCGCGAGATCGGGCTCAAACGCATCTTCTGCCTGACATACAAACCGGAATTCTTCGGCAAGCACGGCTTCCGTCTGGTCGACAAATCCGAGCTGCCTCACAAGGTGTGGGGAGACTGTATCAAATGCGTCAAATTCCCCGATTGCGACGAGAATGCCATGATTCTCGACCTGTAAACCTGATGCGCCGGCTCTGCAGCCAGATCCCGCAGATCAGCCGGCCGTCAGCTCTCTCTCGATCCCCATCGCCTGACCACGCTCACACAGGGTCTGGAGCGTCATACCAGCAAACAGGTTGTTGATCAGGGTACTGGCCTCTTCCCACACCGTCTGGGTCACGCAGTTTCCCTCAAAAGGGCATTCTGTCTGCCGCCTCGGCTTCCTGAGGGGTGTTCCCCCGCAGTTGACCAACAGCACATCCTGTTCGGTAGCGTTCAGTATCTCCAGCACGGTGATTTCATCCGGTTTCCTGGCAAGGCAGTATCCCCCCTGGGGACCGCGCTTGCTCCGGAGAATGCCGGCCCTCTTCAGGGTCTGGAAAATCTGCTCCAGGTACCGGGGAGAAATCTGCTGGCGGCGCGAAATATCCTGAATCTGCGCAGGCGCTCCCCCGGAGTTGTAAGCGATATCGAACAAAGCCCGCAGGCCGTAACGGCTCTTGGTGGAAAGTCGCATCCCGATCCCTCGTTTCTTTGAACCCGCATTTATCCAGATCAGCCATTGTGCTTACAATGGTCCTCCGGCATTGTCAAGAAAATAGCCAGTTATTCCATAGCAGTAGGCGCAGGGGAAGAGCGTCACACCACGGCCCGCGCCATTGTGATCACCGTCACGTGGCAGGCCCCGGCTTTCTTGAGTACCCTGGCGCACTCGTCTACGGTGCTGCCGGTTGTGAAGACATCATCCACCAGCAGAATCCGTTTGCCCGTCACCTGGGACGGATTGTCCACCGCAAAGGCTCCCCGGACATTGGCACGCCGCTCCCCGGCATCCAGCTCGATCTGCGGCCGTGTCCAGCGGACCCTCCGCATGAGCCGCCGCTTCAGAGGCAGTCCCCATTCACGCGCCAGCGGCTCCGCCAGCAGTACTGCCTGATTGAAACCTCTGCTCCGCAGCCTCCTGACGTGCAACGGCACCGGTACGATCAGGTCAGGGGTTTGAAGGGCAACGAATTCTGACAATTGCTCCACAGCCAGCAATGCCAAGGGGCGTCTCAGATGGGTTCTGTAGTGGTACTTGAAGGCATGGATGAGCTCGCGGCCACCCCCTTCGTACAGGAGTGCCGAGCGGGCTGCATCGAAACCGGGGGCATGGGTCAGGCAGTCTGAGCAGGGATGATCATCGCCAAAACCATGGAAGGGAATGCCGCAGATCGAACAGCAGGGATGGCAGACGGGTGGCATCCTTTCCCGGCAGGCCGGGCAGATGTGCAGCGGCCCGGCCTGGGGAATGAATGTCCGGCACAGATGGCAGCGCGGGGGAAATAAAAAATCGAGCAAAGTATCCCGGAAAGTTCCGAACATGAGGGCTTACCGAGGAAGCGCGGTTTTTTGAGGATGGACCGGGAGCAGGCTTCCGGTCCATCGATTGGTCGGAGGCTAAAAACCGAGATCAGCATTGACCACCAGCACCCTCACATCGCTGAAGCGGGGACGGCGGTCGATGATGGTCGTCACCCGGCACAGCCGCTCGGGAGAATTGCAGTTGCTGCAGAAACCGGTGCGGGCACAGGGAGTGTTGAAACTGAGACGTTTGGCATTGGGAGGAGTGGCCCGGTCCTTGATGCGGTCAATGGCCTCCTGCGACGTGCCGGCCACCAGCTTGTTGCGGCCCGCCACCACGATCACCTTGCGCGGACCGAAGAACATGGCAGCCGCACGGTTGCCGGTGGCGTCGATATTGACCAGTTCGCCGGAAAGCGTCAGGGCGTTGCACCCCGAGAGGAACAGGTCGCAGGTGAGCTGGCGGCGATTGATCTCCAGCCGCTGCTCCGGCGTTAAACCGGGAGTCCCATGGTTGAGGATCTCCTTGCCCTGCTCCCTGAGATGCGCCTCGACTCCCAGGCCGGCCACGGTCATGGAGCCGCCGAAGCCAATGCTGTGCGCATCAGCAGCTTCACGCATGATATACTCGAAGGCCTCCTGCGGCGAAGAGCAGAACAAGGCCTCAAAGCCGTTCTTGCCCAGTGATTCGACCGCCTTCTGGCATTTCTGCTCGTGCGTCCAATTTACCAGCTCTTCGGTCATTCCCATCAGCTTTCTCCTGTGCACCCGAAAGAAGCGGCGGCCACCGCCCTTCTCTTCCGGTTCTTTATTTCAAAACCTTGACGGACTTTATCACTACCTGTTCGACCGGCACATCCCCCATGCCCCGGGAAAAACCGGTCTTGACGGCAGCGATTTTATCGACGACGTCCATCCCCTCCAGCACCTTGCCGAACACGGCATAGCCGTAGCCCTGCATGGTGGTATCGCGGTGGTTGAGAAAATCGTTGTCGGCAACATTGATGAAAAACTGGGCCGTGGCCGAATCGACGATGCCGGTACGGGCCATGGCCAGGGTGCCGCGCTGATTCTTCAGGCCATTGGTTGCTTCGTTCTTGATGGGGGCTTTGGTCGGTTTCTGTTTGAAGTCACCGGTGAATCCGCCCCCCTGGATCATGAAACCGGCGATCACGCGGTGGAAAATGGTACCGCCGTAAAAGCCGCTGTTGACGTAGTCGAGGAAGTTCTTGACGCTTATGGGCGCCTCTTTCTCGAACAGTTCCAGCTTCACATTGCCCTGCGAAGTTTCCATCAGCACCACCGGGTTTTTAGTTGCCTTGGTCGCGCCGGCGGCCAGGGCGACACCGGTTGAAAGCAGCAGGGCAGCGACAACCACAAGCATCTTTCTGAACATGATATTCCTCCTGTCGATCGGATAGTGGTAAAGCAGATTTTTTTGCGACAGTATCAGTTTTTTCAGGCTACCTGGCCGAACGCACCAGCTCGGCCAGACAGGCAATGAAGGCCGGGGAGCTGTTGAGCGACTCGCTGCGGCGGAAATCGGTGATTCCCAGGGCAGCGGCCTCCTCCCGGTACTGGATATCAATCTCGTAGAGGGTCTCGATGTGATCGGACACGAAGGAAAGCGGCACCATCAGAAGTTTTGTGCATCCCTCCCCTGCCAGCTTTGCCATGGTTTCTTCGGTCGACGGCTCTAGCCATTTGACCGGCCCTGCCCGCGACTGAAAGGCCAGGTGGTGCGATACATCGCCGAAGCGTTCCATTGCCAGCCGCACCGTGGCCTGGATGTGGTCCAGGTACGGATCGCCGGAATCGATGAACGACTGCGGCAGGCCGTGGGCCGAGAACACCAGTTGCACCCCGGAGCGGTCCCCGAAACCGGCCAGCCCCTGTTCGATCTTTTCGACCAACGCGGAGATGTACAGGGGATGGTCATAGAACTGGCGCACATAGCTCAACTCCATGCCCTTGCCGGAAGTTCGCAGCTCCCGTTCCAGTTCGTTCAGGCTGGAACCGGTGGTGGCTCGCGAAAAGTGCGGATAGAGCGATAAGACGATGACGCGGCTGATCCCTTCGCGTCGGATGGCGGCCAGGGCCTCCCGCGTATCCGGTTTGCTGTAGCGCATGGCCACGAAGCAGCGATACCCCTCCCCCAACGTCTTTTCCAGCTCCAGCGCCTGCTGTTCGGTCAGCTTGCGGATCGGGGAGCCATTGCCGATCTGCTTGTAATACTCTGAAACCTTCCTGGTACGTTTGCGGGAGATGAAACGGGCAATCAGCGGCTGCAGAAAACCGGGACCAATGCGGATGATGTCCCGGTCGGAAAAGAGGCTGTACAGAAAGGGCTCGATCAAATCCAGCGAATCAGGTCCCCCCATTTGAAGCAGCAGTACGGCAGTCTTGTTCATGTTGTTTCCACCCGGCGAGATGTGCAAAGGACTGATGACCCCTGCTGATATGGCATTCAATAAAAATTAACTTATGAAATCCTAAAGCTTTTAGCAACATAATTTACTGAAGGCATGGCCGCCCGGGGCAAAGTTCCCTTGGAAGATGCGTCAAATCGCCGCCGCTATCCCCCCCAGAGTCTCCAATGCCAGCTCGATCCGTTCGGACCAGCAGGCGGCATTGAGCCGGAAGCAGTTTTTGTACTGGTCACCCAGAGTGAAGATCGTGCCGGGCGCGATGCCGATTCCCTCCTGCAAGCCGGCCTGGTAGAGCCTGAAGGAGTCCAAATCCTCCGGCAACTCTACCCACAGAATATAGCCCCCTTCGGGACGGCTGACCCGCGTTCCCAGTGGGAAATAACGGCCGACGGCCTCCCGCACCTGGCCTGTCTGGCGGGCATAGACCCGACGAATCTTTCTCAGATGGTGATCATAGCCTCCATTGGTAAGAAACTCAGCAACGGCCAACTGGGTGGGTGAGGAACTGGCGACGTTCAAGAGCGCCTTCAACTGGGCCACCTTTTCCCGAAACCGGCCGGGCGCGATCCAACCAATCCGGTAGCCAGGAGCCAGGGTCTTGGAGAAGGAGGAGCAGTAAAGGACCAGCCCCTTCTCGTCAAAGGCCTTGGCAGAGGCGGGACGGCTTGGGCCATATGCCAGATCGCCATAGACATCGTCCTCAATCAAGGGGATATCATGTTTTGCCAGGAGCATCACCAGTTCCCGTTTCTTTTCGTCCGGCATGAGGCTGCCCAATGGGTTGTTGAAATTGGTTATGGTGATGCAGGCGCTGACCTGGTTGTGCCGGATAGCATAGTTGAGGACCTCCAGGTTCAGTCCCTCGCCGTTGGAGGGGATCTCCAGCACCTTCAGCCCCATCCATTGGATGGATTTGAGAAAAGTTGGGTAGACCGGAGAGCCGACGGCCACGGTGTCGCCGGGGCGGTATACCGCCTGGAGCGCCAGGTTCATCGCCTCGACGCATCCAGAAGTGATGACAACGTCATCCGGCGCCAAGGAGCAGCCTGAATTGAGCGAGCGCCTGGCAATCAGCGTACGCAGCCGTTTGTGCCCCTGTGCCGGTGGATAGGAAATGCTTTGCAGCGGAAAACGCTTGGATTCGGAAGCAAGCATGCGGTTCAGTTTGTCGATCGGCAACAGGTCGGCATTCGGTATCCCACCACCAAGCGGGACGAGCGAGGGATCGGCGATATTGCGCATGACCTCCAGGGCGATATCCCCCAAGATCACCGGGTTAGGAGCGATATCCCCGGTTCTTCCCCCAAAAGCCGAACGTCCAGTCGGTTCCACAAGCCGGGAACAGACGTAATAGCCCGACACAAGGGGGGTGGGATAACTAACACATGAGAAACACGATAAACGTCCGCGACGATGCTTGACGGATGCTTTACATTGAGGGGAAAACGACTGGGCATCAAGATTGTTTTGATGGAAACCGACCGCCGCCCAAATCGATCGTCGATCGTTCGATCTGATCATCAACCCCACCGGAAGAGATCGGTTTGTTTCGCGTCAGCGAAATGGGGCGTGAGCCCCTTATCCATCACTCGCCCCAGGCTACCACTTGGCCGTTTTTGATATACAGGTATGAATCGCCGCGTGTGTAATAGTCGACCACATTGCCCTTCCAACTCGCTTGGCCGTGAATGAAGAACTCGCCCACACATTTCTACACGCGTGACAGCTCCATCCCCACCCTAATCTGGCCGTTCCCGTTCACTCCTCTGGCCTGGTCGTCCACACTTGGATGCCATACTGATCCGCGACACTCTGTAGACGTTTAAGGTATCGGCCGTCATCATCGCCCCGCTCCATGATTAACACCACCCCCGGCCGCTTGCCGGTCATGCCCGCGTAGTACAATGCCTGCCCAATACTTTCAGCCCACTTCGTTGCGAAATCAAACTCCACCGCATACTCGTCTGTCAGACAATCGACCCGTGCGCCATCCTGCAGGCGGAACTCCAGCACGCCCTTGTGATCATCGCACCATAGTTTTTGGTAATGTTTCTCAGGGTACAGGTGGGCAGCCTGGCTAGCACCCGTGCCGATCATCAACAACGCCATCAAGATCAGGAGTGGAAGCTTCATTTGAATGGATTTTTTGAGATTTTCTTGGCTCCCCTTAAATCGACGTCGCCCGGTAGGCCCATAACAACAAAGCCGTTTACAACTTGGTCGCCATCAAAGTGCAGGAATGCCGTGAACGTGCCGATCGGACTATCTATGACAGCATCTTTGATATTGGGTAGCTTTGCCAGGGCCGCTGACTTGAATGAATATATTTCGACCTTACCATTCGGCCAGGGCGCCGGCTTCCTGCGTGCGGCCGTCAGCTTAGCGTCGGATGGAAGTAGAGGCTTGATACTTTTAACGAACTCAGCAACGGTGGGTACTGCCCCGATAAATTTCCGCGACTCAATGTCGATCCGTGATACCCGAGGCGGCTTACCGAATACGTAATATGTCTCATCCAACGATACTTTTGCGCCGTACTGAGCGCGGACATCTTTAACCGTATCTCCCAGACCAGCTGCAAACACGAGTGCAGTCGGCTGGACAATAAATACACACATTAGAATTGCCATCAGTTTATTCATTGAGCCCTCCATTATCCTGCCTTTTTCCGTTCTTCCATCAGCTCCGAGAGGAGTTTCTTCTCTTCAGCGTATTTTAAAACATCTCTCTGTTGCTCTTCGGACATCTGTGCGAGCAGTTGATTGATCTTCAAGACCACATCAGGATGAATACTTATTTCAGGTTCAGCGACCAGCAGAACACGCGGATCTTTTATCGGAAATATTATTTTTGCCTCGCCTATTCCCGAAAATACCCACTCCCGCTTCAGTCTCTCCTTGTTACACAAAAGTTCAACATCAGCCATGCTGTTGACTCCACGGCTCTCCCTGTTTTTCAGCGTCTGTATCGATATAGCTAAACGCTTCGCCAGCTCGGTCTTGCTGGACAAATCTAGCGCCAACATCAACCTTGCATGAATTTCAGCCACCTGAACATTTGTGAACTTTTTCGTTGACATGTTTTACACTTTTGTTTAATTTTGTATTGTCTTGGTTTACATTACTAAACCTTACTAATGAAAAAAAGAGACCATATGAAACAGGAATCTACTGAAGTTACCGCCTGCAACATCCGGGCTTGGATGGCGCTCCGCAAGGTCACCAATGGCAAGATTGCCACGTCGGCAAAAGTCTCCCTCGTCATGGTTTCCTACGTCATCAACGGTCACCGCGTCAGCGCCCCTGTCATCAAAACCATCGCCCGTCTGTGCCGTGTCTCAGTCGCCGATCTGCTGGCCGGGCCGGAAGCTGCAGAACAAAACTCAAGGAGAGCAGCATGAACAGCTTATATGCCCGTAGAGTTATGTCCGGCGGAATAATCAGCATCAAAGATGTGCTTTACCAGGTGCCCCTCAATTTGGAGGGGCAAGAGATTATTGTCGATCCGGAACGTCTTGAATACCGCCCGACATCGATTGTCCGGCATGAAGATCCGATCCCGGAATTCATCACATTACAACCAGGTCTGTTGACCGCTCGTGAGATCAATGATCGTCGTGCGGCTCGTGAAGTTTTAGAAGCTGCAACTGTGCCGCCCGCAGATCACAAAGCTCCGGATCGAGATCCGGAATAATCTTGCCCTGCTCCGAGGGGGTCTTTTCCAGCTCTCTTGCGAGAGCGTACCGGATAGCGTTGTACGAAACTTCGCCATGAATCTGGATCTGGGAGAGCACCACACGGCCGATGGTCTTTTCGATATTGCTGCCGGCCTCGCGACGGAATCGCTGATTAAGTTTCTTGATTACAGCTGCATCGATTTCGATTTCCACATGCCACCTCCGCAACGGGAATATACATCAAAAGTGTCTTGACGGTAACAGCAAAAATGAGGGGCGTCATGTCCAATCCGCGCGAAAGAAAAGATAAAAGTGTATCCGGCCAGCTCGTGCTGCTGGATAGGGAGATAGAAACGGGCTCCCTGGAACACCTCAGCCTCGGTATCAAACAGCGCCTGAGCAAGATGCTCTCCCCGCGTGACCGTTTCATGGTGGCTGCCTGGATCAGCCGTGTAACCGGCATTGAGGTGAAAGGATCGGTGTTCGAGAAGATCCTGGGCAGCGACCCGGCCTACCAGCCCACCATGGTGCAGATCCTCGCCGCCTGTAAGCTGGCAGGGAGTTACGACCCGGTGGAGTATGGCCTTGGAGAGATCGGCGCCGGAGTGCTCACAGCCAACGAGAAGCCTTATGTGCAGTTGGCCAAGAAGATCCAGGAGCGCAAGCAGTTGGAGCAGGAAATAGCGATGTTGGAAAATCAATGCGGAGTGAGGAGGTAAGCGATGGCCCCCAAAACCTACAACCCGGTCATGAGCGACCACAAGCTGATTGACATCATTGAGCTGCTCCACCAGCAGACAACTCCCGTATCGGCGGCGCAGATCTCCAGGGAGCTGAACATGCCCCATGCCACGGTGATGAGCCACATGGTTGTGCTGCTGGAGCGCAAATGGGTGCGGCAGGCTGGCGAAATGTACGAGCCGGGCCCGCGCATCAGCGGCATGTATGCCGTGTATCTGCAGGGGCTGAAGGATAGGCGCGGCGATCTCGATCGCGAGATCCGCCAGTTGGAGGTGTGAGGATGAAAGGGATTCGCTTTCGGTGCGTTTTTTGTGGACGTGAATGGCCGACCATAGAGGAATGCAATGCTTGTGAAGAAAGCCATTAAATTCGGGGCTCAGGCCCTGGGTGTCGAACTTACCGAACCGGAGGAAAAAGGCATGAACAACGGCATAAACAACGATGTGAATGACGAGGTACTGGGCTGGCTGCTCAACGTGCCGGTTAGCGATGTGAACTTTCAGAACAACATCAAAATCGCCAATGAGGCCACGATCCGGGCGGCCTTGAGTGGCATTGAAGGCTTCGATCATGTCAAGACGAAAGAAGCAGCACTCAATCGGCGTCTTAAACAGGTGCTGGAGGCCCAGGCCGAGCAGGTGACCGCCACCGAAACCCGCCAGACCCGCACCACCGCCATGAATGTGGGCGAGTTGGAGGCCGAAAGCGAGCGGGAGCAGCAGTTGCAGGCCCAGGAAGAACAGAAAGATCGGGAGCGGAGGATTGCCGAGGCTCATGAGGTTGCGGGTCGAATTCAGGCCCTGACGTTCGTGGAGAAAGTGCTAACGGTTAGCACTTTAATACAGCTCAAAAACATCAAGGAATCCAAGGCTTATCGCAACCTCCCCAATATAGGGACATGGGATAACTATTGTGAATACTTGGGTTTTTCTCGCCAGAAAGTAGATATGGATCTTCAAAATCTTGCCGAGTTTGGAGAGCAATTTCTGCTAACGGTTGGCAGTTTTGGCCTTGGCTACCGTGAACTCCGCCAGCTCCGTCAGATCAAATATGACGGCGAATCCTTCCAGGTTTCCGAGGACGGCAAAACGATCGTGATTGAGGGTGAGGCCATCTCGCTCAACGACGATGCGGCGCCGGAGATCGAAGCGGCCCTGGAGAAGTTGCTGGAGAAAAACAAGACCCTCAGAGAGCGGAATACCCGCCTGGAAAAGGATCTGAAAGGGGTGGTCAAGGAGGAAATGGCCGGCCTGCAGGCGGAGAAAAAGGCCCTGGTGGAGCGGGTGAAGGTGTTGGAAGTGTTTGAGCCGAAAGAAGCCGATCGCGAATGGTCGGTCAAACAGATGGCCAAGATTGAAGAAGCCGCCGCCGGGCTGCAGCTGGCGATTGCCGGTTTCATCGCGGACCCGCGACTGAAGGATGACCGCCATCTGCAGGCAAAGGTCAATGCCCACCTCCAGGAGGCGGAGCTGGCTCTGAACGATGTCCGCACCCGGCTGGATGATGTTGTCGACATGTACAGGGACTAGGCCATGGCGACCAGGATCGATCAACACATAAAAGATCAGATCGTAGCCGCCTGGAAAGAGGCTCCCCGCGGCCACAAGACCGCCGTGGTCGGCAAATGGGCTGACATGCTCGACGTGGATTACGGGACCATCTACCGCCTGCTCCCCACCAACCGCCAGCGGAAAAAAGGGGCACGGAAACATGTCGACATTGAGGAGGTGGCCCGCACCATCGCCATCATCAAGAACAGCCCGCCCGACCACCGCGGCGTGATTTCCACGAAAGATGCCATGGATATCGCCCTGATCAACAACCAGATTCCCCAGGGCTACGCTGACGTCTGCTACAGCAGTATCGACCGGGTAATCCGCGACCTGGGGCTGAACACCAAGCGCCGCCGCGTGGAGCGCTTCCAGGCCGAATTCCCGAACGAAATGCATCACGTCGACGCCTCCACCAGTAACTGTTTCTATATCGCCAAGGCCCTGCCCGATGGTGATTTCCTCCTCCGGCTCCACCGCGGCAACAAGGATTACAAGAACAAGCCGATCCCGGTGGACGGCCTGCGCCCCTGGATCTACGGCATGACCGACGACCACAGCGGCTGCCACTGCTGCCGCTATGTGGCAGCCAAGGGGGAGAATGCGCGGCACAATATGGAATTCCTCTGCTGGGCCTGGTGGGAACAGCCGGAGAAATGCTTTTGGGGAGTGCCGTCCCATCCATCCGGTAAACGGGGCAAGATTAAAGGGGACCACGGCCCCATGATGGAATCACCCGAGGCTAAGGACTTCTTTGAGCGCTGCGGCGTGGATATCGATCCCTCAACCCCGCTCAACAAGGACGCCCACGGGAAGATCGAACGCCCCTGGCGCACCCTCTGGCAGAAATTTGAGCTGCCGTTCTTCGCCATGACCGACTGGCGGCACTACGAGATCACCATGATGGAGCTGAACAACCAGCTCATGAACTACTCCGCCGCCTACAACGAAATGAAGCACCGCTTCGAGCGCAAGCTTTCCCGCCGCCAGGCGTGGGAGCGGATCAGCCGGCACGGCGGCGTGGTGATCCTGCCGAACGATGCCCTGGAGACGATCGCCAAGAGCAATATTAAGCGCACCGTGGGCCAGGACGGCGTGTTTTGGATGGACAACGAGCCCTACGAGGTCAAGGGGCTGCATGATGCGCGGGTCAAGGTCTACGTGGGGATCTATGACAAGAAGGTGGTGGTGCAGGATCTCCGGGACGGCCAGCGGTACGAGGTAGAGGCATTCGCGCCCAACAGGCTGGGAGAGTACCGCACCAACCCGGAGACCGGCCAGCAGCAGATGCGCAAGGAAGCGGCAAAAATGGAAGGTGTGACCATTCCGCTTTACTCGGCCGAGGGGCGGGCGGCCCTCGGTTCGACTTCGCTCACCGAACGCCCCCTGAGCGGAGCCGAAGGGCGCAAGGTGATCAAGATGAAGACCAGGGTGAAAGAAACCCTTGTGCTGGAGAATCCTCTCGACCTCGACCGTTACAACAGCATTGAGGAGGCATGGGCGGCTTTTTGTCAGGCTGCTGGGAATTACTTCTTGGATGAGCCTCCAGAGTTCAGGATTTCAGTGCGGTCGCTGATCCAGGAAAACGGCATGTCGCGGCGGTTTGTGGCCGAACTGGCCGGGGATATCCAGGCAGAGCAGATGCAGGTGGCGATGTAGGCGAGAGTCAAAACACAACAGCCCCCGGCGCTGCAACGCCGAGGGCCACTACTGAAAGGGGGTAAATCAATTATGAGTATGACCAGACTGGAAACGTTTGTCAACCTCGGCTACACCAAGGATCCGCTCAAGGGCAAGCTGCACGAGACGGGAGACATGGTGCGGTGCCGGCGCATCCTCACCATGGCGGTCGAGAGCCGGGCCATGGTCAGCATCGTGGGGGACCGTGGCTGTGGGAAAACTGAGGCGGTCAAAGCGGCGATGGAACGGATGGATGTGAAAACCATCTGGCCCAAGCGGGTGGATCAGGAAAACATGACCATCGCCGATATCAAGACGGCCATGATCCTGGAGTTGTCCGACGAGAACGTCAAGCGCGGCGGCATCGTCAGCAGCGCCCAGTTGCGGCGGATCGTGGGCACGGCCAGCGGCAAACGGACCGCTCACGGCGCCGAAACTCAAATCGTCGTGATTATCGAAGAGGCCCAACGGCTGCACAAGAACACCCTGCGCTCTCTCAAAACACTGCGCGAGATGGATTGGGCGGGAAAGAGCGAACTCTTCACCATTATCCTTGTCGCCCAGTCAGACCCCATGAACCACCCCGGAGTCTCAGAGGTCCGGCTGCGCTCCGACATCGTCCGCATGCAGGGGCTCTCTGCCAACGAGGCCGCTCACTATGTGCGGGAAACCATCGGCAAGCACTTCGATCCCCGTGCCATTGAGCTGTTGGCCGAACTTCCTGCAGCCAGGAATTATCTGGAGCTGCAGGAGCTGTGTGTGACTCTGCTCAACATTGCCCTGGCAGCCGGTCGCGAGTTGGTGAGCGTGGAGGATGTGCGCTCCGTACAGCCCCCCGAGGCCGAGCCGGTGCCCAGGGGGCAGGCCCGCGGCAAGCAGCCTGCTGCCCCGGTCAGCGGCGCCACGGCCCTGCAGTCGGTGCTCAATCGCCGTAACGGCGATGCCGGCGGGGTACCGGCAGACGGGAGGGCCTCATGCTGAGACTGAAACAGGCCATGGACGAACTGAAGATCCCGCAGCAGGAATTCGTCAAGTACTCCGGGTGGAGCAAGACCCAGGTCAGTCTGACGCTGAAATCCGGCAAGCTTCCAGCCAATTCGGCCAAGTTCGCCGCCGATGTGCAGAACTTCGCGGAGCACCATCCGGAAATCATCCATTGGCTCGGTGAGCGTGACTTGGACGTGCCGGCACTGCTGGAGTGCCTAGACACACCAGCCGCCGAGTCCGCTCCCGACCTGGAGCGCGTCCTGTGTGAGATCGCCGGGCGGCAGGTGCTGGCCATTCCAAACGAGGACAACGGCCTCGTAGTCAGACTGATCCGGACCAATCACTACCTGTACAGCCATCTGTGCGAGCTGATGGGCAAGGATGCCCCCTATATGACGCGGCTGACAGCCGAGGCGGTAGGCATGCTTGAAAACGAAAGGAGCTGACCATGTGGAAAATGTTCAAAGCGCTGACATCAGGACGTGTAGCCCGCCGCAAATACAACCGCATGCGCCGCTGGATGCGGGATCGCGCCGAGGCCCGGCTGATCGTAGGGCTGTACGCCTCGGGCATGGTGAGGCGCTGGGTATGAGCCCCCGTGATACCTGCTCATCGCTGTATGAGGCCCTGGCATCCAGGCCGAGGGTCCAGACGCTCCCCAACCCGAACGAAATAGCGGAGCTGGGACCGGTGTGGGCCTGCTGGAAGTTCGGGACAGGCGGTCACGATTACGGCACCTGCGGGCTGTGCCGCAGTAATTACGACAGATACATGAAACGAGGGGACCATGGGAACACTGGCAGAGATTGAACAGGCAACAAAGGCTTTCGCGGACCGCAGGGAATTGCTGGCCCTGCGGATTGAAGATCTGCACACCGATATTGAGAGCATGAAACGAGAGCGGCTTCCGGCGATCAAAGAGGCCGCAGCCGATGCGGCCAACGCCAAGGCTGCGCTGGAGGCGATTATTGACGATAGCCGGGCGCAGTTCGTCAAGCCCCGCTCCATCATCATCAGCGGTATCCGGGTGGGCCTGCAGAAGGGTAAGGGGGGGCTGGATTACGAGGACGAGGCCACGGTGATCCGGCTGATCCGGAAGCACCTCCCCGCCGAGCAGCATGAACTTTTGATCAAGACAATTGAGAAGGTCATCAAGAAAGCACTTTCCGAGCTTGATGTGACCACCCTCAAGAAGATCGGCGTTACGGTTCAGGGTACCGGCGACGTGGTGCTGATCAAGCCGGTGGACAGCGACGTCGACAAGATCGTCAACGCCATGCTGAAAGAGGCCGCGGGTGATGCGGAAGGGGTGGAGGTGGAGTGATGGCCATACACCCGATGTTTGCCAGCAACATCAACGTCGGATCGACCTGCAGCAACTGCATCCACCGGCATCAGCCCAGTACGTTCAAGCGCTGCACGGTGTGCCTGGATAAAGGAATCGTCGACAAGCCGTATCCGATGCACCAGGAAGACTCTGTGGAGGGCGGATGAGACCGGTCGATAACCCTTGCGAAATGTGTTTCTGGCGGTTTGTCTGTCTTGTGGCCTGCGGCGAGGTGAACCGGATTCTGGTTGAGGAATACGAGGCGGAGGTGAAGACATGCTCCTGATTGCGATCGTATGGACCCTGCTCCAAGCGGCCCCGGACTGCATTCCGGTTGAAGAAGAAACCCAGGTGCTGCTGTTCCCCGACCGACCAGTGTGCCCGGTGCTTGACCGCTGAACCTGGGGCCGGAGCAGATCCGGCCCCACATTGAGCGATTAACCTGGAGGAAAGTATGAAAAACCGTGAAGCGATTATAGACAAAATCCGTAAGCTGCTCCGGCTGGCCAACAGCAGCAACGAACACGAGGCGGCCCTGGCTGCAGCCCGCGCTCAGGAACTGCTGGCAAAGCACAATCTGGACGAGGCGGAACTTACGGAGCGGGAAATCCCCAAAGAGGCCGGCGTCGCCTCTGTAGATAACGTGGTGAAGAAACCTGCCTCGTGGGTGTATTTGCTGGCCTCCGCCGTGGCCGGAGCCTTCGACTGCAAGTACTTCCACAGCCCGTACCATGGCCGGGTGAGCTTCGTCGGTGTCGACTTGGATCACGAAGTAGCCTCATTCACCTTTGGCTATCTCTACCGGACAATTAATCGCCTGGCAGCAGAATTCATGGGAAAAAGCCAGCAGCGGCGCCTCACGGCCAAAGGCAAGAAGAAAGTGCGCCTGTCGTATTGCCTGGGTTGTACCCATATCGTCAGCCAGAAACTGCGCGAACAGCACGAGCGGACGCCGATCACCACCACCGCCCTGGTCCCGATCAAGGAAGCCTTGATCAAGCAGCGGATGGCCGACTTTGGGATTGTGGAGACCGACCTGGACGAAGACAACCTGAGCGATCGCGCTTACTGGGCCGGCCGTCGCGACGGGGCCGGGATCGATCACGGCCGCCGTGCTGTCCGCGACAAAAAGGCCTGGCCATTACGGATTGAGCACAGGAGCTGACCATGGAGTCGAGCAACCTTACTTACAAAGAGTATGTACGGCTCGGCCGCGACTATGCGTCGCACTTGGCGCCGAACTGCACGTTTGAGGAGATCGCGGCCGCAATGAACATAGCGAGTAAACAGGCTGCAGAAATGCTGTGCTGCGTGGCACTGGGCAAACTGGTCTATGGCCTCCAGACGTCTTTGGCCAGCGATATTGAAGCGTACCATAGCGTTAAAAGGATGGCCCTATGACCCCCGAAACCCGCGAAAAACTGGACCGCAAACTCCGCGAACACGGCCTGACCGTGCTCCTCAGCCGTGACTACGACCAGATCCTGCACCAGCTCGCCCGGCTGTCCGAGTTCAAATGCCTGATAGAGTGTTGCGAAACTGCGCCGGTGTTGGCGGCAGTCAAATGCGTGGACCGCATACAGGCGCAGCGTGATGGTCATGGTGATGCCCCGGCGGCGCTGGCCGTGCTTGATATCCCCGCCATCCAGTCTGCACTTAACCGGGCGCTGTATGGCCTGCACGCCAAGGGCCGGCGCGTTAATCTGGAGCGGCTGCCGGCAGCGATCACGGCGTTCCTGGGGATATTGGGGGATTAGCGATGGAGATCCTGCTCGGTACCTGCGCCCGCCTGCGCTCCCGGATCAGTCAACGCCAATGCGACATCAACCGCAAAGGTCTGCCCTGGACGCCAGGCCGGACGGCGCAGTTCCGCCCTGCTTTGCCTGCGAGGGATGCGCCGGGCTGGTGGATCTCGCTCCGGCCGATTACCGCCCTGCAGCAGTACCGGCGATTTTCCCCGATCCCCGGCCGCAACAGGCGGCGCCTGTGTCCGCACAGCGCCCCAAACCTGCCCGGCCAGCGCTACCCCCCCCCTCGACCGCAAAACCGCGCCAGCGGCGGAATACGCGGCCGCAGCGGGTGGTCTACGGCGTGCCGCCTGAGATTACCGCGCAGATCCTGGCGCGGGTGCAGCAATTGATAACGAAACGGAGAACGGCGCCATGGGAGCGAAAAAGAAGAGCCCGCGCTATAACGTGCTGAGCTTCAGAGTTTCCGACGAAGAACTCCGGCTGATTGAGTCGGAGACATCCGGCAGCCGTCAGGATTTTCTTCATGCTGTGGTGATGGAGACCGTCCAGATCCGGCGCGAGGCAAGGCAGACCCGGAGAGAAGAGCGTCACCTGAAGTGGCTGCAGAATGCCGCTTGATTACGACTATGAGGAACGCGCTGCCATCATGCAGTACTGCGGTGGCTGGTCCAAGGCGGATGCGGAAAAGCTGGCCAGGGAGCGCCCTTGGAAAACGGATAAATGGTGGGGTGTCCCGAAGCCGCAGCAGACGACGTTCAGTGATGACCCATTGGCCAACGAGTGCTTTTCCGAGGTGAGCAAGCTGGTAGGGGGTTGGTGATGACGGGTGACCGGATAGACGGCAGTAGTTGGCTGCAGCAGCGGTTGCCGCTGGAAATTGAGGGGGGGGTACCTATGAAACCTCCACCGCAGGAAACGCTTCACGAAGGGCCAGTAATGGACAAAATCGAAGGCATGCCGCGCCACTGCGAGACACTGAAACCCAACCGCCTGTGCCCATACATCCCCCTGGGCTGCACAGGCTGTAAGTTGAGGAAACCATGAAAACAGAATCCCCAACACGCCGCACCTCCGGCCCGATCACCAAAGCGCAAATCAACACCATCATGCTCATCTGCAGCCAGTTCGGGATTACGAAGGCAGAGCGCGGGGAACTGCTCGAGGATCGCTACGGCAAAAGCTCCACCGCGGATCTCAGCAGCGATCAGGCCGGGCACTTCATTGCGGAGTACGAGCGAAAGGGGTTTGTGATCAAGGGTGGTAAAGGCTATCGCCCCACTGCCAGGCGCGCGCCTGTTCCAAGGTCGGGAAAGGTCGTTGCCCTGGTTAATCAGGACGAGCTGGATAAAATCACCGCCCTGGCCGGGCTGGTCCTGTGGCGGGCGGATAATGGCCTGCAGCTGTTCCTGGAAAAACGCATGGGCCTGAAAGAGGGCAAGGTGCGCACCTCGGCTGATGCGTACCTTGCGATTGAGGGGCTGAAGAAGATGTTCGAGGGCCAGATGAAGCGCACTCACGGCCCTGGCTGGTGGCGCCTTCGTTTCACGAATGCCGCGATCATGGAATACATCGAATTGCACTGTCCCAAGGAATACAGATAGCCGGAGGAGCTATGACACTGAAAGACTTCATGGAGACGATCCAGGGCAAGCTCGACAACAAAGAGCTGCATGGCGACGAAATGCTGTATGTCGAAGGCTTCGGTGGCCTTGTCTGGTCCGTGGTGGATGTGGGGGCATTCTCCAGGGATGTTGTGCTGATTGAAATCGATGACGAGGGCTAGGCCATGACTGCCCCGCAGGAAAATAAAGCCTCTTGGCTGGACTACATCCACATTGAGCAACTGCCGGAGGATTACCAGCTCCTTGTACGGATCATCGGCCTGGATCTGACGATCAAGGTAGCCTTCCAACTCCCCAAGGTGCATCTCTACTTCAAGAGCCCGGAAAAGCTTTTCCTGCCGGCCAAGGAAAAGTACATCCGGGATACGATCGCCAAATATCCCGGCACCGATCGCCGCCGGCTGGCCCTGGAGACAGGGCTGTCCGAGAGGCATGTCTATACCGTGGTCAGCGAATCTCAGGAACGGGAAAAGCAGCAGGGTTTCGAGTTTTAGGAGGGGTGCCATGAACCAACACCGCCGCGGAGAATTGGTAACAGACCCACGGGACGCCGTAGCCGAGATCCAGGGCGGACACCCCCTGATGCACAATACCTGTGTCCTGTCCGCAGCCCAGATAAAGACATGGCCCGTTGCAAAGCTCCTGCAGGCGGTGCAGTTCAAGCGTTTATACACGGTCATGCGCCTGCCGACTTGACACCGAATCGTTCCCGCGATATAAGCCCCTCATCACCAAGCCCCCTCCCTCCCCGGGAGAGGGCTTTACTTTTTTTGAACCGCGCAATCAACCTTCCCCGCCGCATCCGCTAGTATCCCCACCCAACAGCAGCACCACTCTGACCGGCGGCATCTGCCCCATGCCGACCCCAGGCGGGAGGTCTCCTCCCGCCCCGGTCCATACTTCGAGACCACAAATGCTGATCACGGTGGAACAATTCCGGCGCCTGTTTCCTCGCTCCACCGAACCCGAGGCCTGGGCGGCTGCGCTGAACGGCATCCTGCCGCGGTACGCTATCTACAACAACCCTCTGCGCCTAGCCATGTTCCTGGCCCAGACGGGGCACGAGTCCGACGGTTTCACCGACCTGACCGAAAACCTCAATTACAGCGCGGAGGGGCTGGCCAGGACGTGGCCCACCCGGTACGCCGTCGATCCCAAGGCCGCGACCAAGGTCCCTAACGACCTGGCCCGGCGCCTCCACCGCCAGCCCGAGGCGATCGCCAACAACTGCTACGCCAACCGCATGGGCAACGGTCCCGAGTCCAGCGGCGACGGCTGGCGCTTCCGTGGTTATGGCCTGATCCAGCTTACCGGCCGGGCTAACCGCGAGGCGTTCGCCAAGGCCATCGGCCAGCCCCTGGATGCGGCCGAGGCATACCTGTTGACCTACGAAGGCGCGATCGAATCGGCCTGCTGGTACTGGTCGACACGCAATATCAATCCGCTGGCCGACGCCGGCAATGTCCTGGCAGTTACCAAAAGCATCAACGCCGGCGTCAACGGTCTGGCCGATCGGCAGGCTCGCTACGCCGAGGCTTTGAAAATACTGGCAGTGTAAAGGAGCCCCCATGAACAGCAAGCCCATCTGGCAATCGAAAACCCTCTGGATCAACGTGGTCGCCATCATCGCCATGACCGCCCAGGCCCTTAACAGCGCCTGGATCATCAGCCCGGAACTCCAGGGCAGCATACTGGCCGTCATCAACCTGGCGCTGCGGATCGTTACCGGTACATCCCTTGACTGGTCTGTCACAGGCACCACCCCGACCAACCAGGACAACGGGCAGGCCGGATTTGTCTCGCTGCCGCTGCTCGTCGTCATGCTGGCCCTGGGCGGATTGATGCTGTTGGCCGGCTGCGCCACTACCGGTGCCGTTTCAACACCAGCGGCATCCGACAGTCCGCAGGTATTGGCCGGCAAATCGTTGCTGGCAGTCAAGAGCACTATTGTCACCGCGGCCCCGGCCGTTGATGGGCTCTGTCGATCAGGAGCCATGGCTGCCGACAAATGCGCCGCCGCCCGGGTTGCCTACGAGCAGGCCAAACCGGCCTACGACACCGCCGTGGATGCGTACCTGCTGATGACGTCCGGGGGAGGTGATCCGGCGGCATTTGCCGCCACCTTACAACGGGTGCAGTCGCTGGCTGCCAACATGAAAACTCTGGCGGGAGGTGGCAAATGAACCCCGCCGCCATCGCTCAACTGATTATCGTCCTTGCACCGCTCCTTCAGAGCGCCGTGATTGAAGGCGAGAAGCTGATCACCACATTCCGTTCCGATCTGACCGCTGAAGAGCTGCGCAGTGCTCTGCAGGCGTCCCTCTCTGCTACCTGGCCCGAGCTGACTTTCGGGCAAGACTCGCCATCCTGATGGACGACGTCGACCGCGCCCAGGTGGTGAATGAAGACTTCCAGGCGTTTGTTCTGCAGCAGCAACAAGCCGGGCGGGAACCGGGAAATTACACCGGTTCCGCCTGTCTGGACTGCGGAGACGAAATCCCCACAGCGCGCCGGCTGGCAGTACCCGGCTGCCGCAGATGCATAAACTGCCAGACACTACACGAGCACTGGAGGATTTGATGGTCAACAAGTTGATCGAATCGCTGATTAACTGGGGACCGGGCGGAGTGCTGGCCGGCCTGATGATGCTCGGGCTTTACAAGCTGCTCGATAAGTTTGCCGGCAAGGCCATTGATGCCCAACAGGCCCAGGCGGTGGCCCTCGCCTCCCAGGCCAAGGCTATGGAGGGATTGCAGACGTCGTTGAAGGAGTTCGTCTCCCGAGACAACGGCGAGCACCGAGAGATGCTGGTGCTCATGAAGTATACCGCACAGCACATCCAGGGGCTCCTGGAGGCTCGGAACGAGTTTATCGACTTGAAAGAAGAGTGCGAAAAGCACCGATGCATGGGGGATCAATGACACCGCCCGGACTGAGCAGCGAAAAAAACAAGCGGATTCGCGTGACGCTCCTGGAGCTGTTGCGCACCGAGTATCCCGGCAGTCTCGACCTGCGGGTCTTGCAGTTTTCCCTGGACAACCTCGGCTATCCGATCCCCGAGGAAGCCTTGTCAGCCCATCTCCGCTACCTGGAGGAGAAGGGCTATGTGACCCTGACGAAAAAGAAGGGCTATGGCTTCCAAATCGAATTCGCCTGTCTGACCGCCTCCGGCTGGGATCTGCTCGACGGCCACACCTGCGAAAAGGGTATCGACGAGGCGTTATGAAGGGGAAATCGTACAAGGTCGAGAACCGAGAGACTGCCTTCACTGTCTGGCGAGAGTGCAGTGGCAACATTGAATTGACCCTGCGGACCCTGCGCGATCAGCACGGCCTCTCTCTCACCAAACCGACGCTCTACGATTGGAAGGAAAAATTCGGCTGGGAGAATCGGGCGGCGCGGGCCGATGCGGTAAGTCAGGAAGTAGCCGACAATGCCGCCGATAACCTGATGCTCAAGGCGTTGCTTGATCAGAAGAAGAAGTATGAGCAGTACTTTGAGACGTTGGGCCCCACCGGCATTGATACCCAGGCCACCTACGCCTTCAACTCCCTGATCAAGACTATCTGTGACATCCAGAATCGTCAGGCCGCCGGCGTCGGTTTCGACCGACCCAAGTTCTTTCTGGAAAACCTGCAGTGGCTGGTCGGATGGATGAAGAAAAACGATCCCGAGGGTCTCCCGCTCCTGGCTCGCCACATCGACAAGCTGACTGCGGATTACAAGATGGAGTTGATGAATGGCAATGCGTAAGACCCAGAACATAACGGAGCGCCAGTACGACGATTACGTCGCCGGCCTCCGTAAGCTCATTGCCGACAGCGTTTCGCCGTTCGAGAACGATACTCCGGCAAAGAAGCGGGAGCGCATCGAACGCTGCAACGATCCCCTGGAGTTCATCAAGACCTACATGCCGCACTACGCCCGGACCGACTTTGCACCGTGTCATGCCGAATGGTGCGAGATTGCCGACCAGCCAGGTCTCAATTTCATCGGTGCGCCACGCGACCACGCAAAGACAACTATCGTCACGGTAGGGCTGCGCATCTACCGCATCTGCAAGCAGCTCCGCAAGTACATCATGCTGGGCTCCAACATCCACGACCAGGCCAAGCGCTTCACGGTCAAGATCAAGGTCGAACTGGAGGACAACCCCCGGCTGCGCCATGACTATGGCGACGTGATCGCCAAGACCCGCACCTGGGGCGATGATTTTTTCCTTACCAAGGGGGGCACCCTGGTTGAGGCCCTGGGCCGGGGTGATCAGTGGCGCGGCAAGTCGCATGGTCCCTACCGGCCCGACGATATCGGCCTGGATGACCTGGAAGACAACAGCACGGTCAAGAGCCCCACGGTCACCAAGTCCATCGTGGAATTCATCCAGGGCGAGGTGCTCGGCTGTCTTGAAGGAGACTGCTCGGCCACCATGGTGGGCAATGTGTTCCACGGCAAGAGTGCCATCTCTCAGATGATCGCCATGGAAGACGAGGAAACCGGCCTGCCGCTCTACACCTCCAAGGTCTACGACGCCATTGTGGACGAGGAGAACAAGATCACCCTGTGGCCGGCCCGTTGGCCCTGGGACAAGCTGATGCGCAAGATGAAGCTGGTCACCAAGCGCATCTTCAACAGAGAGTTCCGCAACAAGAGCACGGAAGAAGACAGTCCCTTCCCGGAGGATACGGCCACCTACTTCGACCGCATCCAGGTGGTTGAACGCCAGCTGATCTTTGCCACCGCCGTCGACCCGTCAGCCACGGCCACCGAGAAAAGCGACTTCCGGGCCGTGGTCACCTGGGGGTTCGACCGCGAATCAATGATCTTCAGGTGCATGCACGCGTGGATAAAGCGCCGCTCGATCGGGGAAATGTTTGCCGCGGCCTACGCACAGAACGAGCAGTATCCCGGGCGCTGTCCGATTGAGGAGAACATGCTCAAGGACTTTCTCCACGAGGCGATTCAGAACTACGCCAGAGAGGTTGGCCACTACCTCCCTTGGGCTCCCCTCCATCATGGTTCGCAGGCCAACAAGATCGCCCGGATCGTCGGTACCTGCGAATATCTGTGGGAGCACAAGAAAATGCAGTTCGAGCGCCGTCATTCGGACCAGAAGACCCTGGTGGATCAGTTCGTGTACATCAACAACAACACGGTCAACGATGACGGGCCTGACGCCTCGGAAATGGCCATCAGTTTCCTGCAGAAGGGCTCGGGTATCCGTGTTGCCGACTGCTACCCCGAATTCGCGGAGGCCCGCGCATGAGCTGGTGGCGATTTGCCCGCAAAACTCCGGCCGTGGACGTCGGGCAGATCTCGGTACCCGAGGACCAGATCACCGGTGTGCTCGGCAAGCTCGCTGGATTCTATTCGTTCGTCGGTGCGCCGTTTCCTCTGGAGTTCCTGGATGTACTGGAGCCGCTCTCCATTTTCAATCCGGACATCTCCCAGGCCCTGCAGATCTGGGTCAACCTGGGCAACACCGGCCACGAGCTGACCGTGGAGGCTCGCAACCCCCAGGCCGCTCTGGACCGGCTCAATGCCCTGGCCGCTTCGGTCTATCTGACCGGCGGCGGGGTGGACGGCCTGGTCAACCATTTTCTTCGCCAGATCCCGCTCATGGGGGCGCTCTCGGCCGAGTGGGTGATCAGCGACAACCTGCGCGACGGCGTCGCTGACTGTGCTGTTGTACCGGTGAAGCGCATCCGCTTCCGTCGGGTGGACGGGGTCATGACTCCCCACCAGATGACCAATCAGATCAGCGGAGGCAACAACGGCTACGTGCAGCTCAACCCGTTCACCTACAGCTATATGCCGCTCCAGACCGTGGACGGATCTCCCTATGCCATCCCGCTGTTCTACGCGACTCTGAAGAACATTGAGGTGCAGCTGGACGCCACGGACAACATCGGCGCCATCATCCGCAAGATGGGCCTGCTCGGCTTCATGGACGTGAGCATGGAGGTCCCGCAGCAGCGTGCGGGAGAGAACGACGAGGCCTACAAGAACCGCCTGACGCAACGGCTGAAGGACTATGCCAAGGCGTACAAACAGAACATCAGCAAGGGAGTGGCGGTCCACTACAAGGATCAGGAGATCAAGCACAACGCCACCAACGCCGGTGCCGCTGCCGGCGCGAAATCGGTGTGGGAGATGAACGAGGAGCAGATTTTTTCAGCCCTGGATATTCCCCCCAGCATGGCGGGCCGCTCCTACAGCACGACCGAGACCTACGCCCAGGTGGATTACGACCGTTTCACCGCAAAGCTCGGCGTTGCCCGGCGGATGATCAAGCGATTCCTGGAGAAGGGCTATGCCCTCGACCTGCTGCTGCACGGGATTGATGCCCAGGTGTCGGTAACCTGGAACAACAACGACACGCTCAAGGCCAAGGACAAAGCCGAGACGGAAGGCCAGCGGATTGAGAATGTGCTCAAGAAGCGGGATGGCGGGATCATTACCAGCGATGAAGCGGCGCAGGAACTGGGATACGAGAAGGCCACCGGCTTTCGTGCCGGCAACCAGACTCCGGCCGGTTTTTCTGCCGTGCAGTTCCGTTTCAACCGGCAGACCGGGCGCTATACGTTCCGGCCGGAGGTGATCCGCCTGGAACAGCCGGCCGACGATCGCCAGGACCAGAACTATATCGCGGCCCTGCAGGCGGTTCTGGAGGGGCCGGAGGAGAAGGCGATCAAGGCGGGGATAGCCGCGGGTGCAGATTACATCGACAACGGCAATCACCGCCGGAGTCTGAAAGGGTTTGCACTGGCAGTATATACGGCGTTCGAAATCACGCTCCGCAGCGAGATCAGCAAAACGATCGTGATGGAGGTCTGCAACCAGTTCGTCAGCTCCCAATGGCGCCGCTGGCGGTACGAGGACAAGAACCACCTGCGGGGCCGCCGGGGCAGCGCCTTGCCGGCGATACCATCGACATTGCCGTGGTCGACCAGAATGCCCTGCGCTACCTGACCAATGTGGAGCAGTTCTACTTCGGCCGCGGCAACTACCTGGCCAACAACGAGACCGTGGGCAAGCAGTTCATCTCCTGGCTGCAGGATGAATATATCTCCAAGGGGCTCAACATCCGCGACCCGGAGACGTGGGCAGAGTTCACACGGACGTTCACCGGGTTGGTCAATGAGACCAGCTTCTACAAGATCGAGCAGCTCGTTTCCACCACCATGGGGCGCGTGCAGAACATGGGGCAGACCCTCTCTCTCTACGAGGCCGGGATCAAGCGCTATCAGATCGTGGGGCCGAGTACGTTTCCCATCTGCGCCCACTGCAAGTCGATGCTGGGGCGGAAGTTTGATGTCCAGGTAGCCGCAACGCGGCTGGCTCGGACCCTGGAAAAGGGATTCGAGAAGCCCGACGACCTGCCGCCATTTCTGTCCAACAAATACACGGCCGACCAGGTCACGGAAATGAGCGACGCCGAGCTGCAAGCGGCAGGTTTCGAGACCCCCCCGTATCACCCGAAATGCCGCCACCGGAAAGCGGCAGTCGACTGACGGGTCGGGCAGGCATCGTTTAGGCGGTTTATAAACTAAATTTGAGCGTTCCAGGGCTATGTCGCGAGGAGGTTGTGATGGCTGAAAAACAGAAAAACGAAAGTTTCCAGGTGCTGAGAGATGGATTTGCAAAAGCCAGGTTCGGGGGAACGATCTCCGGGTGCCCCCTGCCGGGCACGGATACACCCTTCAGTTTTGCGTCGGCCGAGGGAGAGGAAAACGGCGGGCTTAATCCCGAAGAGTATGTGGGCCGCATCTTCAGAATACTGTCAGCCACCGTCACCCCCTACCGGTTTTTCGACTTTCGCCAGCCGGGAGTGCTCAAGGCTGCGGTGCCGCTGTTTGAGAAGCTGACCCTCTACGCCAACCACTCCATCGACGTGACCAGGTGGAAAGGTTTTACCCAGGGTCCGCTCTGGGATGATCAGAACGATCCGCAAGGAATCAACTGCCTGCTGGCCGTCGACAAGATCATTGACCCCTCGTTGGCCAGGGGGGTGGAGACCGGGGCACTGCGGGCCTGCAGCGTGACCATCTGGTTCGAGTTTGAAAAATCGCATCCCAACCTGGATTACTACTGGTCCCGGCTGGGCGAGGTAGTCGACGGCGAAGTGGTGCGGCTGATCGTCACCAAGATCACCAATGCCGGCGAGGTTTCCATCGTCTGGGAGGGTGAGGACCCGTATGCCAAAGCATTAGAGGCGGGCGCCAGCGGCGCCCCTGACCATAACAACACTGAGGAGGAAAAGGACATGAAGCTGACCGCAGCAACCATGGCCCTCCTGGGGATCGCCGCCGGCACCGAGTTGTCCGCGGAGCTCCTGGAGGGGAAGATCAACGAGACCGTTACCGGCCTCAAAACCAAGATTGCCGGCCTGGAGCCGGAGGCCCAGCTCGGTAAGCAGCTCCTGGAGGAAACCCGTACCAGGGCCGAGACGCTCTACAAGGTGCTCAAGGGCGAAGGGGCGCTGGAGCGCTTTATCACCGGCGTGATCCGCACCGCAGATCTGGCCACGGCCCGCGCCCTGTGCGAGGAGTACGAGCAGGCGGTGGAGAGCAAGGTGCCGCTGGCCTGCCCGAAATGTGGTGAAAAGCTGAAGCGCCAGTCGTCGCGGCCCGCGCCGGAAGGCCATGCCGCCGGCGGGAAGCGGGCCGCTGATTACAAGCTGTAACCGTTCATCAACCAATCACGGAGGTATCTCATGAGCTGGAAAGATATGTTGGGCGTGAGCTTCAACGAGTTGGAAGTCAATGATATGACTTTTCTGTTGGCGGAGGGAATCATCCGCTCCGACGAAGGAAAGGTAGTCAAGGTCTCTGCCAATGGCACGGTTGATCTGTGCGCCGCCGAGGACGTTTTCTTCGGCAAGCTGATCAAGATCGACACCTCGCCCGAGGTGGGCGCCGTGCGCTGCTGCGACTGCTGTGTGGAGGTTTCTTATACCGGCAACCCCGGCCTCAACTATCAGCACCTGGTTGCCGACGGCCTGGGAGGTGTCAAGCCACCTGCTGCAGCCGTGGCCGCGTCATTGGCAACTGGCGTGGTGGCCAACAACAACGCCTTGACGTTCACCGCCAAAAAGGCCGGCGCGGACGGTAACGACATCACAATCACGCTGATCGACCCGCCCGGCAATAACGTGACCCTTTCGGTCGACGTGGTCGGCCGGGACATCAACGTCACCCTGGCCACCGACGGCGCCAGCGCCATCACCTCTACCGCCGCCCTGGTCAAAGCAGCCATCGAGGCGAGTTCCGCGGCGGATCTGGTCACGGTGGCACATACCGGCGCCAGCACCGGCGCAGCCGCGGTCGTCGCGGTTGCCGCCACCAATCTGGCCGGCGGTACCGACGCCAGTGTCGGCCGGCCCATGTTCGTGCTCACCAAGGATACCACGGCCCATACCCTGGTCATGTGCTGCCCGTAGACCATCACCCATCAATAAGGAGATCCGCAAATGGCAATGAAACTCTGTCGTGAAATGTACGGCCAAGCCCGTACCCTGGGCATAACGGTGTCCGAACTGCTGGCTCAGGAGAATCCCTCGGAGGAGGCCAACCTCGATGCGTTCGAGTTTGCGCTGATGAAGCAGGACATCAACCTGCGGAAGCATACCGTCGAGCGCTTCTACCGTACTCAGGATGACATCTATCTCTTTCCCGAGTTCATCAACCGTAACGTCCGCATCGGTCTGGCCGGTCTGACCGCCATCGACCTGACCCTGGAAGACGTCGTCGCCACCGAGACCACCATCGACTCGGGCGTCTACGATACGTTCAAGGCGGTGTACGACGAGAAGAAGCTGGACTTCTCCCGGATTGCCGAGGGGGGCATGTTCCCCAGCGTCAGCATCACCAGCGCTAAAAATTCGGTGCGCCTGGCCAAGATTGGACTCAAGCTCAACGCCTCGTATGAGGTGCTGCGCCGGATGAAGCTGCCGCTGTTCGCCGCACACCTGCAGCTGATCGGGCAGCGGATCGCCAAGCGCAACGTGGCGTTTGCCATGTACAACATCAACAACGGCGACGGAAACGACAACGCGGCCCCGGCCACAGAGGCCACTCCACTCAGTTACAGCAAACTCCTGGAGTTCTACCTGAACATGGACCGATTTGCCGGGACCGTGTTTGCGGCCAAGAAAACGGAGATGAGCGCCATCCTTAACCTGCCCGAGTTCCAGACGCCGTACATCTTCAAGACCGCGGCCACGGGCGAGTTCGCCACTCCGTTCGGCCTGCCGCTGAAACGGTTCAACTGGACTGAATCAGCCCTGGGTAACAACCAGATCACCATCGTCTCCAAGTCCGCGGCCCTGGAACTGGTGAAGGAAAGCGGTGCCGAGCTGATCGAGACCGAAAAGGTCATCGACAAGCAGCTCCAGGATACGGTGATCTCCAACGTGATCGGCTTCTCCAGGATCTTCCCGGACGGCGCCAAGGTCTTCACGATCGGCGAAGACGAAGAATAATAGATGGCCACCATCATCGACATGGTGAAAAACCGACTGCCGGACGAGGCGACGCTGTTCAACGCCTCGCTTCCGGTTGTCGTTGAAGAGGCGCAGGCCCTGGCCGGCTACGAGGGGATCCCCGAGGCGGAGCTTTCCACCACCCGCAAGAGCCTGATAGCGGATCTGGCCGCCAAGGCCCTGCTGCTGCCGGCCAGAAGTCACTACAAAAAGGAAATGTCCAAGGTCGAAGGCGACGGCGCCGGCAGGGCGGAGTTCGTCGACAAGCTCAAGTTTCTGGACACCATGGAAACGGCCCTGACCAGATCCATTGCCGAGCGCCGGCAGGGTATTCAACCCGCCGACACCGGCGTGGCCATGATCGTGATGGAATGATGGACCTGCTCTCTCAAGACAATGTTGACCAGTTCCGGGCTGCAATACGCAACGTGACCGACACGTTTCACAAATCCCCGGTCATCCTCCGGAGGGAGACGGGCGAGGAGTTTCCCCTTTTGGCCGGGCTCACTCCGGACGACCAGGAAGACTATTCGGTAGTCCAGGGCGAGCGATATGTCCGGGACGACCAGGACGATGTGACCGAGCGGTGGGTGGTGGCCTTCCACCGCGACTATCTGGCCGAGCAGGGGCTGATAGATCCGGAGACCGACACGGTACTGATCGCCCTGGAAAACGACTGGATCGTCATAAAGGGCAAGCGGCATGCGATCGTCAAATTATCCGACCGGGCGATCTTTCGTGGCCAGGCGATCCTGGTGCGGTTGTCGGTGCAGCGCTGATGGCTGGCCGGAGCGTGCAATTGACCGGCGACTGGAGCCGGCTGCAGCAGGTTTTGAAGCAGGCGGGTCCCAATCTGGCAAAAGAAAGCCGCCGCACGATCGGCCGTCAATTGAAGAAGATCGAGGCGAAGGTGCTCGGCCACGTGGACCAGCAGGACCTGGAGTGGCCGGAGCTCTCCGAAGCATACGCGAAGACAAAGGAGCGGAAAGGCCTCTCACCCGACATCCTGCGGGCCAGCAACCAGATGTATTCCAACATCACCACCGCCCAGTCCGACGATTATACCGGCATGGTGGGTGTCCGGCGCGGAGTGAAGACCAAGCAGGGCAACGATGTCACGGACATTGCCCTGATCCATGAGCAGCCCAAGGACGACGGCACGAAGATCCCGCCCCGCAAGCTTTGGAAGCCGACCTTTGAAGAGATGAAGCCGGGGATCGAGCGCGAGCTGAAGGGCATCGCCATTGAGGTGTTCAAGAAATGATGATCGCGTGCCAGATATTCCTTACCGAGCGCCTTGAAGAACTTACTCTTCGGGATGGCAGCACCCGGCCGTACCGATCGGCGACCCCTGAGAATATCTTTTTCACCGAGATGCCGCTTGATTTCCTGAAGGACAACGATTTCGCCGTCTGTTGTCTGCCGCTGCAGGACCGTGACAGAAAGCACGGCCGCCTGATTGCCCGGACGCGCAACGCCGGCAAGACGGCGTATGACCTCACCCGGCGCCGCTATCAGCGGGAAATCATGTTCCGCTGTCTGCTCTACGGCAGCGCGGATGCCCTGTGGGGAGATACCTCGTTCGTCGGCATGGCCGAGCAGTTCCGGCAGGCGGTGGCAAACTACCGGGTTATTGCCGACACCGACAACAGCGCCATCCGCGTCAATCCCCAGGATGGAGAGCGCCCATCCGACAGCGAAACCGAGCGCGATCGGAAATTACGCCGGCCGCGGCTGGCAATTGTCCGGATAGTGTTCACCGGTGGCCTGCAGACCACAACCAACATACCGATCATTCCCAGCGTGACGATCACCCCGCATGTCGGGGCCTGACAAGGAAAGGAGATCCAGATGGACAACAGGGAGAAGGAAAAAAACCGGCCGCGCTTGATGGTGGCGCCGGAGTCTGGCGACAGCCGGCTCCAACCGATTGAGGCATTGGCCGCCGAGCGCGGCATGCCGGCATATGCCGTGGCCGGTATGTGCCGGGCAAACGGCTGGGCACCTGGCAAACATCTGACGGCGGCCGACTTTGAGGCGGCCATGGAAGCATATCGCAACCGGCCCATGAGCGCCGGCCGGCGTTAATCAACGGAGGTTGGCACATGAACGATGTTTTTGAGTTCCTGATTGACGGCACCAGCGGGATATCCCCGGGTGGGGTTGAGGGTGCCTGTATCATGGTCGGCGTCTGTTCCCTGGGGGAAGTGGGCAAAGGCTACCTGCTCGGCAAGTCGTCCGATCTGGATACGCTGCTGGGAGTCGGACCGCTGGTGGACCGGCTGCGCGATGCCTTCGCCCCCGGCGGACAAGCTCCGGTGATAATTGCCGTCCCTGTGGCCGGGTTGCCCGGTGGCTATATCACCCCGGTGGAGCATACCGGCACCGGTCCTACGGCGACCGTCAGCGGAGCACCTGCAGGCAACAGCACGGCGGTAGTGCAGATCGTCGTCGGTGGCGCTCTCGCCACCGCCACCTACAAGCTTTCTGAAAACGGTGGCGCCACCTGGGGAGAGACAACGGCAACGCCGGCAAACGGACAGATCGCGATCGGCACGTCCGGCGCCACGCTGGTCCTGGCGGCCGGTGTGCACGTTGCCGGCGACACCTACGCGACCACCGTCCGCGTACCGATCGGCCCGGTCACACGGGTGGGCACCGGCCCGGTCATCACCGCCGCCGGCACCGTGAAGGCAGCCGCGGAGGTACAGCTCCGGATTATCTCGGCCGGCGGCCGCAATACCGGCACCTATCAGTTGTCCCTGGACGGCGGCGACTCCTGGGGCGGACTGCGCACCATTCCGGTAGACGGGCTGATCGCCGTGGGATCAACCGGGGTGACCATTACCTTCCCGGACAACGATGCCGTGGCCGGGGATACCTATTCGTTCCGGATCGAGGAGCCTGTGCCGTCGGTCGCGGCGGTCATTGAAGCCCTGGAAACTCCGCTCTCGCTCTATGACATGGAGTTCGTGCATGTGGTCGGCCCCTCCGACTCCTCGGACTGGGCCGCCCTGGGGGTGCGGGCGGACGAGCTGTGGAACGCGCACCGTCCGACGTTCTTTCTTGCCGAAACCCGCCTCCCGTACGACGGCGAATCGATCGACGACTGGACCGCGGCGCTGGTATCCGAGCGGCAGGGTTTTGCCCACCGCTTCGTATCGGTCTGCTCGGCATACGGCGAGATCTCCGATTCGACCGGTAAGCGGATCACGCGCAATGCCGCGGGACTGGCCACCGGCCGGCTGCTGGCCATACCGGTCATGCGGGCGCTCGGCCGGGTGCTGGACGGCCCGGTTTCGCAACTGACCCTGAGCGACCTATACACCTCGGCGCACCAGTCGACCCTGGAGACCGCCGGATACATCACCGCGCGGCGCTATGCCGGCCTCTCCGGAGTCTACTGGGGCGACGAGCGGACCATGGCCGACGTCACCAGTGATTTCCAGTTTCTGACCGTGCTGAGGGTGGTCTTCAAGGCGACACGCTTGAGCCGGATCGCCGCGCTGCGCTCGATGTACGACGAAGCTGGCGACCCGACCCTGGGCGCCAATGCCGCCGGCCTGGCGTATCTCAAAACCGGCATTGAGGCAGCCCTGAACACCATGGTACGGGCGATACCGCGCGAACTGGCCGCGCACCAGATTACGATTCCGCCCAACCAGGACATCGTCAATAACGGCGTGGCAGTGGAAATGACCCTGATCGGCATCCCGATCATCCGCAAAATCAAACTGTATGCCAACTATGTATATGCCGGCGGGGCATTTGACCCGCGGCTGCAGTAAGGGAGGAGAAACCATGATCAACGGCAACCTGTATGACTGGGAATCTATTGAGGTGCAGCTGCCCGGTGGCATCGCCATCGGTATCTCCAGTATCGATTACGATGATGAGCGGCCCATTGAGGAACGCTACGGCAAGGGTTCCACGCCCCGCGGCTATGGGCGGAAGAACTACAAGGCTTCTGCAAAAATGTCGCTGGACCTGGACGAGGCGCAGCGCCTCCAGGATAAGCTGGGCGGGTCGGTGTACGACAGCCAGCCGTTCGACATCGTCGTTTCCTACGCGACCGAAGGGCAGCCGACCATTACCGATGTGCTGCCGTCGTGCAAGATCGTCAAGACCAGCACGGCCAACAAACAGGGCGATGAGAACGCCGGTCAGCGGCAATACGACCTGAAGGTCCTGTCGCCGATCGGCTGGGGTGAGCGTCCGGCCATGGGGTTGACGGTCGGAGTTTCCGTGTCGTTTTAACCATTCTCAGCGGGGTGGCACAGGCCGCCCTGCAACAACCATCAAAGGAGTTTTGACATGGAAAAACTGGATGAACAGGCTGACAAGGGCAAGGGTAAAAGCACTAGTACGAGTGTGCCGCAGGTAGTCAATGAGGCGATCCAGGCGGGAAAGAAGATCCTGGAGCTGACCGGAGAGGACGGCAAAATCTACTATTTCCTCAAGCCGACGGTCCTGGATATGAAGCGGTTCATCGGGACCGTGACAAAAGGAAAGACGTTCCAGGCGGTCAACGATCTGTTGTTCGAAAAAGCAATCAGCCCCACAAAGGCCGAGCTGGAGGCCGAATTTGAAGACATGCCGGGGCGTATGGTGGCGCTGAATAACGAGCTGCAGAGCGCCATCGGCATGAACGAGAGTCTTTCTACAAAAAAGCTCTAGAGCTCCGGGAGGAGCTGAAAAACAACCATATTATGCAGATGCGGCTCCTGGTTCGGCACTACCTCCATACTGAGCCGGCCCAGGAGCTGGAAGAATTGATGGAGCAATACGTAGAAGCGTTATGGATAGAGGACCGGCAGGCAACGTTACTGACAAACGCGGTGGCCAAGGCGTTCGGGGGGAAATGAACTATGCACAATTATTCAAAACGCTATTGGCTGAATGCAGAAGGCCATTCCTCTACCGGATCTGCAGTCGCATTCCATGGGGATTCACCTTGGGACCGTGATGGGAAAAGAGAGAAAATCACATTTCTGGAAATTTCCGATTGTCACAACAAGGTCAGACTGCATCGGTCTGATTTCGATGATATGGCGGAGTTTATCGTCAAAATGGAAAAACTACGTGATGCAATAACCGAGTTCGTTTCACACTTGCGGAACGCATAACATGGAATCACTCTTCCAACTCGGCATACTCCTCAGGGTGATGGACATGGTCTCCGGACCGGTGCAGGCCATCTCCAACAGCATCGACGGCCTGGCAGCCAAGGCGGAGAAGCTTCAGCCGGTTTTCGACCGGTTCAAGGATTACGGCCGCTGGATTGCCGGCGCCGGGATTGCCGGAGCGCTCGGCCTGGGCGTGGCCGTGACCCAGTTTGCCAACCTGGAGGAGGCGCAGCTCCGGCTACGCACCACCCTGATGGATTCCGCCGGCGCAGTCGGCCCGGAATACGAACGGCTCAACACCCTGGCGGACAAACTCGGTTCCTCTCTGCCGGGCTCTACCAAGGATATGATCGGCATGTTCATCGCCCTGCGCAACCAGGGGGTGCAGACCAACCGCATCCTTGACGGCATGGGGGAAGCTACCGCCAATTTCGCGGCCCTGATGGAGCTCAGCTTTACCGAGTCGGCAACCCATGTGGCCAAGTTCTCCGAGAGCATGGGGGTGGCCGACGAGGATATGGTCCGGTTCATGGATCTGCTGCAACGGCTCAAGTATGCCTCCGGTGTGGAGGTGGGCGATCTGGCCTACACGTTCAAATATGCCGGTGGGTCGCTGAAGCTGCTCGGTTTGCAGGGGCTGGAGTCGGCCCGTGATTTTTCCGCCATCATAGGCGTGCTCGCGGCCGCCGGCATTGAGGGGTCGACCGCCGGCACCAACATGAGCCAGGCATTTTCCCGCATGGCCGAGATCGGCCACAAGCTGGACAAGGGCCAGATCGCGAAGCTGGTCGGCCCGATCCTGGACAAGTACAACGTCCGGCTCAACTTCTTCAATGGAGCGGGGGAATTCAAGGGTCTGCGGCCGATGGTCGCTGAGTTGGAGAAGCTGAAGGCGCTCAATCCCCAGGAGCAGATAATCACCCTGAAAAAGCTGTTCGGAGATGAGGCAGCCCGGCCCCTGGCCGTGCTGCTGAAGAGCGGCGTCGAGGGTTACGATCAGATGCTCGATCGCATCCGGCAGCAGGCGGACATGCAGACCAAGATCACCGAGATCATGTCCGGGGCAAAGATGCAATGGGAAACGCTGACCGGCACTATTGCCAACGTGGTGGCCCATGTCGGCGGGGTAGTTGCCAAGGTGGCCGGGCTGATCGGTGTAATGCAGGTAGTGAACGACCTGGCTGGACGGCTCGATAGCTGGATTGTAGCGAATCCGCGCACGGCCGGGGTGATTGCCGGCGTAGCCATAGCGCTGACCGCCACCGCCCTGGCTGCCGGTGGGTTGCTGTTGGCCATCGGCATCGGCGGCACGCTGGTCACCAAGATGATTGTCGGATTCGGGCTGCTGGCCAAGGCGTTTGCTTTGATCCGCCTGACGGCCCTGAGTGCCGTCCCTGCCCTGTGGAGCATGACCACGGCGCTGCTGGCCAATCCCGTGACCTGGATCGTGGCTGCGATCGTCGCCGCGGTTGCTCTGCTGGGTGGGATATTCGTGTGGATGTACCGCCGCGTGGAGTGGTTCAAGACCGGCATCGACGTATCGTTGTTCGCTATCGGGTTCAGTGTCGGCCGAGTCGTCAAGTACTTGATCGGCCTGGCACAAATAATATTCTTCCCGTTCTCGTTGATCTGGGATGTGCTTCAGCGGCTCTGGTCCGCCATTCCGGCCATCTCCACCGCCATATCGGATGCCCTGGCCGGGATGCTCAACTCCATCCCGTCACTGCTCGGCGGCATGTTCAGTGCCCTGTTCACGGTCGGCCAAGCATTCATACAGCCCATTGTAGCCGGCATCAAGTCGGTTGCGGACCAGCCGTACGAGACGGTCAAGGGTGTATTCCAGCGGGTGCGCAACCTGCTCCCTTTCAGCGACGCCAAGGAGGGGCCGCTCTCTACCCTGACGCTCTCCGGGTCGCGGATCATGTCCACCCTGGGGGCAGGGATCACCGGGGCAGCTCCCAGCCTGCAGCGGACCATGGCCACGGCCCTGGCCGGTGCCGCGCTTTCCACCAGCATCGCCGTTGCCCCGCCGCCGGCAGCGGTTGCGGTTCCGTCACAGGCGGTTATGGCACAACGGGACGGCAGCGGCAGCTCTTCCGGCTCCAGCGGTCGCACGATCATCATCCAAAATCTTACCGTACAACTGAACGATGTCAACAACGCCCAGGATTTTATTCGCCAGCTGCAGGCGTTGGTGGAGGCCCATGATGGCGACTGACGGATATCTCTCATTTGAAGATGGTGCTGTGCGGCTGGGGAAGGACCTGCTGCCGGGCATCCTGGTGGGAATATCGGTCAACGCCGGGGTACGGTTCGACCGGGCCACTCGCGACCATATGAGTGGGAAAAATCGCATCCCCCAGGGCTGGGAAGATGCCGACATCAAGCTGACCGTTGATTTGATCTGCGACAATGAGAGCGATTGCTATACCAAGTTGGCCATCATCAACACGTACTTCAAAGATAGCGATAAGGGCGCCAATCCGCAAATCTACAACGTCACCAACCGTCACTTGCGTTCCCGTGGAGTTAGCCGGGTAGTTTTTTCAGGGCTGCAATCGGACGAGGATGATCAGTGCGATGTGATTCGGGCAGTACTCTCTTTCTCCGAGCATTTGCCAGCGGTGGTTAAGCGCGAACAGCAGGCCAATGCGAGCAAAGCGGCCCTCGGAGCGCCCCCGCCGGCAAAGGCCAAGCCGGTACCCGCACCATCCATCGTCAAGGACGATAATCCATTGATAGCGGGCTACAAAGCAGGACTGAAATAATGGAAATCTCCGGCATCCGCCTCGACATAACGATCGGCGACCTGCAGGTCTACCGCGCACCGGGCTGGTGGATCGATTCACAGCGCCATTACCCGCTGGGCCGGGCCGGCATCACCCTGCCCGATCCGGAGGGTGATCTGTACCGGACGATCGCGATCGGCGACGCGGTGACCATCCGCCTGGGCTACCGCAACCAGGTGCCGGCGGAGTGGACCGGCACCGTGACCGGGCGTTATCCCGGCGCGACCGCCGATCAGCTGGAAGTCGTGGCAACCGACCGCTCTCTGCCGCTGGCCACGACCCGTATCATGCAGAGCTGGGAAAACGAGAGTCCGGAAGCAATTGTGGCCTGGGCGATCCGTCAGGCGGGCCTGGCTTTCGGCACGATCTCATCACCCGGCGTACAGTTGCCTCGTGTTTCCGCCGCCAACATTCCGGTCTGGCAGCTGGTTCAGCAGCTGCAGCACAGCTGCAGTCAGGCATTCGGTCTCGATATGTCCGGATGGGCGTTGTGGATGGGTAAAGCCGGCGTCAACTGGGGCAATCACGACGAACCGGGCGACGTGGTGACGATCGCCACCACCGATAATCTGATCGATCACCGGCCGCAGGATTGGCCGCGGGGCTTGTCCCTGATAGAGGCGTTCCTTTTGCCGGACCTGAGCCATTCGCGTCGATTCCGTCTGCAGGATGACCGGCGCGGCATCGATGCATTGCACCGCGCCGTGCGGGTACGCCATGAGGGCACGCCCGACCGGTGCCGGACGTATGTCTGGTATGGGGCTGAGCATGGGTAGCCCGGTCGATTTGAAATCCCTGCTGCAGCGGGTGGTGGAGCTGGTGATGCCGAACCTGCGCCACTATTACCGCATGCCGCGCAAGGGGCGGGTGGTCAAGACCTATGCATCCAACGGGGCGTACTGGGCGGACGTGCAGCCGCTGCGGAACGATGACAGCGATGATCCCAAAGAGCCGGTCATTACCCGGGTGGAGATCCCGATCCTGTGGGGTGGGCCGGAGCGTGGCGTGGTATGCCCGCCGGCGGTCGGTACGCTGTGCGATGTCACCTATTACGACGGAGATCCGGACTATCCGCGCATCAGCAATTTCCGGTGGGCGAAGAATCAGGCGCCGGCGTGTGAAGCCGGGGCATTCGTCATCCAGCAGAAGCCGGGCGTGTTCATCAAGATCACGCCGGCCGGGAACATTGTGGAAGCGACGGACGTGGACTGGATCATCGAGGCGGGGGAAAAGGCGTTTATCACGGCACCCGAGGTGACGGTGACCGCTTCCAGTTTGGTCGCAATGGACACGCCGGAGCTGAGGGTGTCGGGCAATATCGTGGCTGGTGGCGATATTTCTGATGCCGGTGGATCCAAGAGCATGGCCGGCATGCGGTCTGTATTCAATAGCCATACACACCAGGAAAACGGCGATGGTGGCGGTGTTACCGATTCGCCGGGCGAGGAGATGTAGGTGGACGATCTGTTTGGGCGCGATATAGCTCTGGATGATCTCGGCAGCCCCCTGGTCGCCGGCAATGGTGAGCTGATTCTGACGGATGGAGCCGCCACCGGTGTCCAGGATATCCGTCTACGCCTGGGGACTCCCCTGGGCTCGCTGTTCTACGATACCGAGTTTGGCAGTCTGATCCACGAGTGGTACCGCGACGAAAACGACCGTGCCCGGCGGGATGCGTTCGAGGCCGAGGTGGAGCAGCGCGTTGAGGAAGATCCCCGAGTCGTCCTCGGTACCGCTAACTGCACGGTGATTTCTTCCGACGACCGGGGATTCACTGCCAATGTATCCTTCGAGTTCATTGGCGAGGATCATCCGTTTAACCTGGTGCTGACGCTCAACAGCGATAAACAGGAGATGGTGATAAAAGATGTCAATCCAAGATCTGGTCTCTAAGAGCCTCGACACCATCCGTCAGGAGATGTTTGACCGCATCGCGGCCGTGCAGGAGGAGTACGCGGCAAAGGGCTGGCTTCCGATACGGCTCAATCTCAATAAGGGGATCGTGCGCGGCTTGATTGAGCTGTGGTGCTGGGGCCTGTGGCAGCTGTATCAGTTCCTGGCCCTGGTGCTGATACAGGCGTTTCCTGATACTGCTACCGGTAGTTGGCTGGACCTGCACTGCAAGCAGGTGGGCATTACCCGCAAGCCCGCCACCAAGGCCCGCGGCATCGTCTATTTCACTCGTGCGGCGGCCGCCGGCAACGTGCCTATCCCGACCGGGCGGGTGGTGCGCACCAAGCCCGACGGCAGCGGCACGGTGTACCGGTATGTGACGACCGCCGCCGTGATCATCCCGGACGGTGCCACCGAAGTGGCGGTGGTGGTAGAGGCCGAGGAATACGGCGCCGGTGCCAACGTTACGGCCGGCCAGATCTCCGAGATCTCCACGGTGATCCCCGGCGTCGATGTCTGCGAAAACCGGGCAGGCTGGTTGACGGCGGAAGGGGTGGATGAAGAGCAGGACGAACCGCTGCGCTTCCGCTATGTGCTGGCCTGGCAGGGGCTTTCCGGATGCACGAAGCAGGCATATCAGGCGTGGGCGCTCTCGGTGACCGGCGTTGTTTCGGCGCGGATTCTGGACCAGCACCCGCGCGGCCAGGGCACCATCGACGTTGTTATTCAGGGCAGTGCCGGATTGCCGACCGAGGGACTGGTGGCGGCAGTCGACGCCAAAATCAACGGCACCGGCGCGGACGACGAGCTGACGCCGATCAACGATGATGTGTTGGTAAAGGGACCGACGGCGGTGGATGTTGCCATTGTGGCCGAACTGGTGATTTCCTCCGGAGATCCGGCGGCCATCCTGGCCCAGGCGGAGAATAGGGAGCGCAGTCTGTTCGGCACCACCGCGGTGGCCGGCGTCAATCCATTCGGAGTGGGTGCTGATGCTACACTGGATCGCCTGAAGTGGCCGCTGATGATCGCGGGGGTAAAGAAGGTTAATCTGACGAGCCCGGCCGATGATGTGCCGGTCGACGCGGACGGCCTGGCAGTACTGGAGAGCCTGGAACTCAGCTACGTCTGGGCGGACGAGGAGTAGCATGCGACTCTTCTGGGCATATTTCAGGGATACCCTGCGGCTGCCCTTCATTCAGCAGCACGGTGCTCTGGCCATGCTGGCGGAGGGTGGCGCGGAGTTGCTCGATGCGGCCCGCGATCTGATCGGTACCCTGCGTGATCAGTTTTTGCCCGAACGTTGCGAAGCGGCAGTGTTGGCCCATTTTGCGCGGTCGCGGGGGATCGTGCGTGCCCAACAGGAACCTGAGGCGCACTGGATTGGCCGGGTACGGCTGGCGTACCTCTGGCACTCCCGCGGGGGACGCGCCGGTGCACTGCGCCAAGTCCTGATTGCCTATTACGGTTTCGCCGATGTCCGGGTCATCAATCTGCGCGGCGAGGACCCGGAGCGGTGGGCGGAATTCTGGGTGGAATGCGAGTTGGTCGGCACCGAGTCGTTATTTTCACAGGCTCAGGTGGAATGGGCCATTAACGAGATCAAGCCAGCTCGATCCAAACTGTCCGAGGTCCTTTTCATACAGTCGATAATCGGCACCGTGCCGAGCTACTCGTTTGCGATGGTTTCCACTGAGGTTGTGACGGTTTTCCCCGAGCCGGAATCCGTGACCGGCGAACGGCTGTTTGATGAGCTCGACGGCGTGTTGCTGATTGATGAGCTTGATGACGAGCAATTGATCGCAGAGTAAAGGAGCGTTTTGATGCCCGCAGAATTCCGATGGATAATGACGGCAACGGGGCTTGCCAAACGGGCCACAGCCGAAGCTGGGGGCGCCCTGGTCGCTCCGGCTCAATTTGCCGTGGGTGATGGTGATGGGGAATACCACGAGCCGGAAGATTTGGTTGATGGGCTGATCAACGAGAGATGGCGCGGCGCGGTAAACAAAATTTACCTCCACCAGACCCAGCCCGATCTGGTCGTGATTGAAACAGTCATCCCCGCTGACGTAGGGGGGTGGGATATCCGCGAGGCTGCCATCTATGATGCTGCCGGCGATCTGATCCTGGTCGGCAAATACCCGATGACCGAAAAACCTGCTCCGGGCTCAGGAGGCGAGAAGCAGATCGTGGTACGCGGCGGGTTGCGCATTTCCAACGGTGGCGACGTGGTAGTGCAGATCGACAGTGACATTGTGATGGCCAGTCAGGAATACGTTGATGCCCATGCTCTGCTGACCAATCCCCACGGATCAACTCCGGCGGCGACCGCCAATCGTCTGATTCTGCGCGATAGTGCGGGCCGGGCCAAGGTTGCAGCACCTTCAGCTGGCGATGACATCGCCCGCAAGGATACGGTGGCGGTACATATTCATAATCTTGCTCTTGCGGTCGGGGACTTTCTGGTTGGGAGTGGACCAGGTGCTTTTGTGAGAAAAACACTGGCAGAGGTGAAAGCCATACTGGGCCTGGGTGATGCCGCCTACAAGAATACGGGCACGGCGGGGACCCAGGTGGCTGCCGGCAACCACACCCATTCGTATGCTCCAGCCAATATACTGCAGGCCGCCTTTTCCGTCGGGTCGCTGTACTTTAATGCGAGCATCGCGACCAATCCGGCTGAACTGTTAGGATTCGGCACATGGGTGGCGTTTGGAGCTGGGCGTATGCTGTTGAGTGCAGGGGGAGGCTATACCGCCGGTGATACAGGTGGTGAGGCAACCCACACATTAACGACAGGCGAAATGCCGGCCCATCACCATACCGGCCCAACTTTCAAAAACCTGCTCAAACCACCATACGGCGGGTCTCTTACAGGCAATGACACTACCGGAAGTGGTGCTGAGCAGGCTGTGGGTGCGCCTGACGGGGGCGAAATGCTCTCGGTTGGCGGTGGTGCAGCTCACAACAATATGCCGCCGTATGTTGTCGTTTATGTCTGGCGCCGCACGGCTTGAGGCAGGAAAGGAGCAATTCGTGAAATCATGGCTGCAATATATTAATTCCCGGCCCCTCGCGGAAACCGTTAACCCCGAAGATATGCTTCTGGTCGTTCAGGCCGGGGCAGTGAAACAAATCTCGAAGGAAGTGCTTGAATCATTATTGATACCATCTCGTGAGCCGCGCTTATCCTGGGGAATTGATATTCCCGAGGTAATTGACGGGCAAACTGAAGGTGATTCATATATCCGCTTGAGTGATGGTGCCGTTTGGCAGATGATTGATGGGGCCTGGGCGTCCGTGGGAAATTTGCGTGGTCCGGAAGGTCCGGCCGGCGGAATTTGGGCGGGCGTTATTACGGTAACAACAACGGAATACGCCATTGCTGACTACGATTATATATACATGGTTGATACAGATTCGACGGCCGTTGACTGTGTCGTCAATCTACCTGTTGCGGCGGGTAAAACAGGCCATAGAATATTTGTCCAGAATACCGGCCGCGATGGTTACAAAACGATATTGGTCGCGGAAGATTCAGAGACGATCGCGGGGCACATACGTTTCGAACTTGCTTCCGGCCAGGGCGCCGGATTTTTCTCCGATGGCGCTGACTGGTACCCTTCGGTATCTGATCCTCAAGAGCAGAAGTTTGTCCATAATGTCAATGCTGCAGTGTTTTCCGTCACCCATAATGCCAATGTCACCGCTCAAAATTATGACAAGCAGATTCTGTTGTTTGGGGATAGCCACGCGTGGGGTCAGGGTGCCACGGAATGGGATTGGCCGTTTGGTACTAACTATTCTTCGCACAGCTCCTCATTGTTTAACCAAGGATTTATGGCGCGCATTGAGCAGCACATCCGGTCTACACGGGGCTTTGATGAAATGGTTTACACCATACACGGTCGGCCCGATCAACGCATACTTCCTTATGAGTTTGCGGCACCTGACGCCCAGGTAGATGATTTTCTTTCTCGACCAGTAAAGCCTTCTACGGGGGCTATTTTGGGTTTGGATGAATATGAAATTGTCCCCACCATCTCGTCTTACCCCGCTTGGTTTACTCCTTGGGCGCGCGGGGCAAACGACCTGATCGATGTTCATCGTGATAAGCTGTTTCGGGGTCGATTTAACGCTGGCATGTTTTTGATGGCCCCGGAGGATGAGAATTCTTTTCTGGAAGCGGGAAAACTTGAGTACATCACGTTACTCCCGTGTCCTGGCATCAGCGGTAGCGGCGGCTCCTGGAGTGCTATAACGGATAGTAACGGTACTATTTTGGGGGAATACGATGGATCGGCATTTTACCTACGCATAAGCCCTAAGATGGCCGCGAGTACTCTTGGGTTTTTTACGGAAGAGGGCCAAAAGTTATTCATCCCTGGTTTTGGTACGATCACTGTAGGTGCGATGCTCGATTCGAGTGGGATTAAGGTTGTTCAGATATTGAGCGCCTCCGGGTCGTACCCTGCCGGGCTGGAAAAATGGATTCATTCAGGCATGCGAATATATCATAACGATTACGTTAAAGTGACTACCGCGCATATCGACCCCACGCAACCCTTCCGCCGAATGTATGTTTGCTTTCGACGGGGTGCTTCGGGCTCAAAACTTCGTTTTTTCATGTCCGACGGAGCCGCAGGAGGGGCAGAAGTTGTTGCGTACAGCCATAACAGGTACGAGGCTGATACCCCAAATCTCAAGCCTATTTGGTGTTTCGGACGTACTGGGTATCCCAAAGTTTACGGTGTCACTAATACTGGCGCGCTGGTATTGGCGGGTGCGGAAGCTACTATCCACGACAACTACATTGAAATAGATGCATATAATTCGGTACTTCAAGATGTAGTTTACTGTCTTGACTTCGGCTCGAAAGTTTGGGGCAGAGTGCACATGGAACTCAATGCAGCCACCGGGTTGGGAGTTTCGGTCAGGGGAGTGCTGTTCGACAACAACAACGTGGTCAACTTTGCTATGGGAGGACATACCATCGGCCAATGGATGGGGGATAGCGACAGTTATAATGATGCCGCACACGATCACTTGTCGGATATCATATCGTACATCAAAACGACGCCCCATCTGGTTATAACGGAGTTGCCCATTGTGAACGAGTACCTGCGGCAGACCCCGCTGGCAGTATTTAAATCAAACATCGCCACATTTATGTCAAGACTGAATGCGGTGTTGAATAGCGGGGGCGGGAAGGCAACTGATTTTCTGTTTTTCACCACTCTCGGCGGGAAGGATGTTGATTATGAGGGTGCTGGATCGTCGGCAGTGACATACGACCAGTATGTTCAGGCAGCGCTAACCCAGTGTCTGGCGAGTGGCGCCGGGCTTGTTGATTGCCGGGCCAAGTTCAGGGATTTTGTACGCCGTGGAGGGGACTACAATCGTTTATATGCGGATAACAACCACCCCAGTTCATTCGCGAATGAGTTCATTGCAAAATGGCTTATAGAGGTGATTGATCAAATTTTGTAGGACATGGTAGGTGTGTAACTTTCGAGGGGGTCAGCAGACCCCCTCGGTGCTTGCGGCATCAAAGTTGTTTTGATATGGTCAAGAGTATCGGCGCGGTTATTTATCGCGTTTCTGGGCCGCTAATTATCGCGCCGCGCTTGTGACTGGGGACGCGCCTCGATCAGCCCCAGATTCTCCAATTGCGCATACGACTCCATCACCGTATTGACGCTGACCCTCATCTGCCGGCTCATTGCCCGTATGGACGGTATCCGCTCGCCGGCCCGATAGGTGCCGTTCCCGATCATCCCGCAGACCCTGTCGGCTAACTCTTCATACAGCAGCATGGAGCCCGGCCCTCCCTGTCTCGTCCGCTCGTTTTAATGGCGGATAAGGTACCCTCATCTCGCTCGTGAAGCAAATACAGTTTTATCGAAATAGCACGGTAACAGTCGCATTTGTCACACAACTGTCACCACGATAAAACTGCGCCATTACATCTGCACATTTCTTCCGGGTGCCCCTATAGTCAAGGCACCTCGATCCAGGAGGTGGCTGTATGGGAATTAGGCGGGATCGAGGTACCAATTGCAGGGAGGTGTTGCCATGATTGCTGGACTGCTGACAGTTATGCTGCCGGTATTCGGCTGCATCATCACAGGGTATCTGCTTGCCCGCAGAAAGATCATAGACATTGAGATGCTGATCCTTAATAGTTTCGTGCCTTTCCGAATTACCTGCAGCCCGCATTGGTGACATCATGCAATTTCAGCCTGTAAAACCGATAAAAGTTTCTGCACAGATTGCGAAGCGGATAAGAACCGCAATTCTTGCCGGGGAGTTCAGCCCTAATGACAAACTTCCACCGGAGAGAGAACTGGCCAAGGCATTTGGAGTCTCACGGCCATCGGTACGAGAAGCGCTGCAGACTCTGGTGTGTGCCGGGCTGGTTGTATCTCACCCAGAAGGGGGAACAGTCGTCAGGTCCTTGGTTGAAACGACTACAGGCAGTCCTTTGGCAGAACTGGTTCGGCTGGAGCGGGAACGCCTTCTGGACGTGGTGGAGGTGCGCAAAGGACTTGAATCGTGGACTGCCTTTTACGCAGCTGAACGAGCTTTGCCGGAAGATCTCAGAAAGATGGAATGGGTGATCACTGGCATGGAGAACAACCTCGAAAACGGCGAAACTTCCGAGAGCTTCGATGTCAGCTTCCACGTACTCGTAGCGAAGGCGAGCCACAATGTGGTCTGGCTGCATACGATACAAAGCCTTTTCAACTCCATGAAACAATTTCAGCAAACAGTCTGTCGAGCCATCTCTATGACACCGGAGAACAAGGTGCTCTACTCCCAGCATCGCAGAATTTTCGAATCAATTTTAAAACGCGATGCTGTGGGTGCCCGAGAGGCGATGTTGGAGCATCTGACCTTTACCGGACAGCGCAGTAGTGCATATGTGTGACAGCCCGTGAAGCTGAACTGGTGCCATACAGGTTTGTACACCCATCTCATGAAAGACGGAGGACTTTATGTTCAAAGCATCAATTGAAAACAGAGGGAATTCAAAGTACTACGCAACCACCCGGCACTCAGCTTTCGTGCTGGACACGGAAGGAGACGGTGCGAATCCGGTTGATACGCTGCTCGCCAGTCTGTGCGGCTGCCTGAGCCATTACATCAGGGACTTCCTGGTCGAACAGCGGATTTCGCACAACGGGTTTACTGTCGATTCGGAAGCGAACATTACGCCTGACAAGGCTCGGCTGGGCGAGATCAGCGTCCGGATCGACCTGAAAGGTGCCGTGCTGACCGATCGGCAATCCGCAGACTTACTGGAGTTTGTGGAAAACTGCAAAGTAAACAAAATTCTGAAGGTCAATCCCGGTGTTGTCATGAAATTAGTCTGATCCTGACAAACCATCTGGGCTATCGGAGGACATTATGGGCAGACGCATGACAGAAGCCACCACTACCGATTATCAAGAGCTACTGGCGATGATACGGGAAATTCACGGTGGGTTGAATGTGCAGGAGATGGCCCAACAATTCGTGGACGTACTCTACGGACGGTTCAGCGATACACTGGTACTGCTGCGGCTTTTTGTCACATTACCCTACAGCCAGTTGCCTTTGGAGGACCAACAGTTCGTTGACCGCAAGGGGTGGGACACGAATACTTTTCACCAGATAAATGCAGCCACACCTATCTTCACGCTGCTTGGCACCCAGGGAGCACGGCCGGAATGGAACAACCGCATGTCTTCGACATTTTTTCGATGCATACCGTTGGTTTCCACCGCTTTTATCAGCTCCCTTTCCATGCTCTCGCAGCAGTTCAAAAGCGTCGGGTTGGATCTCGGCTTAATCGACGCTTGGAACACCCGGTTCACCGCTGAGGGGCGTGCGGACCAATACCGCGGCATGCTCTACATAAGGGAGGCTGGAGTCGATAGGGATACATTGGGACGCTTGATCGTACCGAAACAGGAATTTGTCAATGCCAACCACGTTAAGACCACCCTCGGATTCGGCTGCGGCTACACCGGTCACGCATCACTACTTACATTATTTGCCTTCACAAACGAAATACTCGAACGTCCCGTTGTGGAACCAATTGCCAGTTTGCTGGAGACGTTTCGGGACCTGACCGAAGAGTCCATCAGAAAAGGCAGGTTATTCCCCGTCCGTTAGACAACTTTTCAGGCCCGGATCATCACCAGCAGCATCTTGAACGGCTTGAGCGCCTTGAGCTCGTGGGGCACATTGGCGGGCATGATGATCATCTGTCCCGTTGCAACGGTGTGAGGTTCCCCGGCGATGGTTACCTCGGCCTCACCGTCCACCACCTGCACGAAGGCGTCATAGGGGGCGGTGTGCTCGGACAGCCCCTGCCCGGCATCGAAGGAGAACAGCGTCAGCGTGCCGACCTTCTTGTCGATCAGGGTCTTGCTGACCACCGAACCGTCGCTGTAGGCCACCAAATCGCTCATCGTCAGTGCTTTTCCGATCAGATCCATAGGGGTCTCCTTGTTCATGTAATGGGCGGGGATAGTACCACAGCCGTCGATCACAATCCAGCGGGCTTTTCGGCCCTTTCACTGGTCTAAGCGTATGCCATATTTTAAGGATGTAGAATGAGCCTTGAAAGGCATTTGATCGTGGGGCCAAGAGCGAAGTCAGAGATCAACGAGCGGCACACCTAAACTGCCTCCAGTTGCCTCGCGTGCCTGACTGGCAAAGCTGTCTACAGCGAAATCAGATCAACTTCAAACCGCGCAGCAAAATGACGATAATGATCACCGGTGCAACATACTTGACCTGAAACAGGAAAAAGCTGACCACGGTGCGGTTGGCGAGCGTCCCTTCGTTGGAGAGCGCAGACCGCACCTTTTTCTCTCCCCAGACCCATCCCGCGAAAAGACTCAGGAAGAATCCCCCCAGCGGCAACAGCAAATTCGAAGTGAGGAAATCATAGAGATCGAACATGGTCATGCCGAACAGCTTGAACCCGGCCAGGGTGCTGTTGGAAAGCGCTGCCGTGGAGCCGACCAGGGCGAGCAGAACGACGGTCATGGCGGTCGCCTTGAAGCGGGATAGCCCGAAGCGCTGATGCAGGTAGGCGACCGGCACCTCCATGATGGAGAGCATGGCGCCGGTCGAGGCTATGGCGCCGAGAACAAAGAACAGCACCACGAAGATAGTGCCGAAAGGCATCTGGGAAAAGACCGCGGGTATGGTGATGAAGAGCAGCGCCGGACCTGCCTCGGGCTTGAAACCGTAGGTGAATACCGCCGGAAAGATGGCGATCCCCGCCAGAAGGGACACGGTCAGGTCGGCAACCATGACGCGCAGGGCGGTCATCGGGATGTCCTGATCCTCCGTGAAATAGCTTCCGTAGGTGATCATGGTGCCCATTCCGACCGAGAGCTTGAAAAAGGCGAGCCCCATGGCGGTCAGGACGACCGCGCCTGTCACCTTAGAGAAATCGGGGCGAAAGAGAAAAGTGAGCCCTTCTGCTGCGCCGGGCAGCATCAGGCTGCGGATGCCGATCATGACGAGGATCAGGAACAGCATAGGCATGAGCCGCTTGGTCGTTTTTTCGATCCCCTTGGAAACCCCCGCGACGATGATGCAGCCGACAAAAATGATCACCAGGAACTGCCAGAAGATGGACTGGACCGGATCGGCAGTAAGCATCCCCCGGCAAAGCCGGGGGCTTTCAAAGTCGTGAACCGCTCGAAGCGGTTTTTTCAAAAGATTATCTGACCACCACGAGTGGTGGTCATTCTTCGGGCAAAAATGTCAATTGATCCAGACGTTTGTCTTCGTCTTCCTGGTTCCTGATGTAGTTGGCAATTGTTTCCTCGTCAGCACCGACAGTGGATACAAAGTAGCCACGTGCCCAAAAGCTCATACCAGCAAAGTTCTTCTTCTGACCAAGGTACATTCGCGCAATATGGATTGCACTTTTGCCCTTGATGAAACCGATCACCTGTGCAACGGAGTATTTTGGTGGGATCGATATCAATATGTGAATATGATCAGGTTGAAGGTGCCCTTCCACTATCTTGCACTCTTTCTGCCTGGCTAGACTATGAAACAAGTCGGCAAGATATTTCCGGATTCGACCAAACAGCACCTTGCGGCGACATTTTGGAATCCATACAACGTGATACTTGCAATCCCATTTCGTGTGGCATAAACTTTGTGTGTCGTCCATTGAAGCCTCCTTTTCGTGTACTTTGAGCGGTTCACGTTAGGGAGGCTTCTACATATTTCAGGAACTGTCAAACTATTGGGGTCCCCCGGCAGAGCCGGGGTTTACCCTAAGGAAATCAATTTCGCGAAGGCGGCTGAGGTGACCGTGGGATCGGTGGAGAGTATGCTTCCTGTCACGGACTTGAACACGTAGGCGAATACCCAGCCGGCCACCTCGGTGTAGAAGGCGAGGATCAGGAAGGCCGACAGGACGCCGACCGCACCGATCAGCCCCCAGCTCTCCCGTTGCGGATGCAGCACGCGGAACGTGGTCAGCGCGTCGGACCGGGAGCGGCGTCCGAGCATGAGTTCGGCGATCATCACCGGCAGCCCTGCCATGAGTGTCGAGAGGAGATAGATAACCAGAAAAGCCGCTCCGCCGTTGAGACCGGTCAGAGCGGGAAACTTCCAGATATTGCCCAGACCGACCGCTGAGCCGAGGGTGGCGGCCAGCACGCCGAAACCGGAGGTAAAAATGTCGCGCTTCATCATCGCTCCGCCGTCTCTTTTCGAACAGATTGCTGCAGCCCGTTTTCAGGGTACAGGCTGCCGAAAGAATGTCAACTGATAGTGTATATGCAGGGGAAGTAGCGGGAAAGCTGCAGTTACCACGATCGCCAGAAGGGACGGCAGGGACGCCGCCGTAATGCTCGAGAAACGTAAAATGAAAAAAGGCAGGGGATCGAAATCCCCTGCCTTTCTTTCCTGAACAATGAGCTGTGGCGGACTTCTTAGTACATACCGCCCATGCCGCCCATGCCGCCCATGCCGCCGCCCGGCATAGCGGGCATTGCAGCTTCTTCCTTCGGCTTCTCGGCAATCAGCGCCTCGGTGGTCAGCATCAGACCGGCGATGGAGGAAGCGTTCTGCAGCGCGGTGCGGGAAACTTTGGTCGGATCGATGATGCCGGCCTGCAGCATGTCGACATACTCGTCTTCAGCGGCGTTGTAACCGAAGGCATCCTTGCCGTTTTTGACTTTGTCGACAACGATCGAGGCGTCGATGCCGGCGTTCTCGGCGATCTGGCGGATCGGTGCTTCCAGGGAGGCCTTGATCACGTTGACACCGAACTGCTGCTCGGTAGCCAGCGCGGTACCGTCCAGAGCGGACAGGGCACGGATGTAAGCCACGCCGCCGCCGGGGACGATACCCTCGTCAACGGCTGCGCGGGTTGCGTGCAGAGCATCTTCCACGCGGGCCTTTTTCTCTTTCATTTCGACTTCGGTGGCAGCACCGACTTTGATCACGGCAACGCCGCCAACCAGCTTGGCCAGACGCTCCTGGAGCTTCTCGCGGTCGTAATCGCTGGTGGTTTCTTCGATCTGGGCGCGGATCTGCTTGACGCGGCCCTGGATGGCCTCTTCCTTACCGTCGCCGTCGATGATGGTGGTGTTGTCCTTGTCAACGGTGATGCGCTTGGCGCGGCCCAGCATGTCCATGGTGGTCTGGTCGAGTTTGAAACCGACTTCTTCGGAGATCACCTGGCCGCCGGTCAGAACAGCGATGTCTTCCAGCATGGCTTTGCGGCGGTCGCCGAAGCCGGGGGCCTTGACGGCGCAAACGTTCAGCACGCCGCGCAGTTTGTTGACTACCAGAGTAGCCAGGGCCTCACCCTCGATGTCCTCGGCAATGATCAGCAGCGGACGGCCGGACTTGGCGGTCTGCTCCAGCACCGGGAGCAGGTCCTTCATGTTGGAGATCTTCTTGTCGTGGATCAGGATCAGGGCGTTCTCCAGGGCAGCTTCCATGCGCTCCGGATCGGACACGAAGTAGGGGGAGAGGTAGCCGCGGTCGAACTGCATACCTTCCACGGTCTCCAGGGTGGTGTCCATGGATTTGGCTTCCTCGACGGTGATGACGCCTTCTTTGCCGACCTTTTCCATGGCCTCGGCAATGATGTCGCCGATGGTTTTGTCGTTGTTGGCGGAGATGGTGCCAACCTGGGCGATTTCCTTGTGGTCCTTGATCGGCTTGGAGATCTTCTGCAGTTCGGCCACGATGGTCTCAACGGCCTTGTCGATGCCGCGCTTGATTTCCATCGGGTTGTGACCGGCGGCAACCAGCTTGGAACCCTGGCGGTAGATGGCCTGGGCCAGAACGGTGGCGGTGGTGGTACCGTCGCCGGCAACGTCGGAGGTCTTGGAAGCGACTTCCTTCACCAGCTGTGCGCCCATGTTCTCGAACTTGTCATCCAGCTCGATTTCCTTGGCCACAGTCACGCCGTCCTTGGTGATCAGCGGAGCGCCGAAGGACTTGTCGATAACGACATTGCGGCCCTTGGGACCGAGAGTTACCTTCACGGCGTCAGCCAGGGTGTTGACACCTTTCAGGATGGCATTGCGACCGTCCTGGTCGAATTTGATGATCTTTGCAGCCATGTTATTCCTCCATGTTGTATTGTTTTGATTTTCATGCGGCACAGCAAAAGGCTCCAGATGCAAGGCGCGCGATGAGCGGGGCGCGAGGCGTACTCACTGTACGTTGAGCGTTCCGCGAAGAGCGCAACGCCGCAGATGGACCTTTGGCGAAGCCGCTCTATTCGATAACTGCGAGGATGTCGTCTTCACGCATCATCAGATAGTCATTCCCATCAACCTTGACTTCGGTTCCGGCATACTTGCCGAACAGCACTTTGTCGCCCACTTTGACATCCAGCGGCAGCACTTTGCCGTCCTCGGTCTTCTTGCCGTTGCCGACAGCCACGATCTCGCCGCGCTGCGGCTTTTCCTTGGCGGTTTCGGGGATAAAAATCCCACCGGCGGTCTTGGTCTCTTCCTCGACTCTCTTGACGATGATGCGGTCCTGCAGCGGTCTCAAATTCATCTTGCCCATCTCCTTTCTATGCTGTGGTTGTTTTGTATGCTGTCACTGACAGAATTAGCACTCATATGACCCGAGTGCTAACAGCGGTAAATATAACAACAGAATTTCAAAAATCAAGGGGGATCTGTAAAAAATTCCCGATGAAGATTTGCTTTTGACTTTTCGGCGCTTAGCTGCTAAAGAACGCCAACCCGTAATGTGTGCGACATGAAAAAAAGATGTCGTTGTTACGTGGTCTGGTGCCGTGCTTCGATGAGCACGGGTAAAAGGGAAGAGGGTGCAAATCCCTCGCTGACCCGCAACTGTAAGGGGGGACCGACTCCGCACGATGTCACTGTCCGATAGAGGATGGGAAGGCGCGGAGAAGGGACGATCCCCGAGCCAGGAAACCTGCCAGTCCGATGGTTTTTGGGACCTCCGTGGAACGAGGGGCCGAGGCCGGATAGTATCACGTTCAGATCCTGCGTTCGAGCCCCTGCCCTGTAATGGTGTCCGGGGCTTTTTTATTGCGCACGCAGGCCGGAACAACAGGAGGAGACATGGCACGCATCATCTACATTTCCGGCGGGACCCGCAGCGGCAAGAGCACTTTTGCCGAAAAGCTGGCCCTTGAGTTCGGGGCGCCGCTGTGTTACCTGGCAACGGCCCAGTCCCTGGACAGCGAGATGGACGAGCGCATCGGCAAACACCAACAACGCCGCGGCCCGGAATGGCAGACCGTCGAGGAGCCGTTGCACCTGAGCCGGGCCCTGACCTGCTGCGATGGTGCCTATCACGGTATCCTGGTAGATTGCCTGACCTTGTGGCTTTCCAACCTGCTCCTGCTGGACGAGAATCCGGGCTGGGAGACGGAAGAACGGATCCTGGAGGAGGTGCGCCGTCTGGCCGACACCCTGCGGGACATGACCACGCCGGTGATCATCGTCTCCAACGAGGTCGGCATGGGCATCGTGCCGGAACACCGCCTGGGGCGCCTCTTCCGCGACCTGGCTGGACAGGCCAATCAAATGGTGGCCGCAGCGGCCGACGAGGCCTGGCTGGTGGCCAGCGGTATCCCATTGCGACTCAAATAACACACAGACAAAAAAACAATGGCACGCGGATTTGCGCGGATGGACCCAAAGGGGCCTAAACGGCGGATTGACGCGGATCTTTTCTGAGACAATGCAGACGGAAGGAGCAGCACATGGATTTCATACAACAGACCCTGCAGCGCATTCAGCCGGTTGACGCTACCCTGATGGACAAGGCCCAGAAAAGGCTCGACAACAAGACAAAACCCCCCGGCTCACTGGGCAGGCTGGAGGAGTTCTCGCGCCGCATGGCCGCCATCGGCGGCACCGAGGAGCCCGATCTGTCGAAGAAGGTGATCTTCACCTTTGCCGGCGACCACGGCATCGTCGAGGAGGGAGTATCTCTCTATCCCAGCGAGGTCACCGCTCAAATGGTCTTCAACTTCCTTGGCGGCGGCGCCGGGGTGAACGTGCTGGCCCGTCACAGCGGGGCTGAGGTGCGGGTGGTGGATGTGGGGGTCAACTACGACTTCGGCGATACGCCCGGGCTGATTCACCGCAAGGTCGCCCGCGGCACCCGCAATTTCGCTAAGGGACCGGCCATGACTGGTGATGAAATGCAGGCTGCGGTGCGAGTCGGCATTGAACTGGCCGATCAGTGCAAAGCCGAAGGAGTCGCCCTGGTCGGCACCGGCGAGATGGGGATCGGCAACACCACCCCCTCCTCGGCCATCATCGCCGCCATTGCGGGAAAGAGTGTGGCTGAGGTCACCCACCGCGGCACCGGGATAAACGATGCGGCCCTGGCCAACAAGATCCGGGTCATCGAGCAGGGACTGACACTGAACCGGCCAGATCCGCAGGACCCACTGGACGTCCTGACCAAGGTAGGGGGGCTGGAGATCGCCGCCATTGCCGGACTGGTACTGGGCTGTGCCGCAAATTCCATCCCGGTGGTGATCGACGGTTTCATCTCTACTGCCGGTGCACTGATCGCCTCGGAATTGCACCCACACGTTCGTGACTACATCTTCGCCGCCCACCAGTCGGTAGAAATCGGCCACCGACTCATGCTGGAGCGCATCGGCGTCCGGCCGGTCCTGGACCTGGACCTGCGGTTAGGTGAGGGAACCGGAGCGGCCCTGGCCATGGGGCTTATCGAGGCCGGGGTCAAGATCATGAAGGAAATGGCCACCTTCGAAGAAGCCGGCGTGACGAAATAATCGGTGACCAGGGACCAGGAACCGGGGACCAGTAAAATCTGCTTCCCGATCTCTGGTCCCTGGCCCCTGGTCCCTACTATGCGCCTCTACCTGATCGCCATGCAGTTTCTGACCATCATCCCCCTCCCCTTTGACACACGCTGTCAGAAAGAGGACCTGGGGCGGGCCACGGCTCTGTTTCCCCTGGCCGGGCTGACCATCGGCGTCCTGCTGGCCGGACTGAACTGGCTGATAGCTGCCAGGCTGCCGCGCCCCCTGGCGGATGCCCTGCTGATCACGGCCCTGACTGTCATCACCGGCGCCCTGCACCTGGACGGGCTGGCCGATGTCTGCGACGGGCTGGCGGCACGCGGCAGCAGGGAGCGTTTCCTGACGATCATGAAGGATTCCCATGTTGGCGCAGCCGGTGCGGTGGCCGTTGCGCTGGGGCTGCTGCTCAAGTGGCAAGCCCTGCTGGCAGTGCCGGCTGAGCTCAAATGGCAGGCGCTGCTGTTTTTCCCCATACTGAGCCGCTTCTGCCAGGTACAGACGATTGTCCGTGCCCGCGCCGCGCGCAGCGATGGCCTCGGTTCAGCCTTTGCCGACACTGCGGATATGGGCAGGATCGTGATCGCAGCCGGGATAACCCTGGCGGCGGCCTGGCTGCTGATGGGTCCCAAGGGGCTGGCCACGCTGGCCTTGTTGGCACTGTTGACCTGGCTGCTCAGAATCTGGTCCCACCGCAGGCTGGGTGGCATCACCGGCGATGTGATCGGCTGCATCAACGAGCTGAACGAGATTGTGGCATTGATCCTGATCGCGGCACTGCCGCAGTTCTAAAGGCTAAAGGAAAATTTACAGGAATGAACAGGATGGACAGGATGTTTGAACACCCCGGCTTTTATTATGCCATGTATCCTGCCTGTCCCTGGGAATTAGGTTTCTGATATATGCCTGCCGTCTCGCCCCGTCATCCGATCGCCCTGCTAGAGTCCTTCTCTCCTGATCCTTCCGCCCGTTCTTTCCGCTTCGAGGGTCTGCTGTCAACCATTGTCGCCTTCACCCCCGACGAGGTGTCTCCGGCGCTAGCCCGGGTGGAGCGGGAGGTGGCAGATGGGAGACATGCGGCCGGTTATGTCGCCTACGAGGCTGCGCCGGGACTGAACCCGCACCTGGCTGTCGGCCAACCGGCCGGGCTGCCGCTGGTCTGGTTCGGCATCTTTGCCGAACGGCACAGCATCTCATCCGGAGAGTATTCGGGCGAGAGCGGTCCCTGCCAGGTCTCCTCACCGGAACTCGACATCGACCACGACCGCTACACCGCCGACGTGGCTGCCATCCGTGAGGCCATTGCAGCGGGCGACACCTACCAGGTCAACTTCACTACCCGGCAGCGCTTCACCGTCAGCGGCGATGCCTTCACGCTCTACCGCCGCATGTGCCGCAACCAGCGGGCCCCTTTCTGTGCCTGGCTCGATATCGGAAGCCACCGCATCCTGTCCGCCTCGCCGGAACTGTTCTTCTCGCTCAGGGACAACCTTTTGACCATGAAACCGATGAAGGGGACCGCACCGCGCGGGCCCGGTTTCGATGAAGACCGGCGTCGGCGCGAACAGTTGGCCGCCAGTCAGAAGGACCGGGCCGAGAACCTGATGATCGTGGACCTGGTGCGCAACGATCTGGCCATGATCGCCGAGACCGGCAGCGTTGCGGTGCCGGCGTTGTTCGAGGTGGAGACCTACCCCACCGTGCACCAGATGACCTCCACCGTCACGGCCCGCATTCGGCCCGAAGCGGGACTGATCGACATCCTGCGGGCGCTGTTCCCGTGCGGCTCGGTCACCGGCGCCCCCAAGCGCCGCACCATGGAGATCATCCGGGATCTGGAGGAGACATCGCGGGGTGTCTACTGCGGGGCCATCGGCTATCTCTCCCCCGGACGCGAGGCGGTCTTCAGCGTCGCCATCCGGACCGCGGTGGTGGAAGCAGCCACCGGTACAGGCGAGATCGGCATCGGCAGCGGCATCACCTGGGATTCCGATGCGGAAGCCGAATGGCGGGAATGCCTGACAAAATCGGCCTTCATGTTCCGGGACAGCGGTGAGTTTCAGTTGATCGAATCGCTGCGCCACGATGATGATGGCTACCTGCTGCTCGACCGTCACCTGCAGCGTCTGGCGCAGTCAGCGGCCTATTTGGGATACCGTTTCGAGGAGGAGCCTCTGCGCCGGCGACTTTCGGAACTGGGGCTGGAACTGTCGGGAGTTAACAAGGTACGCATCCTGCTGGATCAGAATGGGAACACGACCGTGGAGTCGCAGGCGATCGACGATCTCGGTCAGGCCGCCCCACCCGCCCCCATCGCACTGGCCGGGCAGCGGGTGAATGCCCGCGATCCGTTCCTGTACCACAAGACCACCCGCCGGGCCATCTTCGACAGTGCCAGGCAGGAACATCCCGATTGCTACGACGTGATCCTGCTCAATCAGCAGGATCAGCTGACCGAGGGTTCCTTCAATACGCTGGTGATCTCACAGGGTGGCGAACTGCTGACTCCGGCGCTCGAATGCGGGCTGCTGCCGGGGGTGCTGCGTGCGGAGCTGCTGGCTGTCGGCGCCATCCGGGAGGCGGTGCTGACCGCCGAGGACCTGAAGCGGGCCGAGCGGATCTGGCTGCTGAACTCGGTGCGTGGCTGGCGGGAATGTAAACTGAAAGACTGACAACAAACTGCTATAGAACACGGATCACATCTGAAAAAGCGGATCAAGTCGGATCACCCATGCATCACGGTCGTTATCCGCCTTTATCCGTTACATACGACTTTTCCGCGTTCCATCGTTTTTATTCATTTCATACTCTGAACAAATTTCTACAACAAGGAGAACACATGCTGACCCAGATCGAATCCGCCCGCCAGGGCATTCTGACCCCCCAGATGGCCGCCGTGGCACAGGTCGAACAACTTTCCCCCGACTACATCCTGCAGATGGTAGCCACAGGTAAGATCGTCATTCCCTGGAACCATGTCCGCAAGCCGGCCCGCATCGCCGGCATCGGCAAGGGGCTTTCCACCAAGGTCAACGCCTCCATCGGCACCTCTTCGGATATCGTCGATTATGCTGCCGAGGTAGCCAAGGCACGGGCCGCCCAGCAGGCAGGGGCCGATACGCTGATGGAGCTGTCGGTGGGGGGGGACCTGGACCGGGTTCGGCGCGAAGTGATCGCCGCAGTGGAACTGCCGGTGGGCAACGTGCCGCTCTACCAGGCCTTCTGCGAGGCGGCCCGGAAATACGGCGATCCCAACAAACTGGACGAAGAGCTGCTGTTCGACCTGATCGAGCGCCAGTGCGCCGACGGCATGGCCTTCATGGCCGTGCACTGCGGCATCAACCTCTACACCATCGAGCGGCTCAGAAAGCAGGGCTACCGCTATGGCGGGCTGGTCAGCAAGGGGGGGGTCAGCATGGTGGCCTGGATGCTGGCCAATAACCGCGAGAATCCGCTGTACGAGAAGTTCGACCGGGTGGTGGCGATCCTCAAGAAATACGACACGGTGCTCTCCCTGGGCAACGGCCTCAGGGCCGGCGCGATCCACGACTCATCCGACCGGGCCCAGATCCAGGAGCTCTTGATCAACTGCGAGCTGGCCGAGATCGGCCGCGACATGGGTTGCCAGATGCTGGTGGAGGGGCCGGGGCATGTACCGCTGGACGAGGTCGAGGGTAACATCCAGTTGCAGAAGCGCATGAGCGGCGGCGCCCCCTACTACATGCTGGGACCGATCGCCACCGACGTGGCCCCCGGCTTCGACCACATCACCGCCGCCATCGGGGCGGCCCAGTCCAGCCGCTACGGCGCCGATCTGATCTGCTACATCACCCCGGCCGAACACCTGGCCCTGCCGACCGAACAGGACGTGCGCGATGGTGTCAAGGCGGCCAAGGTGGCGGCCTACATCGGCGACATGAACAAGTACCCCGAGAAGGGCCGGCAGAGGGACAAGGAGATGTCCAAGGCGCGCCGCGACCTGGACTGGGAGAAACAGTTCCAGCTGGCGCTCTACCCCGAGGATGCCCGTGCCATCCGTGCCAGCCGCACACCGGAGGACGAGGCCACCTGCACCATGTGCGGCGACTTCTGTGCCTCGCGCGGGGCGGGAAAACTGTTTGCCGGTGATCTGAAGGGTGATAAGATCTGATCATTCGCACAAGGAGAACATCATGACACCCGCCACGCGCATCCACCTGCTCCGCCACGGCCAGGTGGCGGGGTACGACCAGCCGCGTTACAACGGCCAGACGGACGTAGCCCTGACAGATCTCGGCATCGAACAGTACCATCGCCTGAAGGACCATCTGGCCGAGCGGCCGATCTCCGCCTGCTACACCAGCGATCTCACCCGCTGCCGCACCGGCGCCGACATCATCTGCAGCCGGCTCGGCATCGAACCGGTCCCGCGCCACGAATTGCGCGAACTGAACATCGGCATCTGGGAGGGGCTCTCCTGGCAGGAGATCACCGAGCGTTGGCCGGACGAATGGCAGGCCCGCCTGGCCGATCTGGTCAATTATCGTGTACCGAACGGCGAGAACCTGCTGGATGTGGAGGCGCGGGTCATGCCGGTGATTACCGAGATCCTCGACCGGCACCGCGGTCAGGAGGTCCTGGTGGTGGGACATGGCGGCGTCAACCGCATCATCCTGCTGAACGCCATCGGAGCGCCCTTGAAAAGCGCGTTCAACATCGAGCAGAACTACGGCTGCCACAACATCATCGACTACTACGTCGACGACCGGACCACGGTCAAGCTGCTCAACTATCAGGTGACCTGACCATGGCGCGCGGCCCGAAAACGGTCAAGCTGCCCAGTGCCGAGGATGCCGCCCTGCTGGTGAAGAAAATGCGGGGCGAAGTGGACAGCAACACCAACTACCGCAGCAAATCCCTCAGGATTCACGGCCCGGTCTGCGCCCGCTGCGGCCGTGAATTCGATGCCGCCAACCTGCACCAGTTGACCGTCCACCACAGGGACGGCAATCACGACAACAATCCCCCCGACGGCAGCAACTGGGAAAACCTCTGCAACCATTGCCATGACGACGTCCATGCCCGCGAGTTGCTGGGGGAGTACCTCAGCAAACCGTAACAACGCCTCCCTTGTCCGCATCCCGCCGAAAAGCGACCCATCAATGCAAAATGAGGCTGAAACTGCCCCGGCTGTACCCCCTTTCGGCGGCTGAAACAGTACCTGAAAAACCCGTTGTGAGGAGCTCGATTACACCCTTTTCCGGAGCCCCGGTTTGTCTGTTATGCTTCACGCACAGGAATTCATCAATCGGATCAGTTTCGTTGACCTTGAGGCTGCAAAAGCAGTTTTAGCACAATGTAACGCCTTTAAGGATCCCTCCCGACGAGGAGAAGCTATTGATGCCAACAACGCCAGTTCAACCTCAGTAGGATAGAAAAACAAAAGGACGAGATTGTGCAAGAATGCTGAACTACGTATTTGAGGAGGAAGGAAATGTCGAAAAAGAACGACACGTGCAGCAACAGTGCCGAGCACAGCGGTCACTTCTGCGAGTTGGAGAGCAGCCAGGAATGGGAGGTTATCAGACAGATCACACTCGAACCCCGCTTCAGGTGTCAGAACTGCGGGACCGAGGTGCATTCCGCCAGGAATGTCTGTATGCCGGAAGAGATATGAATGCCCTGCCGCAGCACCCGCCACAAGCACAATATTTTTTAATGGCCGTGGCACCGGGATTTGGTGTAGGATGTGCCCGATTCTTTCCTCCACAGGAGAATAGCGATGGATACAAGCAGACGCAACGTGCTGTTGGCAGCCCTCGGCGCCCTGATGACCGCTGCCGCCGGGTCGGTCTTCTACCCGCTCTTCCGCTACCTGGCTCCCGCCAGTACTGCCGTGACCAAGAAAAAGGTGACACTGCAGCTGAAGGAGATTCCCGAGGGGGGAGCCAAGTTTTTCGAATTCGAGGGGCTGGCAGCCGTGCTGGTAAAACAGAAAGGGGGAGGCGTGGCCGCCTTCTCGGCCGTCTGCACCCACCTGGGCTGCATCGTGCAGTGGCAGCAAGGCCAAAATCAGTTCCTGTGCCCCTGCCATGGGGGACAGTTCTCGAGTGAAGGAGCCGTGCTGGGTGGACCGCCCCCCAAGCCGCTGGCTAAACTGCCATTCACGGTCAACGGCGATAGCGTAACCATCGGATAAGCTGTCCAGTTCCGTCATCATGCGACCAGGAGGATCGATGTCGATACCGGAAAAAATCTATCGCTGGCTGGATGTACGCATCGGCGTCGGCGAACTCGCCGAAAAGGAACTGACCGGTTACCACCTGCCGGTCACGATCAATGTCTGGTACTCGCTCGGAAGCGTATTGCTGTTCTCCCTGGCGCTCCAGGTAGTAACCGGCATCCTGCTTCTGGTCTACTATGTGCCGGACGCGGACAAGGCCTTTGCCAGCGTCACGGCCATCATGAACGACGTGCCCTTTGGCTGGCTGATCCGCATGTGCCATGCGGTCGGTTCGAACATGATGGTGGCGGTACTGCTGCTGCACATGTTCTCGGTACTCTTCATGGGCAGCTACAAGCGGCCGCGCGAGCTTTCCTGGCTCTCCGGCTTCATACTGCTCAACATGGTGATGGGCATCTCCCTGACCGGCTATCTGCTCCCCTGGAGCCAGCTCTCCTTCTGGGCCACCACCGTTGCCACCAACAGCGCCGGCGCCATCCCCCTGATCGGCGACGAGCTGGTGCAATTCCTGCGCGGGGGACGGCTGGTCGGTCCTTACACGCTCGGCCGCTTCTTTGCACTGCACGTGGCAGTGATCCCGCTGGGCATTGCCCTGCTGGTGGGGGTGCACCTGTTCCTGCTCAAGCGCATCGGCATCTCCGCTCCCCCGTCCGGACAGAAGGACTCGCGCGTCCGCTGGAAAGGGGACAGCTACCGCTACGAGGAGCATCCCGGAGGAATCCCCTTCTACCCCAACTACGTGGTCCAGGACATGAGTTCGATCTGTTTCTACCTGGCCCTGTTCCTGCTGGTGGTGTTCTTCGATCCGTATATCTTTTTCCCCAAAGACGCCTTCATTCCCGCCAACCCGTTCCAGACCCCGGCCCACATTAAGCCGGAATGGTACTTCCTGCCCAACTACCAGACCCTGAAGATATTCCCCAGCGAATTCATGGGTCTCATGGCGCAGGGGCTCGCCATGACGTTCCTGGCGTTGCTGCCGTTCGTCGACCGCAATCCGGAACGGCATCCGCTCAAGCGGCCGCTCTTTCTGGCCTGTGCCATCGGCGGGATACTTCTCTGGATCGGTCTGATGATATGGGGGCACTACTCATGAGCACTGCACGGAGCATGATGTACGGTCTGACCCTCCTGGTGCTGACACTGTTCCCGATCCCGCGTAATGCTGCGGCGGAAACGGTCTGCATCCAATGCCACACCGCCCAGACCGGGCGGGGACTCAAGCCGGTCAAGCCTTGGCAGGAAAGCATTCATGCCGAAAACGGCATCTCCTGTCACCACTGTCACGGTGGCGATGCCGCCGATGCCGCCAATGCCATGGATCCTGCCCGAGGTTTCCTGGGGGCTCCCAAGGAAACCGCCATCCCCGACTTCTGCGGACGCTGCCATATCGGCATCAAGTCCGATTACCTGAAAAGCGCCCACGGCCACGCCCTGGGCAAGGGGGGACCGACCTGCGTCACCTGCCACGGCAGCCACGGCATCAAAAAGGCGGCATTGGAGTTGATCAACGAAAAGACCTGCACGCAATGCCACAGTTTTGAGCGCGCCCGCGTCATCCGTACCGCCATGGAACAGACCGAGCATTCATTGACTACGCTTACCAAACGTCTGGATGCCTTCAAAGCCAAAGGTGTCGATACCGACGCCCTGGAAAAGCGGCTTTTTGCCGAACGCAACCGCTACCATACCCTCTTCCACGAGGTGAATACCGCCAAGGTCAAGGCAGAATCGGGCCTGATCGCCGGAGAGCTGGACAAGCTCAAGACGGCCCTGGACAAAATCGACGAGAAGTTCAAAAAGCGCAAAATGGCCGGCGCAGCGGCGGTGGGGGCGGCCCTGCTGGCGGCGGTGCTGTTTCACCTGCTGCGTAAAACCTACTCGTAGCTATTTCCGCGGCGCCTAATCATCCAGCCCCCTTTTCAATCGACAAGGGGGCTGTTTTTTTTGGAGCTTCTGCTGCAAATATGGCGTTGAAACGGTTTCTGTCGGGGAGTTACAATAAAAGCAGGAAGTCGTGTCACACAGGGGAGGTGAGCCCATGTCAAAGGTTCTTGAATGTTCAAAGGTTGACCCGACCAGCGGCTGCAACTATATCGTCCGTGGCGACACGGAAGAAGATATCCTCCGGAATGCTGCGGTTCATGCCAAGGAACACGGCATACACGAGGTGACGCCGGAATTGATGGAACGGGTCAAAGCGAATATCCACGAGGAGTAACCAAGGTCGTCAGCGAGCAAGCACGGACGGGGTCTTCCCGGACCTGTCCGTTTTACTTTCCCCCCGGTCTCCGCAGGTGGTGATGAATCAAGGATCGAGCCTTGGGGCCGGGTGATGTGCTTCATATTTATTACGGTCGATGTACGAGCGATTTTCAGTATCTTCGCAGCCTCCTTGCCTGATTGCAACGGGGCTGTCCTTTTATCTGCACCAACTCTCCATTCCTTCTTACCCAGGCTGCACACCTTCAGAAATCCGGGATGAGTGGTATATAGGTTACGGAGCCTTGCCCCCCCTCCGGACAGGTATCTTGAAAAGGGGAATATTTGCTCTAAGGTAAAAGGAGAGATCAGGCTTCGCAGTTGTTGCGTGTCCAGACAAAGGGAGGTGGGTCATGACTTCCGTGGAGATCAAGAGGCGGGATGGTGACAGGATCACTCTGGATGCCGGCACCCTCGAGTCCTTTGCCGGACGCTTGCGCGGAAAGCTTCTGGGGCCGGCCGACCCGGACTATGACGAAGCGCGCGCGGTCTGGAATGCAATGATCGACAGGAAACCGGCGCTGATAGCCGTGTGCCGGGGTGTGGCCGATGTGATGGCTGCGGTCGGTTTCGCCCGCGAACACGGCCTGCTGCTGTCGATTCGCGGCGGCGGGCACAATGTCTCGGGCTCGGCCATTGCCGAAGGGGGATTGGTGATCGATCTCTCCCGCATGCGCAGTGTACAGGTGTCACCGGAGCAGCGGCTGGCCCGCGTGGAAGGGGGGGCGCGGCTGGGCGATCTCGATCACGAAACGTCCGCTTTCGGGCTCGCCACGCCGGTCGGTTTGGTTTCGGAAACCGGCGTGGCCGGGCTGACGCTGCATGGCGGCGCTGGCTGGCTGTTGCGCAAGCACGGCCTTTCCATCGACAATCTGCATGCCTTCGAGATCGTGACGGCCGACGGGCAGCTCTTGCGGGCCACCAGGGACCAGCATCCCGACCTGTTCTGGGCCTTGCGGGGGGGCGGCGGCAATTTTGGCGTGGTAACCGCCTTCGAATTCCATCTGCATCCGGTCGGCCCGCAGGTCTGGATGAGCGTGCCGATCTATCCGCTGGAACAGGCCCAGGAGGTGGTGGCAGCCTGCCACGACTACATGGCCGAGGCCCCGGAGGAGCTGATGGTGCTGGGGGTGTTCTGGAACGCCCCGGTGCCGCAGTACCGCGGCAAACCGGTGATCATTCTGCTGGGATGCTACACCGGTCCCGGCGAGCAGGGAACGGATCATTGCCCCTCTGCGCACCATCGGACAGCCGATTGCGGACCTGAGTGAACGGATGAGTTGGACCGAGGCCCAGACGTTCCTCGACCGGGACTACCCGGCGGGACTCTTCTATTACTGGAAGTCCATCTACCTGAACCGTCTCGACCAGGAGGTGATCGGCATCCTGGCAGACCATGCCGCCAGGCGTCCGTCGTCCGAATCGTCCCTCGACATCTGGTTCCTGGGAGGTGCCACTGCCCGGGTGCCGACGACGGAAACCGCTTTCGCGCAGCGACACCCCCCTTACATGATCGGCATCGAGGCCAACTGGCACGACCGGGAAACCAGCAAAGTCAATATCGAGTGGGCACGGGCCGTGTACCGGGACCTGCTCCCCTTCTCAGACGGCGGCAGCTATCTCAACTTTCCCGGATTCGTGGAGGACAGGCAGGCCCTGCTGCGGGGTGCCTACGGCGAAAACCTGCACCGGCTGGAACGGGTCAAGGCGCAGTACGACCCGCACAACCTCTTTCCAGGCCTGTTGAGTATCTCCGCACGATGAAGTATCCTCTGATGCCGGAAACAGCCTACAGGGTTTGCTCGGCCGAAGCGACGGTAACGCCCAGAACTGCCCTGGCCCAGGGGAATCTGGCCTTGAGCCCATCGAAATCCGGGCCGGAGGTGATAAAGGCTGCCGTTCCCTTGATCAGGAAACCGGTGCCAGGGCCGAGCTTGCCGGCCACCTTACTGCTCCCCGCAGTGATCAGCACGTTGTTGTTGTAGGCAATATTCGCCTCGGTCCGGTGCATGTAACCGACCGGAATCAGCAGACGCCCATCGTCAGTGACCTTTATGTAACTGTTCCAGGTATTGACCATGTGCGGTCCATCCTGTCCCAGGGTTGCAATGGCCACCACCCCGTCGTGTTTCAGCACCTCCAGCAGTTTCTCCGGAATCATCGTTACTACCTCCTGTTTTTTATATGGTTGTGCCGGATTACCTAACGGCACCTTGTCGAAATCCATGTACGTCCGGCCCGGCGGGATTTTCTTTTTGACGCCCGCCTGACTCTTGCCCTAGACTGGCTTTCTGCCTGCTCAAGAATACCACCGATCGGACGCGCGTATGTTCATTCTGAACAACAACGACCCTGCCCCTTTATACAAACAACTCTACCATCAGATCAGGGCACAGGTATTGTCCGGAGAACTGCCGGCAGACTCACGGCTCCCTTCTGTCAGAGACCTGGCAACCGAGCTGTCGACCAGCCGCAACACAGTGGAAGGCGCCTACCAGGAACTGTACGCGGAGGGGTACATCTACAGCAGGCCGCGCAGCGGGTACTTTGTGTCGGCGCTCGATCACGATGCGGCGCCGCTGCCATTGCCGCGCGCATCCCGCAAAGAGGACCGGGTCGAAGAGGCCTCTCCCGCCTACCGGTATGATTTTCATCCTGCCCGCCTTGACCGGCAGAGTTTTCCCGCTCAGCTCTGGCGCAAACTCTTTGTCGAGAGTCTGCGCAACAACTCCCGGCAGTTGGTCCAGTATGGGGAACTCCAGGGAGAGTGGAACCTGCGCTGCGCCATTCGTCGCTACCTGGAACGGTCGCGCGGGGTGCTGTGCGACCAGGAGCAGATTATCGTCTGTGCCGGGCTTCAGCAGGGGCTCGACCTGGTGGCCCTCATGCTGAAGGAGAACCATTCCGCACTGGCGGCCGAAGATCCCGGCTACCACCTCCCGCGCGCGGTGTTCCGCAACCACGGCTATGAAATCGTACCTGTCCCGGTCGGAGCGAATGGGCTCGATCTGGATCTCCTCATTGCCGGCCGGAGCACGATCGCCTATGTCACCCCCTCGCACCAGTTGCCGATGGGATACGTCATGCCGGTCGCCAACCGGCTGAAACTGATCGAGTGGGCCGAATCGGGCAATACATTCATCATCGAGGACGACTACGACAGCGAGCTGCGCTACCACGGCAAACCGATTCCCTCCCTGCAGGGGCTGCGGCCGCAGGGGAACATCATCTACTCGGGAACGTTCTCGAAGGTTCTGTCCCCGGCCCTGCGCATGAGCTACCTGGTGCTGCCCCGCTCGCTGCTTCCAGTGTACCGCCGACTCTTCCGGGACTACTTCTCGACAGTGCCGTTTCTGGAGCAGCACACCCTTGCCAGATTCATGGAAGAGGGGCACTGGGACCGTCATATCCGGCGCATGCGCATCATCTACAAGAAAAAGCACGACACTCTGCTGCGGGCTGTTGAACGACATTTCGGACCCCGGGCCACTGTTATCGGACAGGGGGCCGGGCTCCATGTGGTCCTGCAGCTCGATGGTGCCGGCCGATGCGAAGCGGAAATCATCCGCCGCGCCCAGGACCAGGGGATACGGCTCCTTCCCTTTTCCGACACCTGCGTCTCCGATGCATCCGCCGGCCACACCAGACTGCTGCTCGGCTTCGGAGGAATGACCGCCGGAGACATCGAACCGGGCATTGCACTCCTCTCCCAGGCCTGCTTCTGAAGGGGCTTTCAGGGTCATCCGAGTTAAACAAGCATAGACCGCATCTGCCCCCGTTGGTAGTGCCAGTTGCGAACATAATTATGGGGTCAGAACTCCCCTTGGCATACCGAAAGGGGTGCCGCAGGGACCGGACGTTCCAGCCGCGACTGCATCCCGCAGGTTACGCATCCCCCCTTTTGGGCTACACTTGCAACAAGGGGACGAATGCGCAAGGCCGGCAGAAGTGCTTCGTGAGCCCCGGGGGAGACACATGAACCTGTACGTCGGCACCAGCGGATACTCGTACGCGGAGTGGAAAGGCACATTCTACCCGGAGGAACTGGCTGCCAAGCGGATGCTCCATTATTACGGCCAGCAGTTCCGGACGGTGGAGATCAACAACACCTTCTATCGCATGCCCAGCGTCCGGCTGTTGGAAGCGTGGGCCAACGAGGTGCCTGAGCATTTCAGGTTCGTACTCAAGGCGCCGCAGCGGATCACCCATCTCCAGCGGCTCAGGGACAGCGGCGATTCGGTCGCCTATCTGCTGGAGGCAGTGGGCTCGCTGAAGCAGCGCCTGGGAGCGCTGCTGTTCCAACTGCCTCCGGGCCTGAGGAGGGATCTGCCCCTGCTGCGCGAGTTTCTGGCACCGCTGCCGCGCGGGCAGCGCGTGGCCTTCGAGTTCCGGCACCAGTCGTGGTTCGGGGACGAGCTCTTCGGACTGCTGCGCGATCACGGGGCAGGGCTCTGTATCGCCGAAGCGGAGGGCACGCTTGAGGTGCCGTTGGTGGCGACCGCCGACTGGGGCTATCTACGCCTGCGCAGGTCCGACTACGGCGAGGCGGAGCAGAGGCGGTGGGTCGAGTGGATACGGCAACAGGCCTGGGAAGATGTCTTCGTGTTCTTCAAACACGAGGATGGAGGCAATGCGCCGCGCTTGGCGAAACAGTTCCTGGAACTGGCCGGCGCCTGAGCCACCTGGCCCGTCTTAACAGGCTGTCGAAATTTCCAGGTTGTTCAAAAATGGGTAGATCGTCGCCCTCACAGGAACAAGGAGGCTGACGAGGACGGCGGCGATCTACCCATTTTTGAACAACCTTCTATTGCTTCATGCCGTGCCGGTGTAGTGTTCCTCGATGATCCTGCGCAGCAGGCGGCGTCCTTCCGCGGGGCTGTGCTCCTGCCGCTCCAGGCAGGCCACCTCTTCGGCCAGCTTGAGGTCCTTGATCGCTTCGCGCATCCAGCGGGAATAATCTCCGCTGCGGAGATGGTACGTCCAGGTTTCGTCGTCGACTCCATCGGCAATCTGCAGGAAGATCCGCAGATTCTGCGCCCTGATGTTCAAGCGCCCCTCCGGGCCGCGAAACCGGAAATTGCGGTCCTCCGGCAGTTCGCCCTCAGCGTATTTACGCAGGTGGCGGCGCAGTTCGGCCCGCGGCTGCAGGGGGCGGAAGCGGACGGCCGGTCTCTGCGTTTGCCAGAGCAATGCCTCCCCCTGCCCCAGGTGCATGTCAGAAATGACCGGAGGGGCATGCTCACCGGCGTGGGCAAAGGCTGCAATGGTTTCGGACGGATTCTCGCCGAGTGCGATAATGGTGTGCATCCGGGTCAGCAATTGCGGGGAGACAAGCTCGGGATGCACCGTTATCAACAGCAGCCCCTGCAGGAGTGTCGGCACCGGAAGCGGCGGCGAGGCCCAGGAGGCTGGCAGCAGATGATGCGCCTCATCGACGATCAGCCAGTGTGGTCTCCCGGTACGGCTGCGGAAATCCAGGAGCGCCGCGAAGAACCGTTCGAAAAACGCCGGTCGATCGTCCAGCGGCAGGCCGATCAGGTTGGCGCTGAAGTTCCCCTCCCCCCGTTCCAGCAACCCCATCAGCTCGGTGATGGTGGGGGGGCGGTCGCGGTCACCGACAGCCACTGCGTCAGCGAAATCGGCGTAATCCCCTTCGGGATCGATGATGCAGTACTGGTACTCCTGCTCGGCAAGCTGCTCCATGAAAGCGGTGGCAACGGTCGATTTGCCGCTGCCGGAGGTTCCGGCCAGCAGCAGGTTATCGCCGTAGCCCGGAACAGCCAGCCCCCCTCCGGCTTCATCCTGTCCGATCATCAGTTCGTGACGCTCCAGGGACAATTCGGCCAGGTCCGAGGCGAGCAGCCGCTCGGCGAGTTCGACCACCCCGCTGCCATGATCCGCAACAGTCACCAGGTCGGCATGGTCCTTCAGCACAGGCAGGGCGTTGGCAACCGCCACGGCGCACTCGCAGACCGACAGGAAGGCATGATCGTTTTCCGCGTCCCCGACGCCGACCGTATTATGGGGCGACAGTCCCAGCTCGCGCAGAGCCCGGCGCAGACCCACCGCCTTGTTGAGGCCGGTGGGGAGGACCATCACGGCCCCTTTATTGAAAATCACCTGGTATTCGATCCCCATCTCCCGGATCAAATCGAGGACCACATGGTCATGGGGCTCCCAAGTGGCCACGATCACCCTGCCACAGGCCAGGTCGTCCACGCCGCGCCGGCGCAGCTCAGCCGTGAATTCGGGCGGAGGAGGATCGCCGAGCGGGGTTTCCTCCTGGGTCTCCGGCCGATAGATCAGGGCGCCGTCCTCCGCCACGACCCGGTCGAACAGTTCCAGCCGGGGACAGACCTGTTTCAGCTCTTCCAGACGCCGCCCGGAGACGAGCAGCAGCCGGCGGCCGCTCTCCCTGAGGCGTTCCAGCGCAGCCAACGTCGCATCATCGACCCTGCCATTCAGGGCAAGCGTACCGTCATAATCGCAGGCAAGGGCGTGATAACGCATGTTTTTTCTCCGAGGCGGTTATTCCGGCTCGAGCACCAGATCGAATGTCGCGCTTTTCGCACCGCTCTGAGGGTAGTGCTGAGTGATCAGTCCGGCAAAGCCGCGCATATCCACCAGGATGTGGATATGGGGCGGCCGGCGGGCATAACCCGTCGGAAAATCGGTTTCGAGGCGGTAGCGCCCCTGTTTGTCGGCAATGATCGCCCCCCGGTGGGCATCGTCGTATTCTCCGTTCCTTCCGGTCTGCCAGAACTCGATCCTGGCACCGGGCAGGGGTTTGCAATCGGCCGCCGAGCGGACCGTTCCGGACAGGACATAACCGCTGCCGAGCTTGGAGCGCACGGGCGCGTTGGGCCGATAGAAGGGTCCGATCTCATCCCACTGTGTCGGCCGGCATTTCTGGGCCCCGCTGGCCGGTGCCGCTGAAGCCAGCAACAGGGCGGCAACACAGAATATGGACAAACTCGCCACATGGATCATACGCAATTTTACCTCCTCCCGATGTGCGGAGCAAACGTGCTGGCGCGATGTCCGGATACATAAACGTGAATCCCACTCGCTACCCATGCCGCCTATTCCTGCGTTCCGGTACAAGAGGTTGTCCAGACGGAGGTGATGCGGCACTGCCGGCATGACGCTCGGCTTCCAGGCCTCGCGGATTCAGGATAAACCAAAGCCCGCAAAAGCGGGCTTTGGGAGTCGTCACGATGCAATCACTTTCCGGCGGGCCAGTAACTTCCCCCCACCAGCGTAGCGGTGATGCTGCCGATCTTTACCTTGGACTTCATCAGGACCGGTATGCGGCGGTCGTCATCGGTGAGCCAGATGTACATGTCGCCGGTACGGGCAAAGATCCCCTCCGACTGCAGGATCGGCTTGATCACGATGGTCTTGAAACGCCCCAGCGGAGTGGAGATCTCCTCGCGCCGCAGAACCTGCACCTCCGTATTCCAGAGTCTCTTGCAGTCGAAGATGTCGATGTGGGTGGAGCTCCCCACCTGCAGCGGCACCGTGCGGAAATAGAAGAAGCTGGACAGGGTGTCGTAGGTACGTTCGGTGATCTTCTGGGTCTTGTCGGTCTTTTTAAGCAGATCCTTGGTGTTGACCTCCAGTTTTTCACGATCGAATGCGGCATCCTTCTCAAAGCGGGTCCACCCCTCGCGGATGCGCTCCCGGTACAGACGCGGCACTCCGATGGAGTGCGGCTGTTCGCCTTTGACCAGAATCGATTCGATCCGGTCGTCCACCGGAAACATGACCTTCAACCAGGCAGCCGAACGGGCGGTGGAAACGATTTTGATCTCATCCCCGTCCTGACTGACCTCCTGCACCGCCCGCCCCGCCGGAATACCGCTGTAGGAGATTTCAAACTCCAGCCGTTCCGGAATCGTAAAGGCCCGAACCGGTGAGGCTATCAGCAATGCAGCGGCCAGGGCCGTCATCAGCCCTGTCCGTACTGCGATGAATCTGAAACAGCTCATGGCAAATGTCCTAAGCCTGCCCGCCCACCTCCGCGTTTTCGAAAGCGGACCGCACCTTGTGCATTTCTTCCATCTCGCGCAGCTTTTCGCCCATCCAGGCATGGAAAACCTTGGCGTTTTCGTAACTCATCACAACGCCGGTGTCGATGAACCGGACCATGCTGTTCGTCAGATCCTCCGGCTCGACAGCGGTTTCACGACCGATGGAGCCTGCGGAGGTGATCTCGTGGCTGATCGACTCCGGCAGCGGTTGGCGTTCCAGGTAAAAATTGATGATCATTTCGCCCCTGGGCGAGAAACCGCCCTGGGCGCCGTTGACGTAGGTCGGATTGTAGCTGTAATTGAAGATGTACTTGAAGGTTAGCTCCGGTTTCTTCTGACTCATGTTGATCTCCTTGACGGGTAAAGTGGGACGCGCACGGCGTCGGAAAATTTCTCGCACTATTGCATTCCATGACCTCGAAGAAAAGAAAAACTTGCGTAAAGGGCCGTCCGGAGCTACATAAAAATTGATCTCCCGCCATTACCGGAAGATTCCCTGCCTGTCCGGCAGGTGTCTCGCATCCAGGTGTTTCTGCAATTATAGCATACCCCGTCGCCAGGAGTTGACAACGTGCCAGAACAACCACCGATGCATGACAGGGGCTTCGCGACCTTCACCCACTCTGCCGGCGATGTCATCCGTTACCGCACCGTCGGCTGCGGACCGCAGACGCTGCTGTTCCTGCATGGCTTCGCCGCCTCGATGCACACCTGGTACGACCTGCTGCCGTTCTTTCCGCCCGAGCGATTCACGCTATATCTGCTCGATCTGAAGGGGCACGGCGGCTCCTCCCGCCCGTTCAGCGGGGACTACTCCCCCCTTCACAATGCCGAACTCGTCAGGGCCTTCATCCGGTCAGCGCCTTTAAAGAAGATCACCCTTGTCGGCCATTCCCTGGGGGGAGGTGTGGCGCTCCTGGCAGCTCTGTCCTCCCCGGACGTGGAGCGCCTGATCTTGATCGGAGCGCCGGCTTATCCGCAGCAGATCCCGCACTTCATGGTGCGTTTGAGCTGGCCGGTGATCGGTCCGCTGGCAATGACGCTGCTGCCGTCGCAGATGATTGCCAGACTGGGGTTGCAGGCCGCCTTCTACCGGCACGAGCGCATCACCCGGCAGCTGATGGCCCGTTATGCCGCCTGCTATACAGGCTTCAAGTCCGCCTGCGCACTGGCACGCACCGTGCGGCACATCGTTCCGGCCAATTTTACGGAACTGATCGCACGCTACCGGGAGATCACCATGCCGGTGCTCTTGCTATGGGGTGAACATGACCGGGTGGTTCCCCTCTGGCAGGGGGAGCGGCTCCAGCGGGAACTGCCGGATGCGCGGCTGGACGTCATCCCGGATTGCGGTCACAATCCCCACGAGGAGCGGCCGGAGGCCACCTTTGCATGCATAGCGGCCTTCTTCGATTCCACGGACGTTGACAAGGTACAGGAGCGTGATAGATAGGGTTTATGATGGCTGAATCGATTCAGAAACGATGTGAAGGAGGTACGAAATGAAGAACGGACTCATAAAAACTGCATTGGCAGCTGTCGCAGCCCTCTTCTTGTCCAGCGGCCTCACCATTGCCGCCGATGTCACCGGTAATGATATCAAAGGGGCTGCCAAATCCACCGCAACTGACGTCAAGGATACGACGAAAGGCGCCGCCTCCGAAGCCACGTCGGCCGCCAAGGGCAAACTGGTCGACATCAACACCGCCAGCGAGGCCGAGCTGAAAGCCATTCCGGGCATTGGCGACGCCTATGCCAAAAAGATTATCGCCGGACGCCCCTATGCCAACAAGACCCAGCTCAAGTCCCGCAAAGTTCTGCCCGATCCGGTCTACGACAAAGTCAAGGATATGATCATCGCCAAGCAGCCCAAGAAGTAAGTTGAAGTAGGTTCACCGCCATCACGGCAGACGGGGCATCCGGCCATGGATGCCCCTTTTTTATGGCCGCCACAGCCGCAATAGCTTGACTTTATGACGTAAAATCACTATCCTGTCAGCTTTTTAGCCGCAGACAAGGAGCAGTGATGAAACCGTTATTTTTGAATCCCCCTACCTTCGAAGACTTCGACGGCGGCGCCGGTGCGCGCTATCAGGCCTCCCGCGAGGTAACCTCCTTCTGGTATCCCACCTGGCTCTGCTATCCCGCCGGCATGATCGAAGGAAGCCGCGTGGTGGACGCCCCGGTGCAGCGACTGACCCTGGAAGACTGCCTGAAGATTGCCAGGGATTACGATCTGGTGGTGATGTACACCTCTACCCCCACCCTCAAGATCGACATCGAAACCGCCCGCCGTATCAAGGCCCAGAAGCCGGAAACCGTAACGGTCCTGACCGGACCGCATGTGACCATCCTGCCCGAAGAATCGCTCGAGGCCGGCAACGGCATCATCGACATCGTCTGCCGCGGCGAGTTCGACTACGCCGTCAAGGAACTCTGCGAAGGGCGTGCCTGGGAACAGGTGGAGGGAATCAGCTTCCAGCGTAACGGCAACGTAACCCATACCCCTGACCGGCCGATCCTGACCGATCTGGATTCCCTGCCGTTCGTGGCGCCGATCTACAAACGCGACCTCGCCATCAGCGAATATGTCATTCCGCACTTCAAAAGCCCCTATGTGGCGATCTACACCAGCCGCGGCTGTCCTGCCAAGTGCACCTTCTGCCTCTGGCCCCAGACCTATTCCGGCCAGAAGATGCGCACCCGTTCTCCTCAGAGCGTCTACGAAGAGGTCAAGTGGATCAAAGAGAACCTCCCGGAGGTGAAGGATATCTCTTTTGACGACGACACCTTCTCGGCCGATAGAAAGCATGCCCGTGCCGTGGCGGAACTGATCAAGCCGCTGAACGTCTCCTGGGTCATCAATGCTCGCGCCAATTGCGACTACGAAACCCTCAAGATCATGCGCGACGCTGGGCTGCATCATGTCATCGTCGGCTTCGAGAGCGGCAACGCCCAGATCCTCAAGAACATCAAAAAAGGGGTCACCAAAGAGCAGGCCATCCAGTTTGTCAAGGACTGCAAGAAACTGGGCATCACCATCCACGGCGCCTTCATCATGGGACTGCCGGGCGAGACGCGGGAGACCATCAAGGAAACCATCGCCTACGCCAAGATGCTGGATCTGGATTCCATCCAGGTTTCGCTGGCCTCTCCCTACCCCGGCACGGAGTTTTACGAGCAGTGCAAGCGCGAGGGGTGGATCGCCTCGGATGCCTACATCGACGACACCGGCCACCAGATGTGCGTCATCAACTACCCGCACCTCTCCAACGCAGAGATCTTCAAGGCTGTGGAGGAGTTTTACAACAAGTTCTACTTCCGCCCGAAATACATCCTGCGCAGCATCGGCAAAATGATCGTGGACGGCGAAGAGCGCCGCAAGCTGCTCAAGGAAGGCAAACAGTATCTGGACTATATGCGCAAGCGCAAGCAAACCTGCGCCGAGTGCAAGTAGAAGATCAAAATCTTTGATAGACGCGGAAAGATCGGAAAAAGCGGAAGAGGACGGATTTAAGCAGAACATGCAGAAATGATCCGCCTTTATCCGCTTCTTCCGCCGTTTCCGTGTTCCATCGCTTTGAACTTCATATGAAACAACTGATCATCACATCCGACGATTTCGGCCTCTCCAGCGGCGTCAACCGCGCGGTGGAGGAGGCCTGGCAGACCGGACTCCTGACCTGCGCCTCGATCATGCCGGGTGGAGACGCTTTCGATGAGGCGGTCGCCATTGCCCGGCGCAATCCGGGACTCCAGGTGGGACTGCACCTGACCCTGGTGCAGGGACGCGCGGTCCTGCCGCGCAGCGATGTGCGCGAACTGGTGGATGCAGGGGGCCGCTTCACCGACAATCCGGTGGCAGCCGGCATGCGCTACTTTTTCGACCGGGGCCTGTACTGCCAGCTCAAACGTGAAATCGAGGCCCAGATCCTGCGGGTGCTGGAGGCAGGCATCCCGCTGACGCACATCGACGGACACCTCAACATCCATATGCACCCCACGGTCTTCCGCATCCTGAACGAGCTGATGCCGCGCCACGGGATCACCAGTTTCCGGCTCTCACGGGAACGCCTTTCCCACAACCTGACCTTCGACCGGGAACGGCGCCTGGGCAAGACGGTGGAGAGCATCGTCTTCGGTTCGCTGGCCAACCACTGCCTCCCCCGCCTGGAGCGGCTGGGCATCCGCCATGCCGGTGAGGTCAAAGGAGTCCTCAACTCGGGCAGGATGACCGAGGACTATATCATGAACATTCTGGAGGGTCTGGACGCCGACCTGACGGAGATTTACTTTCATCCCGGACGGCTACCGGACGCCGAGATCACGCGCCGCATGCCTGACTACCGGCACGAGGAAGAACTGGCCGCCATAACCAGTCCGCGCATCAGGCGCACACTGAAAGAGCTGGGCATCAGCCTGGTGAATTATCGAGGAGATGTAAAAGCGTATGTTTAAGACAATGATGGTGATGCTGCTGGCGGTAAGCGCCGGAACCGTTGGAGACATTTTGCTGGCCAAGGGTATGAAGGAGATGGGGGATCTCTCGGCCATGAACCTGCGGGGCATACTGGATGCCGCCTTCCGCGCCCTGACCACTCCCAAGCTGATTTGCGGGACCGCCATGCTGGCGCTGTTCTTTTTCCTCTGGCTGGCGGTGCTGTCCTGGGAGGACCTGTCGGTGGCCCTGCCGATGCAGGCGCTCAACTACGTGCTGGTAGCCTTCCTTTCGCAGTACTACCTGGGAGAGACGGTTTCGCCGTTGCGCTGGGCCGGCACGGTGCTGGTCTGCGTGGGAGTGATGATGATCACCAAGAGCAGTACGAACTAGTTCCGATACGCTGCGTTACATTTGCAAAAGCGGTGATTCTCTAAAAGGGGGCAGACCATGCTGGAGGGGAAAAGATTCGGATTCATCGGCGGCGGTAACATGACGGAAGCCATCGTCAAAGGACTTCTGGCCGGCGGCGTGCCGGCGGACACTGTCATGGTGGCGGAACCGCTGCCGCAACGCAGGGATTTCCTCTCATCGCACCACGCCGTTACGCTCAGCGATGACAATCACCAGATTGCACGGCAGGCCGATGTCATCATCCTGGCCGTCAAACCGCAGGTGGCAGCCAGTGTCCTGACTGATCTGGAAGCGACCGTTTCGGCGGACAAACTGGTCATCTCCATCATGGCCGGCATTTCCACCACCTTTATCGAGGACGCTCTTGCCAACGGCGTCAGGGTGGTGCGTGCCATGCCCAACACGCCTGCCCTGATCCAGGCGGCCGCCACTGCCATTTCGCCCGGCAGAAAGGCCAATGCTGCCGATCTGGAAACGGCCGATGCGATCTTCTCCCGGATCGGTACGGTGGTCACTCTTTCCGAAAAACAGATGGATGCAGTCACCGGACTTTCGGGCAGCGGGCCGGCCTATGTGTACAGCTTTATCGAGGCGCTTTCCGATGCCGGGGTGAAGAATGGATTGGCGCGGGATGTGGCACGGGAGCTGGCGATCCAGACTGTGCTCGGGGCGGCGCGGATGGTGGCTGAAACCGGAGAGCACCCGGCTCTCTTGCGGGAAAAGGTCACCTCTCCCGGCGGTACGACCATTGCCGGACTGCATGCCCTGGAACAGCGGGGCTTCCACGGCATTGTCATGGATGCCGTTGATGCCGCCTGCAGACGTTCGAAAGAGCTGGCCAGCAAGTAGAGACATCACCGCACGTTGCCTGAAAGGCCACCGCCATGAGGTGGCCTTTCAGGCCGGTTCATACGCCTATTCTCCGTTCCGCTTGGTGGCCGGTTTCTGAAGTCTGCCGCCGGTGCGCATCGGGTCCCCCGGGTATCCCAGGGCCTTCCAATCCAGCCGCGTCCCCCCCAGATGACATTCGCCGCATTGCAACGCTTCTTCCTTGGGCGCCACCTCGTGCGGCACACTCAGATATGACACGGTATTGACAAACCGGTACCTGCCACTGTAGGGCAGGCCCGCCCCTTTGGCCCCTTCTGCCAGGGCCTTGTTCCAGTCGAAATCGGTCCACAGTGATTTATACTGCTGGAATACGCTCAGGTACTTGAATTCCGCATCCATGGGCTGATCGCCGGTATAGTACTTGTACGGGTAGATCTTTGCCGTGGCATCGGCGATGCTGCCCACCGGCGCGGTCATTATCACTGGTACGGCCGGATCTTTGATGACCTGTCCTTTCATGTAGCGCTCGATGGTCCCGTTATACCACCGGTACACCGGCTTGACGTTCATGCCCCAGCTGAAGGTGCCCTTGCGCTTGTCAAAGGTCTCTTTGTCGTACTCCTCCTCCCCTTTCATATCTTTTCCCGCATCGGACCACTTCCAGGACATTTTGGTGGCCTGCGCCTTGGCAAACAGGGGGATATGGCAGGTCTGGCACGCCACCGATTGCAGATGACGCGCCAGAATCGCGCTGTTCTTCGACTTCCGGTGCGGCGCCTTGTCGCCGCTGTGACAATCCTCGCAGGCCACGCGCGACTCGAAATGTGCCATCATGCTCGAAGCGCCGGCGATCTTGTGGTCTTTTGTCCTGTGACAATCCTGACAGTTCATATCCTGTCCGCCGCTGGCCTTGGTGCCCATGTGGACATCCTGTGTCCTGGGCGCCTTTTCGAGGGTAGAATCGAGCCCCGGAGATTTGACCGCATCCGCTCCCCCCCCGAAGAAGTGGCAATAACCGCAATTTTTCCGTGTCGGAGCACCGACGCTCTGGGCGGCCAGTTCCAGGTTCATGGCCCCCTTTTCCATTGACTTCATGTCGACCGTACAGCCGCTGGCGGACCGCTGATAGTTGCCTTTGCGGGCATGGCACACCAGGCAGTCGATCCGCCCCTTGTCACTGAAGTCGAAATTCGTGCGGGTCCAACCGTAACCGGCATGGCATTTTCCGCAGGCTTCATGCACCAGACCATCGGCACCCCCTTCAATCGAGGTGCAGAAGGCGTTGAGCATGTTGGCCTTGCCGTACTCGGCCGTACTTTTTTCCATTCCCTGGACATGGTTCGGTGTCCCTTTCCACTTCCAGTGGGCCGTCTTCATGAAATCCGCGGCCTGCTTTTCGTGGCATTCCAGGCATACCGCGGTAACCTGTTCACCAGTCTTGAACGGTCCTTTCACGAATTCGGCATGATCCTGCCCGGCAACGGTAAGTCCCCTTCCCAAAAAAATTCCCACCAGTGCCAGCAGCACCAGCTTTCTCATGATAGACATCGTGTTTCTCCTTTACGGCGATAGTGTCTCCTCGAATCGCACACACTGAAGGCTGCATCAGGGTACGGGCACGTTGCCGGGGCACCGGCGTTCCAAGCCGCAGTGCCCCGGCAGGTGTTCGTTACCGGTTCCTAGCAGCCGGCTGTTTTGCGGAACAGTTTGCTGCTGTTCCTGTTGTCCTCTTTTTCGAACTTGCAGCGGATCTCGTCCCCCTCCACGATGCGCTTGTCCTTGAATTTATCGAGGGTCAATTCGTCAGTGACCATGATGGTGACTGTTTCACCGGTCTTGCTGTCCTTGAGAGTCGCCGTGGCGCTCTGCCCATTGGCTGCCAGCTCGATTTTGGTGATCGTGCCCACCATCTTGATCTCTTCGGCACTGACGCTCCCGACATGGAGTAATGTAGCCAACACCAGCGCGGCATAAAGTTTCGCAATAAACCTGATCCTTTTCATACGTTGATCCTTTCCGGCAGATTGCCGCGAGATTAGAAGTGCACTTCAAAGGTGGCGTATACGTCGTGAGCTTCCTTCAGGGGCGCCAGCAACAGCATGTCGCTCCCCTGGATCGAAGAGATCTTCTGCGGCGCGCCAACCCAGTTGTTGCTCCCGGTGTATTCGAAATCGTAATACTGGTAGCCGAGCTTGAAAAAAGCCTTGGCAAAGTAGGAAGAGATCGGCTTCAGGTTAAGCTCCTGAATGATGTACGGTTCATAGACATTGCCGCGCGTGCCGACTTTGGCGGTCCAGATGTCGTCTGCCGCGGGGGCGAAGGTGATCCAGTTCTTGGAGCCGTGGTTGAACTCGAAGCCGATCTTGGTCCGGGAGGGGAGGTCATAGCGCACGCCGGCATAGACGGCCCAGCCGGTCTTGCTGGTCGGCGCCTCGGGCGCCAGAAATGCTCCGGTTCCCAGCCCCTGGAAGCCCGCATTGGCCGAGACATTGCCATTGGGATGGGTGACGCTCATGCCGAAGTCGCTGAAGAACGTCAGAGTGCCCGGGCCTACCTTCTTGAGGGTGCTCATCACGCCGGCGCCGTACCAGTCGATATCCCCCAATGAGACAGAAGGTGAGGTGCTGCCGAAGGCAGAGGTGTTGCTCATCACCGGGAAATCGAAGATATTGAAGCCTCGATTCCACTGCAGCCAGATACGAAGGGGATCGGTATCCACCGGAATAACCGCGACTCCCAGCATGTCGGTATCCTTGATGCTGTTGGTCGGCGTTTTGAAGCCGCTGTCGAAACCACGGCCGTAGCAGACCTTGGCATAGGCGCCGGGCAGGGCCTCGATATCGGGGGCATAGCCCAGGGTCATACCATCAAAGGCATAATCGACCAGCAGTGCCGGCGTGCCGCCATTGCCGGGACGCTCCCGGTTGAGCCTGAGGTTTTCCGGGGCACCGTCGGTTGAGGGGCGGCGGCCTACCGAGAACCAGACCGGCTGATCGGCGATATTGCTCCAGGTAGCGTAGGCCCGGTCGACATTCAGGAGGCTGCTGGAAGGGATATGACTGATCGTGCCGTCGAACACGCCAATCCGATCGGCAAAGAAGTTGCCCGTGACCTGGGAGTCGTCCTCCGAGCCGAACGATTTGTACATCGCCAGTTTCACCGTAACGCTGACATCCTGGGTAGCTTTGGCGTGCAGATCAAGACCCAGCTTATTGGTGTAGAGGGTTTCGTTCTTCGGTTTGTAAGCGGGAACGGCGGCTCCGGCTCCAAGTTGCTGCAGATAGGCGGCAGCCGCCGCGGGATTACCGGCAAAAGCTCCGCCCGGTGCGGTCAGATAGTTGACCATATTGCCCATCAAGGCCTGGGGAGTCAGCCCCTGGACCGCGGCATAGGATCGGGAGCCGAGCAGCCCCTGGGCCTGGGGAGTGGCGAAAAATCCCTTGGTGTTGCTATCCTGCTGCACGCTGTTCATAAAGGCCGGGGCGCTGGTATAGGCAACGGTCTGGCCATGCAGGCTGTCCACGCGGAAGCGGAAGTCGCCGCCGATGGTCAGCCATTTGCCGATCGATTTATCCTCGGTACGCTTGACCTGCCCTTTGAGTATTTCCATCTCCCGTGTCAATGAGTCGATCCGCTTCTGCAGATCTTCGTCGAGAGCGTGGGACTCCAGCGGGAAAGCTGTACATGCTGCGAGGGCCACGACAATCTTCAGTACACTCTTCTTCATCTTCATTCGAATCCTCCTTATGGTGATGTGCTGCTCCTCCATTTTCATCGCACCGGCCGGCCGAGCCTGTTCATGTGCCCGAAGAATGACACATAAATCAATATAACTATATATAACGTTTTAACGATTAATTAAGCAACAAAAGTGCCAGCCTTCTAAGGGAAGGAAAACGGAACAGGGCATGGGCGTTGCCGATCTACTTGGTTTTATTGGACGTAAAGACGGGAATTGGAGGGTGAAGAAAAGAAGAGAGGATAGGCGATAAAACGCCCAAGGCCGGATGAATGAAGACGAATCTACAACATCTTGCCGAGGCTTTTCTCCGCTTAATGGCTAGGACACCTGGCGGAAATACGCGAAACAACGGACTGGTAATTTTAGTGCGGATCACCTGCTTTATCCTGCCCATTCAGACGCTCGTACAGCTCGATCTGTTCGGCCTGCGAGAGTTTGCGGCGGCAGCAGGAGGTACGATTCAGGCAGAGCCTGCAACGGTCGTCGGAACACCACTGACAGAAACTGCAGTCGGGGCAGGGATGTTTTTTGGCGGTTTCCTCACTCATTGTAGATGCAGTAGTGGAGCACATTCGCGTTACCTGACGATATAGACCGAGCAGTGAGCACTGCTGGCAACCTTGTGGGAGATGCTTCCCTTGATGCGACGCTGCAGGAATCCTTTACCGGAACTGCCGATCACGATCACGTCCACCTGCTCCCTTTTGGCAAATTCGAGCAGCTTCTCCACCGGTTCGCCGTATTCGACGATCATGTCCAACGGTATGTCGTTTTCGAGAGCACTTTTCTCGACGACATAGAAGATACGCCGCCTGAGATCTTCCCACTTTGCGGTTTCGGTGACCGGCGCGGCGGGTACGAAATCGGAATAGGTGGCTGTGGGGGCATTCGGCAACACCAGCATGGCATAGACCCGGCTGGTAAACTGGCTGCTGCTCCCGGCCGCCATCCGCACCGCCTCTTCGGCGGCCTTATCGGACTGGGGCGATCCATCGATGGCGACCAGAATTTTTTTCCTGAGATTCAGCATGCCCCCTCCCTTCTGATTTCAGTAGCTTGCGCCCAAACAGGGGTGCAAAATCACCATGAATATATAAGAATTTTTCATGCTTGACAATTATAAAACATTATTCTAGGATTTTGAGAAACACAAGTTTCTTGACCCGCTTTTACTTAATGTGCTAGTTTTAGTAGATCTTTCCATACCTTGCATCACCACAATCCGCGTCGTTTTACGACAATTTCTTACACAGGATACCACCATGGCAAAAAAAGAAAAATCGGAATATCTCATCCAGGCTGTTTCCCACGCCCTGGATCTTTTGGAACAATTTCACGGTGAAGTTGACGAATTGGGGGTCACCGAGCTCAGCAAACGGCTCAAGCTCCACAAGAACAATGTGTTCAGACTGCTGGCCACCCTGGAATCGCGCGGATACATCGAGCAGAATCGTGTAACGGAAAACTACCGGCTGGGATTGAAAACGCTGGAGCTGGGACAGACCTTCATCCGTCAGATGGGTCTGCTGCGCCAGTCGAAGCCGGTATTGGAAGCGCTGGTAAAGGAATGCAACGAGACCACCTATGTTGCCATTCTCAAGGAGTTCAGCATCGTGTACCTGGATGCCGTTGAAACCGACCTGACAGTGCGCGTCGTGCCCCGTGTCGGCTCGCGTCTGCCCGCTTACTGCACTGCCGCCGGGAAAATACAGATCGCACACATGAGCGACGAGGAGTTGGAGAACTATCTTCCCACCAAGGAGCTGAAACGCTTCACCCACAACACTATTACCGACCGCGACGAACTCAAGAAACAGCTCAAGACCATCGTCGAGCAGGGCTTCGCCGTGGACGACGAGGAACTGGATGTGGGTGTCAAGTGCGTTGGCGCGCCGATCCGCGATTATACCCGCCGCATCATCGGAGCGGTCAGCATCTCCGGTCCGTCGATGCGTTTCAGCGACGAGCGCATGGAAAAAGAGCTGATTCCGCTTGCCATCAAGGCTTCCGAAGAGATTTCAGCCAAGCTCGGTTTCCAGAAATAGGCGTGTTCATCCTTCATCACCAGAGGCGGCTTTCGGGCCGCCTTTTTTGTTTTCTTGATGCTTAACGAACATTTGGCTACTATGACTGGAATTCGTAAAGAAGGACTCCCCATGCTGACCTACAAAGTTATCGAGCTGGGAAACGTAACCGAGGAAACGATAGAAGAGGCCCTCAACACCTGGACTGCCAAGGGCTGGCGCTTCGATGGCATGCAGTTCGCCATGCGCGAATCCAGCCGACGCCCTTCCATGGCCTTCATGCTCTTCACGCGTGACGATGTCCGGGAAGAGTGCCCGCCCGTTTCCACCGACATCTGAATCTAAAGGCACCGCACACATACGACCCCGCTCGGAGCCCTTTCCGAAGACAATAGCTGCGGATGTCGCACGTTCCAAACCGCACAGCAAGGACATACCCATGTCTCACGACAATACCCTGTATCTGGTGGACGGCTCTTCCTACATCTACCGCGCCTACTACGCCATCCGCCATCTTTCGTCCCCCAGCGGCCATCCCACCAATGCCATCTATGGCTTCGTGCAGATGCTGCTCAAGCTGCTCAAGGATTATGACCCCCGGCACGTGGCCGTGGTTTTCGACGCAGGAAGAGCCACCTTTCGCCATGACATCTATGCCCAATACAAGGCCAACCGCATCGCCATGCCCGATGACCTGCGTGCCCAGGTGGGGCCGATCCGCGAAGTGGTGCGGGCCTTCGATATTCCGACCCTGGAGCTGGAGGGATTCGAGGCCGATGACATCATCGGTGCGCTGGCCGCGCGTTTTGCCCACAACGGCGGCCGCGTGGTAGTGGTTACCGGCGACAAGGACCTGATGCAGATCGTGACCGAAAAAGTGACCCTGCTGGACACGATGAAAGGCACCGAATCGGGTATTGCCGAGGTGATCCAGCGCTTCGGAGTGGAACCCGCACGGGTGATCGACATCCTGGGGCTGGCAGGAGACACCTCGGACAATATCCCCGGCGTGCCGGGCATCGGCGAGAAGACCGCCATCAAACTGATCCAGGAATACGGGTCACTTGACGGACTGCTGGAACGCAGCCACGAGGTCAAGGGCAAATGCGGCGAAAAACTGCGCGAGTTCCGCGAACAGGCACTGCTCTCCCGCCGGCTGGCCACCATCGAATGCTCCGTTCCAGTCGAAATCGCCCTTGATGATCTTGGCGCGCGCGAACCGGACCAGGAAACCTTGAACGCGCTCTTCAAACTCTACGGCTTCACCTCGCTGATCAAGGAGCTCACCGGCCGTTCCACCCTGAGCAGCGACAACTACCGCACCATTACGACCCCGGACGAGTTGGAAGAGCTGGTCACAGCGCTGGAGCAGTGCGGAGAGTTCGCACTGGACCTGGAAACCACGGCCCTTGATCCGCGTCTGGCGGAAATCGTCGGCTTTTCGTTTTCCTGGCAAGAGCACGAGGCCTGCTACCTGCCGGTAGGCCATGTGACCGGACCGTGCCCGACCCCTTCCGGTCCGCTGCAGGACCCGCATACCGTCCGCAGGGCACAGGCGCCCCTGTTCGCAGCCCTCGATCATGCCTCCGACAGTGTGACCTCCCCCACGGAGCACTGCACCATGCAGCCCGGGCAACTGCCCCGCGCCATGGTCCTGGAGCGCCTGAGGCCGCTGCTGGAGAACCCGGCCCTGCGCAAGGTCGGGCAGAACATCAAGTTCGACCTGCAGGTACTGGCAACGCACGGCATCAGCTTGGCCGGGACATGGTTCGATACCATGCTGGCATCCTATCTTCTCAATCCCGCGCGTCAGACGCACGGCATGGATGCGCTTTCCATCGAGCATCTCGGCCACAAGATGATCAGCTACAGTGAGGTAACCGGCAGCGGCAAGGAACAGAAGAACTTTTCCCAGGTGGAGATCGAGGCCGCCAGCCGCTACGCCTGCGAGGATGCCGACGTTACCTGGCTCCTGCGGCGCAAGTTCGAGCCGTTGCTGAACCAGGGGGGCCTGGAGACCCTGTTCCACACCGTGGAGATGCCGCTGGTGACGATCCTGGGTGAGATGGAGCAGCACGGCGTCCTGCTGGACACACGGATGCTGGCGTCTCTCTCGACCACCTTTGAAACACGCCTGTGCGAGCTGGAAAAACACATTTTCGAGCTGGCCGGCAGCCCCTTCAACATCAATTCGCCGAAGCAGTTGGGCGAGGTTTTGTTCGAGCGGCTGGGGCTCAAGACCGGCAAAAAGACCAAGGGTAAAACCGGCTGGTCCACCGACAACGAGGTGTTGACCGCCCTGGCCGAGGAGGCGGAGATCGCCCGGCTGATCCTAGACTACCGCGGCGTTGCCAAGCTCAAGTCCACCTACAGCGATGCGCTGCCCCGCATGGTCAATCCCCGCACGGGACGGGTACATACCTCCTACAACCAGACCATCACCAACACCGGCCGGCTCTCGTCCTCCGATCCGAACCTGCAGAACATACCGATCCGCAGCGAGGAGGGGCGCATGATCCGTCACGCCTTCATCGCCCCCCCGGGACACGTGATCCTGGCTGCCGACTATTCGCAGATCGAGCTGCGCGTGCTGGCCCACCTGTCCGAGGACCAGGTCTTCTGCCATGCCTTTGCCCACGACGAGGACATCCACACCCGCACCGCAGCCGAGGTCTTCGGCCTGTTTCCGGAGATGGTCACCTCCGAGATGCGGCGCCAGGCCAAAACCATCAACTTCGGCATCATCTACGGCCAGGGGGCCTTCAGTCTTGCCAAACAACTGGGAGTTGCCCGCAAGACCGCGGAGGAATTCATCGCTGCCTACAAGGAGCGCCACCACGGTGCCATCGACTTCCTGGAATCCTGCATCCGCCAGGCCCAGGAAACCGGCTGCGTCCATACCATTCTCGGCCGGAGACTGCCGATCCCCGAAATCTCCAGCTCCAACGGCAACATACGCGCCTTTGCCCAGCGCAACGCCATCAACTACCCGATCCAGGGATCGGCTGCGGATATCATCAAGGCGGCCATGATCCGGGTGGCTGCCCGCATTCGCGCCGAAGAGCTGAAAAGCCGGCTGATCATGCAGGTCCACGACGAACTGGTGTTCGAGGTACCGCAAGAGGAACTGGTGCAGATGGAACTGCTGGTGGAGGAGGAGATGTCCCGGGCCGTGACCCTGCGGGTGCCGCTCAAGGTCGATATCAGCCACGGCTCCAATTGGAGCGAGGCCCACTAGCGATGCACCCCGAGAGGCTGCAGGCCTTTGTGCTTGGCACCCGTGATTACGGCGACACCGACCGGATCGTGTCGCTCTTTACGCTGGAGCATGGCCGCATCCGATCCTTTGCCCGCGGCGCCCGCAAGAGCCGCAAACGCTTCGGCGCGGCACTGGAGGCCTTTGCCCGCATCGAGGTCCAGGTCAGGCTCAAGGAGGGATTGTGCGGTCTCACCCAGGCGGAGATCCACAGCATCTATCCCCGCATCCGCGGTGACCTGAACGGCATCGCCCATGCCCTGTACGCCTGCGAACTGGTAGAGGCGATCAGCCCCGAGGGGCACCCCCTGCCGCGCCTCTACCGCCTGCTGTCAGCCTACCTGGACCGGCTGGAAGCGACTGCGGCCGACACGGCGGAGCGGCGATTTTTCGAGATCAACCTGCTCAATATCCTCGGGTACCGCCCTTCCCTGGAGACCTGTTCCCGCTGCGACACCCCTTTCGGCGGCACAGGGGCGCTCCTGTCGGAGGGGGGAGAGCTGAACTGCCGCTTCTGCGCCGGCAGCGGCCGTCCCGTATCGGCAGCCACCCTCTCCCTGTTGCTGTCCTGCCTGGCTACCGGCACCTTCGGATCGATCCCCTTTTCAGCCGAAACGACCGCCCAGGCCGGAGCGCTGCTCGATCAGGCCATTGCCGCCCAGGTGGGACGCCGCCTGAAAAGCGTCGATTTTCTGCAACAGGTTTCCTGAAGCATTCTCGCAAATCGGCATATGACAATGCCTGAAGCTGTGGTAGAGTGTGGCGCAAATTCCGATACATTGCGATGCGTGGTGGTTCCCATGAAAATCATTGTTCCAGTCGCGGCGATTCTCGGCCTTGCCCTGTGCGGGGCTGCCCTCGGCTCACCCTCGGAGTTCGACATCAACCCGAAGGATCTTCCTCCCAGCCGGGCCTCGGAGTTCGAACTCGATCTAAAAGAGCTGCCCCCGGCACGACCGGGCAAGCCGTCCCAGCCGCCACGCATCCAGCACCGGAAGCACCGGACGGAACACCGCGAGTCTGCCTCCGGCGAGATCGTCAGGTACACCGTCCGCCCGGGAGACCATCTCTACCTGATCCTGGTGCGGCACTTCGGGCTGTCCGACGAGGCGGCGGAGCGGCTGATCCCCCAGGCGATGCAGCTCAACGGCATTCATAATCCCCGCGCCCTGCAGGTTGGGCAGGAGCTGAAGATACCGCTGACTGCACGGGCATCCAAACATGCCGGGAAAGGGAGCGCGAAACCGGCGGCTGCGGATCGCCACGCGGCCACTGCGGCGGCAACTGCCCAGGATTCTCTCCCCGTCAGCATCGCCGCTGCCCCGAGCTGCGTCATGGCCCGCAAAATGACCGAAGGCCTGGGGCTGCTGGCTCCCCAGCCGGGCATCATGCAGGGGATTCTGGGCTTTACTGCCAGCAACGCCGGCCTGTCGGTGGTCGTTGCCTGCGAATTGCCGGCATCCGAAGCCTACACCTATGAGCGGCTGTTGATGCCGTACAATACACAGCTGCTCGTGTTCAGGGAGGATGAGTCCCCCCGACGGATCATCGAGAAATTGGCCAACAGGCTGGGACTCCGCTATACCATCGAGGATCGGAATGCCCCGGAATCATCGGCATTGAGCTATGTTTTCGAGGAGGTTGGCCCTGAGCGGCGCACGGTCAGACTGACGCTGCTCCCCTCCACGGATGAGAGAAAAGTGGGCAACAAGAAGAAATGAACGGTCGCCGACAATAGGCCGTGCCGTCTAATTCGAAGGAATCAAGGAAAACGAGATGAGAAACGAGCTGTACCTGGGAAGCATATCGGCCAAGGCCACTGAAGAGGACATCAGGAAACTGTTCGCGGTGGTGGGAACCGTCACATCGATCCACCTGATCCGGGACCCGCAGACGGGAGAATTCAAGGAGTGCGGCTACGTCAGGATGGCGACCGTGCAACAGACCAAAGAGGCGATCGAGGTGCTGGACGGCGCCTTTTTCATCGATCGCGTGCTGTCGGTCAGCGAGGCGCGCCCGCAGCCCCCCCAGGGCAAGAAACGCCCCTTTGGCGGAAACCGCCGTAACACGGGCCCGGCCCAACGGCCGCCGAAAGGCAGCACCAGCCGCGGACGAAAGTAAGCATTCCGGATCAAAGGCCCCAACCTCAGTTGGGGCCTTTCCTTCCCTCCAGCAGCATCCGCCAGTAGTATCCGGCCACAAACCCACCGATACTTCCCGCCGCCAGAAAGGCGAACAACTGCAGATCCCCTTCGCCGGTGTCGATCAACGGTTCCCGGGCAGGGCGCCCCTGTTCCCGGGCGATCCTGTTGACCACCGCCTCGTCGATCCCGGGCCACTTCTCCCCGGCACACGCAGGACCACCGCAGCAGCAGACAAACAGCAGTACGGAAAACAGTACGGTCCGTATCTTCATCGCCCCTCCCCCTTCGTGACAGCCAAAGCGGTGCGGGCCAACAGGTCGGGACGTTTCCTGACCAGCAGCGACACCATGCCGGCGGTGATGGCCCCCTCGATCACCCCCAGCGGGAGCTGGGTGGGAACAAAAGCCAGAGCGATCTTACCCGCCAGCGGCCAAAAGGGGCTGGTCCCTTTGATGCCTGCCGCCATGATCAGGGCAGTACCGGCATAGGTCGCCCAATCCGACAGAAGACCGGCAGCAAAGGCGGCGGGCACGACTCCGGCCCCGCAGGCGCGCAACCCGCGGAAAGCAAAGTACCCGGCAAAGGAGCCTATGATCCCCATGGTGAAGAGATTGGCACCCCAGGTGGTCAGCCCGCCGTGGGCCAAGAACAGCGCCTGGATCAGGAGCGCGACCGCCGCGGTGACCACTCCCAGTGCCGGACCCAGCAAAACCGCAGCCAGACCGGTGCCGCAGGGGTGAGAGCAGGTTCCGGCCATGGGCACCGGTATCGGCATGCAGGAGATCACGAACACCACGGCCGCCACCATGCCGACCAGAGGCTTACTGGAAAGGTCGCTGGCGGCACGCCTGGTCAGGGTGCGGAGTCCGATTGCCAGAAACGGGGCAGAGGCGGCAAACCAGAAAGCAGCCCAATTAAAGGGCAGAATGCCCTCAGAAATGTGCATGGCGAATGACGTTGACGGCAGCAGGAAAACAGGCAGGGCCAACAATGGAACAATGCTGTGGCGGTTCATAAGCTCTCTCCCCCTCGGTCGGAGTCTGATAAGTCTTCCAGCCAGGTCTCCTGGCTCGGGGATCATCCCCATGCCGCGCCTTCCCACCCTGACGGGCAGTGGCTTTCTGCGACACGAGTCCCCCCTCACAGTTGCGGGGCAGCGCCGGATTTCAACCGGCTTCCCTACAGCTGGAAGTTGAATGGTGTGGTTTCGTAGCACAGTCCGGTACGGCACGCAAGGCCAAAACTCTCAAGCCTGGCCGGGCTCCGCCTGAATATTCTCGCATCATGAGACGCTACAACCCGGCCATCCCACCCTTTCCGACGCTACGGCATTACCGGTTCAGGTCACGGGCGAACCACTGTCGACAGGCGTCCACAAAAGCGGGCGCGATCCGGGCGTTGCTGCCGAAGTGCAGATGAACGTAGGAGGCCAGGCAGTTGTTGATACGGTAACCCTCCGGCCCCAGCTCGTGCCCTTGGCGGCTCATGCGGTAGCAACGCCCCACCTGTTGCGGCATGGGACCGATTTCGGAGTAGTGAAATTCATGCCCGCGCACCGCTGTCCCGGCAGCGGCAATGACTGCATCGGCAGTAAATTCCACCTGCCGGTAGCCCAGCGCCTTGCGTTTCGGCAACATGCGTGCCCTGGTGGGGTAGATGCCGACGAAATCGGCTGAATCTCCCCCTGCCCCGGCTGCCATCCCTTCGGTCAGATAGATGAAGCCTCCGCATTCGGCGTACACAGGCATGCCGGCCGCCCCGGCCCGGCTGATGGCCTCCAGCATGCTCCCATTGCCGGCCAGCCGTTCGGCATACAGTTCGGGATAGCCCCCCGGCAGATAGAGGCCGGCCGTCCCCTCGGGGAGACCGGCATCGTCCAGGGGGGAGAAAAAAGCCAGTTCCGCCCCGGCCTGGCGCAAAAGCCGCAGGTTATCCTCGTACATGAAGCAGAAGGCCGGGTCGCGGGCGACGGCGATACGGACGGGGGAAATCCCCCCTAGCCCCCCTTTCTCAAAGGGGGGTACATGGCTGGATGCCAATGCAGACTTTTCTCCCCCCTTTACAAAAGGGGGGTCGGGGGGGATTTCCAGTGCTGCTAGCCGTTCCAGATCCAGGTTTTCCTCAGCCAGATCCGCCAGAGCCGCCAGCCAATCCTGCGGCAACGGGTTATCCTCCGCCGTCACCAGGCCCAGGTGCCGCGACGGGATCTCCAGCGCCTCCCTGCGGGGCAGGCAGCCGAAGATCGCGATATCGGGCAGGGCTTCGGTCAGACTGTGGCGCAGCAGCTCGGTGTGGGAGGCGCTGCCGACGTTGTTGAAGATCACCCCCGCCAGTCGGATACGCGGGTCGAAATCCCGGAAACCCTTCACCAGTGCCGCGGCGCTGGCGGCCATGCCGCGCGCGTTGACCACCAATACCACCGGAGCGCCGGTTATGGCCGCCACCTGGGCGCTGCTTCCCTCGAACGACGCCCCCAGCCCGTCGAACAACCCCATCACCCCTTCGATAATGGCAAGATCGGCCTCGGCCGTATGATGCCCGAAGGTGTCACGGACAAAGGACTCCGGGCACATCCAGGCATCCAGGTTGATGGATGGGCGGCCGGTGACCAGGCGATGGTACCCGGGATCGATGAAGTCCGGCCCGCACTTGAAAGGTGCCACCGCTACCCCGCGGCGCGCCAAGGCCGCCATGACGGCCAGCGTGACGGTGGTCTTGCCGCTGCCGCTCTGGGGGGCAGCTATCAGAAATCCTCTCATGGCGCTCACCGGATGATCCTCACAAAGCTCCCCCCGTACCTGAATATCATGAACAGATCGTGCTCAGGCTTATCGTATCCTTTGGGAAGAGGCCCGACCGGGCCAATGGTGTGCAGCACGCGAAAAACTTCGTCGTCCAGCACCCGATGTCCGGAGCCTTCTATGGATTTGATGGCAACAATCTCGCCTGTCCTGGAATTGAACGTAGCCATGACGACGACTTCGCCGGTCAGTGTTTCCCCGCCGGGGGGTATCCGCCACACACCGTAGACCGCATTTTCCAGCCGCTTGAAAAATGATACCAGACCCGGATCGCTGGTATTCAGGAGGCGACTTTCGCCCTCCGCGCCATTGCCCTCGAACGTGCGGCGATATTCCTGCTCCAGCTTGGCGATCCTGCCGGCACTGGGGAAAAGCTGAGGCGTCCCCTGCGGTTTCGCCGACTGGCGCGGTTTCAGCAGGCTGCTGGCTGAAGAACCGGGCGGTATCTGACTTTCCCGGCGCTCTCCGGTCGATGGTGCGTTTGGTCGTTTCTCGGGCTGCGATTCGCGGGGTGCTGGCTGACTTGGTTGCACCGGCCGCCGGGGGAGCTCGCGGTCAGGTTCGGGAGTCCTGTTCCGCAAACCGGCAACAGGCGGAGATGTCTTCGGAGAGACCGGTGCACGCCGCTCGGGCAGGCGCGGTGTTTCTGGCTGCCGGGGCGGTTCCTGGCGCTTGAGCTCAGGCACCGTCTGCAGATCGATGAAGACCGGCTCTTTGGCGAGCTGCTTTCCCGATTGCGGCAGGTACAGCAGCAGGGCCAGCGCCCCCAGGTGCAGCAGCAGCGACAGGACCAGCAGATAAAGAAACGATTTTTCGACGTAACGATCGGAAATACGGCGCATATCAGCTGGCGGTTGAGACGTGGAGGCTCTGGTCGTATTCAGGGAGATCAGCCTGGCTGAATGTCTCCTTGCGCAAATAGGCCAGGATCTCCAGCAGGCTCTCGAAGATGATCCGCTCCTCTTTGGGGAATTCGGACGGGCTGAGTTCCAGGGTTACGGTGCTGCGGTAGTCGGTGTTGCGCAGGTGGTGCAGGAAGCGGGTCAGCGGCAGGACGCCGTGTCCCGGCAGCAGATGCTCGCGGCCGTAGCCGTAATCGGAAAAATGGATGTTCCTGATACGGTCGCTTTCGTAACAGAGATAAAAATCGTTGATGAAGTTGGTCTTGCCCGACCCCATGTGGGTGCAGTCGAAGGTCATGTACAAATTGTGCTCCTGGACGAAGTCGATCAGGCGCTGGGTGTTCGAAAGAATGTGGGGATTGATGCGCATCCTGCCCACCCACGGCATGTTTTCCATGGTTACCGCCACCTGGCCGTTCAGGCCGATCTCCTTCTGGAAGTCGTTGATGCTGTAAAGCCAGCGCCAGAAGGCGATCTCCATCCCCATCCAGGAGGGTGGATGGAAGTTTACCAGAGGGATGCCGCACTCTGCCGCCAATTGAACCGACCGCTTCAGCGACCCCACCGGCCCGCCCCACCCATCCAGCGGCATGAAAGGGGCGTGGATGGAATATATCGTGGCGATCTCCTGCAGCGATCGTATCAGCCTGGCCGGGTTGTCCCTCTGAAAGTCGTGATTGATGATCAGTTCGACACCGTCGAAACCGGCCAGGGCCGACAGCTCGAAAACCTTCTGCAACGGCAGCGTGAAAAGCGAACCGGTGGAAAGGGTGATCAACATCAGACCTGCTCCATCAAACCGCTGAAAGCTATGCCGACATGGCGCTGCAGAGTGGCAACCGTTTCCAGGAAATCCTTGAAACGTTCCTGGACCTCCGCCGGACTCGCCTGTACATCGAAATACCCGGCAGCCTCATAGGCCCGGTCGGCCAGACAGGCCGTTTCGCGCTGCAGCCGCAGCTCGTTGAAAAAGTGCCAGGCCTCCAGCAGACGTTCGGCCATTTCAACATCGATCTCACTGCGGGCCAGCAGTTTCCGGACCCGCTGGGTCGTTTCCACCTCGCGCACCCCCTTGAGCAGCGCCAGGGAGCCGATGGCCGAGGAGAGCGGCAGCAGGGCGTGTTCGAGCAGCCCGAACATACCCCGCTGCGCCCCTCGCCTCGCAAGCCTGATACCCCCCATCATGCCGATCCCGGTGGAAAGCCCCATCATCTGCGACACCAGAAAGGCGTGAGCAGAGCGGCTTCCCTCCAAGGCCTGCACGCAACTGGAGTAAAATTCATCGGCCAGCCCCTGGTCGGAAAAGAGCGCATCCTGATCCGCCAGCCGGGTGAGATCATTCAGGTATCGCGATCTGTTGCGCTCCAGCAACTCCGCAACCCGCTGCTTCCAGACCCTCATGCTGCCGCGCCATTCGAGCCTTCCCGGCGTGACCTGGCCGTCGAGCGACAGCCCCGCGGCCTGAAAAGCCTCCTCCAGTACCCGGCCGAAGCGTTCCATGACGGCCGGTTCCGGCGCATCGCCGCCATGGACCAGCAGCAGCTGCAAACGGTGGAGCGGCGAAAACTCGCGGCGTCCCCCGCTGTTCAGGGCAATCAGCGCCACCGGCAGGTCAGCGCAGCCGGTCTGCTGCCTGGCATACCCCACGATGGTGGTGCTCGCCGCGCGCAGGAATTCTGCGCTCAGATGAAAAAAGGCGATAGCTGAACGGTTCCGGCCGAAGAAATCGTAGCAGGCGGTGTAGAATCGATCGACCAGGGGGTGCAGCAGATCAGGTCCACCGGCTGTGGCGGCCTCGGCAATCATAAGCCGCAGATGGGCCAGTTCGTCCGCATGCAGCGCCTCGCGCCCCGCCAGCTCACGCTCGACCTCGGCAAACAGTTCTTCAGCCTGTTCCGACGACATGCAGGCAGCACTCTCCAGCAGGGTTTGGCGGCAGGTGAGCACGAAATCTCTGGCTGCCAGCCAGGTGTTGAAATCTTTTCCCTTTGAAGAGGCGACCAGTGCCATCACTCCTCCGCGCCGTCATGCACGTGACGGTTCAAAAAGGTGCGTATCTCGACCGAAGGGGGTGAGGTCATCAGCGAAACCGCAATCATGATCGCAATCACCAGCGGTGCCCCCAGAAAAGCGGAGGAGGTATACGGCAGCAGGCTTGCGATCAATGGAATGCTCCCCCCTGCAACCAGCGGGGCAACGGTGATTATCACTCCGGCCAGCATGCCGGCAATGGCGCCGGCGGCATTGGCCCGCCCCCACCAGATACCGAGCAGGAACACCGGGAAAATGGTGTTGCCGGCCAGGGCGAATGCCAGAGCCGCGATCTCGGCGATCATCATTCCTCCGGGACGGAAGGCCAGCGCCAGAGAAACGGCGGACAGGACCAGAAAAAACCCTTTTGCCGCATAGACCTTGTCGTTCTCTGAGGCATTCGGGCGGATCAGGCGCGGATAGATGTCATAGGAAAAAGAGGCGGCCCCGGTCAGCATCAGGCCGGTCACGGTGGAGAAGGCGGCGCTCATGCCGCCCGCCACCAGGAGGCCGGTCACCCATACCGGCAAACCGCCGTGCAGGGCGGCGGAAAGCACCACCGTGTCGGCGGAGGCCGGATCGAACGGAACCGAGCCACGGGCCTCGAACAGCCGTGCCAGCACGGCGTAGGCAGGCGCAGACCAGTATATCAGGGCGATGAAGAACAGTCCCCAGGCCACTCCCCAGCGGGCATCGCGGATGCCCGGCACCATGTAGAAGCGCGAGAGCACATGCGGCAGGCCGGCTGTGCCGAACATCAGCGTAAAGCAGAGCGCGAACCAGGCAAAGGGGGATTCGCCGGCAAAGGGCTGCGGCCAGACAAATCCGAACTGCTGCTTCAGTTCACTGATGGCGGTACCATAGCCGAACTGCGGCAGCAGCCAGAAATATCCCAGCTTGCGGGTCAAAAGCATCAGCGGCAGGATGAAGGCGATGATCAGTACGAAATACTGCAGTTTCTGGTTGCGGGCCACCCCCAGCGTACCGGATATGACCACAAAACCCACCACCAGCGATGCGCCTATGATCAGTGCGGGGGTATAGGCAATGCCGAACAGCCACGACACCAGCAGAGCTATGCCGCGAAACTGCGCCACACTGTAGATTGCGGCAATCGCGATGGCGATGATCGCCGCCAGGGTGCGGGCCGCTTCGGATTCGTAGCGGAAGGCCACGAAATCGGGGGCAGTGTATTTGCCGAAACGGCGTATCTGGGTCGCCATCAGCACCAGCAGCAGGACATAGCCCCCTGTCCACCCCACGACGAACGCCATGGCCAGATAGCCTTTGAGGTAAAACATCCCGGCCAGACCGAGAAAACTGGCGGCGCTCATCCAGTTGCTGGCTATGGCCGCTCCTATCCCGATCCGTCCGCTGTAGCTGCCGCCGAAACCATATTCCGAAGCCTGACGTGTCCTGGCCCCCAACCCGGAAAAGAACAGAAAGGCGAACAGGGCGGCCACGATCGACAAGGGGAGGTACTGTACGCTACCCGGTTCCATCTCACTCCTCCCGGCCGTCGTTGGAGCGGGTCCGGAATCTGAGCGCAGCCCCCCGGCCATGCGTGTCGTGACGGTCCATCCAGATATTGAAAATCACGCAGAGAATTATGAACCACAGAGGCAAAAACTGGCCGGTCAGCCAGAAAGGGATCGGCAGGTTGAAGAAGGTCCACTGGGAGATGGATTCCCCCTGGCGGGAATGTCCGAGCAGATACACCAGCCCCTGTGATCCCGCTATGGCTGCCAGCCATCCGGCCAGAACCATGCCGATCACCAGGATCTGCCTCTTCATGGTCGCACCGCTGGGTTTGAAGATGTTTGTCTCGGATGATCCGGATGTAGCCATGATCCCCCTCCTCCAGCCTCTGGAACGTGCAATTCACTCAGCCTGCTCCGATGGGCCTTCCATTGTTCGACCCCAGACGGAAGCGCTTGATAAACTTCGATTTCAGATCATACTTTGCGGTAATGGATAAAGTAGATCTTTTTCCCTTCCGCCATGAATTTTAACATGTATTTGGACAGGGGGTATCCCTGCAATTCGTGCTGGTAAGGTTCGGGAAGCACATTGGTAAAAGCGGGGACGCCGCCCATCATGTGCGCCACATCCAGTCCGTAATCATCGAAATCGGTGGCAAAATGGAAATCGGCCGACTGCTGCAGGTAACCGGACAAAAACTGCATGAAATCGGCATTCACCAGGCGGCGTTTGCGGTGTCGCATTTTGGGCCAGGGATCGGGACAATTGATGATCGTCGCGCACAGCGAACCCTGCGGAATGCAGCGCACCATGAAGCTGCGCGCCTCGTCCCGCACTACCCGCACATTGTCCAGCCCCATCGTGTCGATGCGCTTGCAGGTCCTGAGACAGCCCTTGTTGTAATAGTCGAGGGCGATGAAGTTCCGGTCAGGGTGCAGCACCGCCATCTGGGCCACAAAATCGCCCATGCCGCTGCCGATTTCGAGCGCCAGAGGCTTGTCGTTACCGAAAATCCGCCCCCAGTCGGGCATGCTGGTCAAAAGTTCAGGTTCTACGAAGGATGGGGAATTTATGGGAATCAGGTTCACTGTGGCTACCTCGATCTCTGTTGATTCTCGAATCCGTGATGCCTCGCCGACTGCCCGCAGGCCGCACCTCCTCCGGGGGCGTCGGCACGTATGCCGTCATGGATTCGGATGACGGCAACAGTTGAAAGTATCATAAATCAGCGCCGCGTTCACCGGTTTTTCCAATCCGGCACAAAATGAAATGAGCGGAAAGGGAATTTCGGCCTACGAAACGACCGGAGCAGCCGTTTCAACGGAACCAATTGAGAGCCGTGGCATTTCGCCTTAACTTTCGGAGGGCGGTGTGCTATAGACGGTGGAAAAGGTCAGGCGATCAAGGTCATAGGGACAGGTGAAAGAGTATGGAAATAGTCGGCGGTTTCATGGTGATGATGAGTATCCTGGGCTTCTTCCTGGCGGTGATCTGGCTGATCATGCCGTTCGTCGTATTCGCGACCAAGGGAAAGCTGGACCGGACCCTGGAAGTGCTGGACGGACTGGACAAGCGCCTGGCCGGCATCGAAACGCAGCTGGCCGCGCTGCGGCAGATGGGAGACAAACCGGCAACCGGACCTGCCGCTACGGATCTGCCCCCGGAGGAGGAGCAGCAACAGTCGTTATTATGATTGCCGCTTGCCTGATGACAGTTTTCTGATATGATAAGTGCTCCAATAATTTTAACCGGAGGTTGTACAAGATGTCGCTGTTGCAGGGCAAAAAAGCACTGATTTTCGGTGTTGCAAACGACAAGAGCATTGCCTGGGCCATAGCCCGCACGTTGCACGAGCAGGGAGCGGAACTTGCCGTTACCTATGCGGGAGAGGCATTCGAAAAGCGGGTCCGGCCACTGGCGGAATCCCTGAATGCAGCAGCGATCCTGCCCTGCAACGTCACCAGCGACCAGGAAATCAAGGCGGTATTCAGCGAGCTTTCAAAGGTGTGGGACGGGGTGGATATCATTATCCATGCGGTCGCCTTTGCCAATAAGGAAGAACTGAAGGGCACCGTCCTCAATACGACCCGCGAGGGCTTTGCAATGGCCATGGACATCAGTGTCTATTCCTTCCTGGCCGTCCTGAAGGAAGGCCACGCAATGATGCAGGGGCGCAACGCCTCGGCATTGACGCTCAGCTACTATGGCGCCGTCAAGGTCTTCCCCAGCTACAATGTCATGGGAGTCGCCAAAGCCGCGTTGGAAGCCTCCGTGCGCTACCTGGCCGAGGCCTTCGGCCCCGAGGGCATCCGCGTCAACGGCATCTCGGCCGGCCCCATCCGTACCCTGGCCGCTGCCGGTGTGAACGGCTTCCACAACATTCTCAACATCGTCGAGTCCAAGGCGCCCCTGCGCCGCACCATCACCCAGGACGATGTAGCCCGTTCGGCGCTCTACCTTTGCAGCGACCTGGCCTCCGGTGTAACCGGCGAGATCCACTACGTCGACGGCGGCTACAATGTGATCGGACTTTGAAACAGGTCAAGGTCAAGGCTGAGGTCAAGAACCCCGGTTTTTCCTCAGCCTTAACCTTAACCTCAGCCTCAACCTGATTCTCCCCTCCCGGAGCACTCCCATCAAAGAACCATACGGCAACCTTGCAGGTTTGAAGACCAGTCAGATCCAGGCCTTGGAACGTCTGTACCGCAGACGCGTGCCGCAGGCCGAATTCTGTACCCACGAACTGGCTTCACGCCTGGTGGAGGTTTCCGGAGATATCCGGCGGCAGGTCGGCATTCTCATCAATCGCTACGGCATGGTAGAGTACGTCATCGTCGGGGATGAGCGGGGCCTGGTCATTCCGGAACTGCGCGACTATCCCCTGGGAAAACGCACCCTGCGCGGGCTGCGCCTGATCCATACCCACTTGAAAAACGAGCCGGTCAGCGAAGACGACATTACCGACCTGGCCCTGCTGCGGCTCGATCTTGTGGCTGTGTTGCTTTTCACACCCGGCAGACCTCACATCAGCGTTCAACTGGCTCACCTCTCCCCGGCCCACGGCGGTCCGTCGGCCGTCACCGGTCAGATCACCCCCCTGGAGCGGGTGGAGATGGACTGCGTCCATTTCATTCCGGAGCTGGAGGCCGACCTGGAGCGCACCGCCCGTGGCGCGGCCCGGGGGGGCGAGGCGGTGGAGCGGGCCATCCTGATTTCCGTTACCGTCGGCGGCGAACGCCAGGAAGCGGAAGACTCCATTGCAGAACTCAGGGAACTCGCCCGTACGGCGCAGGTGGAGGCGCTGGATGCCTTCATCCAGCGGCCGCGGCAGATGAATCCCCGTTTCCTGATGGGCGAGGGCAAGATGCGCGACGTGGTCATCCGCGCTCTGCAGCAGGGTGCCAGCATGCTGATCTTCGATCAGGAACTGACGCCGGCCCAGATCCGTTCGATTTCCGCCATGACCGAACTGAAGGTCATCGACCGCAGTCAGTTGATTCTGGACATCTTTGCCCGCCGCGCCAGAACTCTGGACGGCAAGGTGCAGGTGGAACTGGCCCAGCTCAAGTATCTGCTGCCCCGCCTCACCGGCCGGGGAGTGCAGATGTCCCGCCTGATGGGGGGCATCGGCGGCCGGGGTCCCGGCGAAACGAAACTGGAGATCGACCGGCGGCGCATCCGCGACCGCATCGCCAGCCTCGAACGTGAACTGAAAGAGCTCTCCAGCGGACGGGAACAGCGCCGGCGGCGGCGCACCAAGGCAGGGGTCCCGATCATTTCCATCGTCGGCTATACCAATGCCGGCAAATCCACCCTGCTGAACGCCCTGACCAAAAGCGAGGTATTCACCGAAGATCTGCTCTTCGCGACCCTGGATACCTCCACCCGGCGACTGCGCTTTCCCCGCGAGCGGGAGGTGATCATCACCGACACGGTCGGCTTCATCCGCTCTCTTCCCAAGTCGCTGCTGGGCGCCTTCAAAGCTACCCTGGAGGAACTGCGCGACGCCGATCTGCTGCTGCATGTGGTGGATGCCGCAAATTCCCGCTTCGAAGCGCAGATAGAGCAGGTCCAGGCCATCCTGGAAGAGCTTGAGCTGGGGGACAAGCAGCAGCTCCTGGTTTTCAACAAGATGGACCTGCTGGCCGATCTGAAGAAAAAGGACACCATTGCTTTTCTGAGGGTACGGCAGGCGGCCCGCTCCCGCGGTGGCATCACGCTCTCGGCCCGCGATCGCGGAACGCTCGCTGCGCTGATGGACGAGCTGCAACGGCGCTTCTGGCCGGATGAAGTCCCCCCCCTCGCGGATTGACAATCACCGCAGCTTGCCTGTATAGTCGCAGGTATCCCACGAATACGGAACGCCATGCAGGATCTCAAACATTTAACCAGAAAAAAAGGCATATCGCTATTCAGGTCTTCCCAGGAGGGAAGCATCTCACAAACCCTTCGTCCCCCCACCGGCAAACGCCGCCAAAAGCTCAAGCATCTGCTGTTGTTTCTGGCCATTGTTCTGGCACTGACGCCGGTCTGCATGCTGATCTATCACCAGGCCCCCAAAGGAGCCAAGGCAATCTCCGACCTGATCCGTTCGCGCCTGAGTCCGGCGCCTCAGTCGGCTGAAGCGGCCAAACCACCCACCGCCAGCAACTTCGAGATCGCCAGCCGGCTGCTCGATTCCGCCACCGTCGCGGGAGAGCAGTTCACTGCACGAACCGCTGCCGGCGACACGCTGCACTACACCATCCGGGGAGACCTGCAGAAACGGGTCCATGATTTCATGGCAAGCAACCAGGTTCCCTATGGCGTATTTGTTGCCATAGAGCCCTCCACCGGCCGCATCCTGGCCATGACCTCCTACTCGGCGGTCGATCCGAACTGGTCGCGGAGCGCCTTTTACGATCTCTACCCGATGGCATCGCTTTTCAAAATAGTGACGGCATCGGCCGCACTGGAACAAAAACGGATCACCCCGGAAACGGTGATCGAGTTCCGTGGCAAATACACCTCCGAAAACCCCCGCTACTGGGAGGCCAGTCCGCGCGGCAAGAACACTCGCCTGGATCTGACCTATGCCATGGGCAAGTCCATCAACCCCGTTTATGGCAGGGTTGCGGCCGATATTGCCGGGAAAGGTTTGTTGCTGGAGTCGGTCCGCAAATTCGGCTTCAACCAGTCCCTGCTGCCGGGCACGCCGGTCAAGGAGAGCAGGGCGGCCGAACCTCGGGATACGCATGGCCTGATGCTGATGGGGGCCGGATTGGATCATGAAGTCAAGATTTCGCCGCTGCATGCCGCCGTCATGATGGCCGCCATTGCCAATGGCGGCAAGATGATGTCCCCCGGTTTAACCGAAAAGGTGACCGATGTGGCCGGAACAGCCAGGGACTCTCATACCCCCCGTGAGATCCGCCAGCTTGTCTCCCCCGAAACAGCGGCATCCCTGACGCGGATGCTCTCCAGCACCGTCACCAGCGGCACCTCCCGCAAGGCTTTTCACGACCGGCGCGGCCGTCCCCGCTTGGACGTGGATGTAGCCGCCAAAACCGGGTCGATCAACGGCAGCGATCCGCGTGGCCATTATTCGTGGTTTGCCGCCTTTGCGCCGGCTCGCAATCCGCGCATCGCGCTGGTGTCACTGGTCATCAATCAGGATAAATGGAAAATAAAGTCGTCGCAGGTGGGTGAACAGGCTTTGCAGGAATTCTTCGGGAAGTAGGACTACGGAGCCTGACTGTAGGATTTCAGCAGCAGTTCGCCGTTCTCGATCTCGCCATAGGTGAAGCGTTCCATCCAGTCTCCCAGCGAGAGAATGGTAAAACGGGGAGACGCAAGTTCCTCGTGGAACGCCAGGTGGAAATGACCGGTGACCAACCCGTCGCAGCCCTGTTCCCGCAGAGAACGGGCAAAGTCACAGATGATATCGCGGTAGTCCCAGCGAGCCGACTTCTGGTGGTATCCGGCCTTGCTGGTCCGTTGAAGGCGTTCCTTGATCTGCAATGCCAGGGAGGGGGGGAAATGATTGACCCCCCAGGCGACCAAGGCATTGTGCAACACCAGGCGCAGCAAACGGTATCCCCGGTCGGCCCGGTTGATCTGATCGCCGTGGCATAGATACAGCCGCCGTCCCTGTACCGTCCGCACGATTGGGCCGGTATGGATCTCGGCAGCCAGCGACTCGCGAAACAGGGGGCCCAGATGAAAATCGTGGTTACCCTCGAAATAAATCAGCCGGCATCCGCTCCGCTTGAGCGCCATCAGCGCATCCAACAGCGGATCGTGCTGCCGGAAGGGGTGAGAAGGGAAGCCCAGCCAGAAATCGAACAGATCCCCCATGATGAACAGGGTTTCGGTGGTGCCTTCAAGCTCGTGCAGAAAGCGCAGCAGCAAACGGTAATTCGGTTCGGTCGGCTCTGTCAGGTGGGCATCGGCCAGAAAAATGGTGCGCATGGGTGGCGATTTTGCTGTCACTCATTGCAGAAGTCAACATAATAGAGGTCATACATGGCACATGTGCACAACATAGAGATAATCTGGGATGAACTGATGGATGCCTTCACGTCGGTCCAGAGCGATCGGGTATATTTTCTGGACCGTCATACCGGCGAGGTATTCTTTGTGCCCTCGAATCTGGAGGACGAGGAATTCTGGCGTCAAATCGAGACGAATCGCGATCGCTTCCTGGAAATTCCGAGCTTCGACTACGGCATGGAACGTCAGCTGATGAAAGGCTTCATCGGAGCCATCGAGGATACCGGACTCAAGGAGCTGTTGGGCGGATCGATCACCGGCATGAAACCGTACGGCAAGATCAGCGATATCCTTTCCTTCTTTCCCGAGGAACGGGACCGCCTGGTGGAAATGAAGGACGAGTTCCTGGCCAGCCGCGTCAAGACCTGGCTGACAGCAAACAACCTCTTTGCCGAGACGGAAGCGATGCGGATCCTGCGCATCTGAGGAGAGCAGGATGAGTCACACCCATACCATCTCCCGCAGCGATTACGGCAGATTGATCGCCATCATCCTGGTGCTCTGCCTGCTGGCGGCCGTGGGCTACGCCTTGCAGCATACCGTATCGTGCTTTCTGCTCTCCTGGGTGATCGCCTACCTGCTGGATCCGATCGTGGTGAAAGCCGGGGAGCACGGCGTCAAGCGCATCTACGCTCTGGCCCTGCTGTACGTGCTGCTCGGCGTTCTGACGGTCTTTTTCCTGACCTTCATGGTCCCGATGATCACCATCAGTTGGGACAGGTTCATCAACGACCTGCCGCTCTATATCCAGAAGATCAAGCAGATTGCCCTGGAGTGGAAAGAACGCGTCCCTGCCCGCCAGGGGGCGGAGGAACTCGACTGGCTGATCGACACGCTCTCGGGCAATATTGCCAAGGCCGCCGACAAGGCCGGACTGATGGCCTATTCCTTCGGAACCCGCATCTTCTTCAACCTCTTCAACATCGTCCTGTCTCCGATCCTCGTGTTCTTCATGCTCTACTACAAGCAGACCATCCTGGAGACGTTCGCCTCGTGCATTCCCGGTCATCGCCGGGAAATGGTGATCGACATCGGCCGGGAGGTCAATGGCAGTATCGGCGGCTATCTGCGGGGACAGGTGATCGTTTCCATCATCGTCAGCGTGTTGGCCTCGGCCGCGCTCTTCATCCTGGACATTCCCCACCCGTTCTTCTGCGGCATCTTTGCCGGTGCCGCCTCGATACTCCCTTTCATCGGTGTGTTCATCGCCATCGTGCCTGCTCTGTTCTTTGCCTGGTTCAAATACCAGGCCATGGCCGGACTCGTGAAAATCGGCATTGTCTTCGGCGTGATATACTTTTTGGAGGGGTATATCATCAAGCCCTTGGTCTTCAAGGAGTCCATGAACCTGAACCCCCTGGTGACAATTATCATGGTCATGGCGCTGGGGGAAATGCTTGGTTTCTGGGGCATTCTGCTGGCCCTGCCCATTGCCGCCGCCATCAAGATCGCCTGGGAGCACGTTCTCAGGGGCGATTTCCGGCACTGAGCCTCCCCTTCTCCCTCCGGAAGCACTCACCCCATATCGAGAAGCCCGGCCAGCCCCAGACTCTCGACACTACCAAACCGGCAGGTGACAATGACCACCACCATCATCAGCATTACCGGCATGTCGTGCGCCAGCTGCGCTGCCCGGATCGAGGCCCGGCTGGCCACCCTCAAGGGGATCGGATCGGCAGCCGTCAATCTGGCTACCGGAGAATTGACCGTCTGCCACGACGAGACCATGGCATCCGCCGAGGATATCGCTGCATCGATCAGGGAACTCGGCTACGGGGCAAGCCTGCCCGCTCCCGCCGGTGAACTGACCTTCGGAGTCAGCGGTCTGCACTGCGCTTCCTGTGTCGACCGGCTGGAAACCGCTCTTCTGGAAAATTCCGCCGTCACCACCGCCATCGTCAACCTGGCCGCCGAAACCGGCTTTGTCCGCTACGATCCGGCCCGTCTGAACCGCGCCGACATCTTCGCCATCGTCCATGCAACCGGATACACCCCCCTGGAACTGGGCGAGGCCGAGGCAGCCGGACGCGATGAACTCCGCAGCCAGCGCAACTGGTTCATCTTCTCACTGGCAGCCTCGCTGCCGATCATGCTGACCATGGGCATGCACCACAACCGGGCCGTAATGCAGCTCAACCTGCTCCTGGCCACGGCGGTGCAGTTCTCGGCCGGCCTGGCTTTCTACCGCGGCGCCTGGTCGGCCCTGAAGACCCGCAGTGCAAACATGGACGTGCTGATCGCACTGGGCACCTCGGCAGCCTATTTCTATTCGCTGGCGGCCTATGCCGGGCTGCTCGGCCCCGGGCGGGAGGTCTTCTTCGAGACGTCAGCCATGCTGATCGCCTTTATCCGGCTCGGCAAGTACCTGGAGGCCCGGGCCCGCGGCAAGGCGGGCGAAGCGCTCAAGAAGCTCCTGCACCTGCAGGCCGACAAGGCCCGCCTGGTAACTCCCGAGGGGGAAAAAGAGGTGCCCGCCTCGGTCATCCGGGTCGGCGATGTCGTGCTGGTGCGGCCGGGGGAGACGATACCGGTGGACGGAGAGGTGATCGAAGGTAGCGGCGCGGTGGACGAAGCCATGGTCACCGGCGAGTCCATGCCGGTGCTGAAGCAGGCCGGCGACAGCGTCACCGGCGCCACGATCAGCAAAGGCGGCGTGCTGAAGATACGCGCCACGCGGGTCGGCGAGGCGACCCTGCTCTCCCAGATCGTCCGGATGGTGCGCGAAGCACAGGGGGACAAGGCCCCCATCCAGCGTTTTGCCGACGCGGTATCCGGCAAATTCGTGCCGGCCGTGATCGTCCTGGCGCTGGCAACCTTTCTGGTCTGGTTCTTTGTACTGCAGTCCGATTTTCTGACGGCTTTCAAGTTTGCCATTGCGGTGGTGGTGATCGCCTGTCCCTGCGCCATGGGACTGGCCACCCCCACTGCCATCATGGTGGGCAGCGGCGTTGCACTGGCACGCGGCATCCTGGTCAAGAAGGGGTCGGCCCTGGAGATCATCTCCGGTCTGCAGGTGCTGTTGCTGGACAAGACCGGTACCCTGACCAGCGGTGCGCCGGTCATGACCGACCTGATCCCGGTATCCCGCAGCGTTGACCCGAATCGGCTGATGGAGTGCCTGGCAACCGCCGAGGCCCATTCCAGCCACCCCCTGGCGCAGGCTGCGGTCGCTGCGGCCGAAGCGGCGGGGGTCAGGCCGGGAGAGGCAACCGCCTACGAGGAACGCGGCGGCTACGGCATCACCTGCCTGTACGGCGACGTGCGCCTGGCAGTGGGCAACGAGCGGCTGATGCAGGAGGAAAATGTCTCCATGGCCTCGCTGGCCGACAAGGCCGGAGAACTGGCCGCTGCCGGCAAGTCCCTGATCTATGTGTCGGCCGATTCCACCCTGGTGGGTGTGGCCGCCTTTGCCGACATGCTCAAGCCCAGCTCGAAACAGGCTGTGGCCGAGCTGAGAGAGCTGGGGATCAGGACCTGCATGATCACCGGAGATCACGCCGCCGTGGCCAGAGCGGTCGCCGCCCAGGTCGGCGTCGATCAGTTCGAGGCAGAGGTGCTGCCGGACCGCAAGCAGGAGGTGGTCAGGGAATACCAGCAGCAGGGGCATCTCACCGGCATGGTGGGGGACGGCATCAATGACGCACCGGCACTGGCCCGGGCCGACATAGGCATTGCCATTGGCGGCGGTACGGACGTTGCCAAGGAGACCGGCGACATCGTGCTGATGCGGGACGACCTGCTGGATGTGGTGCGCGCCATCAGGATCGGGCGGGCCACGCTTTCCAAGGTCAAGCAGAACCTGTTCTGGGCGCTGTTTTACAACATTCTGGGCATTCCCGTAGCCGCCGGTCTGCTCTCGAGCTATGGTATCACCCTCAAGCCCGAATACGCCGGACTGGCTATGGCCTTTTCGTCGGTTTCGGTAGTACTGAATTCGATCCTGCTGAAACGGGTGGAGCGGCACTTGTAGGCGGGCAGAGCTGGGGCTGTTGTCGGTAGCGGAACGAGCGCATTGAACGGGCATACGAACTACCCTCGTCTGGTCCTCACCTGTCCTTCCTGAAAACCTGGGATTCTTCGGCCCGGCCCACCTTCGGGAACAGCATGATCGCCCTGAAGTGCCATCCAGTCGTCATGGTTTAATATGGGTTCACTACAATCTAGTCGCTGGCAAAAACGAAACCAGAAACAACTTGACTGATTAGTCAAGAGCCACTATCATTTAGTAACAGGCAACGAAGAGGGGTCTGACATGAGTACGACTACACCGGACACGAAGACCAAACTGATCGATGCAGCCCTTGACCTGATCTGGAAAGGGAGTTACGGCTCCGTCAGCGTTGACGACATCTGTCGTGCCGCAGATGTACGAAAAGGGAGTTTCTACCACTACTTTCCTTCCAAAGTCGACTTGGCACTCGCCGTCATGGAAGAGTCACACCGGCTTATGGAGCCGGAATTCGACGTTATCTTTTCACCGAGAATCCCCGCGCTGCAGCGTTTCGAGAGGTTTGCCGACTTTGTCTACCGCTCCCAATCGGAGGCCGCCGCCAAGTACCACCAAGTATGCGGCTGTCCGTGTACCTCCCTGGGCTCCGAGATGGCCGGGCAGGAGGCCTGCATCCGCGACAAGTACGAAGAAATCACTCGACGTAAAGAGCGTTATTATCAGAATGCGCTGCGGGACATGATCGCCGAGGGGCTGTTACCGCCACAGACGGACGTCAATGCGGTGGCCGAGGAAATCAATACCTACATCATCGGCCAGTTAGTCATCGCCCGTATCCAGAACAACTTGGAGCATCTCAAGCGGGATTTGAAAATAGGGCTGTTGAAGATATTGGGAGTGGAGCGCTGAACGGGTCACTCTAAGCATGGCCCGTTGCTCCACCGATAAGAGTCACGCCGCGTTTTGCGGTTTTTTTTGACCCTTTCATATGACTGACCGGTCAACTACTTAAGGTATTACAATAGTAATCATTGACGGACGCAGCTCGCATAACCGCGTCTAAAGTAAAGGAGAGGGACATGAGACATCTGAAACATGTGGTCAAAAATCGTGTGGTCCGACTGGGTGTCGGTCTGGCAGTCACCCTGACGGTAGGTTACCTTGCCATCAACTACATCGCTACAAACGTAAAGGCCCAATCCCCGGCCGCAACGGCTGCTGCGGAACAGCCCTCCCACGTCGGCACCGTGACGGTCAAACCGCAGCAGGTGCGCACGTGGTCCGAGTTTTCCGGCAGGCTTCAAGCCGTTGATTTCGCGGAGGTACGACCCGAGGTAAGCGGACGTATCACGGGGATCCGTTTTAAGGAAGGGCAGACCGTTAGTGCCGGCACCGTGTTGTTTGTCATCGATCCACGCCCCTTCGAGGCGGCGGTGGCCAAAGCCGAGGCCACCCTGGCTACCGCGAGGACAAACGCCGAATTCGCCCAAACTGAACTGGAACGGGCCTCCAAGATGATCCAGACCCAGGCCATTGCCCAGCGCCTCTACGACGAGCGGGCCAACGCCGACCGGGTCGCCCGGGCCGCCATCTCTATGGCCGAAGCCGAATTGAAACAGGCACGCATCGACTTGGATCACGCCTACGTAAAGGCTCCTATCAGCGGGCGGATCAGTCGCGCCGAGATCACCCTGGGCAACCGGGTTCAGGCGGGAGCGGGTGCGCCGGTGTTAAGCTCTATCGTCTCCGACAAGGGGATCTACGCTGACTTCGAGGTGGATGAGCAGACCTACCTGACCAGCATCCGCAGCCATGCCGACACCTCGGTCAAGGAACGCCGGATTCCGGTCGAGTTGACGGTACAGGGAGACGATGTCCACCCCTATCGCGGCACCATCCAGAGCTTCGACAACCGGATCGACCCCGGTTCGGGCACCATCCGGGCGCGTGCGCGTTTCGAAAACGAGAACGGAGCTCTGATACCCGGCATGTTCGTAGCGGTCCGGCTTGCCAGCAGCGGGGACAACTCGGTCCTTCTGGTGCCGGAGCGCGCCGTCGGCAACGATCAGAGCAAGAAGTTCGTCTATGTGGTCGGCAATGGCGACAAGGTGGTCTACCGTGAAGTCAAGCTCGGCCAGCAGGCCCAGGGCGGGCGTATTGTGCTCTCCGGGGTGCAGCCTGGCGACCGCGTGATCACGGACGGCCTGCAACATGTCAAACCCGAGATGATTGTGCGTGCCACCGAAGTTGCCGGTCCTCAGGCAACGGAGCGCCTGGCAGCCAACGACCGGCATGCCCTCGACCGTTCGGGAAAGGACACGCCATGAATCTGTCCAAATTCTTCATCGACCGCCCCATTTTCGCCGGCGTAATCTCTGTCATCATCCTGTTGGCCGGCCTGATCTCGATGTTTCTTTTGCCTATCTCCGAATACCCTGAGGTGGTGCCTCCCTCGGTCGTCGTCAAGGCCCGCTATCCGGGTGCCAACCCCAAGGTCATCGCTGAGACCGTAGCAACCCCTTTGGAAGAGCAGGTCAACGGCGTGGAGAACATGCTCTACATGTTCTCCCAGGCGGCCAGCGACGGAACCCTCACCCTCACCGTCAGCTTTAAGTTGGGCACCGATCCCGACTTGGCGACGCAACTCGTGCAGAACAGGGTGAACCAGGCTCTGCCGCGGTTGCCGGAGGTGACCCGCCAGCTCGGCGTCACCACGGTGAAAAGCTCGCCTGATCTCACCATGGTGGTGCACCTCAACTCGCCCAACGAGCGCTACGACATGCTCTACCTGCGCAACTACGCCCTTTTGAACGTGAAGGACCAGTTGGCGAAGATCCCCGGCATCGGAAGCGTACAGATGTTCGGTTCGGGCGACTATGCCATGCGCATATGGCTCGATCCCCAAAAGGTAGCGGAGCGCGGCATGACCGCGGACGAGGTAGTGCTCGCCCTGCGTCGGCAAAACGTTCAGGTGGCGGCGGGAGTGATCGGCGGCCCTCCCTATGCAAAGGGGGTCGAGATGCAGTTGCCGGTTAATGCCCAAGGGCGCCTGACCGACCCGGGGCAGTTCGCCGAAGTCATCATCAAGCGCAACAACGGCGTTGTGACCCGGCTTAAGGACGTGGCGCGCATTGAAGTGGACGCCGCCGAGTATGGGCTGCGCTCGCTTCTCAACAACAAACCGGCGGTCGCCATCCCGATCTTCCAATCCCCCGGCTCTAACGCCATAGAGATCTCGGACCAGGTACGCAGCACCATGGAAAGGCTCAAGAAGAACTTTCCGGCCGGGCTCGATTACAGCATCGTCTACGACCCGACCATCTTCGTGCGCGGCTCGATCGAAGCCGTGGTACATACCCTCTTGGAGGCGGTCGCCCTGGTAGTCTTGGTGGTGATCCTCTTCCTGCAGACCTGGAGAGCCTCCATCATCCCGCTCCTGGCGGTGCCGATCTCCATCGTCGGCACCTTCGGGGTGATGCACGTTTTCGGCTTCTCCGTCAACGCCCTCTCGCTGTTCGGCCTGGTGCTGGCCATCGGGATCGTGGTGGACGACGCCATCGTGGTGGTGGAGAACGTGGAACGCAACATAGAGAACGGGCTCTCGCCGCGCGAGGCAACCATCAAAGCCATGGGCGAGGTCACCGGTCCGATCATCGCCATCGCCCTGGTGCTGAGTGCCGTTTTCATCCCCATCGCCTTCATAAGCGGGCTAACCGGTCAGTTCTACCGGCAGTTCGCCCTGACCATCGCCTTTTCGACGATCATTTCCGCCTTCAACTCCCTCACCTTGTCGCCGGCGCTCTCAGCGGTCCTCCTGAAGGCGCACGACGCCCCCAAGGATGGGCTTACCCGGCTGATGGACCGGTTGTTCGGCCCGGTGTTCCGGGGCTTCAACCGCCTGTTTCACAAAAGCTCGGAGCGGTACGGCAGCGGCGTAGGCGGCATTTTGGGCCGCAAGTCGGCCGCCCTGGTCGTCTACGCACTGCTTCTGGGTGCCACCTACCTGAGCTTCAAGGCGGTACCACCCGGCTTCGTGCCGACCCAAGACAAGCAGTACCTGGTGAGCTTCGCCCAACTGCCCGACGGCGCAACCCTGGAGCGCACCGAAAAGGTGATCCGCACCATGTCCGACCTGGCGCTCAAGGAACCGGGGGTGGAAAGTGCGGTCGCCTTCCCTGGTCTTTCCATCAACGGGTTCATCAACAGCCCCTCGGCGGGAATCGTCTTCGTGACCTTGAAGCCCTTCGAGGAGCGCAAGTCCAAGGATCTCTCAGGCCTGGCAATCTCGCAAAAGCTGCAGCAGAAGTTCAACGGGGTGAACGATGCCTTCATTGCCATCTTTCCGCCCCCTCCGGTGCAGGGGCTCGGCACCATCGGCGGCTTCAAGCTGCAGGTGGAGGACCGCACGGACCAGGGCTACGAGGCCCTCAACCAGGCAATGAAGGCGGTACAGGCCAAGGCGGCCAAGACGCCGGAACTGGCAGGAGTGTTTTCCAGCTACAACATCGGCACCCCCCAGATCTACGCCGATCTGGACCGCACTAAGGCGGCGCAGTTGGGCGTAGACGTGCAGGACGTCTTCGATACCATGCAGATCTACCTGGGCTCGCTCTACGTCAACGACTTCAACAAGTTCGGACGCACCTACCAGGTCATCGCGCAAGCCGATCAACAGTTCCGCTCCAAGCCGAGCGACATACTGAAGCTGCAGACCAAGAACTTCGAGGGGCGCATGGTGCAATTGGGCTCCATCGTCCGCATATCCGAAACGACCGGGCCGGACAGCGCCATGCGCTACAACGCCTTCCGGTCGGCCGATCTCAACGGCGCACCGGCACCGGGATACTCCACCGGTCAGGCCCAGTCGGCCATTACCCGAATACTCAACGAGACCCTGCCCAAGGGGATGGGCTTTGAATGGACTGATCTCACCTACCAGCAGATCCTCTCCGGCAACACGGCCATTCTGGTGTTCCCGATCTGCGTGCTCCTGGTCTTTCTGGTCCTCGCCGCACAGTATGAGAGTCTCTTTCTCCCCATAGCCGTCATTCTGATCGTGCCGATGTGTGTCTTTTCCGCCATCGTCGGCGTTTGGCTCACACACGGTGACAACAACCTGTTCACCCAGATAGGGTTGTTCGTCCTGATCGGCCTTGCATGCAAGAACGCGATTCTGATCGTCGAATACGCCCGCGAACTGGAGTTGGGTGGCAGGGCTACGGTTGCCGCTGCTATCGAGGCTGCCCGGCTGCGGCTCAGGCCGATCCTGATGACCTCGTTCGCCTTCATCATGGGCGTGGTGCCCCTGGTGCTTTCCTCGGGAGCCGGGGCCGAAATGCGGCATGCCATGGGGATCGCCGTTTTCTCGGGCATGCTGGGAGTCACCTTCTTCGGGCTGTTCCTGACGCCGGTCTTCTACGTCGTGATGCGCGTGCTGGAAAAGCGCGTCACCAAAACGGAGGAGGTGCACCACCATGTAACCGAGGAGGAGGTCCGTCACAATGTATAAAAGAAAACAGACATCCGTCGTACTTTTGCTGTTTGCCGGGCTGCTTGCGGCCTGCAGCGGACCACTGGGACCACAATCATCAGGGATCGTCACCCCTTCATTCTGGCATCGCCTGACCGGTACGGCCCCGGCCACCGAGAATGCCATACCCCTCACGGCAAGCCCCGAAGCAGAGGTTGACCATACATGGTGGACCAGCTTCGGCGATCAGACCCTCGACACCCTGGTGGCGGAAGCACTCGCCAACAACAAGACCCTGCAGATCGCCACGGCGCGCGTAGAGCAGGCACGGGCCGGACGTGGCGCCGCCCGTGCGCAGCTCTTTCCCCAGGTGAACGGGGTCGCCGGCGCCCAACGCGGCAACCAGGGCTTTGCCACTGCCAACCAGTCGATCGGAATCGCCGGAGCCGATATCGAGGCCAGTTGGGAAATCGACCTGTTCGGCCGCAACAGGTCCCGTGCCGCCGCTGCAGCGGCCATCCTGGAATCGAGCGAGGCAAACCGGCAGGCCGTCCGGGTAGCCCTCTTGGCGGAGGTAGCGCGCAACTACTTTGACCTGCGCAATTACGAGCGCCAACTCCTGTTGACCAAGCAGAATCTGGAAACCCAGAAAAAGACCCTGGAACTAGTCCAGGTGCAGTTTCAGGGAGCACTCGCCAGCGACTTCGACGTACAGCGTGCCGGCGCTCAGGTTTCCTCCACCGAGGCGCTGATCCCTTCGCTACAAACGGCCTACGACGCGGCGCTCAACCGGCTGAACGTTCTCTTGGGTCAGCCTCCGGGGAGCAGGGATGAGATCATCAAGCGCGCGGAAGCGCTCAAGCCTTTGGACCACCGCATTCTGATCGCAGCACCGGCCAAGGTCCTGGCGGCCCGTCCGGATGTGCTCGCCGCCGAACGGCGGTTTGCCGCCGCCATCTCGACCAAGGCCGCGGTACGGGCGGAACTCCTCCCCAACATCTCGCTGACCGCACTGTTCGGTGCCCAAGCTTCGACTCCATTTTCCGCCACGCCTTGGGGAGTCGGCATCAGCCTGGTGCAGCCGATCCTCAACTTCGGACGCATCGAGGCGCAGATCGACATGGCGGAAGCCCTCCAGCGCGAAGCCTTTCTGAACTACCAACAGACTGTGCTGGAGGCTCTGGAAAACATGGAGAACTCCCTTTCCGGTTATCTGCACGAAACCGCACGCAACGCCTCACTCTCCTCCGAGGTCGCACAGAACCGCAAGGCGGTCGAACTGGCCAGACAGCAGTACACCAACGGTTATACGGGCTTGCTGGACGTGCTGGTTGCGGTACGCAACCAGCTCGAATCGGAATCGAATCTGGCCGCGTCGGATGCCAACCTCAGAAAGGACCTGGTCAACATCTACGCCGCGGCCGGAGGAGGTTGGGGTATCTGAGGACGAAACCGGTTTGGCGGCGGGAGCAAGGGCATAGGATTGTTATGGGGAGCGGCAAAAGGGGAAGCTATGGCGGACGGACAGCGGAAGGCAGCCCCCCTCCCGGGCAGGGAGGGGGAGCGGTTTTTCAGAGCAGGTTCTTTACCGCCACGATGACGGCGGCGTAATCGGGCTCGCTGGTAACCTCAGGTACGATCTGAATGTAGCGGATCACGTCATTGGCGTCGATTACGAACACCGCCCGGCTCATCAGCACCAGTTCCTTGATGACGACACCGTAGGCAGTGCCCAATGAGCGTTCACGGTAGTCGGAAAGCGTGGTCACCCGGTCTATGCCGGCAGCACCGCACCATCGTTTCTGGGCAAAGGGGAGATCGAGGCTGACGGTCAGCACAACCACGTTTTCCGGCAGGGCTGCCGCCTCCTGGTTGAAGCGCCTGGTCTCGGTATCGCAGACCGGCGTGTCCAACGAAGGAACTGTGCTGATGATCCTGATCTTGCCGGCCGAGCCGGCCAGCGTTACCGGGGCTAGCGAATTGTCCACCACGGTGAAATCGGGGGCCTTGTCCCCCACTTTCAATGCGGGCCCCAGCAGCGTCATCGGATTTCCCTTGAATGTTATGATGCCTGTTCGTTCTGACATATCTCTTCCCCCTTTGATTTTTTACGAGATTTTAAGGTAAAAAAACGAAAAAGCAATACCATCTTTTGGCAGCGGTATTCGCCGCACCCGGTCAGTTCAACCTTCGGAAAGCGGAAGCCTTGACCGCTGCATACAATTCGCACCCGATCACGATACCCAACTCTTCAGCCGCCTGATCCACAACCTCGGCAATCAGCCTTTCGCCCCCACAGAGCAGTTCCACACCGACCCTGCCGTCTGAATTGAAAATATCGACAACAGTGCCGGCCAACAGATTGCGGGCGCTTATGGCCTCCGGATGCCGTTTGAAGAGGATGATATCTTTGGATGAAAGCTCGAACATCGCTTCCTGCCGGTCATTGCCCGCTGAGATAAACAGTTCGTTGTGTCCCCATTGATAGGAGTATAACCCCTCGCTCCGGCAGAGGAGGCTCACCGTGAGAATGTTTATGTAGCCGACCGGACTCTGCCCCATGCGGGTGCGGGCCAGCTGTTCTCCGCTCGCCTGCGTAACCAGTGCCCCGCGCTCGAATACCAGGACAGAGTCCGACATCAGCCGCATTTCAAGCAGGGAGTGGGAGATGAACAGGTAGGGAATGCGGAAGGCTTCACACACGGTTTTCAAATGGCGAATGATCTGGAATCGCAGGCTGTCGTCCAGCGCCGAGAGCGGTTCGTCCATCAGCAGCAGACGCGGATTGGACAGGACTGCCCGGCCGATGGCAACCCGCTGTTTTTCGCCTCCGGACAGCCGGTTCACCCCCCGCTCCAGCAGGTGCCCGATCTGCAGGACCTCCACCAGGCTGTCGAAATCGATCCGTCGGTTATCGGCAGCGCAGCGTCTGTGGCCATACAGCAGGTTGCCCCTGACGCTCAGGTGAGGAAACAGATGGGGATGCTGGAATATGATGCCGATGCGACGCTGTTCCGGTGCTTTGTTGCACCCTGCCCCGTACAGCGTCTCACCGTCGAGCCGGATGGTCCCCTCGTCCGGTTGCTGCAATCCGGCTATCAGGGCAACTAGAGTGGACTTGCCGCTGCCTGACGGGCCAAAGACACCCACCCTGTCCTGAGAGACGGCAAAGTCGACCTGCAGGTCAAAGGGACCGAACCTTTTCGCAACCGATACCCGCAGGTCCATGTCAGTCCCCCCTGATCATGCGGCGGCTGAGATATTCGTGAAACAGCAGGACCGCAACCGAGATGATGACGGAAATGACGCAGAGCGCCATGGCCATGCTGTCGCCGCTGGGCGAACTGGCATACTCATAGATCGCCAGCGGGATGGTCTGGGTCACCCCCGGCATGTTGCCGGCCACGATGATGGTAGCGCCGAACTCCCCCAAGCCCCGGGCGAACATCAGGGCCGAGCCTGCAATGATGCCCCGCAGTGAAAGCGGCAGGATGACCGTCAGCATGCTGTCGAACCAGCCGGCGCCCAAGGTGCGCGATGCCTGGATCAGGCCCTGGTCGACGGTTTCCATGCCAATGCGGATCGAGCGCACCAGCAGGGGAAACCCGACCACGGCGGTGGCAATCACCGCCGCCTTCCAGGTGAAGATCAGCTTGATGCCGAGCGGCTGCAGGATATACTGCCCGATAAACCCTTTCTGCCCCAGGACGATCAGCAGGAGGTAGCCGACGACCACCGGCGGCAGGGTCAGGGGCAGGTTGACGATCACGTCCAGAGCGACCTTCCCGCGGAACTGCCGGTAGGTCATGGCATAGGCCAATGCAAATCCGAACGGCAGCGACAGCAGGGTCGCCACGACCGAGACCTTGAGTGACAGCAGGATGGCGGCGTAGTCGGCAGAGGTGAATTCAGGCATCATAAGCTACTACTGAACGATGAATCCGTGTTTCCTGAGCACGCTCTTCGCCTCGGCCGACTGCAGCGCGGCATGGAAAGCCGCTGCCTCGGTTTTTTTGACCCCGGCGACCGTCAGGGACATCGGGTAGGTGACACGCGGGTAGTACTCCTGGGGCACGACAAAAAGAATCTTGGCGTTCTTGGCTACTTGCAGGGCATCGGTCTTGTAGACAAAGGCGCCGTCAACCTCGCCACGGTCCGCATACATCAGGCATTCACGCACATCCTTTGCCATGACCAGTTTCTTTTCCAACTGCTTGTCGATTCCGGCCTTCTTGAAGGCTTCCATGGCATATTCGCCGGCCGGCACGCTCTTCGGACTGCCGATGGCAATCTTCTCCAGCTTCACGACCTCTTGCAGGCTGCCGGTTTTCAGGTCCGGCTTGCCGGCAAATACCAGCACGTTATAGGCAAAGGTTGCGATGCTCTTCTCGTCAGCCAGTTTCCTGGCCTTCAGATAATCCATCCACTCCGTATTGGCGGAAATGAAGATATCGGCCGGTGCACCGTTTTCGATCTGCTTGGCAAGGGCGCCGGACGCGCCGTAATTCTTTTTGAAGGTGATGCCGGGATGGGCTTTGGTATAACTGTCCGAAATTTCATTTATCACTTCCTTCATGCTGGCAGCCACGAACAGGTTGATCTCGCCGGCCAAGAGCGATGACGAAAAACAGAGCACGGACGCAACAGCTGCCAACATCGTAACGAACTTTCTTTTCATGTGTCTCTCCTTGGTGATCAGTTTGTCCCGCAGGGGGTAATGGTTACCGAGATGTCCGCCGGTTTGCCGAAATAGACCGATGACAGGACCAGCATATCGACGCCGGTGGCGGCATAGTCCGACGCATTTGCTTCGTGGATGCCGCCGGCAGCCGATATTTTCACCGTTCTGTCGATGCCGCGTATCGTCTCGACCAGAACCTTCAATTCCTGGGACGGCAATTTGTCCACCTGCACGATATCGGCGCCGGCCCGGGCAATCATGAGAGCCTCATCGGCGGTGTCCGCCTCGACGATAATCTTGTGTTCCGGCGCCCGTACCCGGAGATCGGGCAGCGTACGCAGAAAGACATCCAGGCCGCCGGCAAAGGCGGTATGCTGCCTGAACACCAGGATCGACTCCGATAATCCGAGGCGGTGCGGCAATGCGCCTCCGGCGCTTATGGCCTTGATGGCCGTTTTTTTGGTTCCGGGAAACGATTTGCGTGTCGTCAAAACGGTGATGGCCGGATTGACCGTTCTGGCCGCGTCGACGATTTTTCTGGTTCGCGTGGCTATTCCGGAAGCATATTCCAGAAGGTTCAATGCCACTTTCCAGCCGGCGTGAAGCGCGTGTGTCGGTCCTGTGGCTGTCAGAAACTCCATGCCCTGGCTCAGCAGCGTGCCGCTTGGCATGCAGGAGGTCAGCCTGGCGCCACAGCGGGAAAGCACCTGGGCGGCTTCTTCGGTACAGCAGAGGGTGGTTTCATGGCGGGTAGCAAACGTGATGCACCCCTCCCGGCTGCCAATATTCAGCAGGTGGGTGGTCAGGTCGCCGTAGGGGAGATCTTCTTCGATAAAACGTTCAATGTCTGATGCAGGCAGTGTAACGAGCATATCCCATTCCTTGTGATCGTTCGCTATATTAGCAGGAATATAACGTATATCAAAAGAAAAGAGACAGCATCTTTGGTGCCTCTTCTATGTGTCGGCGATCAGCTTACGCCGAGAATGACGCTGGATGCCTTGAACAGGGCACAGGCGTGGCCACCGGTTTTCAGGTCCAGCCGCGTTGAGCTTTCATGGGTGATGACGGCACTTATCGTATTGCCGCCGCCGATCTCCACATCCACCTCCGTGCTCACCGGACCCTCGATGATCTTGGAAACGGTGCCGCAGAAAATATTGCGAGCGCTGACCGTGGCATCGTGCAGATCGGTGCCGATGATTACGGAACTTGCCTTGATGATGGCATAGGCATCCATCCCTTCCTTGAGACCGAGATTGTCGACGGCGCCGTTGGTGACAGTGGCGACCACTATCGCTCCCCCTCCTATGGTGAGCGAAACCTCGGCATTGACCGCCCCTTTGGTGATTTTGCTGACCGTACCGGCGAAAACGTTGCGAGCACTGACTTTCATGGCTATCCTCCTCAAGAATTTGTCGAGACCGCTTATGTCTCCCAACCTCTCTTCCAAGTTTACCAAATATTTTCGATGCTCTTCCTGAACTACTCGGAATTGATCGACAATTCTCTTTCCTTCCTGTGTCAGTCTGGCTCCTCCACCCCCTTTCCCACCTGTCTGCCGTTCGACCAGAGGCTTTCCGGACAGGTTGTTAATCGCATTCACGGCATCCCAAGCGGTTTTGTAGCTGATACCGACAGAGCGGGCCGCCTTGGTGATCGAGCCCAGTTCGTCGATTTTCTCAAGCAGATAGATGCGTTCCCCACCGAGATACCGGCGGTCCGACTTCTGAAACCAGAGGTTCGCTCCAAGCTCGATATCGTTCTTCCGGCATCCCACGGAATATTACCTCTCACTGTCGTTCTTCAAGCGCATAGTGCCTTTACTAGGCGTGTGTATATCATGATACATCACCGGAGTAAAGAATCGCGGAAAATTCGGGCCCTTCAGATGGTGGTCGGGAGAGGCCTTGACGCACCGGGCATGATTTGTTACCACTTTCGGTAACGCACGATTCAATTTTTATGGAGGTCCGCATGAAAGTTACCGCATTCAACGGCAGTCCCCGGCCTGACGGCAACACTGCCCTGCTGATCGGCCATGTGCTTCAGTCCCTGAAAGAGGAAGGCATTGAAACGGAAGTGGTACAGGTGGGAGGGGGCCGGATCCACGGCTGCATCGCCTGCTACAAATGCTTCGGAGCCAAGGATGGGCGTTGTGCCGTGGATGACGACCCGGTCAACAACTACATCGAGAAAATGCGGGCCTCCGACGGCATCATCATCGGTTCGCCGACCTATTTCGCTGCCATGACCCCCGAAACCAAGGCCCTGATCGACCGTTGCGGCATGGTATCGCGGGCAAACGGCGACATGTTCAAACGCAAGGCCGGCGCAGCGGTTGTGGCGGTCAGACGGGCCGGAGCCATTCACGTCTTCGACGGCATCAACCACTTCTTCACCATCGGCCAGATGATCATTCCCGGCTCGAACTATTGGAACATCGGCGTGGGCCGCAATATCGGGGATGTGGAACAGGATGAGGAAGGAATCAAAACGATGCGGGAGCTGGGGGTGAATATGGCCTGGCTGCTGAAGCGGATCAAGGACTGATTTCGGGAATCCGCGACAAAAACGGCATCATATCGGGAGGCGGGCCTCAGAGTTCTATTCTGAACTCTGCCCCGCCATCCCTGTTTCTGGCAGTCAGCCTGCCCCCCATGTTCTTTTCGATGATGGTCTTGGACATGAACAGGCCGACGCCGGTGCCATACTGGGGTCCTTTGGTGGTGAAATAGGGGTCGAAAATCTTGCCGATGATGTTCTCGGGGATGCCGCCGGCATTATCGGTTATGGTCACAACGGAATTGTCGTTTTCGCGGCACAGCACGACCGCCACCTTGGGATTTCTGACCTTCCTCTCGCTGACAACATCCTTGGCATTGTTGAGGATGTTGAGCAGTACCTGCGAAAATTCGTTCGGAAATCCGTGCAGGACCAGATCATCCTGCACGACCGTCTCAACCGCGATCTGATGGCTTTTGAAGCTTCCCTCCATCATCGACAGGGTGCTGGTTATCACATCGTGCACCTTGAACTCGACCCGTGCCTTGTCCGGCTGAAAATAGTTCCGGAAATCATCGATCGTCTTGGACATGTGCTGGATGATCTCCATCGACTTTTGGGTGTTCTCCGCCAGGAACTCCCGGTCGAGCTCGCCGAGATCAAAAAAGAGAGGCGCCTGCTGAATCAGGAGCCCCAAGGTGTTCAGTGGCTGACGCCATTGGTGGGCTATATTCCCGATCATTTCCCCCATGGCGGCCTGGCGGCTCTGGTGCAGCAGCATCTGCTCCTTTTCACGCAATGCTTCCAGTGCCCGGATCGTCCTGGCGCTTTCCTGGGCCAGGGCCTGTTCCGCCAATTTGCGTCTGCTGATATCGGTATGGGACCCGGCCATGCGATAGGGCTTGCCTTCGCTGTCGCGGCAGCAGGCGCCGCGGGTCAGAATCCATCGATAGCTGCCATCCTTCTGCCGTAGTCGGTATTCCAGCTCATATTCCGGAATCCGCCCTTCCAGGTAATCGTTGAACGCATCCATGGTTCTCTGGTAATCGGCCGGATGGATCAGGCCTTTCCAGAATTCTTTCGAGGTGTCTTGAATATCGTCGTCTCCATAACCGAGCATGCTCTTCCAACGTGGTGAGAGAAAGACCTTTCCGGTCTGCAGATCACAGTCCCAGATGCCGTCGTTGGAAGCTTCCACTGCCAGCGCATAGCGTTCCTTGGCCTTCTCCAGGGCCAGCACCGCCTGCACCATGCTCTCGGTGCGTTCCCCCACCCTGCGCTCCAGCTCCTTATGGGAGCGGCGCACCTCCTCCTTGCTGCTCTCCAGTTCTGCCTCGCGCTGCTGGAGAACGCGCTTGATGCCCGTGAACCTCACCGTTAAAACAACCAACATCAACAGAAGGACGGCGGCGATGGAAGCAGTCAGCACACGATCACCTCGCAAGAATCAAAAATGAACCGAATCGCTTCAGCCAAACCTGCAGATGTCGATGAATTGCATCACCAGTCTGTAGGTCAACCCCCACAGCACCGGCGTATCGGCGTACGGGAGCCGGATGGCCGGCACCTGGTGGGCCTCGCCGTCGAAAAAGACCGGTGCGGAAACGTGGCGATCCGGCGACATCAGGGTATCGAGGGGGACCCAGAACGAGGCAAAGACCTCTTCGTTCAACACCGGAACGCCCTCGGTCCGGAGGAAATAAACGTATCCCGATACCCGCACCGGCAACGTCAGACCGGTTATCTCCCCCAGAGGCCCGAGATACATGGCCTGCTGCAGATCGATGCCGACCTCCTCCAGCGTTTCCCGTTCGGCGGCGGTGCGTGGTTTCTCCCCGCTCTCCACCTTGCCTCCCGGAAAGGCCAGATGCCCTGACCAGGGATCGAGTTCATGGGCGGCACGCTGGATCAGCAATACCTCCAGGCCCTGGTCGCTGTTCCTCAGAATCATGGCAACCGCGGCCCGGGTGCGCCGATCCGCAGACGATGCCCCAGGCGTCTGCCCGTTCAGCAAGAGTGCTATCCTGTCGGGATCAAGCCACATGACCTACTCGAACTGCCCCTTGAATTCCTCGACCATCTGCCGCAGGGAAGCGACTTCCTCGCGCAGGGAGGCAACCTCCGTTTCCAGGCGGGTGATACGTTCGTTTTCCGCCATCACCCGCAGACGGGCCGCTTCCGGGGCCGGGGACTGTTCTTCCGCCGCAATCTCAGGCTGGCCGCAAAACAGATGGGCATAGCGTGCTTCCTTGCGCCCTGTTTGACGGGGAAGCCGGGCAACCAGGGGGGATTCCCGCTCCATCAGCTCCCGCAGTACATCCTCCACGGCCGCCGTGTCTGCAAAGGGATGCATGCGTTCCGCGCGCCCCCGCAATTCACCGAGGGTCTGGGGGCCTCGTACCAGCAGTTCGCAGACCAGGGCCAACTCCCCCGGAAGCAGCTGCAGCTTCTCGGCTGCAAGATGGCGGTACTTCGGCACCCGTCCCCCATCGGCCGAAACCACGGCCAATTGCTTGAAACGCAAACTCTCCAGGGCACGTACCACTGAATCATCGTCGAGCATCATGAGCGGATCGCGGTTGGATTTTTGGTTGCAGGCATTGGTGAGCGAATTCAGCGAAAGGGGATAATATTCCGGCGTGGTTAATTCTTTCTCGATCAGGCAGCCGAGCACCCGTACCTCAACAGGGCCAAGCATCATTTCCATCGGCAACTCCTCTTCAGCGGATCATCCGGTCTGGTACTATAGCAGCTTATCGATAGAAATGCAGCAGCAAGTTGCTCCCGAGTATGCCAGATCGCTTGACAGACGAGAAAAGAGCAGGCATTACGTAGTGTAGTTTCTAATCTTGCCGGAGCCGACACACTCCCGGCACCGCCCGAAGCGGCAGCCGGGCTGCAGCCTCCCGGACACGTCGGGCCGTGAACCGGCGACGCGCAGGACACACACGACAGCTTAATGATATACATCTAAAATTCTTCATTGCCGGGGCACCCTTGCCCTCATGTCGAATGCATAATTCAGAATCAAAAGGCCAGGCATGAATAAAAAAATCCTCATCACGCTGCTGATCCTACTGATCGCTGGCGCGGCAGTCTTTTTCACCAGACGTATCGGCCGGGAAGAGCCCCACGGCCTGAAAGTGTCGGGAGCCATCGAAGCCACCACGGTGGAACTCTCCTTCAAGGTACCGGGACGTTTGACCCAGCGATTGGTTGACGAAGGGGACGTGGTGAGGGCCGGCCAGCTTGTGGCCCGTCTGGAAGCGGACGAACTGCAGGAAGAGCGCAATACCCGCTCGGCCGAGCTGCGTGCGGCCGAAGCCGGCCTGGCCGATCTGGAGGCGGGCAGCAGACAGGAGGAGATCGCTCAGGGCGCGGCCGCTCTGGCACGGTTCAAGGCCGAGGCGGAACGGCTGGCACGGGATGCCGACAGGGCCGAAGGTCTGTACCGTCGCGAGGTGATCCCGCTCAAGGAGCTGGAAGCGGCCCGGGCCGGACGGGACTCGTCGGCTGCTGCCGTACGCGAGGCGGAACAGCACCTGAAGCTGCTCCAGGCCGGTGCGCGGCCGGACGCCGTACGCCAGGCCCGGGCGCGGGTGGCGGCCTCGACAGCTGCCCTGACGTTGTCGGAAACGCGTCTCGCACAGAGCATGCTGTTCTCCCCTCTTGCCGGGCAGGTGCTGGTCAAGCAGGCCGAACCGGGCGAACAATTGGCCCCCGGAAGCGCGGTGGTGACCGTCGGCAAACTGGACCAGCCCTGGCTGCGGGCCTACATCCCCGAGGACCAGTTGGGCCGGGTCAAAGTGGGGCAAAAGGCCCGTGTGACGGTGGACAGCTGGCCGGGGCGGTTTTTTGAAGGGCGGGTCAGCTTCATATCGGCCCAGGCCGAATTCACCCCCAAAAACGTTCAAACCGAAAAAGAGCGTGTCAAGCTGGTCTACCGCATCAAGATCATCCTGGCCAATCCTGCCATGGAGCTCAAGCCGGGCATGCCGGCCGATGCGGTCATCGAAACCGGCGACGAGGGCAAAAACCATGAAGGCGCACGGCATCAAAAGGCCGTTCAGCAGGGATACGCAGGATAAGCGGGTTGCAGGCGCACTCGCCAGGAAATGCGGAAATACTTCCCTACCGTACGTGCCTTGTCCGTATCGCGTGTTCATCTCCGCCTGAATAGCCGTTCCGACGTTCCTCCGGCTCCCCCCGATTTCTGTGACACATTTCAAGGTATGTCATGACAGTGATTGCCGAAAATCTCACCCGCCGTTTCGGTGACAGGACCGCCGTGAGCGGCCTGACACTGGAGGTACCTGCCGGCGAACTGTTCGGACTGATCGGCTCGGACGGGGCCGGCAAGACCACCACCCTGCGGATGCTGGCCGGGATCCTCGATCCCGATGACGGCCGCTTGACCGTCCTGGGACACCCCCTGCCGTCGCAGGCCGAGCGGATCAAGTCGGAAATCGGCTACATGAGCCAGCGTTTCGGGCTGTATCCCGATCTGAGCGTTTCCGAAAACATCGCCTTCTATGCCGATCTCTTCGACGTGACCGGGGCCGAGCGCCGGGAGCGCACGGAGCGGCTGCTCGACTTCAGCGGTCTGGCCCCGTTTGCCGGACGCCAGGCCGGCCGCCTGTCCGACGGCATGAAACAGAAACTGGGGCTGTGCTGCGCATTGATCCACAAACCCAGGCTGCTGCTTCTGGACGAACCGACCAACGGCGTCGATCCTGTCTCACGGCGCGACTTCTGGCGCGTCTTACGCGATCTGCACATGGAAGGGGTCACCATTGTCGTGACCACCGCCTATCTGGATGAAGCGGGGCGCTGCGACCGGGTGGGACTGATCCATGACGGCCGTCTGATCGCCTGCGGCACCCCGGCCGAGCTGACCGGACAGGGTGCGCAATCGCTGGAAGAGGTGGTTATCGCAGCGATCGGGGGCAAACCTTCACCCCCCTTTACAAAAGGGGGGCCGGGGGGGATTTCACCCCTGTCGCAACAGGCACATCCCTCTCAATCCCCTTCAGGCCCTTTTGGGTCCTTTGTCAAAGGGGGAGGCATGGAACCCGCCGTTGCTCTGGACCATCTCACCAAACGGTTCGGCGACTTCACTGCCGTGGACGGCGTCAGTCTTACCGTTGACAGGGGCGAGATCTTCGGGTTCCTGGGCCCCAACGGCGCCGGGAAATCCACCACCATCCGCATGCTGTGCGGCATCCTCACCCCCACCTCGGGCAAAGGAACCGTGGCCGGGTTCGACATCGTCTCCCAACCGGAACGGATCAAGGAAAACATCGGTTACATGAGCCAGCGTTTCTCGCTTTACGAAGATCTGACCGTGGAGGAGAACATCGCCTTCTATGCCGGTGTCTACCGCTTGCCGCAGGCCAGGTGGCGGGAGCGCACCGAATGGGTGGTGGAGATGGCCGGACTGACCGAGCGGCGCACCTCCAAGGCGGGGGAGCTGTCCGGCGGCTGGCGTCAGCGCCTGGCCCTGGGCTGCGCCATCCTGCACGAGCCCGCGATCGTGTTCCTGGACGAACCGACCTCAGGGGTGGATCCTCTGTCCCGCCGGAAGTTCTGGGAATTGATCCGCTCTCTGGCAGCCGGAGGGGTCACGGTTTTCGTTACCACCCACTATATGGAAGAGGCCGAGTACTGCGACAGGTTGGCCATGATCTATCGAGGCGAGTTGGTTGCGGTCGGATCGCCGCAGGAATTGAAACGTGCCCAGGCAACTGGAGAGGAACTGCCCAGCCTGGAAGATGTGTTCATCGAGTTGATCGAGGAGAGAGACAAAAAAGGCGATTAGCCGCAGAGGACACAGAGAGCACAGAGGAAATCGAACAACAAGAGAAACAAGGCTCTCTGTGTCCTCTGGACCCTCTGTAGCAGAAATGACTTCATGAACCTTCGACGCCTTAAAACCGTAGCCCGAAAAGAATTCCTGCATGTGCTGCGCGACCCCCGCAGCCTGATGATGGGGATCGGCATTCCGATGCTGCTGCTGTTTCTCTTCGGTTATGCTCTGACCCTCGACGTGGACCGGGTGGCGCTGGCGGTCTGGGATCAGGCCGGGACAGCCGGGAGCCGCGAGCTGATCAGCCGCTTCGCCGGTTCGCGCTATTTCGACCTGCGCCTGAGCGTCGACAACTACCGGGAGATAGAGCGGGCCATCGACCGCCGCGAGGCGCTGATCGCCCTGATAATACCCGTGGATTTCGACCGCCGGCTGTCACAGGGAGGAACGGCGGCCGTACAGGCCATCGTGGACGGCAGCGATCCCAACACTGCCACCATTGCCCTTGGCTATGCCGAGGCCACGACAGCCACCTATTCCCGGGACGTGGTCCTGAAGCGGATCGGGAGGTCAGGCGGCATCACGCCTCTCTCCGAAGCGGGATCGTCCGAGGCCGACGGAGGTGGCAAAGTCCTGCCCGCCTTGGAGCTGCGGCCCCGTTTCTGGTTCAACGCCGACATGGCCTCCCGCAATTTCATCTTTCCCGGCCTGATCGCCGTGGTGATGATGATCATGGCCGCCATTCTGACATCGCTCTCCATGTCCCGCGAATGGGAGACCGGCACCATGGAGCAGTTGGTGGCGACCCCGCTTTCGGGCAGCGAACTGATCCTGGGAAAGCTGGCCCCCTATTTCTGCATCGGCATGCTTGACCTGGTGCTCTGCATGGTGGTGGGCAGGTTCGTGTTCGACATACCGCTGCGCGGCAGCCTGGTACTGCTGGTCCCGCTGGCAGTGCTGTTCCTGTTCGGGGCGCTCTCCTTCGGCATGCTGATCAGCATCATTGCCAAAAATCAACTGCTGGCCAGCCAACTTGCCATCGTCACCACCGTGCTGCCGGCTTTCCTGCTGTCGGGATTCATCTTTCCGATCGAAAACATGCCGCTGCCGATTCAGACCGTGACCCGCATCATCACGGCCCGCTACTTCGTCTATATTCTCAGAGGGGTCTATCTCAAGGATGTGGGGCTGGAGATTCTCTGGCCCGAGGCGCTGTTTCTGGCCGCCTTCGGGATAATCGTAATGACTGTGGCGGTGAGGAAGTTCAAAAAGAAAATCGGTTAGACACAGGGGACACAGAGACACAGAGAAAAGCATGAGCGACAAGCTGACCGAACAGAGATTATAGCCGCAGCCATTGAGGTCAACAGACTCCTTGGCACGGGGCTGCTTGAAGCGATTTACGAGAGTGCGTTTCGGCTCAGGTGCTCTCATATCTGAAATGTGCCGGGCTAAAGCGGGCATTGCTGCTGAACTTTGGAGAAATGAGGTTGCAGACGGTATTAAGAGATTCTCTCTGTGTCCTCTGCGGCGAAAAGGTTTTGACATGTTCGAACGGCTGAAAGCCATGTTGATCAAGGAGTTCATCCAGGTCCTGCGCGACCCGCGCATGCGGATCGTGCTGTTCGTGCTGCCGGCACTGCAGACAGTGATCTTCGGCTATGCGGTAAACATGGACATCAGGAACATCTCCACTGCGGTCCTGGATCGGGACAACAGCGTAGAAAGCCGGGAGCTCGTCACCAGCATGGCCTCGTCCGGCCACTTCCGGATTAAAGAACGCATTGCCCACGACCGGCAGATACGTACACTGCTCGACCGGGGTACGGTGCGTGTGGTGCTGGTGATCGAGCACGGCTTCGGCGAGCAGCTGGGCAGGGGGGAAACCGCGCCGGTACAGGTGCTGCTGGATGCCAGCGATTCCAATACGGCAGGGGTGGTGGCCGGTTACTTGGCGCGCCTGACCACCGATTTCAACAACCGCATTCAATCCTCTTACGCTGCCCGCCATCCGGATCGTGCCCTGAATGCGGGGCGGGTGGAACTCTCCAGCCGCGCGTGGTTCAATCCCAACCTTGCCAGCCCCCCCTTTTACGTGCCGGCGGTAATCACCAACATCCTGTTCGTGATCACGATGCTGCTCTCCTCCATGGCGATCGTGCGCGAAAAGGAGATCGGTACTATCGAGCAGGTGATCGTCACCCCGATCCGCAAAGGTGAATTCATCCTCGGCAAGACGCTCCCCTTCGTGCTGATCGGCTATATCGACGTGGCCCTGATCAGCCTCGTCGGACGACTGGTATTCGACGTGCCGATGCAGGGCAGTCCGGTCCTGCTGTTTGTTGCCACCACCCTGTTCCTGATGAGCTCGCTGGGGATCGGACTGCTGATCTCCACCGTCAGCCAGACCCAGCAGCAGGCCATGATGACCTCCTTCTTCATCATCTTTCCCGCCATGCTGCTGTCAGGCTTCGCCTTTCCGATCGAAAACATGCCCATGCCGGTGCAGTGGTTGACCATGATCAATCCCCTGCGCTTCTACATGGTGGTAATCCGGGGCATCTTTCTCAAAGGGACCGGGACAGCCGTCCTGTGGCCGCAACTGGCGGCCCTGGCCACCATCGGCCTGGCGGTGCTGGCGGTGGCAGTGGCCCGCTTCAGAAAGACGGTCGGGTAGCGCAAAGAAAAAGGGCCGGGAATCATCCCGGCCCTGAAAGGAGCGCACGTGGCAGTATGCGCCCGACTGCACTGCAACCGACTATTCGGCCTCGGCCGCCATGACAGGTTCCATAATGGCTTCCGGCTCCTCGGCCTCTGTTTCCGATTCGTTCTCCAGCACTCGCGTCATCCGCTTCAGGTCGAGTTCGTTCTCCCAGCGGGAAACCACCACGGTGGCTACACCGTTACCGACCAGATTGGTGAGAGCACGCGCCTCGGACATGAAGCGGTCGATCCCCAGAATCAGCGCCAGTCCGGCCACCGGTATGGTGGGAATGGCTGCGAAGGTGGCTGCCAGGGTCACGAAACCGCTTCCGGTTACCCCGGCTGCTCCCTTGGAAGTCAGAAGCAGGACCCCCAGGATGGTCAGGGTCTGGGTCAGGGTCAGGGGGGTATTGGTTGCCTGGGCCACGAAAACCGCCGCCATGGTCAGATAGATCGATGTGCCGTCCAGGTTGAAGGAGTAACCGGTGGGAATCACCAGGCCCACCACCGATTTCGTGCAGCCCAGGTTTTCCATCTTGGCCATCATGCGCGGCAGGACCGACTCGGAGGAGGAGGTTCCCAGCACGATCAGCAGCTCCTCCTTGATGTACTTGATGAACTTTACGATGCTGAAGCCGCACAGCTTGGCGATGCTTCCCAGCACGATGAAGATGAACAGCAGGCAGGTCAGGTAGAAGCTGCCCATCAGCATGGCCAGCTTGGTCAGGGAGCCCAGCCCGAACTTGCCGATGGTGAACGCCATGGCACCGAAGGCTCCGATGGGAGCGGCCTTCATGATAATGCCCACGATGCCGAACAAGGTATGGGAGATCTCGTCGATCAGCCTGAAAACGGCTTTACCGCGTTCACCCAGCATCGACAACGCGAATCCGAACAGGATCGCAAACACCAGCACCTGGAGTATGTCCCCTTTGGCAAAGGCATCCACCACGCTGGAGGGGATGATGTTGAGGACAAAGTCTGCAACACCCTGGGATTTGGCCTGTGCAGTGATGCTTGTCAACGCCTTGGTGTCCAGCTTGGTGACATCGGCATTCATGCCGACTCCCGGCTGGATGATGCTGACCACCAGCAGTCCGATGGCCAGCGCCAGAGTAGTGACCACCTCGAAGTAGAACAGGGCCTTTGCCCCCACCCGTCCGACCTTCTTCATGTCCTCCATGCCGGCGATACCGGTTACGACCGTGCAGAAGATCACCGGCGCAATGATCATCTTGATCAGCTTTATGAACCCGTCCCCCAGCGGCTTCATGGCCGCTCCCGTCTCGGGCGCGAAATGCCCCAGCAGCACCCCGATGGAGATTGCCGTCAAAACCTGGAAGTACAGATGCTGATAAAACCGTTTCCCCTTCATAACTCTCCTCTCACTCTAAATAGTATAAAACCGGCACTGTTCCGATTCATTTCATTCGCTCGAATTATAAAATCATATCAGCAAATAGAATACCAATTGAGTCACACACACCCAAGTTACTGAAATAACGTATAGAAACATGGTTTTGCTGCTTTAGAGAGGAATATGAATGGGTATAACGAAGGTTCTGGGGATTGGAAAGGCGGGGACAATCCGCTTATAAATCGGAGGGATCAACGGTTATAACCGGAGTTATATTCATAACCGCGGTTATAACCATTCAAACGGTCAATCGAGAAACGAAGGAGTTGGGCACAACGTGCCGGGTGATCCCGCCCGACGGATGTATCACGGATCGAGATTCCTGGCCATCTTCAGACGCTTGCTGAGGGCCGGCTGGGAGATGCCCAGCAAGCGCGCGGCAATGGTCTGGCTGCCCTTGGAACGTGCCATGGCCTCTGCCACCAGCATTTCGGCCGCCTCGGCAAAAGTCGGCAGGCGTTCCAGGTCGGCGAAGCGGTTCCGTTCCGGGACAGGGGCAACCTGGCGTCCGGTGCCGATGGCCTTGATAAAGGTGTCCATGGCAAGTATCCGCTCCTTGTGCAGACTGACCGCATCATAAACCATGGCCTTGAGCTCGCGGATGTTGCCGGGAAAGGGATAGGTGGCCAGCAATTGCGGCAGTTCCTTGGGGGGAGTCGGCTTCTTCTTGCCCAGCGAACGTGCGGCTTCTGCCAGGAAGTGCTCCAGCAGGAGCGGCAAATCAGCGCTGCGTTCCCTGAGGGGGGGCACGTGCACGCAATGGGTACGCAACCGGTAGTACAGGTCCCGGCGGAAGGAGCCGGCCGCCTCCCGGGCGGCGAGGTCGCAATGGGTGGCGACGATTATGCGCGCCTTGAGCCGCTTGGGACGGTCGCTGCCCAGCGGGAAATACTCCCCTTCCTGCAGCAGGCGCAGCAGCTTGACCTGCGAGGCGATGCTGAGGTCGCCGATCTCATCCAGGAACAGGGTACCGTCGGCCGCCTCCTCGATCAAGCCGGACCGGGCATGATCCGCGCCGGTATACGCTCCGCGCACATGTCCGAACAGGGTATCGGCAAAAACGGTGTCATCCAGACCGGCCACGTTCACCGCCACCAGCGGACCGGAGCAGCCGCTCAGGGCATGGGCTGCACGGGCGACCAGCTCTTTGCCCACGCCGCTTTCACCGGTGATCAGCAACGGCTGGGGGCTCTGGGCCACCGCCTCGATATAGGCGAAGATCGTGTGCATGGCGCGATCGCAGGTCACGATCCGGCCGAAGGCTTCCGGGTGCTGCAGCTCTCCCGAGAGAAATCGGCTCGACATCTGGCGGTTTTCGCGCTCAAGACTGAGAAAACGGATGGCGCGCAGGACACCGCTCACCAGTCGATCCTCCTCCACGGTTTTGACGAAATAGTCGAACGCTCCCAGCCGCATGCAACTGACCGCCGTTTCGACCTGATTCATGCCGCTCACCACGATGGTGGCGATCTCCGGATGCAGTTCGCCGATCTGTGCCAGCAGGTCGGCCCCGCTGAGATGGGGCATGGTCAGATCCAGCAGGATCAGCCCGATCTCATGCCGGGCAAGTACATCCATTACCTGGCGGCTGTCCTGGCAGGTAACGACGTTGGTGATGCCGGCCGAACGCGCCAGGGTGAGGCTCACCGACCTGAGCCAGGCCGGTTCGTCGTCCACCAGCAGCACGCCGAAAGATGGATAGGGGGTTGTGCTCATGATGATGTTTCCTCTGACAGGTTGTTGAAAAACAGCCATCTCGCTGCCGTCCTCGAAAGCCCCCCTTGTGCGGATGCGACGATCTGACTATTTTTGAACAACCGGAGTTTTTCAACAGTCTGCTAACGGACTGGGAAGTACAAGTGTCACGATCGTGCCGCCACCGGGAGGGCACTCGAAGGTCAACGTACCGCCATGTTCCTTGACGATGCCGGCCGAAATCGACAGCCCGAGTCCGGTTCCCCCGGTTTCCCGCTTGGTGGTGAAAAAGGGGTCGGTCAGGTGCGGCAGATGCTCCGGTGAGATGCCGGTCCCCTCATCACGGACCGTCAGGGAGGCGCTGAGGGTCAGGGGATCGCAGGCCGTGCGCAGGGAGATACTCCGGCCGGTATCGGGCAGGGCCTGACAGGCGTTGATGATCAGGTTCACCACCACCTGCTCGATCCTCTGCGCATTTCCGCACATCGTGGAGAGGTGCTCGTCGTACTCTGCGTTGAAACGGGTGGTGGCCCGCCGGATGGAGGGCTCCACCAGGCGGACGGCGGCCTGCACAACGGCATTGAGATCAAAAGGCTCCCTGCGGACGGCATCGTCGCGCCGGGCAAAATCCTTCAGGTCCTCCACAATGCGCTTGATGCGCTTGGCCCCTTCCGACATTTCCTCCAGCATCAGGGGGACCTCCTGGCGCATGCGGGCATAGCTCAGCCCACCCAGCAGAAAGTCCCCCTGTTCGCGATAGCGGGCCTCCAGCAGCTCTCCCGCATCGGCATACACTTCCCTGAGGATCGGCAGGTTGAGCAGAATCAACCCGTTGGGATTGTTGATCTCGTGGGCCACGCCGGAAACCAGAATCCCCAGGGATGCCATCTTGTCGGCCTGGACCAGTCTGTCCTGATGGCTGCGCAACTCTTCCAGGGCACGCTTGCGTTCCTGCACCTCCCGGGCCAGTTCCTCGGTGCGCAGCGCCACCCGCCGCTGCAGGGCCCGCGACCAGACCACCGTACCGATCAGGATCAGGAACAGCGGTACCAGAACTATCAGTCCGTACCTGACAACCCGGTCCCAGGATACCCGCTGCGGTTCCTGCACCCCCAGCCATTTGTCGTAAATGGCCTGATACTGGCCGGTCTTCATCAGGATCGCCAGCCCTTCGCTGAAGCGTGCCAGGAGCTCGGCATTGCCTTTTCTGACGCCGTAACAGTAGCGCTGCGAAACCACCCCTTTGGCCACCGGCACCAGGTTGGTCAGATGCAACTCGCGGATCAGGTACATGCCCGGCAGGATGGCTACCACGGCATACTCCCGCTGTCCCGAAGCCAGCATGCGCAGGGCATCGGCCGGGGTTGCGGTCAGGGTGAGGTTGGGGCCGTATCCCATCTTGACCAGCAGGTCGTGCATGATCCCACCCTTGAAGACGATCACCTGCTTGCCGCGCAGTTCCTCCAGCGAACGGACCGGAGGGGTGTCGCGGCGGGCGAAAACGGCATGGTAGACGATGTTGTGCGGCGGGGAGAAATCGATGGAATGGGAACGGTCGTCGGAATAGGAGATGCCCTGCAGGATATCGAGACTGCCGTCCTGGAGGGCGGCACGCATCTCCGACCAGCCCCCGAAGCGGAATTCCACCTTCATGCCCATCACGTCGGCAATCGCGCGGGTCAAATCCACATTGTAGCCGGCAGGCTGGCCGTTCTTGTCCAGAAATTCATAGGGGGGATAATCGGGATCGCCGCCGACGACGATCGTCCTTTTGGCGGACGGAGCCTCGCCATCCTCGGCGCGGAGGGAGAGCGGCGCCAGGCAGGACAAGCATGCCAGCAGCACCAGCAGCGCTTTGAACAAGATACGTGTCGCCCGGAGCGGGTGTTCGCCCTTCCGCCCCTCCGTTTTGCCGTGCCGTGCTGTTCCGCCCAAATGCCCCATACGCCTGCCCTGTAAAAATGCCTGACGTACTAGCATATACGCTGCGAAATAAAATGCCAAACGAGAAAAAAGGGAAAGTGACCGGGAAGGACGTTATGGAGGGAATCAGCCGACCGACAGCAGCGCCGTCAGTTCCTGGGCGTTTTGGGGGGCGTAGCCCATGTAGTCGTTGTTGAAGTAGATCTGCACATCGCGCCCGCCAGTCAAAAAAGACCGGATCTGTCGGGCATCGGCGGCCAGTTCCTCACGGGTATAGCAACTGTTGTAGCGCCCTTCCAGTCCATGGCGGCGGATATAGACGAAGTCGGCGGTAAGTGGGGCGTGGACCAGGAATCCGGGCGCATCGGCCAGGCACATGGCTGCATTGTGACGGCGGCACAGGTCGACCACCTCGTCCGTTGCCCAGCTTTCGTGCCTGAATTCGAGAACATGGCGTACCGGGTAGTTCCTGCAGCAGCGGAGAAAATTGTCCAGGCGTTCGAGGTTCAGGGAAAAATGGGGTGGGAGTTGCCAGAGCACTGCAGCGAGCTTTTCGCGCAGCGCCAGAGCGCCGTCGAAGAACCGCCTGAGCGGTTCCTCCGGATCGACCAGCCATTTTACGTGGGTGATATACCGGCTGCCCTTGACTGCAAAGACGAAATTCTCGGGTGTTTCATCATGCCACTTTTCAAAGGTCCGCGCCGGTAGGAGTCGATAGAAGGTAACATTCAGCTCGACACAGGAAAAAACCGAAAAATAATGGCTGAACCAGCGCCGTTGGGAAAGATGTTCGGGGTAGAAAGGTCCGCGCCAATGGGGATAATTGAATCCGCTGCAGCCGATGCGCAGATCTGGGGACATGAGGGGCAGCCTCGCAAGAAATAATGACGCCGTCCTAATTTTGTATCATAGAGCGTTTTCTTGGCAAGGGATGAGCGCGAAGAAAAGCTGACCGAGCATTCGCGCCTTTCCGCTCAGTAATGCGGGGGCGGCTGTTCCTCGTCCGGATCACAGATCGCCGAGGGGTTCATGGTGCGGAGCTGTTCACTGATCAGGGTGTAACTCCGCTCCAGACGGACAATGATCTGCTCCTGTCGGTAAACCGTTTCGTTCAGTTCCTGAATCGTGCGTTCCTGATGCATGAAACGCAGCTCCAATTCGGTGATGCGTTCTTCCAAACTCTCCGACATGTTTATCTCCCGTAAGTCCAACCCACGTTCCCGCGGATTGGAATAGTAAAATTATTTACCGTGCAAATTTTTTAACACACGCTGCAAATGCAGCATCACCGCACACAGATGAGTCTCCGGTACCGGTCGGTTGCTAAAATCGTCATCGTCATCTCAGGTGGCGCCCCTCCGTAACCACCTGTAATTGCTGCAACTCAAAAATGGCATGCCCTATGAATAATCTGGCGGCACATGGCAGGTGCACCCTCCGGAACAGGAGACGACACTATGAAAAAGCGCGCCCACATTCACGGTATACTGCTGCTGATCCTGGTCGAGGCCATCCTGTTGTTCGCCTGCGTCAATGATAACAGCCGCCTTGCCCCCGACAGGTCATTCCGCTACGACATCGCCACGGCCTATCCCCGCTACTGAACGACAACCCGGGACTCACCTGCTTGTCCAGGCGATCTGCATGCGCCGCAATGCCTCCGCCAGCAGCTCCCGGGGGCAGCCGAAGTTCAGCCTGACAAAGCCGGGCAGGCCGAAATCGGCCCCATCGGACAACCCAACCCCAGCCTCCTCGAAAAAGCGCCCCGGCTCCGCGATCCCACTCTGTCGGGCATCGATCCAGGCCAGGTAGGTCGCCTCCACCGGCGCCATCGACAGCCCCGCCATTTTCGCCACCGCGTCCTGCACCAGTTCCCGATTGCCCCGCAGAGATTCGATCAGCGCCTGACGCCATGGCTCGCCGTGGCGGTACGCAGCCAGGGCGGCGGTATAGCCCAACAGGTTGACGTGCGGCACGATCCCGGCCATGGCGCGCTTGAAAGCACGACGTAATTCCGGGTCGGAGATGACGGCAAAGGAGCAGCCCAGGCCGGGAATGTTGTAGGTCTTGCTGGGGGCATTGAGCGTGATCGTGCGGCGGGCGATCTCCGGTCTGAGGCTGGCAAAGGGGAGATGGCGCTTGTCGCTGTCAAGCACCAGCCCGGCATGGATCTCGTCTGAACAGACGATCAGGTCATGCCGTTCAACTAGCTCCGCCAGGCCTTCCAGTTCCTCCCGCGACCAGACCCGGCCGACCGGATTGTGGGGGCTGCACAACAGCAGCAGCCACGTGCGGGGGGTGATGGCCCGCTCCAGCCCGGCCAGGTCCAGCTCCCATCTTCCTTCCCGCAATTGCAGCGGCACCTTGACCGGCGTACGGCCGGAGAGTGCCGGCGCGGACATGAAAGGCGGATAGATGGGGGTGAAGGTAATCACCTCGTCATTCTGCGCGCCCACCGCTCGGCAGGCCACGTTCAGGCCGCACACCAGCCCCGGCAGCCACACCAGCCAACTGGGATCCACCTGCCAACCGTACTCCTGATGCAGCCGGTCCAGCACCGCTGATACCAGTTCATGGGGAGCATGGGTATAACCGAAGATGCGGTGATCGACCCGTTCCCGCAGTGCCTCGATCACCTCCGGCGGAGACGGGAAGTCCATGTCCGCCACCCACAGCGGCAGGATATCGCGGCCGGCATACTTGTCCCACTTCTCACTGGCCGAGTCACGGCGGTCGATGATGGTATCAAAATCAAAGGTCTGGGAGATTGTCATGGCAAGGATATGCTCCATAGGGAAAAATTACAGCCGCCTGAAGAGATCGATAGGATAAACAGAATAGTTAAAAAGCAAGGGAGGGTGCAAAAAGAGAATTACGGCCGATGATTATACTACCTTACTCGCCATACATCTCGCATAGACATATTCCGGATCCAAATCCACTCCACACTCCCATTCAATGGTGTCGAAAGATACGCGAACCCGTCGGAAGGCATCGTAATCCTTGATGCGATGAAAAACACCGAATTCCAGTACCGGTTTCATGTCCAGTTGCCCGGCTTCTCCATTCTCGAAGACAACTGAAAGAACATAATTATCGCCGGGAATAACTTCTTTCACTGCAGGACACATAGTCTCATCCTTTATTGAAGCGGTTGAATCTTGAATGGCTCCTCGCCGTTCATCACAAGATGCCAGTCAGCCATCAGCTCATCCTTGTGCAGTTCAGCCCATGCCAGCACAAGCTTCGTCTGCCTGCCCCTCCGCAGGGGGTGGCACAGAAGACAAGCCACGATGAATATAGGCAAAATAGCATCTTCTGAAAATATGATTTCTTCGATTTACCCGAGCTTTTTATCCGCCTTCGGCCTTCGTCGGCGGCGTCTCCGTCTCTTCCGCTGTGGCGCCTCGGTTTCCTCGGAGGAGTCGGCCGGCGGCGGCAGCGGCTCCTGCTGCTGCGCACGGGCTTCCCACCAGTCGAGCTGCCTGGCAACTTCCTTTTGGTCGCCGCGGGTGATCCGGCAGTATGCGATGATATCGTTGAAATCGTGGCGGGCGATGAACGCCTCCGGCCGGCGACCCGGTACCTTTTTCAGGCGCGTCTGCTGGGCAATGATGTCGCGCAGGGCAAACCCGACACGATTCGTGATCAGTACAATGGGACACACTTCACCCATGAACTCTCCGAGAGCGGCATACACGCTCTGCTGCCAGGGCGCGCCTTGGCGGCGAAAGTTCTCCGCCTTCTCATCCAGGTACTCGCCGAACAGCAGTGCCAGGAGCAACGGTTGGGAGATCTTGTCCCCCTGCTGGATGCGGGAATCGACGTAGGCCAGCATTTCGCCGAACCGGGTGTGGGGGAAGCCCTCGCTCTCGGCATCGAGCCAGGCCGAGAAATGGGGGAAGAGTGCCGCAAAGAGCCCGGTGTGGCGCAGCAGGTCGTAGCACTTGTCCCCCTCCCCCGAGAGCAGGAGCTTGAGCATCTCGTCGTAAAGGCGCGGTGGTGCCGCCCTGACGATGGTGTCGGCCGCGGCCACCAGCGCCTTCAGGGTCCCCTCCTCGATGGTAAAGCCGAGCTGGGCGGCAAACCGCACCGCACGCAACATCCGCACCGGGTCTTCCTGGAAACGGACAACCGGATCGCCGATGATGCGGATGATGCCGGCATTGAGATCGGCCAAGCCGCCGACGTAGTCGATGATCGAGAAATCGGCGATGTTGTAGGACAGCGCATTGACGGTGAAGTCCCGGCGCAGGGCATCCTCTTCGGGTGTGCCGTAGACGTTGTCCCGCAGGATCATGCCCTCCTCATCCTTCAGCATGCGCGGGTGCCGCTGCCGCTGTTCCGTCCCATTTCCCTCCTCCGGTTCGGGTTCCGGCTCGTTGGAAGCCTGGGAGCGGAAGGTCGCCACTTCGATGATCTCGTCCAGGAAATGGATGTGCGCCAGACGGAAGCGCCGCCCGATCAGGCGGCAGTTGCGGAAGATCCGCTTTATCTCGCCGGGGGTGGCGTTGGTTACCACGTCGAAATCCTTCGGCTCCCGGCCGAGCAGCAGGTCGCGCACGCAGCCGCCCACGAGATAGCCGACAAAGCCGTTATCCTTCAAGCGGTAGAGGACCCGCAGGGCGTTCGGGCTCATGAGTTTGCGGGAAATGCCGTGGTCCTGCCGGGCAATGATTACTGAACTGCCCTCTTCCCTTTTCGACCTGATACTGCCACTTTTTTTCATATATTCACACCTTAGAGGCTTATTCTTAATCGTAGTCCGACAATCGATAAAGGCATCATCACGAAAAAGGACAGCAATGGCAACACTAAATCGCTTCTTTCCTCTTCAAGCAATTGAATTAGCCTGGACGGCGGCGGTTTTATACTAGGCAAACGTTTTGCATCCTGCCTGCTATTTCTTTATTTACGCCACATTAATCCTAATTCAGCCGATGCGCGTTGCAACTTCGTTCATAGTGTAATGGACAAATTGTCTACCAAGTCAGTAAGAACATACGGTTTAGAATCCTCAAAGGCCGATTCCATCGTTGCCGGAGCTGCACCCTTGCGAGTCCTAATAGGCTTTTTGCGCACAAACTGGCCTAGATGGTTAATATCTCGTTCCTGCCTAATTACACCACCTGTGCTTAAATCTCTGATGAGATATTTGTACAAGTCGGCTTCAGCTGAGTCTTCTCGTGGAACATCGCCATAGATTTCTGAGCATATTTCGAAGCGTGTAGAGGCGGGATTGCTGTAAATTTCTCGAATTATAGCAAAATGACTTTCGTGATAAAGCTCTAGCCAGTCAAGAAAAAGCCTAACTACGTCATCCGAACAGACCCTTGTGCCTGCAGAGTTAGTAACTATATTTACTGCGTAGCGTCGTTTTTCTGATATGTCAGCATCATTCCAGATGCGGAAAGCTTTCCTAACAAGACCGAGATACTCCTCGCTCTGAATCCTTTCGTCTACTGATTCTCCTAACATCTCAAATCTACGCTGTATTTCCTCCAGGGCTTCTCGAAGATCATTTAGTTTTCCTTGGTGCTCTTCAAGCCATTGGGTCTGTAAATTATTCTGCTTTATCGAGCTGCCCTCTGCCTTATAACTTGCTGCGGCACTCAAAAAGCCACCGACCCAGGGTATGCTGCCTAAATCTGCTAGAACAAACTTCTCAATGATTCGCTTTTTACGAGTAGGCTCAGATTTGGCTAACTCTTCGCGAAGCCGTTCCACAATGGTGTTTTCGTCAGAATGCAATTGTATATCCGGCATTTTCACCTCATGATCTTCGATAAGAGCAGAGCAATTCGCGCTGAATTCCCATTTCTCTCGCCCACGGGCCGGAGATCACCGGACGGTTTTTCGACCCGGAGCATTTTCCTGGTTGAATGCTCCTCTTTTTCTCTTGTATGCAAACCACAGCCCTAAACATCCGATTGCAACCCCTCCCCCGATACCCCTTCCAGTTTGATATCCTGCTGGCATAGCTCTGAATACATATGCCACTACAGCAATTACGGCAGACATTGCAATGAAACAGACGCTTGCAAAGGTTAAAATTGGTGCTGAAATATGTTGTCCGCCGACCTTCCCGGTGAAAAATTGATATGCAAGCAATAAAAGGATTATTCCTATTATTCCAATGAATACTGTGATGAAAGCAAAGAGACCATCAGGCAATTCATTTCGCAATAGTCTCAAAATGATAGACTTTGCGAAATACACTCCAGGGATAAAAAACAATAAGGCCAACTACCAGTGACATGATACCGGGAATAATGAGCCCAACTTTGCCTGTTGTATCCACTGGTTTGTCATCCACTTGATTTTCCTTTTCACATCCAACGGTATGGGAGATCACCTGACGGCTTTTGGGTTAGGTGTTGGACATACTTTCTAACTACACAATTCCAGTTAATATTCATATGCCAGAAGAGAAATATAGTTTGCATATATTCCAAAAAATATGATCTGATAGACATAGTTTTGCTTTTAAAAATAAATCGTTTGCGTTTTTACCACGTCCCCCATATTCTTTGTCAAATTTTAATTCCAAATTGTTTGGGTTAAGTTTTTTAATCATTTGAGATCTTGTCTCAAGTTCAGGTTCAATTAGTTTAATCCAGTTTGGTAGTGACTTGTTTGAAATATATATCGGCTTAATCCATCCGTGTAATTCAATATTATTTCCTGGTATTAAATCTCCTTTAATATTTAACCAATAGTATTTTGCAATAACTTTATCAGTTGGCACGATATTAAACTCTTCTACAATGTAATTAACTAGATTATCAGTAGACTTAAGGAAATACCAAGTTAACTCTGCAAACTCTAAGATTCTTTCCCTAGTTGGGGGCGCTTTATCTTCATGTTCAAGTTCATTTCTAATCAAAATAAGCTTCTCTAGCATCATAGGCTTGACAATGTCTAGTAATGCTAGCTGTTCCAGCAATCTATTAGGAGTTCTGCTTTTAAAAATTATGTTAAAGTAAGCATCCCCCGGCAAAGCCGGGGGCTTTCAAAGTCGTGAACCGCTCGAAGCGGTTTTTTCAAAAGATTATCTGACCACCACGAGTGGTGGTCATTCTTCGGGCAAAAATGTCAATTGATCCAGACGTTTGTCTTCGTCTTCCTGGTTCCTGATGTAGTTGGCAATTGTTTCCTCGTCAGCACCGACAGTGGATACAAAGTAGCCACGTGCCCAAAAGCTCATACCAGCAAAGTTCTTCTTCTGACCAAGGTACATTCGCGCAATATGGATTGCACTTTTGCCCTTGATGAAACCGATCACCTGTGCAACGGAGTATTTTGGTGGGATCGATATCAATATGTGAATATGATCAGGTTGAAGGTGCCCTTCCACTATCTTGCACTCTTTCTGCCTGGCTAGACTATGAAACAAGTCGGCAAGATATTTCCGGATTCGACCAAACAGCACCTTGCGGCGACATTTTGGAATCCATACAACGTGATACTTGCAATCCCATTTCGTGTGGCATAAACTTTGTGTGTCGTCCATTGAAGCCTCCTTTTCGTGTACTTTGAGCGGTTCACGTTAGGGAGGCTTCTACATATTTCAGGAACTGTCAAACTATTGGGGTCCCCCGGCAGAGCCGGGGGTTTACCCTAAGGAAATTATAAATTTCATTTAGTGTTTTTAGCCGGCTGTTAATTGCTCTTTTCAAATTAGCTATACAGTCGATCAGATGGAGATCATTGGCTGCACTGTCAAGGATTGTTTCAGCATGAACTAAAATTTCATAGGCTCTTTTATTTCTAATGGCGTTTCCAGAACTGAAAGAGCCACTCATTGTTGGCTTCCATAAAAGCACATCACTAGTTAAGTACATTTTTATCTCCATCCTAATGTTACATAAACAACAGCGCTATGTGTTTGTGTAGGCACTATGTCTCATTTATTGTCCAACTCGTTATTGACCAGTTCACGCACACGCACGTGAACTGGCGATCCACCCGAATGGAACATTTCTTCCAGACAAGTACCGAACTTCTCCTCAAGGCCCTTGGCTTTGCCTTCATCATTTACTCTTGCTCAAATCCCCACCACCATCGCGTTGCCTCAGCAGATTGAGTTCCTGCCGGACCTGCAGCAGTTCCGAGAGCATCCGCTCCTCGTTCAGCACCAGCTCCCTGATGCGGGCCACCGTCAGGGCGGTGGTCAGAAACGACAGCAGGCGCATGAACATCTCCCAGTAGATGAAGTAAGCCCGCGAATAGGGATGGAAGGTGTACCTGTCCGACAGGTACCAGACGATGGCGGAGCCGACGGCTATCTGAATTCCGGCCCGCCGGCCGCAATACCACGCGGAGATGGCGACCGGGATGAAGTAAAAGATGAAGAATCCGAACTCGTAGCCCGTGATGTAGTCCAGCCAGCCGATCAGGGCCAGTACCGCCAGGCTGATCAGCCTGACACCGGTGCACTGCCTGTAGAAGACCGTCGGGTGGGCGTACCGCCATCGTTTGGTAGAACTCAGCGTCGCGTCCGCCGGCCGTTGCGCCAGTCCCTGGCAGACACCGCTCAGGGTTTGACTATCCGCTTTCACACCAACTCCCATACCGTCACCTCGGCCACCGAATGCTGAAACTTCCTGCGGGTCTCGCGGATCACGAACGGCACGTCGCGCGGCTCGCCCTTCATGCGGAAGTGCGGCGCCAGCGCTTCCTTGAGCCCATCCAGGGTCCAGACCGGCTCCCCGGCATCGCGGTAGCCCCCCAGCCACTCATCCCTCCTGGTGTACTCCTCGGACCAACTGTAGGGGGAGGCTATCACCAGCAGCCCTCCCGGATTGATGCGCTCGTGAATCGTGGTCAGAAACCTGCGCGGCGAGTAAAGCCGGTCGATCAGATTGGCCGCCATCACCAGGTCGTAGCCGGTGAATTTCTCCGGCAAGTTGCAGGCGTCGGCCTGAGAGAACCGCACCCGCTCACGCGCACTCTCCAGCCCAAGCTCGGTGAGACCGATCTCGTGGAAGGAGACGACCTCCCCCTCCTCCGGGAAGGCGTAGCGCAGGTAGCCCACCTCCTGCATGCGGGCCGCCAGGCGGAAGAAGCGGGTCGAGAAATCCAGCCCGGTTACCTGCTCGAAACCTCCCCTGGCCAGCTCGAAGGCGGCCCGGCCAACGGCACAGCCCAGATCCAGGGCATGGCCGAATGTCCGCCCTTGCATCTGTTCGAGGCAAATACCGGCCATCGTGACGGAGAAATTGGGAACACCGAAATGCCGGGGGCCGTAGTGGGCGTCGCAATACTGGGCTGCCAGGGCGTCGCTCTCGTATTGATCGTCGTGGATGACGACCGCCGCGGCGCTCTCCACATAGCGGAAACCGGCATGCTGGAAGAAGTGGCGCCGGAAGGCGTAGCGCGAATCGCGCGTGGCCTCGTTCCCGGTTGAAATCCAGGAGCCCCCCTTGATCAGGTTGTGCTTGGTGTCGAAGGTGGGGGTCGAGAAGTCGTCATACCAGGGGTGAATCTCGAAACCGTGGAAGGGATAGATCGGGGTTTCGGTCCACTGCCAGACATTGCCGATCACGTCGAAGAACTCGCCGGTTTTGAATCTGTCTACCGGGCAGGACGAGCACCAATGCTCCAGGTTGACGTTGCCGGGGGCCTTGTCCCAGTAAGGCTGGTCCGGGATCTCGCAGACATCCCGCAGCCGGTTCCACTCGTCCTCGGTCGGCAAACGGATCGCCTTGCCGGTCCGGGCCGCTTTCCAGGTGCAGAAGGCCTTGGCCTCCAGGTAGTTGACCTCCACCGGCCAGTTCCAGGACAGCGGGATCTCGGAGGCCATGGTCCGCAGGCGCCAGCCGTCCTCGCCCTTGATCCAGAACAGCGGATGCCCGGCCTGCTTGAACTCGCGCCAGCTCCAGCCCTCCTCGGTCCACCACTGCCGGTCGTGGTAGCAGCCGGCCTCCACGAACTCCAGAAACTCACGGTTGGAGACCAAAAAGCGGGCTGCATTGTATTCGGCCACTTCGGCCTTGTGCGAGCCGTATTCGTTGTCCCAGCCGTACAGGGCATGATCGCGCGGTTTGCCCAGCACTACCGTGCCCCCCGGCACCGTCACCAGCTCGTTGGCAGGTGGCTCGCCCACCTCGCAGCAGATGTCCCAGAACGGGAGCTGCACCACTTGGTCGATCGGCAGCTGGCGAATCAGCACCGAGGAGGTTTCCAGATGGATGCGTTCGTGCTCGATGCCCATCATGATGGCCCACCAGGGGGATTCCCAGGTGATCGGCAGGGTCAGCGGCAGGGTGCGGATCAGTTGATCCACCACCTCGCGGACCTGGTCGCGGTAGGCCTTGACCTGCTGGCGAGAGGGCCAGTCGTAGTGCCGTTCGTCCAGGTCATCCCAGGACATCTCGTCCACTCCCACGGCGAACATCGATTCGTATTTCGGGTTGATGCGCCGGTCGATCACCCGGGCGATGGTCAGCTTGTTGATGAAAAAGGTGGCTGTATGGCCGAAATAGAAAATCAGCGGGTGCCGCAGCCGGTCGGCCCGCAGGTAGAAAGTCTGGTCGTACCTGAGGGTATCGTACAGTTTTTCGTCAATGTCGAACGTCTTGTGGAAGTATTCCAGGATCTCGGCCCGCTTCGTTTCGGGATCACCCTGGTCGAGAATCGTGGTGCGGGTGGCGTGCAGATTCATGGTGAACCTCCTCTGATCTGTCTGTCAGTAACGGCAAGCGATTGTGTTGCGCTGCACAACCTTGATGTCACCGCTGGACATGTCGTACACCCATCCGTGCAGTGCCATGATGCCGGCCTCCATTGCCGTCCGGACAAAGGGGTACTCCTGAAGATGTTCCAGTTGCAGGCGGACATTCTCCTCGACAATCAAGTTCATGCGCTGTCCCGGCGGGAGTTCGATATGCAGTTCCCTGAGCTTGTCGTCCACCCTGTCGCGCGCCTTGCAGGCATTGTTCAGCCAGATGGGGATATAGCGGTCCTCCTTGCTGTCTCCGTCCAGCGCCGCTATGCCGCCGCAGCCGTAATGTCCGCAGACAACGATGTCCGGAATCCGCAGGTGATTGATCGAGAACTCCAGCACGGCCGACAGGTTCCAATCGTTGGTGGCCACGATGTTGGCGACATTGCGGTGCACGAAGACCTCACCCGGCCTGGTCTGCGTGATGGTATTGACCGGTACGCGCGAATCGGAACAGCCGATCCAGAGCACGGTCGGACGCTGCTGCTTGGCCAGGTCCTCGAAATAGTCCCGCTCCCGGTCGAAGACCTCCGATACGAAACGTCTGTTCCCTTCCAGAAGTGCGGTAATCATGCCTCAACCTCCAGACCGTATGGCTCAAGAAAAGCACCTGTACACTAAGTATTTTTAAATATAGAGTCAAGTGATGAACATGCCGGCAACCTTCCTGAACCCGTGACCGCAACTCCCAAAGATATCTGCTCGATCGGAGAAGCTGTAAAATTCCGTGCGCGCAAAAAGTAGGTTGAATCCGGGGATAAATCGGGTATGATGAAATCGGTTCAGGCTGGAAACAATTGCGGGCATGCCCTTGAGCAGTGCTCGCTTCCTTTTTCCTGCAGTCCGTCCCATACCGGCTCACAAGCCGTACAACACTTTGAAAGGCATGACAATGGCCCAGGCAAAAAAAGGCGACAAAGTACGTATCAATTATACTGGCACACTGGAAGACGGCACGGTATTCGATTCGACTCTTGAAGATCAGGAGTGCGAAACTGAAGAATGCGAATCCGAAGATTGCGGCTGCGGTTGCGGTGAAGAAACCGGACCGATGGAACTGACCATCGGTGGAGGAGAGTTTTTCACCCAGATCGAGGAGGCCCTGGTGGGTATGGCCCCGGGCGAGAAGAAAAGCGTGACCATTCCGGCCAAGGACGCCTTTGGCGAGTATGACACCGAGAAGGTCTTCAATGTGCCCCGCAGCGACATGCCGGAAGACCTGAAACCGGAAGTGGGGGATGAACTGACCATCTCCAACGAAGACGACGAAGAGTTCGAAGTGACTGTTGTTGAAGTACAGGAGGACAGCGTCACTTTCGACACCAACCATCCTCTCGCAGGTGAAGACCTGACCTTCGAAATCGAGCTGCTGGAAATCATCTAGTAGCCGAATTGCGACGTTGCTGCAGCGACCCCGGAGAATCCTTTCCGGGGTCGCTGCCGTTTCGGGCGGAAATGCTCCGAATCCCGCGCCCCCCACTCTTACCCTCACACGAACATTACCGAGACCAACCATGGTGACCCTGGAATACGATCCGCAGTTTTTGATGGAACTGGCACGCACCCGCATGCCCTTCGGCAAGTACCGAGGACGCCTGCTGATCGATCTGCCGGAACCCTATGTCGTCTGGTTCAGCCGTCAGGGATTTCCCAAAGGCAAGTTGGGGGAGATGTTGGGAACGGTCTACGAGATCAAGGTCAATGGAATGGAGTCGCTCTTCGATCCGCTACGCGGAAATGACGAAAAATCGTGAAAAAACGCCAAGATTGCGTCTCAGACACAGTTGTTCATTATAGCGGCAAAAATTTTAAAAGAATAGGCTGTTATTTTTGGTTTTCGGGGATATAGTTGAATCAGGTAGCGCTACCAAGCAACTGACTGCCGACGCAAAGGAGGGTTAGACTATAGAGGAAGCTGCTCCCGAATGCCATAGTCAGAAGCAGTATCCGTCCGGAGGCGTCAGCGTACCGGAATGACCCTTGAACAGGGTGCACGGAAACAGACAAAAGGGGCCCGCGAAACAGTGCGGGCCTTTCATTTTTGTTTTTCAACAACCTTCTAGTCCACCGCTCCTACCCCCGCATCTTTCAGAAAGCCTGCAATCTGCCGATAGAATTGATCCCAGTCCGGCGGGAAGTCGTTGTGACCGCAGGGATACTCGATCAGCCTGGCGTGCGGCGCCAGTTGTGCCAGCCGGCGGCTGTGCCAGGGGGGTACGGTTGTGTCGCGGCTGCCGTGCATCAGCAGGACCGGCTGCCGATACTGCGCCAGTACGGCGGCGTTATCGAAGGTGTCCCTGACGAGAAAACCGGGGACCAGAAACCTGCGGGCAAAGGGTCTGGTAGAGGTAAAGGTCGACTGCAGTATCAGCGCACGGCTGGGACGGCGGGCCGCCAGCGCACAGGCCGGGCCGCCCCCCAGCGAGCGCCCGAAGATCACGATCCAAGCGGGATCTACCTCCGGTCGTGCGGCAACGGCGTCATAGGCAGCCAGAGCAGTCCCGGTCAGGATCTCCTCGCTGGGGCTCCCCGGCGAGCCGCCGTAGCCTGGATACTCCACCAGCAGCACCCCCATACCCATCCGCCGGAAACCCTCCATCTGCTCCGGCAGAACATCGATCACCTCACCATTGCCGTGAAAGAAAATCAGCAGCGGGCGGCGCTCGCCCGGTTTCAGCCTGAGGGGCGGCATCAGCCATGCCTTGCCGCGGCCGGCAGCGCCGGCCAATTCCAGCGCTTCGACGCCGGCCGGAGGCTGATGGCCGGGTGGCACCTGAATAAAGCGGCCGGGATACAGGATCTGGCGCTGCAGCAGAAAGACCAGCAGCACATAGCCGAGATAGGCCGGGATTGTCACTATGATGCAGCGCTGTACGATGTGCAGGATCATGGGTCGTCCGGAATAAGGGCCTGGGTTCATTGGCTTCTCAGCCTGCCAGGCAATCCTGCACTTGGCGTATGAAGTTCCTCTCCAATACCGCAAATTCCCCGGGAGTGCACCTGCCGGCATGCTTCACGAACGCCAGGAAGCCCTCCTTCAGAAGGCGGTTGAGTGCGTCGTCATCGATGGTAAATCCTTTTGGGCAACCGGGATCGTGCCGCTCTCCGGCTGTGGCGCCTGCCTGCCGGTGAAGCGCATCGACTCCGGTGAAATAGGCGGTTGCAAGCCCTCTCATGGCGGAGCAGACCTTTGCTACCTGGGCATCCTTGAATCGATAGCTGGCTTCAAAGGGACGGCTGGGATCGGCCACCAACCGGCCGGCGCTTTCGAAGCGGGACCAGCCCCTGGAGCCGAACAGCACGATCTGGCTGTGATACAGCATGTTGATGGTCTGGTCGTGATCGGACAACAGTCCCAGGCGATCGAGGAAGCCGTAGTTCCGCAGCAACTCCTCCCGGGTCGTATCCGGTTCGAACATGATAAATCCGGCCGAGAGGCGCAGGCCGTGGTTGCGAACGCAGGCAACCGCAGCAGCGATCTGCTCCGGTGTGATGCGCTTGTTCATGCGCTGCAGGGCCGCTTCGCAGCCGGATTCAATGCCCAGAAAAATACTGGAGGCGCCATTTCTGACCAGAGGAGCCACCAGATCGTCAGTGATAGTATCGACCCGCGCTTCGAATCCGAATGGCACATGATGGGCCTGCACAACCTCTCCGATGGCGGCGATACGCTCCTTCTGCTCCGCACTATGACCGATGAAGGTTGGGTCCACAAAATAGACCTGCCGCACCTCCCGGCGTGCCAGACGCGTTTCCAACTCGTGCGCCAGAGATTCCACGCTTCTCTCGCGGCGTTTCCGGCAGCCGTAGTAGACGTTGATGAAGCAGAAACCGCAGTCGCCGAAGCAGCCCCGGCTGGCGGCAATGTTCAAGGCGCCATGAGCAAGATTGGCTCCCATATCGTCCGGGACCGGCAGCCGGGACAGGTCGGCCAAGGCTGCCCTGCGAACCATCTCCTGCCCTGCCCGGTAGAGCCCTGCGCAGGGGCCGGGTACCTGACCGGGGCGGACCTGCTGCAACAGGTCGTGCAGCGTCTGCTCGAACTCCCCCACCAGGATGAAGTCGAGCTGGGGGGCAAAGCCCGACAGACGCCGGCAAGCCAGGGTGGGAAAGAGTCCAAAGGCGCCGATCAGGGGCGTTTCGGCCCGCTTCAGCAGGTCCAGCACAGCCACGACGACGGGTTCGTGGCCCCAGGCATAGACCCAGTGAAACAGCACGATATCAGCCTGCTCCGCCAAGATCAGGCAACTAATAGCTACTTCGTCCGCCTGACTGCCGCTGAAGTCCAGATAGACCGTGTCCCAGCCGCAGGCACGGGCTACGGCCAGGGCGTAACCGCTGTTGAGGCTGGCCGAGAGCGGCGCATTGGCGACGTCATTGTAGTGCTCGATCGAGAGTGGGCGCGGGTTTTCGACGATGGCAATCTTCATGCGGTTCCGATTCGGGATGGGGGCAAAAAAATGTTGAACCGTTTTTAACGCGAGGACTCAGCAAGCTTGTCCATTATTCATCCTCTCTACGCCCTTTTTCTCTTTTTTTCACCCTGATGCCCGAGGCGAATCCAGGCGCCTGACGAGATATCGGTAGCATAGAAGGCACACAAAAAACAGGAGAATCAGCCCGGCAGCCAGAAAAAAGATATGATTCAAGACAGACTCGCTCCGAGTATTGATCTCGCTTAGGGCTTTGCTCAATGCTGCAGGCTTTTCCTCGGCTTCCTCGCCGGCAACAAATGCATTCATCATCACAACCAGCTCTTTTAATTGACGTGCCATCTCACTGGCCTTATCCAAAGTTTTCACATAATCAATCGGAGGCGAGCCATCTTCAAGTCTTTGAGCATGCAGCCGGGCAGTTAACACATCAATAGATTTGACAAGGTCATTGCCTACTGCCAAAGCCAGCCGTAATTCAACCACAGTATCTTTAATCAGTGGCTCATTCGCTTCCACATCAGACACCAGTCTTTCGTGTTCTTTGTCGAGCCAGTCCGTCAATTGACGAATGGTCTCTCTGCGTTCTTTGTTCACCGTACCGGGGAGGCTCTGAAACGTTTGTGACGCATTTTCAAAGGCTTTGGTTAACCGTCCAACTTCATCCTCAAGCTGCCTGACCTCGGGTTTAACGGCGACTTGATCCATCAACAGGTCGGTCTGGAGCGTCATAATTCGGGGCATACGCTGGAAGTAAAACATGGCGCGCTCCGCCGTGAGCAAAGCCTCGTCAACCTTTTCAAGAGATTTCTGCATCTGTCCCAGCAAGCTGTCGACTTCTTGTGTTCTCTCACCGGGATATTTGCCTCTCAACCCGGTCAGCTCCTTGAGCCGGACATCAGTAACATAATATTGTTGAGGGTGGGCAGCCCGCCATGCTTTGATCATGTCCCGCAACTCCCGGAGCTGGCCGGGGCTGAGCATTTCCCCGGCCAAGGACCAGATTTCTTTCTCAAACTGCATGTAGATTCCCACTAAATCCTTGGCCTCCGGGCCATAAACTTTCGGTATCCAGTATTCCTCGACAACCATGCGTTGCAGGGTAATAAATACAACCATATCCAGAAGATTGGCCGCAGGGTTGCGGTCGGCAGCCACCCGCATAACGGAAGAGATCAATGAGACTCTTCTGTATTTAAGGGCAATGCGTTTTGTGGGATCATCTATTTTCTCCAAAATTTTATCCATCTCCTCCCAGACCCGCGCGGTATATTGGTCCGAAAAGGCTATCACTTCAGCCTGCAGGCTCAAATAAGTACGCTTGGTTCCTCCTTTGCCTGCAAACTCTTTCTCGACTTCCATCTTGGGCTCTTTAGGCTTAAAAAGGTGAACGGAGCAGCCGGTAAGTGAGGTTACCGATAACAGAACCAACATGAAGGAACGTAAGCAAAGTATTGCTAGACGGTTTTCCATTCGCATGGCCATATTCTCCTCCCCTCCGATCGGGGTAAAGTCCAGATGATCAGGCGCGTCCCTCCTATTTAGTCCTATCAGATATGTACGGAACAGATCCCCCTTTTCATGTGCCGATCCCAAGTCCCCTTGTTGTACCATCATCTAAAAAAACGAAGCCGGACTGCGCCGCCGTAACTTTCACGGTCGTTTTCTTCCGGCAAGCCGACTGAGATCCTGAACATTTAACGGCCACGGTTAGTCTTACATGGCTGAATGCATCTCACAACAGTCTGAGCCCCATGGTTTTCCGGTCCCCGGTCACCTGAGGCTTGGCTCTTCACCCCACATATTAACAATTGTTAAAGACAGAGAGCTGCTTGTCAACTTTCGAAAGTGAGAGGAGAGGGGGAGGACTTAGGGGGTGATAATTGTCGTCAAGTGTAGATGTAAGCTGAGGGAAACAGCAAAAACTGGTAAGCTGCCTACTCTACCAGCAGCAGGCCGATATACTGGACGAAATCGTCATTGTTCCTGATCGGGCGCACCGTAATGCCGCAAGCTTCCGCCAGGGCGAACACGTCGCAGCCGCAGGATTCCAGCGAGGGGCGACGCTTTTCCGGGAAGCGGCAGGCGCGCTCGTCGCAGCTTTCGCACCAGCAGCACGGTCCGCCGGAGAATACCAGCGCCTTCTTGCTGCCCTGCAGAAAGGCCTCTTTTTCCAGCTCCAGCAGCCCCCTCTGGAACGCTTCCAGCGGCGGCTGTCCGGCTACGACGATTGCCTTGGAATAACAGGCCAGAAGCTCCCGGAATTCGCCCGTTCCCATCGAATGGGGGGGACAACTCCATTTGCGACCGTAGCATGAACAGCCGTAGCTGCACTTGGCCTTGACCCACGGTTCGATCCGGATCAGGGCGGGGTCGATGCCATTGGCCTCGAAAAATCCGAGCGCGAGGGCCTTCCTGCGCAGCACGGCGATTCGGTCGGTCCTGCTGTCGACCCGGGGATGGCGGGTGGCCACAATGGCATGGGAATAGGAGGGAAGTTCAAGGATCTCGACATGGCTGAATCCGGCCGAGCGCACCATGCGACTGGTTTCCTCGATGCTGTAAGCGCGGCCATTGTAGGTGTTGACCAGCATGTGCGCATCGTACAGAGCACCGAAATCGTTGCCATCGGTGAAAAAGTCGTGAATCACCAGCAGTCCGTCATCCTGCACGGTTTCACCCAGCCGGAGGAACATGGCTTCCACCTCCTGCGGCCCGTAGCAGTGGATCAGATTCGACAGCAGCAGGATTGAGGCGCTGCCGGCATGACGGCGGACAAAGGCGGCCGACTCCTGCGGATCGAGCAGGTTGCAGGGTTGAAGGCTGACCGGAGCATCCGCTGCAAAGGCTGCCAGTGCCAGTGTGTCCTCGAGGTCGCAGGCCACGGCGTGCCAACCGGCATGACGTTCCAGGAAAGTCTTGAGATAGGTGCCGTCGCCAGTGCCGATATCGATGAGCGTGCCCGCCGCGAAAGGAACCGGCAGCGCATCCCACAACTCCTGCGCCCGCACCAGGGCCGCCCCGTGCATGGCCTCCTGAAAAAGCCGGCGGCGCTGCTGCAGCTCTTCGGGAGCCAGATCCTCGGAGCGGCCCCCTTGGCCGTTGCGCAGGACCGCACCCAGCCCCTTCCACTTGTCCATCAGCAGCTTCTCGAATTCCAGCACCTTCAGCTGGTTCAGCCCACTCTCGCCCAGCAGGTATCTCCTTGAAAACTGCGAGAGATAGAGATGCTGGTCGTACTGTTCCAAAACGCCGAGCCGCACCAGCAGTTCCAGGAAGCGCGCCCCCTCTTGCTCTTTCATCCCGCCAGTCGCCAGCACCTCCGTCAGGCTGCATCCATTCTGGCCAACCGCCTCGATGATGCCGCATTCCACGGCCTGCATCAGGATCGACACCATCCGGTAGCCTGTCGTCAGGTCGCAGAATGTGGCGTATGTACCGTCCGAGGGCAGTATTTTCATTGTTATCCCATTGTCTCTGAGCTGAAACAGGCGAGTTCAGAACCTGTCATTTGAAGGAACGCAGAATATAGTCGGCGATTGCCCGGGCATCCCGGTCGGGCAGGCTGGCCTCATCGAACCTGATCATGCGCGAGCGGGGTTTGCGCACAACCCTGACGATATCCTCGGGGGTAGTGATATTGTTGGCTCGCAGAGTTGCACCGCGCAGGTTCCTGGCAGGATCGCTGACATTGCCGCCATCGGGATGACAACTGCTGCAGAACTGACGGAACAGCTCCTCGCCCGAGGCACTCTGCGGTTTCTGCACCGGAACCACTTTTGGCGCCTCGTTGTTCGTTTTCGAACCCTGAGGGCTGCAGGCCATGATCAGGCAGACAGGAACGGCCATCAGTGCGGCAGTGCGTGTAAACGACGTGAACATGGCGACCCCTTTCGAAAATTGAATCTGCAGACCATTTATCACAGAGGTCATGGAGAAAATTCAAGCAGTTACAGCTTTACACGTCTTCAGCGGCACGTGACTTAAAGTAGATTTTTATCGTTATTCCTCTCTGTGATCCCTGTGGCTGACTGCCGTTTTAGGTCAAATGGCAGTAGCAATTATGCGGTTCGTATGCTGGTCGAAGGGGTGAAAAGGAGGTCAAGCTCGTCGAAATCCAGGCTGCGTTCGGCCAGATTCCGCACCAGGTCCAGCTTTTCGGTGTCTTCGGCAGTGGTCTTGGACACATCCTCCGTAATGATGCGGTACAGTTCGGCAGTGGTCTGCAGCTCGGTGCGCAGGTAAGGGATGCGGCTGCGGTCGAGGATACGCTGGGTGATGGTGCTGATCTGGCTGATCCCGGGAATGACCAGGCCGGCAATGCGCGAGCGGTATTCCGGCATCTGGTACAGGTTGGCCAGGGTCACCAGCAATTCGTCGCGGCTGCTGGTAACGATCAGCAGGGATGACTCCTTGAGCAGTTCGGTGATGCGCTGGGTCGATGCGGCGCCGATCTGGACGTTGTGGATGATGCGCCCCATCTCGCGGCGGTTGCCGTGCAGCGGCAGGTTCAACAGGCGCGATATGCGCCGCAGGGTCGGGTTGGCCAGGACCGGCTGGTAATCGAATCCGCCGATGATGCGGAAGGGCTGGTCCGACAGCGCACGCCGGAGGTAATCCAGCACCCGCTCGCGCTTTTCGGGAATGAGCTTGTTGGCCAGCACAGCCCGCACCTCGGCACCCTCCTTCTCGAACAGGGCCAGGTTCATGCAGATCGTGTCGACCACGTTCCCCACCCCGCCCCCCGAGACCATCAGCACCGGTGCATCAAGCATGCGGGCGATGCGGGCATTGGAAAGTTTCAGGACCGAACCGACGCCGGGGTGGCCGGAGCCTTCGATGATGATGAAATCGCAGCGCCGCTCCAGTTCTGCAAAAGCCTGCAGAATCCTGTCCCGGAGGTCTGCCAGAGCGATGTCGCCGTCGATGAACCGGCGGGCGGTTTCGGGATACACCACCACTGGTGACATGGAGCGCAGATCTTTCTGAAGGCCGAACACTTCGGCTATCAGGGCCGCGTCCTTATCGACCGGTATCCCTCGCAGCATGGCGGGTTTGGGTCCCAAGGGCTTGATGAAGCCGACCCGTGCATATTTTTTCAGGGCCAGATGTAGCAGTGAAATGCTGGTGGTCGTCTTGCCGCAGTTCTGTCCGGTGGCCGCGATGAAGATCTTTTGCGCCATGGTTCATCCTCCCCGGCTGTGTGCACTCTGGATTCCGCGTATCTTCCCGGCGCCCGTCCCCTTATCTGTAGTTATATCACAGGCCCTTCGGCGTCACAGTACGCCTCAGGCGCAGCACCCGCAATTGTTCAGGCCGCTCAGGGCCGCATCGTAGATCTGGTCAAGCTCACCGGCATCGGCCACCGAGATCCCGAGATCGGTCACCAGTCCGTTCTTGAGGCTATAGATCCAGCCGTGTATCACCAGGTTTTGCCCACGCTCCCATGCCTCGCGCACGATGGTGGTTTTACAGACGTTCACGACCTGCTCGATCACGTGCAGTTCGCACAGCCGGTCAGAGACCGATTTCGATGACTCCTGTGGTAAGAGCCGCCGCTGGTGTTTCTGCTGCACATCCTGGACATGTCGCAGCCAATTGTCGATCAAGCCGAGCTTTCTGTTCTCCAGCGCAGCCTCGATACCGCCGCAGCCGTAGTGACCACAGACGATGATATGTCTGACCTTCAGTACCTCAACCGCGTACTGGATCACCGAGAGACAGTTCAGATCGGTATGGATGACGACATTGGCCACATTGCGGTGAACGAACAGCTCCCCCGGCAGCAGCCCGACAATTTCATTGGCCGGCACCCGGCTGTCGGAACAGCCGATCCAGAGATATTCCGGGGCATGTTGGTTGACCAGCCGCTGAAAAAAGGAGGCATCCTGCCCAGTCATCCGGATGGACCAATCACGGTTGCTCTCCAGCAGGTCGCTCAGATTTCTTTTCAGCATTCATAATCTCCTGGTTCGGAATATGGTCCGCACCCGCGGCACCGTGCAGCGCCCTACCCTATGTAAAACCTCAGTGCAAATCAACCCGAAAAAACATCCTCAAGCCCAGCCATCTGTGCAACGACATATTTTGGCTACCAGCAAAAAAGCTTCTGTCGCTCAAGCAGGATTGCCAGGGTCACCAGCAGGGGAAAGAAATTCAGGTAGGAAAAAAGGGCCGAGTCACAGCGGCAGAAGGCCATGACAACAGGCACCAGGGGAACCGTGGCGAACCAGGGGGCCAGCTTCGGACCGATCAGGCCAAAAGCCGGCAGAAGCATGGCGACAGCGGCCAGTGCCATCAGCCAGGGCAGCAGGTAGGCGACGGAAGCATGGCGTTCCGAAGCCGATCCCAAAAGCGGCAGTCCGGTGCAGCGATAGTCGTTGATGTGCCTGCTTTGAAACAGCCGGAAATGCGGAATCTGCCACAGATACAACAGGCCTGCCAGCAACACCGCGCGGAAATCGCGGGGATCTCCACCGGCAGCACTCCAGCCGATCAGAGGCGTCATGGCTCCGCACAGGGCGCCCACGACCGGGGCAAGAGAGGTATGACGTTTGAGGGGGGTATACACCGCCAGGTACCAGGCCAGGGCCACCCCCCCCAGCAGGGCCGGCAAAGCGCCTCCGGCCGCCGCCAGCAGAAGCAGGCCGGCCAGGGCGGCCGCGCCGCCGATGGCGGCTGCGCGGAGCGGCGTCAAATCCCCGCTGGGCAACGGGCGCAGACATGTCCGCACCATCAGGCGGTCGATATCCCGCTCCAGCACCTGATTCAATGCAGAACCGGCCGCAGCCAGCAGAACGACCCCGCCGTAGACCTCGACCAACAACGCCGGGTGCGTACCGGCCGAAAACAGGAAACAGCCCCCCAGAGCGGCGATACCGTTCAGCAACACCAGGCGCGGACGGAACAGCCGCATCAGGGAGACGATCATTTCAATTCCTTAATGAATTCGACGATCGCCTCCAGATCTTCCTTGGACAGATCAGGATTGGCGGGCATGATCGGCTGGAACCCCTCCACCACGGTCGCCATCGGCTCACGGATGGACTCTATCAGGAAAGCCCTGTCGGCGGTCACCGTCAGCGGCTTGCCATCCTTGGTCACTTTGACCTGACTGCCGAACAGCCCTTTCAAGGTGGGACCGATGCTGGGCGAGCCGTCCAGGGAATGGCATCCGACGCAGCCATGCTTCTCCATCAGCGTCCTGCCGTTACCGGCGGCGCCGGCGGTTTCCTGCTGCAGCCAGGCGGCAAACTCCGGCGCGGGCAGCGCCTCGATGGTGGTGATCATGGCCGAGTGCCCGGTGCCGCAGTACTGCGAGCAGAACAGGTCGTAGGAACCGGCCTTGTCGGCCACGAACCAGACATGGTTCTTCATGCCCGGCACCACGTCGCGCTTGACCCGGAAGGCGGGCACGTAGAAGCCGTGCACCACGTCCGGCGACACCAACTCCACCTTGACCGGCTTGCCCACCGGAACGTACAGCTTGGTGGCAGTCCTGCCGTTGGCATAACTGAAGCTCCATGACCACATGCGAGCAGTTGCGGTCACCTCCATCGCCCCTTCCGGCACGTTGCGCAATGCCAGGTAACCGGCCCAGCCGTAATAGAACATGGCCAGCACCAGTAAGGTCGGCAGCAGGGTCCAGACCACCTCCAGACGCAGGTTGTTCTCCACCCGCGAGGTCGGCTCCGGGGAGCGGGAACGGTGGTAACGGACGACAAAGGTCACCATGGCGGCTGTGATGCCGATCAACAGCACCAGACAGGCTCCGAAGATGAACATGAAGACCGGATCGATCGCTTCGGTCGTTGTTATCGGATGCATGGGGTTCACGGCGTCTCCTCACAGGCGGTTATCGATACAGCACATCGAAAAAGGTAAACCCGATGTTGACGGCAATGGCCACGAGGGCCACGAACAACAGAGCGCGCAGCAGCCGGCCTTCGTGCTTCATGTGCATGAATACGGCGATCACGAGCCCGGCCTTGAGCGAGGCGACCGCCAGGGCCACCAGCACGCGATAGCCCCCCAGGTCGAAACGCGTCACCAGCACGGTGACAACCGTCAGGACCAGCAGAGCTATCCAGACCAGGGTCAATGTGCGGTAGCTTATGATGTGGTGCTGTTCTCTCATGTATGACCTCTTGCATTCCCGGGAAAGGCGAGATACGCGGCGCAATAATCTGCAACGGCGGTTACAGGATCAGATAGTACAGCGGAAAGATGAAGATCCAGATCAGATCGACCAGATGCCAGTAAAGCGCCCCGTTCTCCAGCAGAACAAAGTGTTCGGCGTTGACCGAACCCCCCTTGACCTTGGCGGCGATCCAGGCCAGCAGCCCCCCTCCGATCAGGACGTGCAGGCCGTGAATGCCGGTAGTCATGTAGTAGAGACCGAAGAAGACCGATTCTCCCGGCGCCCCGGCCTTCAGGTGCTCCGAGCCGGGATAGATGCCGTGGCCGATTTTGGCGCTCCATTCGAAATACTTGATGATCATGAACCCCGTGGCACAGAGGATGGTACCGCCGATCAGTCCCACTGCCCGGCGCGCTTCGCTGCGCTGTGCGGCTGTCACCGCCATGGCGGCAAAAAGGCTGCTGGTCAGCAGGATCACCGTATTGGCGCTCCCGAGGACCCAGTTCAGCTGTTTTCCGGCGGTGGTGAACTCGTGGGGATAACGGCGAAGGTAGACCGCATAGAGCAGGAACAGGCCGCTGAACAACAGGAGCTCGGTAAACAGAAACAGCCACATGCCGAGCTTGGCCCCGGTGTAATCCTTATGCATTGGATGGCTCATGGGATGCCCGCCCCCCGATAATCATAGGGTCCGTGTGTCACCACCGGTTCCTGCAGGAAATTTTCCGAGGGGGGCGGTGTCGGAACGCTCCACTCCAGGGTGGCGCCCCCCCAGGGATTGCCGCTGAATTCCGCTCCCTTGAACAGTCCCCGGAACAGGTTGATCACCATCAGCACCAGTCCGGCCGCCAGAATCCAGCTGCCGATGGTGGCCACCAGGTTGAGGGGGGCGAACTCGGGCAGATAGTCGTAGTAGCGCCGGGGCATGCCGCGCATGCCGAGCACCTGCATGGTAAAGTAGAGGATATTGAAACCGGTGAACATCAGCGCCCAGGCAATCACGGCCGGTTTCTCGGCGTACCTGCGGCCGTAGAATTTGGGCAGCCAGTAGTGCATGGCAGCGAAAAAGGCGAAGCCGGCACCGCCGAACATGACGTAATGGAAATGCCCGACCACGAAGTGGGTGTCATGCACATGGATGTCAGTGGCAGCCGCGCCCAGGATCAGACCGGACAACCCGCCGATCGAGAACAGCAGGATAAAGGAGAGCGCGAACAGCATCGGGGCTTCCAGTGAGATGGAGCCCTTGTAGAGGGTCGAAACCCAGTTGAATACCTTGATGGCCGAGGGAATGGCCACGATGAAGGTCAGGAACGAAAACACCAGGACGGCGGTATCGCTCATGCCGCTGGTGAACATGTGGTGGCCCCAGACGATGGAACCGGCCGCAGCGATGGCGAGACTGGAAAAAGCGATCATCTTGTAGCCGAAGATCGGTTTGCGGGAAAAGACCGGGACGATGTCCGAAATCACCCCCATGGCCGGCAGGATCATGATGTAGACCGCCGGGTGGGAATAGATCCAGAACAGATGCTGGTACATGATCGGGTCTCCCCCCTGGCCGGGATCAAACAGGCCTGTGCCAAGGAGCCTTTCCGCCATTACCAGCACCAGGGTGATGGCCAGGATCGGGGTCGCCAGAATCTGCACCCAGGCCGTGGCATACAGCGACCAGGTAAAGAGCGGGACCCGGCTCCAACTCATCCCCTCGGCCCGCAGGCGGTGGATGGTGGTGACGAAATTGAGGCCGGTCAGGATCGATGAAAAACCGATCACGAACACGCCGAAAACGGCCAGGGAAACATTGGTCCCGGTGCGTGAGCTGAAAGGTACGTAGAAGGTCCAGCCGGTATCGGGGGGACCGCCGCCGGTAAAAAGCGCAACCACGATGATCACTGCCCCGATGATGAACAGCCACCAGGACAGAAGGTTCAGGCGCGGAAACGAGACGTCCCGGGCGCCGATCTGGATCGGCATGACCAGATTACCGAAAGAGCCCTGGAAGCCGGGAATGATGAACAGAAAAATCATCACCACCCCGTGCACCGTAAACAAGGCGTTGTAGGTCTGGGCATTCATGATGGTGCGGCCCGGCGCCATCAGTTCGATCCTCAGCAAAAGCCCGAGCACCGCCCCCACCAGGAAGAATCCGAACACCGAGTACAGATACAGAAGCCCGATCCGTTTATGATCGGTAGAAAAGATCCAGGCAGTGATGCCGCGCTTGCCGGTATCGTTCCAAAACCCGCCTGCGGCGGGGATATCAGCCTGTTCAACCTGGTTCATGTGTCCTCCGATTGAGCGGTCAAAAACAATCATATATGTCCTGTATCCAGGGGTGACGCCGGACTGCAGGAGCGCCTGAAAAAGCCGCCCCCGCCGCAGAAACGCTTTAAACCGCCGCGCTGCAGAGGTAGAGGCCTTTCAGGCGCGGAGGCAGGAAGGCGTCACCCGGATTCAGGATGTTCCCTTGCCGCCGCATTTTCTGCCGGTCACGATCAGATATGCCAGAAAACCGCCCGTGCACAGGATCACCACTGTGGCGCTGACCCGCAGCAGATTGAAGACGTAGGTCTTGTTGGCCGGGTCATAGGTGAAGCAGTAGTCGACCACCTTGCGGATGGTGGTCCCCACTCTCCCCTCACGCGCCTCGACCAGCGCCAGGCTCACGTCTTTGGCCAGGAACGAGGTCCCGTACAGGTAACGCACGATGGTACCGTCCCCGGCAATCACCAGACTCGCCACCGGATGAATGAAATCGCGCCCTTTACGCTGGAAATGGTAACCGGCAGCCTCGGTCAGGCGCCGGATGTCAGCCGCGTCGCCGGTCAGGAAGCGCCAAGCTTGTGGGGGAAGAGGGGGCTTCATGTTTGTCAGGTACATGCGTTTGGCACGTGCCGCCTGTTCAGACGTCTCGGTATCGTCGATGCTGATCGAGATCACCCGGTAGTCTTGGCCGGGGGTGCGCCGGATGTCCGGCAGCACGCGGGCCAACCCGCTCTGGAGATAATTGCAGACATTGGTGCAGCCGTAATAGACCGGCAGGATGATGGTGGGGCCGCTGATCAGCCCCCCCAGGCGGACCGATCTGCCTGACTCGTCCCGAAAAGCGATGTCCAGAGGAAGCTTGGCGCCGAGATGTTCCTCCAGGCCGACCGCAGCCTTTTGTGGCGAAGCGGCCTGTTCCGAGTGTTGCTGGTGTTCCTCGACATGGGCGGACACCGGGGCGGCTGACAGGACCAGTGCCGTCAGCAGTGCAGGTTTCGACAGCCCCTTGGCCAGCCGAAGTAAAACACCTTGTATATCGCTGAATTTAAGGCAGTTTTTCACAAATCGTCCTCCTGAAGCCTCAAGAGTTTCTAACACTATCACATTACATTCCGGGTCGCAACGACGAGCTGCTCCAGCTTCTGATCTCACTCCAGCTCCAGTGGCGGCTCGTCCAGCAGCGCCAGTTGCTCGCGCAGCTCCAGGATCTGTTCCCCCCAGTAGCGCACGGTATTGAACCAGGGGAAGGTCGCGGGAAAGATCGGATCGTGCCAGCGGCTGCCGAGCCAGGCGCTGTAATGGAGCATGCGCAGGGTGCGCAGCGCCTCGACCAGGCGCAGCTCGCGCGGGTCGAAGCGGTTGAACTCGTTGTAGCCCTCGATCAGCGCCTCCAACTGGGCGGTGCGGCGCTGCCGGTCGCCGGAGAGCATCATCCAGAGATCCTGCACCGCCGGGGCCAGGCGGGCGTCGTCGAAATCGACGAAGTGCGGGGCATTGTCGCGCCAGAGGATATTTCCGGCATGGCAGTCGCCGTGGGTCCGGATCAGACGGAGCGGGCCGAAATCGGCCAGCAGCGCATCGATGGCTTCGAGCAGCTGGCTGGTCACGGCCTGGTAGCTGGCTAGGTACTCCTGGGGGATGAAGCGTTCGATTATCAGCGCCACGGCTTCATGCCCGAAGGTGCGGCTGTCCAGCACCGGGCGGTGACTGAAGGGCTGCACTGCGCCGATGGAGTGGATCCGGCCCAGCATGCGCCCCAGGATCAGCAGGTTGTCCAGGTTGTCGAACTCCGGGGCGTGCCCCCCCTGGCGCGGGTACAGGGCAAAGCGGAACTCCCCGTGGCGGAACAGGCTGGCCCCGTCCGGATTCATCCAGGGCGCCACCACCGGCAGCTCGTGTTCGGCCAGCTCGAAGCAGAAGCGGTGTTCCTCGAGGATCTGCTCGTCGCTCCAGCGTCCGGGGCGGTAGAACTTGGCGATCAGCGGCTGCGCCTCCTCGATGCCGACCTGATAAACCCGGTTCTCGTAGCTGTTGAGCGCCAGGGTGCGGCAGTCGCAGCGAAAGCCCTGGCTTTCGACGGCATCCATGATAAAGGCCGGGGTCAGGGTCTGGAAGGGATGCAGGCTGGTATCGGTATCGGGCATGAAAGTCTCGCTCGGCTTTGAAATGCTCACAGTAATAGCATAGCATCTGCACGGCTGCAACCAGGGTGAACTTTGGAATGGAACGTGAGAACAGGGAGGGCGTGCAACTGCTCGTCCGATTATCCGGCAGATTTCAAGGCAGGCCCCCGACCATCAACCTGAAAGGGGTTGACAGCATCTTTCCGGCCACGATCAGGGTGAAGAGCAGGTACAGCACCATGGCAACCAGGACCAGCCTGCGCTGGATCGATGGAATGATCCGCACCAGGCTGCTGCGGTTTCTGAAGGGCATCAGCGCCCCTACCCCCAGTCCCGCAGTGCCCCCTCCCAGCAGCGTGGCATACAGGACATAACCGACATGGCCGTACTCCTGCTGCAGGAGGCAGAAGGGGCAGTGGTGGGTCGGCAGTTCGTAGAAGTAGAGGCAGATGAATGAGACCAGCGAGGCGGCTGCCATGATGAAGGCGACAAAGCTGGCGGCCGAAAACAGGTAGCCGCCGCGGTCTTTCAGCCGGAACCACGCCCCGCTCACCATGGTCAGCACCATGGCGCCGAAGAAGAGTACCGCCATCGGAGCGGCCGGCAGGGCGGCCAGGTCCCCGGCGATGTTCCGCTTGTCCAGGCTGAACAGGCTGCCGCAGCAGGAGGTGATCACATTCGCCTGCAATCCCCCGAAATACCCGAAAAGGGCCACGGTCTCCATCAGCACCAGCGGGACCAGCAGCATCAACAGGGCATACTTGGCCTTGATCAAGGGGTAGTCGTAGCCCCGGTTGTCGGCACGATTGACGATCAGCCACACCCCTGCCAGCAGGCAGTTGACGATCTTGAGCAGCAGCACCGGATAACCGTACGGATTCACGTTCAGGCTGCCGGCCGCGCACATGGCGCCTACGAAGCGGGAATGGAGCGCGTCAGCCGTGAAGATGAACAGGAACAGGGAGAGGATCTGGAACACCAGCACGCTGCCCAGGATGGCCGAGATCAGATAGGTCCGGCGCTCGAGCCGCAGCTGAAAATCGCTGCCGCTGCGCAGGTCCCATTTCCGCAGGATATGGTATCCGTACCAGCCAGCATAGATGAGCAGCAGGCTGATCAGGACCGACGTCAGTACCAGGGCGATGACGGCAGGGTGCATCATGGTGTGCCCCCGCTCCCGATGATGCGTCCGTCCCGCATCTCCACCACCCGGTCGGCCAGCGGCGAATCAAAGACGATCGGATCGTGGCTGGCGATCAGCACGGTCCTGCCCTGCTCCCTGAAGGTGCCGACGATCGCCATGAACTCCCGCGACAGCGTGCTGTCCAGGTGCGCGGTCGGCTCGTCGGCGATGATGACGGCGGGGTTGTTGATCAGGGCCCTGGCAATGGCGGCGCGCTGCAGTTCGCCCCCCGAAAGCCACTCCACCCGCGAGGCGGCCTGACGGGAAAGGGCGAACAGTTCCAGAAGCTCCATGGCCCGGCTGCGGCAGGCGGCATGGCTCTCACCGGTGGGATAGGCCGGGAGCATGATGTTTTCCAGGACCGAGATGCCCCGCACCAGGTTGAACTGCTGAAAGATGAAGCCGAAGGCCGAGCGCCGGATGCCGGTCAGGAAACGCTCCGGCAGGCTGGAGATGTCGAGGCCTTCTTCGGGAGGGCGTTCGGGAAGAAAATCGGGCCGGATACCATGCAGGCGGATGCGGCCCGACGTAGGACGTGCCATGCAGCCGATCAGGGCCAGGAGCGAGGTTTTGCCGGAACCGCTGGGGCCCTTCAGGATGGTGACTCTGCCCGGCTCCACGGTCAGGCAGACATCGTCCACTGCCGTAAACTGGTTGCTCTTGCCGGTATTGAAGGTTTTGGTGACGTGGGAGAGTTCGATCATGGTCATGACCTCATGGCGGCGTCCGGGTCGCTGGAGGCGGCCAGCCAGGCCGGAACGATGGTAGCTGCCGTATAGGGGAGTACGGACAGAAAAAAGAGCACCGTCACCTGGAAGGCGTCGATGACCGGCACCAGCCTGAAGCGGGGATAGAGGACCGACCATCCCTTCAGCGCCGATTCGAACAGGCCGGCGGAGAAGAAGAACACATGGCCATAGGCCAGCACGATCCCGACCAGAAAGGCGGTCAGCGAGATCACGGCCCCTTCCCAGAACTTGAGCAGCAATACGTCGGAGGTTTCCCAGCCGATGGACTTGAGGATGCCGATCTCCTTGCGCTCCTCGGCGGAGAGGCCGGTGGCCTTGTCCCAGGCGAATATGACGAACGAGAGCACCGCCGTAGCGAGGATCACGACCATCATGCCGCCCCGCCATTCGAAAATGGCGTCGTAGGTCCTCAGGATCTCGCTCTTCAGGATGGGGCGCGTGTCCGGGAACAGTTCCGCGATCTTGGCAGCCACGGTGGCCTGCTCGCGCGAGTTGGCCACGGTGACGGCCAGGTCGGTGGCATATCCCTGCGGCAGGTTGAATAACGCGTGAAAATCGGCGGCGGACATGACGATCAGGTCGGCCGCCACCAAGTCGGAAGCCGCCGGATACACCCCTCCTACGGTTACCGGCAGCGGCTCGCCCCTGGAGGAGCGCAATGCCGTCACATCCCCGACCTTGATCTGCTGATTTCGCGCAACGCCCGCTCCGACGAGGATTCGCCCCGGCGCGACGATCGGCTCTTCCGGCACCATCACCGTATAGGTGGCGCCAAAGGCCGGATGAAAGTAATAGCCCCACAGCCGCGGCGCCACCCTGCCGACCCCCCGGATGGCGCCGATCCGCTCGGCATAGCCGGCCGGTATCAGGTCGTGTCTGCCAGCCGCCAGCCGCTGCACCACGATGTCGGGTGCCTCCGCAAGGATCGCGGCGGCCTCCTGCCTGACGGCCTGGACGAAAAAGATCAGCGAGGCGAGTACGAAGACGATCAGCGTGTACACCGCCAGCAGGGAGAGATTTTTCACCTTACGGCGCAGCAGGGACGAAAGGGCGAAATCGATGATGTTTTTGTGACGGTTAACGCAGGTGTTCATGGGGCCTCTCAAGTCCGGCAGGGGGAGATAGGAACGATCCCGAGGGAAAATGCTCCAGGGCTACGGGATGTTCCTGAAACGGTGCATGCCTGTCCGCCATGGCAGGGTTGCGGGTATAGCGTGCATCGGTGAACAGGCACAGGTCGGTCAGCCGCAATTCGCGCACCAGGGTTGCGCGATGCCGGCGCTCGGTCCTGCCGTCGTAATGCCGGCGAAACGCGGCGTGCAGCACCGCCAGGAGGCATGCCGCCACAGAACAGGCCGTAAAAAGCAGGTAAATGGTGGATTTGCGCATGGCGTACCTCTCGGCCTGCTATTCCAGCGTCTTCAGCAGGGCCGGCGTGATTTCTCCGAAACGCAGGATCTTCCTGCCCCCATGGTCCTTGAGAAAGGCCTGGGCGTCGGCCTGTTTCTCAAACGGCACCAGTTCCTTGCCCATGGGGCCGTAGACGTCGCTTCCCATCACATAGAACGCCTGGCGGGCATCGACCGGCCTGAGCGCGTAGTAGTCCTTGACCGTGACGGATGCGATCGTGGCCCGGCTCCTGGCCGGGGTATACTTCCCGATGTCGTGATAATATGTGAAGAAATCCTTGGCTCCGTCGAAAAAGAGCACCGTGGCATCGTTGAAGGTGACGCTTGCGGTCCAGTCAGGGAATTTGGCGACGAACATGCCGCACACCGGGCATTTGTCCCGGGCTGATGGGACCAGGGGCGCCGCCAGGGCAGTGCAGACCGTCGAAAGCGCAAGAATGGCACTGTACGTGAGCAACGGGACATATCGATATCGTTTCATCTAGTGATCCTTTCGGCCGGTTCCGGCAGGATTGAGCCCCTGCCGGAACCGCTGTGTCGCGTATACCTGAATTCGTGAGGTCGTACTGCCGGAGTACCTGAAAGAGCCGGGGCCTGAACGTCGCCGGGCTGTGGCAGGTAGCTGAAACGGCTGGCCCTCCGTCGATATGCCACATGCCGCAGAAACGCAAAGGCAGAGGCCTTTCAGGCGCGTAGGCCGGGAGGCCTCACGGATTCAGATTATAGTCCCCCGTCATCGGCGGGACGGCGGCGCGGCATCCAGACGGGCCGCCTCCAAAGCTGTTTTCCAACCCACGATCTCGCCCCCGTTCGCCGTAACAAAGGCCTGGGCCGCGCTTCGGGTGCCAAAGGCCCATGTGGGGCGCATGGTCATGACCCCCCGTTTGCTGCCCCCCATGACCCAGACTGCGGTTTCCGCCTCGATCAACGCGCGGGTGTCGCGGTCTGCGACCAGCAGGGACCGTACCCGTTTGTCCCGGTGCTTCTCCAATTCCGTTACGGTGCAGTGCAGGCTGCATGTTCCCACCTCGCTCCCATCCTCGTAGCGTACCAGCATCCGGCTGAAGCCGTACGCTTTGCGGTCCATGCCGCAGTAGGTGCATTCGCGGTGTGTGTCGATGTCGTTTCCGGCTGCTGCGGCAAACGCCATGACAGCGAGCAGGACTGCGGCCAGGATGCATGTCATTGCAGTCTTTTTGTACATATCGATAGAACCTCCTGATGGTGATCGTGCTACGGCAGGGCCGTCAATGCGGTCCGCAGCCGTGAACCGTCCTGATAGTCTTCATTCATGGTGATGATCCCCGTACCGTCGATAACAACGGTGGTCCCCATGGTGCCCTGATAACTGCCCAACAGCACCTGTCCCACATCCGCCAGCACCGTGAAGCCGCTGCCGGCGTATCCGGCGGACGTTGCGGCGTTCGCTGCGTCCGTAACGGAACCGGAAACGTAATCGACCAGGAGGAAGGCAACGTCGGGAAAGGAGGGCATGACAACCGAACGGAGATGGTTCATGTGGATGTCGCAAATGGGACACCACATGGTGAAGTAGAGCACAAGGCCTTTTTTGCCGGCCAGGGCCGAAGAAAGGGTGACAGTGGCTCCGGTGATATCCCGGGCCGAGAAGTCGGGGGCCTGCTGTCCGACCGACGGGCCGGTCGTACCGGTCTGGACCGGCGGACGCTGGTCCTCGCCGGAGGGAAACAGGTTGTCGCCGCAGCCGGTCAGCAGGCAGAGCAGAACCAGCATGAGCAGCAGCATGTTTCGCTTCTGGATGGGATCTGAATTACCTGAAAACATAGCGTACCCCCACGGTAATGATGTCGGTAGTCGGGAAGTTCCTGCCCCAGCCGCTTTCGGCAATGGCGTGATTCCACGCAACCCTGGCGCTCCAGTCCCGGTCGAGATTGGCGTAGCTGAGCGCCAGTCCCACAGACTGCTTTTCAAAGCCGCCGGTGATGTCGTCGGCGCCGTTGATGCTGCCGTTGTCTTCGTGGAGGTAGCTGTAGGAGGCGGTACCGGTCAGGGTATCGCCGCCGGTGCCGAGCACATAGCGGTATCCGCCCGAGACCGAGGCGGAGAAGCGGTCCCCCAGTTCTTTTCGGTAGGGCTCCACAAACCGGCCATACTCCCGGTTGACGGAACGCTCGAAGTGGGTGCCGTAGGTGAGGGCGATGGATGCGTTCCAGGGCTGGATGGTCTTTTCGATCAGCAGATTGCCGTCCAGCCGATAAAAGCCCCTGCCGGTCACGTCGAAGCTGCTCTTCACGTCATCGTAGGGAGAGATGCCGGTGGGAAGCACCAGGGAGAGACCAAGGGTGACCGCCGGGATCAGGTCGCGCGCCTCGCGGATCCTCCAGGCGGATTCGTCGTCCAGGGCCTCGTACCAGAGGGAAAGCGTGGTGTCGCCGAGACCGCTGGTGCTCGACGACAGCCCGGAATACTTGTTTTCGTTCCACACATAGGGGAGGGTGATGCCGGCCTGCCAGTCCCTGGCCAGACGATGGGCGTACCCCAGGTTCAGCCGGTACTGTTTCAGGTCCGAGCCGGGCGGGTCCGACTTGTGGGTGCCGTTCTGGTTCCAGTAGCCATCGTACGACTCGATATCAAAGGAAAGGTCGGCCAGGGCCCTGGCGTACTTGGGCACGATCAGCGAGGTGGCCGAGCCGCCGCCGCAACAGGAGGCCGCATGAGCGGACGCGGGGAAAAGGGGGGCAGCCCCCGCGAGGAGGGCTGCCGTGACGATGAATGAATGAAATGCTTTCATAGGCGGTTACATGCCGCCGGTTGCGGCGATGGTGAAGTCGGCCACGCCGTTCGTTGCCGTTGCCGCGCTGCCGTCGGTGGTCTTCTGTTCGCCGTTGACCGTAACCCTGGCATAGAGGTGTCCCCCGCTGGCGGGCAGCGTCAGCCCGGCCGCGGACCAGTGGCCGTTGCCGCTATCCGTGGCCGCTATCCAGGTCGCCTTGTCCGTGGACAGTTCCACCGTCATGGCGGAAACCGCCACCGCTGCGCCGGTCTGGTCGTGGAGCGTACTGCCCGGAAAAACGGGCGCGAACGTCATCATCATGGCGTCGTCCTGGGCCGCGATGAACAGCGTAAAGGTTCCGTTGCTCAGCCCCTCGTTGAACAGGTAATAGGTGCGCTTGGCAGTGCCCATGCCCATCATGCCGGCGATCAGGTCGGCATTCCCCTTGAGGGTGGCACGGCTGGTGGAGCCCATGGACATGGCGACCGAGGGGTAGAAGACGACGGTTTCGGTGCCGATCTTCACCTTCAGTTCCCAGACACCCATGCCGGGACCGGATGCCATCAGATAATAGACGGTGCAATCATAGGTGCCGGGGACGGCGGATTCCACCACCGCATCGACCGGTGCCGCATGTGACATGGAGGCCATGTACATGGTGGGTATCAGGGTGATGATCTTGCCGGTGGCCGGCGTACCATCCGGGTTGCTCACCCTGATCCTGAAGCTGGTCTTGCCCTGGGCCGCAGCCATCGCACCGGGAACATACTCCACTTTGTAACTGGAAGTCAGGGCCACCGTGTTGAACGGCAGCGCCTCGATCTTGTCGATGGTCAGCCCGGTTTTGTTGTTCGTGCCGGTCACGAACGTTACCTGGGATTGTACGAAGCAATTGCCGGCATCTTCCGGAATGGCGGTGCCAGATGCGGTCGTGACAACGGTGCCGTTATGTCTGCCGTCCAGCACGCCGTCGGCAAGGTCCTCGGCCAGGGCCTGGAGCAGCTCGCTCTGCTGGGCGGGCGCCAGTCCGAAGTCTTTGGTCAACTGGCTGAAAGCGGCCACCTTGAGTCCTGCCAGGCGTTCGGCAGGCACGGCAGCGCTGGACTGGTTGGCAAAGGCCGGTTTGATGGCGGGATTCGGCTTGTAGCCGAAGGCGCTGCTGAAGGCGGAAAAGGCGGCGGTCCTGGTTCTGCCTCCTGCCACAAGCTTCTGGATGATGGTGCTGGAAGGGTCGATGGTTACGTTGCCTCCGGCAGCCAGGGTGCCGGCCGCCACGTGGGCGGTGAAGGTGCCCAGCGCCACTCCCGTGGTCGCGGTCGCCTCGTCGGTGAAGCTTCCGCCGCTGGCCTCGAAAATCAGGTCCGAGGAGAGGGCCGAGGTGGGAATGGCTACGGTGAAGGCGCCATTAACGTCGGTCGGCGCGGCGGTCCGTGCCACCTCTGTTCCGGCGGCGGTTTTTACGATGACCGTTGTTCCTGCCGCCGGCCCGGCCAGCACGACACCGGAAACTGACGTGGTCTGAGGTGCAGGTGCGGAGGTGCCGCCGGAACCGCCGCACCCGAAGATGACTGCCGAAATAAAGGCCGAGAACAGCAGGGAGAGATATGTTTTCATGGAGTTATCCTTTTCGTGTTTTTTTGATGGTGGCTTCCCGGCCTTCCCGCCCGGACCGGAATCGACGCCGGATGCGGGTGGGCCGTAGCGGAAATGCCTGCGGCTTCGGCATTTCGAAATGATGCCGGCGCCGGGTAAGGCACATCTGCGTGGCAGGCGCTGAGAAGTCTTCAGGCTGCGACGTCTTCGAACGTCAACGAGTCAATAAATAACCCTGATTAGCGCTGATCTTCCGCTAACAGCAATCACGTGCCAAGTCCCCCTTTGAAAAAGGACCTAAAGGGCCTAAAGGGGATTTAGGGGGATTTGCCGGTAACGGCGCTACTTCAAATCCCCCCTGGCCCCCCTTTTTCAAAGGGGGGGACTCTTGACGGAAGATTGGCGCTAATCAGGATAAATAAATGGTTATTCCGCCGCATGAGCTCCGAGTGCACCCCGCATGCAGGGAAACGGTAACCGCGCTGACAGGTCGAAACCGTCGTGCGTGCCGGTGTTCATGGAGTTCTCCCTTTCCCTGCCGGCCTGAAGTGCATGCCGGTCGTGAGGGGGAGGCTACATGAGCACTCCGGGCTTCATGAATCAGAAGTACGACGAGCAATGTCCGGCATCTGTCGCAGGCGGCAACCGGATGGTTTGCCACTGCGGCCGTGCATTGTCACGCGAGGATGCACCTCGAGTGCTGCAATCCCGTGTTCATGATGCAATGGTGTGACTGCGTGGTGTTTTCAGGCGTGATTGACGAGTTTCGGTGGGGGGACGGGGGGTTCTGGATGACGTGAGGTCAGGCGTTGCGGGGTGATGTGATAGGTACCGTAGTCTGATGGCGGCGAGATGCTTTCTGCAAACCGGTAGGGCACCAGTTCATTTTTTCCCGCTCCCCCTGTGGCAAGTGTCTTTCCTTTACCGCAGGGGCAGTTGCAGCTTAGTACGGTGACCTTGGTGCCTGCTTTATTCTTCTTGCAGCATTTCCCTGTTTTCTTGTCGGCATCATTATCGGTGGAAGCAGCGGTTTTTTCGGAACTGTCGTGCTGCTCCGCCGTATGCCGGTGCTGCTCCATCCGCTTTTTGATGGCGCAGCAGCAGGTCTTGTTGGCCCTGCTTTCCGGGGAACAGCCGCAGATATCGCAATCACCCACGCATTCGCCCGTCATGGCATAGGCCACGGTTTTTGAGCGCATGACCACGCTAGCCAGCGGGCTCACCGTGATCGTGAGATATATCACGGCGAGTCCCAGCGCAATTATGTGACGGCGAAACAGTTTCATCCCATTCCGGTCCCCGGTATGTTGAATCGGCACTGCCCGGTTTCAGATTGTTTGGCCCAGATAATACTGTCTACGAGGGATGCGTGACAAGATAATTTTGCAATTCATTATCAATTGGTGACCATGACCTGGACGTTTGCACATACGGCACACCACAAGTCGTCTCTGACCGCTATCGACTTCTGTCATAGCGAAGCAGGTCCGAAGGAAGGAGGCTGCTTTTGGGCGACAGCTTCAGCGACTCCAGTGATCCGCCGTTCTCCGCGATTTGAGGTTGCCGTGAGTCGTGGCACCGGCTACACTGGAGCCCATTTCACCCCCTGGAGGCATCATGTCACTGCTGTATACCCTGGATCTGCTCGGTACTGCCGCCTTTGCCGCTTCTGGAGCACTGGCCGGCATCCGGCGGGAAATGGACCTGTTCGGCGTACTGGTGCTGGGCATGGTAACCGCTACCGGCGGCGGTACCTTGCGCGACCTGTTCCTGGGAGACACGCCTCCGTTCATATTCAAAAATGAAACCTACCTGTACCTGTCGATCGCGGTATCACTGGCGATCTTCGTCTTTCACCGGCGGCTCGGCTTCATCCATCATCCTCTGTCCTATTTCGATGCGATCGGATTGGGCACCTTTGTCGTAATCGGCACCGGCAAGGCGCTCGATTTCAAGATCGGCTTTCTGGGCGCAGTGATGATGGGGGTCATGACCGCCACCACCGGCGGCATGATCCGGGACATGCTCTCCAACCAGGTTCCCCTGATACTGCAGAAGGAAGTCTATGCCTCGGCCTGCGTGGTTGGCGGGATACTGCTCACACTGTTGCACCACACTCCCCTGCCCCGTCCCTGGGCACTGCTGCTCTCGGCTGCCATAGTCATTGTCCTGCGCCTGCTGGCGATCCGCTACAACTGGTCGCTGCCCCGCGCCCGCCGCGACCTGCCACTGCACTGATCTCCGAAACATACCCAATATTCTTCCACTCCCCCAGCGAGAAAAGTTTCCTTAAACTTTTTAATTTACACACCTTCAGGGAATGCATATAGTGCGGAGCGGTTCCTGAGCTCGAAATCGGCCTTATGCGCACGTACAAATCCTCTGGAGGCACGTCATGAAACTTATTCCATCCTTCGTACTGATTGCCGGACTTTGTTCCGTGATTTCCGGATGCGGCGGAAGTTCGTCAGCACCGACCACGGCAACCGGCAAGTTCATCGACGGCCCGGTGGGCGGATTGACATACGTCTCCGGCGCGCTGTCGGGCACCACCGCCCCTGACGGATCATTCACCTATGAGATCGGCAAGAGCGTCAAGTTCTCCGTGAACGGCATCGTAATCGGCGAAGCACCGGCCGAAGCTGTCATGACCCCCATCCACCTGGCCGCGGTACACGATCCGAACGCCAATGCCTCATCGGACGAGGTCGTGAACATCGTGCGCTTCCTGATGGCTGCCAGCACCATCGACGCTCATGGCGCCATGACCATCGACAATACCAAAGTAGTGCCCACATCCTCCCATACGCTGGCCTTCTCGAACACGACCTCCGCCTTCAGAAACATGATAAACGACGTCGCACCCGGTATGGCAGCCGTGTCGGTATCTCAGGCCAAGACCCATTTGACCTCAAGCATCAATAGCCAGTGTGCCGGAACATATACGGGAACGTATCAAGGCTTTCAAACAGTAGCAATCAACTCCACATTCCCCCAAATGACATCAGCCATGCCTGGTGCCGGCGGCCGCAATCAGGGTGGAGCACTGATCACAGAGCCAACCATTCTTGGTTCATGGACCATCACGATCAAATCGGACGGTACGGCAAGCGGTTCCACAAGCAGGGGTGAAGCAATAAACGGGAGCCTTTCAAATGGCATAACATTCCATGCTACAGTCGGGGAAAACATGGTATGGGATGGTAAACTTAACCTTGCAGGAGGGAGCCTGAGCGGGTTTATATCCTATATGTCAACTGGCCGCAACCAAGGGGGAGGCAGCATCCAGAGTAGCTTTACCGGTTCTCGATAGATGCCAGCAGTCCACCTGTCTTTGATTATCAGAGGCGGGTGGTACAATTAGAGTAGGTATTCTATTCAGTTGGAGGCACCGATGAATCTGCAGCTGATCGGCAAGAAGGCCCTCATTTCCGGCTCCACCAAAGGCATCGGACTGGCTGTCGCTACACTGCTGGCCAACGAGGGGGCACGGGTGATCGTCAACGGACGAAGCGAGGAGTCTGTTTCGTCCGCACTCGAGCGGATCCGGAAGGAGGTGCCGGATGCCGTGCTAGAGGGGTTCTGCGGTGATCTGGCCGAAGCCACGACAGCCGGTGAGTTGCTGCAGCGGATACCGATAGTGGATATTCTGGTGAATAACCTCGGCATCTACAGGCCCAAACCGTTTGAAGAGATCCAGGACGATGAGTGGCGCCAATTTTTCGAGGTGAATGTGCTGAGTGCCGTGCGTCTGGCACGAGGTTACCTGCCCGGCATGAAGGAGCGCAACTGGGGCAGGATCGTGTTCATCAGCAGCGAAAGCGGCATTCAGATCCCGCCGGAGATGGTCCATTACGGCATGACCAAAACCGCTCTGCTGGCGGTATCACGCGGGATCGCAGAAACCTGCGCCGGCACCGGGGTGACCTCCAACGCGATACTGCCTGGCCCCACCCGCACGGCGGGCGTAGATGTATTCGTGGAAAAGGTCAGCGGCGGCAGAACCTTTGACGAGTTCCAGCAGGACTTCTTCAGCACGGTCCGCCCCACCTCGCTCCTGCGGCGTTTCGCCACCCCCGAAGAGGTCGCCGCCCTGGTGGCCTACGTCTGCAGCCCGCTCTCCTCAGCCACCAACGGGGCGGCCCTCAGGGTGGATGGCGGGGTGGTACGTTCCTGCTTTTAGCGCGCAATGCGAGGATGACATTTCGCTGCCTCCCCGATAGAGACAAAAAAATCCCCGCCCTGCGGCGGGGATTTTGATGACCATTCCTGTTTATCACATCAGACTCCGGAAGGATCGGCCTCTGTTCAGCAGTTCCCCCCTGTCCCTTGTGCAGCCATAGGCCTGCAAACCGCCCTTGCCATAAGACACTGTGCAGGATCATGGCATGAATAGAGACGCTCGGCCATGCGGCTGCGGCACTCCCTGAAGCGATCGGCCAATTCGAGGCTGCGGCGGGGATCACCGAAGATCTTCCAAGGGCCCTGGCAGGCGTATGCCAGCGGAATCCGCCCCATGAAGGCCAGCACATCCTTCAGGGGATACCCGAGAAAGATGCCGATCTCATGGGGAAAGGCATCGGCCCTGGTGCGCGCGCCGAGCTGACACAAGGTCTGCTCCGGATCGGCCGGCCTCTTGTAGCCCAGTTTGCCCAGAATGACTGTCACCGCCTTCATCTGCAGCAGCTCCTGCAGCAGATCCTCGCGGTAGAGATATACCAGCAGTGCCTCTCCGCTGTCCTTGAGTTCCCTGACCTTCAGGCCGCTGCCCGAGAGCAGCGCGGCGCCGTGTGTCTTCCAAATCCGGTAGGGATTGAGGCCGCATCGGCGGGTGCGGTTGACCAGGTTCACCAGGTTACCGGGCTTCTCCCCTTCGACCACCTCGGCTGCCTCCAGTGCCAGATATGCTGCAAAGCAGTCGCGGGTACCAGAAAAACGGGGAGCCAAGTCGTTCCAAAGGGGGTATGCAGTGACTGCTCGGCCGTTCAAACCGGTTGTCCGTTGCACTTGTGCCATTGCCATCTCCATACATGGTATTGAAATTCGTTTTCAATATATACGGGTAACGCCGGCATGTCAAATGGTAATGTCCGGAATACGGGCTTCGCGCTCATGGCAGAGCCGTGTGTTCCTGCCCTCTCCAGCCATCTGCTATAAAGTATACCATCAGGGATGTTCCATGAAGCCGTGGAAGGCATCCCCGGGCCGGCCCACCGCCCCAATATTATCGATATCCGCTGCCGATCGCCGAAAACGGCAGGTCCAGAGCGAGTGCCGGCACCTGCCGGGCCACCCAGGCGGTAAAGGTGTTGCTGTTCGGCCCCGGGAAGGCGCTGTAGGTATCGGGCCAGGGATAGCTGCGTGCAGCCCGGTCAACGGCGGTGATCAGTTCGTCCACACCGGCGCCGCGATGATCCTTCAGAAGCCGGGGACGCTCCCCGAACCAGAAGCGGTCCGGCAGGTCCTTTTCGATGCGCACTATCGGCAATCCGCGCCACTGGCGCCAGCCGATGACCTCGTAGACCGTGTAGCCAGGCTCGTTGCTATGCTTGGCCACAATCCAGGTGTGGATGGCGAACCAGCCGCGCCAGCCCCAGGTCGGCGCCCCGTACACCTGCAGCACCGCCTCTTTGACCACCGCGGGATCCGGCGCAATGCCGGCCGGCTCACGGCTGGCGGTTCGCCAGTCCTTGCCGGCGCCGCAGCCCGAAAGCATGTACATCATGACGCTGAACAGCATGATTCGTTTCACGATATGCTCCTGTTGCATTTTTCCCGAATGTACGGGCACCGCCGATCAGATATTATTCTGCACCGCTCTCGACGGTATTACAAGGAGGGAGCCCGTGCGATAGTGCTTGCCTGACCTTCCGGGAATACTTTATGGTGTGGACACATCCCCCCGCAGGAGACCATATGATCCGCAACCGCCTCACCTGTATCGACCTCGACCAGCCGGCCCTGGAAGGTTTCCGGCAATTCATCAGCTCCTGGCTGTACAGCAGCGATGACCTGACCATGCTGGTCGATCCCGGCCCGCTCTCAACCATCCCGCACCTCTGCACCCAGCTACGGCAGCAGGGGGTCGACCATCTCGATTACGTGCTTCTGACCCACATCCACATCGACCATGCCGGAGGAACCGGAGCCCTGCTAAGGGAGTATCCGGATGCGACCGTTGTCTGCCATCCCGAGGGGATTCGTCATCTGGTTGCGCCGGAGAAGCTTTGGCAGGGTTCCCGTACGGTGCTCGGCCGGCTGGCGGATATTTACGGCGAGATCGCGCCGGTACCGGAGAAACGGATAACCTTCGAAGAGAGCATCGGCCGGACCGGCATACGCGCCTTTCTGACCCCCGGCCATGCCCAGCACCACTGCAGCTATCTGCTGGACGAACTGCTGTTTGCCGGCGAAGTGGCCGGCGTGCGCTGCGACCTGCCGGACGGCATCTTCATGCGCCCGGCCACCCCCCCCCGCTTCATACTTCCCACCGCACTCGATTCGCTCGACCGTATGATCGTTCTGGCCCCCCGCCAGATGGTTTTTGCCCATTACGGACTGGTGGAAAACGCCCTCGAACACCTGCAGATCGCGCGCAACCAATTGTTGCTGTGGGTCAGGGGGACCGCGGCAGTCGCCGAAGTGGCAGAGGGGGAACGGGAAGAGGCCATGGTGGCCTGGCTGATGGAGCGGGACGAGCATTACCGGAATTTCGACCGCCTGCCGGTGGATATCCAGGCCCGGGAGCGCTACTTCCTCGGCAATACGCTGCGCGGCATGGGAGAATATGTGGCGGCCCTTCCGCCGGAAGAGCGCCGGGTATTGGCCGAAGCGGCTTCATAAAAGATTACCGGCAGAAGTGCGCACACAATCGGATAACACGCGGAGGCACGGATTTCACCAACCTTACGCTGCCACGGATCCGGGTTACACTATAACTGAAGTCAGACATCCACGAGAGCTTCGAACAGGCGAATCATGCGCCATAAACCGCGTCAAGCCACCGTACCGCGGCCCGCTCCGGAAACCGCCCGCCAGGCTGTCGCTGGCCTGCTCCGCGGGCCGCCTCTCTCCGTCAGGGAGATCTCGATCAAAGCCCATCTTTCAGAGAAAGAGGTCTATGATCATCTGGAGCATATCCGGCGCAGCCTTCAGGCCGAAGGGTGCCTGCTGGAGGTGACTCCCGCTGAATGCCGCAATTGCGGGTTCGTGTTTGCCAAACGCGAGCGCCTGTCCCCTCCGGGGAAATGCCCGCTGTGCCGGCATGAAGCGATCCTTGAGCCGCTCTTCTCAGTCAGGCGCCGCCGGGATCACAGCAAGGGCGACGAGTAAGGATTCCCGCCGGCAGTCATGCCGACTGATTTCTCTCCCAGGCCCGATCGTAGCTGTTGTGCCTGACCTTGCCATACTGCAACTGATCGGCGGAGAGCGGCTTTCTTGTTTCAGCGGGATGGCCGATGCCGATCATCGCTTCTACCCGTATATGCGCCGGCAGACCGAGCAGCTCCTGAACGAACGACTCGGCGCTGGTGCTGCGGTCGTGCGGGCGGTTGCGTATCTGTATCCAGCAACTGCCCAGTCCCACCGATTGCGCCACCATCTGCACCATGATGGCGGCTATCGAGCAATCCTCGACCCACACATCGGATTTTGTCTCATCAGCACAGACCACGATACCTGCCGCCGCCCCCTTGAAAAAAGCAGAGCCGTGCTCCTTGGCTGTTGCCAGCGTTTCCAGAATCGCAGGTTCATCCACAACCACGAATTCCCAGGGATTGATGTTACGTGAAGAAGGGGCACGCAGCAGCGTTTCCACCAGCAGATCAAGGGTGGTGCGATCGATCCGCTGAGCGGTATATCTGCGGATGCTGCGGCGGTTCCTTACCAGTTCGATCATTCTGAAATCCTCCTGAATATATGGTTGCGTTTGCCGCTCTTCAGAAAAGGCTGCTTATGCCATTCTTCCGGGGACAGGTTCCGGTCCCCCGGCCAGTATCTCCGCAACCTTATTCTCCATGGCCGCCACAGAAAAGGGTTTCTGAATGAAACCGGCACCTTTTTCCAACTGTCCCTGCTGAACGATCACGCTGTCGGTATAGCCGGACATGAACAGTACCCGCAAACCGGGCTGGTGCTTGGCCAGGCACCGGTACATCTCGTTGCCGTTCATCTCGGGCATGATCATATCCGAAATCAGCAGATCCAGTACCGTGTCCTTGGCCAGCTCCAGCGCCTTCGAAGGGGTATCCGCCTCAATTACCTCGTATCCGCGCATCTCCAGCAACTCCCTGACCATGGAGCGTACCATGCCATTGTCTTCCACCAGCAGGATGACCCCCCGCCCCTGATGCGCACTTTCGTTGACAGCCTCCGGTTGCCGTTCCCGGGGCTGTTCCTGGACACTGGGGAAGTATAATTTGAATACAGTCCCTTTTTCCGGTTCTGAATAGACCCAGACACTGCCGCCATGCTGCTTGACTATGCCGTAAACGGTGGCCAGGCCGAACCCGGAGCCCTGCCCGACCTCTTTGGTGGTAAAAAAGGGCTCGAAGATATGCTGCATGGTTTCCTTGCTCATGCCGCATCCGCTGTCGCTGATGGCCAGCATCACAAAACTGCCGGGCACCGCATCCGCATGGCTGCGGGCATACTCGCCGTCAAGGGTCGCCATGCAGGTCTCGATGGTAATGACACCCACCCCCTCGATGGCATCCTGAGCATTGACAACCAGGTTCATGATCACCTGCTCGACCTGGTTCCTGTCGGCACAAATCCGTTCGATGTCGGGGCCCAGCAGAAGCCGGATATCGATATTCTCGCGGATGGTTCGCCTCAGGATCGCCGTAAAGTCGGAAATGAGCTGGTTGAGACTCATGATATGCATGTCGAGCATCTGCTTGCGGCCGAAGCTGAGCAGTTGCTGGGTCAGCTCCCTGGCGCGGCCGGCGGCCTGCATGATCTGCCCGACCTGCTCCCGGGCAACGGGGTCGGCCGTGCGGTGCACCAGTTCGGCGTAACCGATGATCGGAGTCAGCAGATTGTTGAAATCGTGAGCTATGCCGCCTGCCAGGCGACCGATCGACTCGATGCGCTGGGCCTGGTTCAACTGTTCGGTCAGGCACCTTTTTTCATCTTCAGCGGCCTTGCGCTCGCTGATGTCGCGGACCAGAACGATCAGACGGTTGACGCCGCCGATGGCGGCCATGCGCATGCTGATCTCGGTCCAGAAAAGCCGGCCGTCGCGATGCTTGCTGCGCCACTCGAACAACTGCGGCTGTCCCTCCGCAGTCAGCGCCATCCATGCCAAAGCCTCCCGCTGGCTGTAGGGAGGCTCCCCCAGACTGAGGCGTTCCACATCCAACTGGAGAGCTTCATGCCGGCTGTAGCCGAACATGCTGCACATCGCCTGGTTCACGTCGAGAATCGTGCCGGTTTCGAGGTCGTGGATCAGAACCGCGTCATTCAGCGAATCGAAAATGGCATGAAATTTTTCCTCGCTCTCCTTCAGCAGCGCTTCGGCCTGATCGCGCTCATGCAGCCGGATACGGAGGGAATCGGTCATCGAATCGAAGGATTGCGCCAGCTGCCCCAGTTCGTCCCCGGTATACGGCACGTTGGTTCTGATGGCGAGGTTGCCGCGGGCAAGCGACTGGGAGGCTGCCGCCATCTTCTCGACCGGCACGACGAAATAGCGGCCGGACAGAATCCGCGTAGCTGCCAGGGTCAGGCTCGCCGCCAGGACGAACACGAACATCGAGCCGATCAGAAAGCGCCTGGCTGCAACCAGGGCCTCGTCTTCCGGTATGGAGACCCGGATATAGAGGTAAGGAGGATCGCCGGGGCGCAGACTGAGCCGCGTGAAAGCCAGCAGTCTTTTGACATTGTCCAGTCCGACATCCACAAAAACGCCTTCTTCATCGGGTCCGGTAACCCGGCTGCGCAGGTGGGGCAGGTCCTGCAGGCCGGGCTTGACGGTTTCGTGGTCCGGATAGCGCAGGATCACCACTCCGCGGTGGTCGGTCACGTTGAGGACGGCGTTTTCGGGGAGTTTCTGGGCGTCGAAGATGGCATCGAACTGGGTGAGATCGAAGGTGGCATATAGCACCACCACCGGATTGCCGGCATGGTCAAGAACCGGCAGGCTGAAATGGATCGAGGGTTTGCCCACTGAGCGGCTGACGGTGTATTCACCGGCGCTGAAGCGTCTGGTACGCAGGGCATCCTGAAAGTATTTGCGGTCGCGGATGTTGAAATTGCCCGGCACGCCGCTGGCTACCAGGTTGCCCTCCAGATCGGCAATGCCGATGTTCAGGCTCGACGGGCTCTGGCGCAGGATACTGCCGAGAATGGCGGTACAGGCCCGCCCATCCTTTTGCCGCACTTCGGGGAATTCCGACAGGGTGATCAGCAGGTTGCGGACCCCCTCCACCCGGGCGGCATGTTGAAAGGCGATCGCCCGGGAAGCAGCCAGGGCCGCCTGCTCGGCTTTTTTGTGCTCCGTTTCGTATCGGGAGTAGATGTCGTAGCAGCAGGCGGCAATCACCGGCAGGCCAGCGGCCAGCATGATGACAATCAGCTTGGTGCGGATGGAGAAATGCCGAATCATGCCCACAGTCGCCCTTGTGCGGCCCGGGCTCCTGCGGAAACAGGCTCTTCCGGACCGGTGCTGCGCTCTTCGCGCGCTGCTGATGGGACACCATACGGCATTGAGCCCATTTATTCAATAACTGCTTTGGTGCTGCTGCCGTGCCCGGGCATTGTGCCGCCTGCAGCTGAAGCGCTGCCTCAGCCCGTAATCACCCTTTATTCCCGCGGTAAAGTTTGGTAAGGTGACCACCGCCGCTTTCGTAAAGGGAAACTACTATCTACCGAAGGAGCCCATGTGGTAAAGACTGCCGTTGGAAAAGTAACCGTAACCCTCTGTCCGCCGGTTGATCTTCAGGGGGAGACGGATTGGACCCCCTTCGACGCCCCCGCACTGGTGGGCGAGTCTCTGCGCTTCGTATCGGGTGACCCGGAAGGCAACCGTTTTCGGACCCGCTACTACCGCGACCCGGAGCAGCACCTGCAGGCGCGGATCTGGTTCGGTCCCGAAACCGAAGGCCCTCCCGGGCATGCCCATGGCGGATCGGTGGCCGCGGTGCTGGATGAGGTGCTGGGCTTGGCGGCCTGGGCAGCCGGCTATCCGATCGTAGTCGGCAACCTGAGTGTCAGCTTCCGGAACCTGTTGCCGTTGCAGAAGGTGGTCACGGTAGCCAGCAGCGTCGTCTCCGCCAAGGGACGCAAGGTCATGGTGCATGGCCGCATCTTTTGCGGCGAAACACTCTACGCAGAAGGTGAATGCCTCTGCATCACAATTGCCGGCAAGGCCAAATCCCCCAATCGTGGCGACTGATTCTGGGGGCTTCGATCCTCAGAGCTGCCGCTGGTGTCGCTCCTGATCCCGCTAACCTTTGTGGCGGGACTGTTCCCCGGTTATGGGGCAGCTATCAGTGGAAACCGGGACGTAAATCAGACACCGTCCTATACATGTTTGTACCGGACTGCGGCACTCTGACTGACGACAGACTCCTCTATTTCTTCTTTCTGGCAACTTTCGTGGGGTGCGAGACTGCTCTCTCGTCATGGATTTCGGGCAGTGGTATGAACGAACCAAGAAGGGCTGGCTGGAGGATGTCAAAATGGGAAATGGCGATCTTGCGGTTTTTGCCGTCGCTGAATTGGATCATAGCGAGGGTGGCTGTTACTTCCAGGACCTTGCCGGCGCCCCATTCGAGCATCCCGCTGTGATTTACAATGTTGCCTACTTTGAGTGTCATTGATCATACCGCTTTCTTTTGTAAAAATGGTGAGTGTTTCGAATATCAACCCGAGCACATGGACGAAATAATAAAATATGTACATGACATAACTATTTTATAGTACGGCAATGCTATCATAACGCAAGGAATATTCCGCTCGCCGTCTTCCTGAATGATACCGAAAACTCCATCTATCACGTAGTTATTACGTAAACTTACACGTATTTTACGAATTTCGTATGAAAGATATCGGGAGAAAATAGTTTGGCAATTGCCATGTCTTGGCTTTCTCCTTCATATTCGACATACATTTTAAATTATTTACAGCTTGACTTGCAGCACATACAGGTTTACGCTTAAACAGATTCGGAAATTTTCCGGATAAATTTAAAAGAAGTATCAGGAGAAGGTAAGAAAAATGGTAAATGGAACAGTAAAATGGTTCAACGACAGCAAGGGTTTCGGGTTTCTTGAGCAGGAAAATGGCGACGATGTATTTTGTCACTTTTCCGCCATCGTCGGTGACGGATTCAAATCCCTTGCTGAAGGTGATAGAGTAACGTTTGATGTGACCAAGGGTCCGAAAGGGCTTCAGGCCGCGAATGTGAAACGGGTCTGACCCACTCTTCCTAGCGCTCCCAACGAAAGCCCCGGCATGCCGGGGCTTTTTCGTTTCAGAAAATTATTCAGCAGGAGGAACGCAATGGCGAAACCCAATTTCCAGTTTCAGAAGCGGAAAAAAGAACTTGAACGAAAAAAAAAGAACGAGGAAAAACTGTTGCGCAAGCAGACCAGAAACAGCGTTCCCCCCGAGGACACCTCCGAAGAGCCCTCCGCCGGAGAGAAGACCGAGTAAGGCAAAATCCGGGAATTTTGGCGGCCATTGGCATTGACTCGGCCGGCAAACTCCCCTATAGTATCTCCCGCTGAACGCTCGATAACGATAAGACTAAACCATCCGTGAGGGTGGGACGGAAAGCCCATTGGGTCTCGATCAGAGACAGCCGGGATGCCGAACTATCACGATAGTCGTCATCCCGGTTTTTTTATGCCCGGATGACAGGTTTTCAACAGGACCTACAGAAAGGGAGAAGAACGAGATGGGAATGCATGTGAAGAAGACAGTGATCGGTAGTGTTGTCTGTGTGGTGGCCATGGCCGGCATCGCGGCTGCGTCCAATGTGGGGGTTGACGTCAACACCCCTAACGTCCGGGTTTCGGTCGGCGGCGTGCCGGCGCCCCCGCCGCCGCCCCTGCCCCATGTGACCGTGGTGGAGAAGGAGCGCGTCATCGTCCGGGAAGGGCATGATCGCGGCAAGCACAAGGGATACTACAAGAAGCACCACAAAAGGCACTGGAAACACCATCGTGACTAGCCGTTGCGGTGCGACCGAATCCCGGCATCATCCGGCCGGAGGTTGGCCTTGAAGCATCCGCAATAGTACTGGTTCAAAAGAAAGGCGGCCCATTGGCCGCCTTTTTCAATGCCCCGGCAACGCTCCGCGCATCACCCCTGCAGGCCGGATGAATCCCAGAAAGCGTTCCTCCAGACGGTCCGCCTCCGCCAACCGCCCCGTGTTCCGCAGGATCTCTATCACACATTCGGCAGTACAGAGACAGGCCTCTTTCTGGTTTTTCCTGAGGTTGTAGACGGAAGGTCCGGAGGGCTTGAGGCAGACCCGCCGGACCTTTTGCAGGTACGGACTGCGCTGATGGATCCTGCGTGCCTCATGCCAGGTACCGTCTATGATCACGAACTGCCTGATCCCGCTCAGATCGCTGCTGCTTTCGTCAGGGGCACCGGGATAGACCAGGGCCACGCCTCCTGCCTCGATCTCCTCCAGCAGCCGGGCCGGCGGATTCATCCGGTCCCAGCGCACCTGTTCGGCGGCGCCTCCCAGCACCTGCAGCACCAACTGTCCGGTATTTGATCTCTTGCCGATTTCCTTGAAATGGGTCAGAAGGGTAAATTTCATGTTTGCAGGTGCCCGTCGTAAAGTGATGAATGTTGTGCAAGGTACCGCCAGGGTCGCGCCCGGCCGCTATCTCCCCAGCAGCACCCGGTATTCGCTCAGCGGAATGGCGGTGTGCCACACATCGCACGCCTCGCCGATCGCCGTGCCTCCCCAGAAGCAGAGCACCACCAGCAAGGCGAAGACAATGCCCGAAATCGCGACGCGGCCGGCCAGTCGCATCGACAGTGTCCCCTCGGCCCGGCAATGGGCAATGCAGCGCCAGCAGCCGATGCACTCGGGCGAATTGACGCTCCGCTTGCGCATCACATCGATCCGGGTCGGGCAAACCTGACTGCAGACGCCGCAGGAGACGCAGGTCTCCCGGTCGCGGCTCACGCGCACCGGGGAGAGCATCGCCACCAGGCCGAGCAGTGCCCCGTACGGGCAGAGATAGCGGCAAAAAGGATTCTTGAACGGCAGCGAGAGCAGCAGCAGGAACAGGATCACCCCTGCGGCCAGCGACGAGGGGTGCAGAAAAAAGTCCAGCAGACGTACATCGGCAACCCTGTGATAGTCCGACAGGATGAAGTCCCTCAGGGATCCGGTATCCATACGGATCACGATCGGATAGATGAACAGGGCCAGCAGCAGATACTTCAGGCCGCGCAGAGCCACATCCAGCCGCTTGGGCAATTGCAGATTGCGGCGGAACACCTTGAACCCGAGCTTCCAGGCCGATTCCGAGATGGTTCCCACCGGACAGATCCACGAGCAGAACGAGCGCCTGAGCAGCAGCGACACCGCCAGCACCGTCAGCAGCACCACCAGCGCCGCCGGATGGACCGGATTGATGCCGGCTCCCTTGAGCCAGGCCGACAGCCCCAGCAGACCTGAGATCGGCAGAAAGCCCTCGATGCCGTCCGGCCGCGGCACGAAAGCGGTGGCACCATTGCTGCGGAAATGCTGCACGAACTGGTAGAAGCGCATGCCAAGCCAGAGCATGAACGCCAGAAACGCGCACTGAATCAGGATGCGGAGCGGCTGTACGTAGCGGGTGGGCATCGAATCTCCCCGTGTTTCCATAATGACGGCAGCGCTTGCCGCCGCGGGGGTGGACATCTGTCATTGCGGCGGTCTCGCCGGCAAGGTTCCCCCGGGGCGGTTCAGGCCGCCCGAACGGCGAAGGGCGGGTGCACTTTCGTGCGACGCCGCCCTTTGCCACGTTTCAGGTTCTCACTATACCCGTGCGAAATAGAAAAATCAATCGTCGGCGAATCTCCGCTGCAGCCGGTTACCCCTCCCGCAGAATATAGCCTTGGCCACGGACCGTGTGGATCAGATTGGTGGGATAGTCCTTGTCGATCTTCTTGCGCAGGTAGTTGACATACACGTCGATGATGTTGGTGAAGCTGTCAAAGGCATAGTCCCAGACATGTTCCGCAATCATCGCGCGGGACAGGACCGTGTTGGGATTGCGCACCAGGTACTCCAGGAGGCCGTACTCCTTGGCGGTCAGGTCGATCTCCTTTTCGCCGCGCCACACCTTGTGGGTGACGGGATCGAGCCGCAAGTCGGCAAAGCGGATCTCGGCGCCACGATCCTGTTCGCTGCGGCGCAGGAGCGCCCTGACCCGTGCGGTCAGTTCGGCAAAGGCGAACGGCTTGGTCAGGTAGTCATCGGAGCCGGCATCCAGACCCGATACAATATCGTCGGTGGTACCGCGTGCCGTCAGCATCAGCACCGGAATATGCTTGCCCGCCTCGCGCAGCTCTTTTACCACGGTCAGGCCATCCTTTTTCGGGAGCATCACATCCAGAATCACCAGGCTGTAGTCGCTGGCAAGCGCCTGCTTGAGCCCTTCGGCTCCGTCATAGGTCACCGTGACTTCATACTGATCTTCTTCCAAGCCGCGCTTGATAAAGCTGGCCACTTTCTTTTCGTCTTCAACCACGAGAATTTTCATGTCGTTTTCCTCCTTATTTTCTCATTACCGTTATTGTAGCACTAATTAATTATTTTTGTGCTAGTAGATCCATCCGTCGCATGATCTCCGAGGATGCCTCCTCAACCGATTTGTGGGTTACGTCGATGACCATCCATTCCGGATGCCTGCGGTACAACTGTCTACAATAGCCGATCTCATCCTCCACCAGATGATAGTCCGCATACTTTCCGCGGGGGCTCTGGCGCATGGTGATCAGCCGGGAGGCGCGAATTTCCACCAGGCGCTTGGGATCGATGATCAGGCCGACAATCTTGTTCTGGTCGATCTGAAACAGCTCCTCGGGAGGATCGATGCCCTTTACCAGGGGCACGTTGGCGACTTTGTATCCCTTATGGGCCAGATACATCGAGAGCGGCGTCTTTGACGAGCGCGACACGCCGACCAGCACCAGGTCCGCCTTGTGCAGATTACGCGTTTCCTGCCCGTCATCGTGCTTGACCGTGAAGTCCACCGCTGCCACCCGTTTGTGATACTCGGGATCGATCCGGTAGAGAAGCCCCGGTTTCTCTTTGGATGGAGCACCGAGGTAGCGCGAGAGGTTATAGATCAGGCTCGTCAGCAGATCCACCACCAGCAGCCCGTGTTCTTCGGCGATCCTCTCCACGGTCTGGGACAGGTGCGGGTCCACCAGGGTATAGACAACCATGCCCGGCTCCCGGACGGCAACCGACATGGCCTGATGCACGTCGGGCTCGTTGCGGATCTGGCACAGGCGCTGCACCCTGACGTCCTCATCGTAAAACTGGGAGAGGGCGGCCCTGATGACGCGTTCGGCAGTTTCACCGGTTGCATCGGAAATGATGTAGATTATCTTTTTCTTCATATAGCAGATCCCGCTGTCTCCCCGAATCGGTATGTCTTCCAGCCTTCTCCCGCTGCCATGCTTTCGTCTCTCGCGCGAGCGGCATTCCGCCGCAGAGACGGCACGGCACCTGAACGGGGGGCCAACAACGAATGGGTTTCGGACTGGCACCTTCTCCGGCTTCCGTGCTTCACGGACTTCCGGTTTCATTAATTGGGGAAGTTACGCTTTCTAATTAAAGATGATTTGTTTGTCAAGGATTTTTTGTTGCCAACCTTGTACTGCTCTGCTAACCTGCCGATCTTATGATCAAATCACCGAAGGACGGTCACATGAGCGACAGTTGGATCGAGATTACCTGTGAAATTTCCGCCGAGCTGGCCGACATTCTGGCCGACTATCTGGCAGAGCTCTCCGGAACCGGCGTCTGCACCGAAAACCTGAACGTGGATGCCTTTTCGCACAGCGAGATCGTCCATGCCCCGACAGTGGCGGTCAAAGCCTATTTCTCCGCCAACGACGACATCGAAGCCCGGATGCGGGAGATCGGCAGCTTCCTCGACCATCTGGCCGTACAACATCCCGGCCTGGCCATTACCCCACCCTCGCGCTCCACGGTACGCAGCGAAGACTGGAGCACCAGTTGGAAAGCGAACTTCAAGCCCCTCCGGGTCGGTCGTCGTCTGCTGGTCGTCCCGACCTGGGAGGATATCCATCCGCGTCCGGATGACATCGTACTGCGGCTTGACCCCGGCATGGCCTTCGGCACCGGCGGACACGAAACCACCAAGCTGTGCCTTGAGATCCTGGAAGAAACCATGGACACCATGCCAACCCTGCTGAGCCCTTCGGTTCTGGACCTGGGCACCGGCTCGGGCATTCTCGCCATGGCCGCCGTCAAACTGGGAGCGGGCCGGGTATGCGCGGTCGACATCGATCCGCTGGCAATCGACGTTGCCAGGGAAAACCTGACCCTGAACCAGTTGAGCGATCAGGTGGAATGCAGCACCACTCCCCTGGAAGCGCTGGACGGTGCCTTCGATGTCATCCTGGCCAACATCCTGGCCGAAGAGCTGGTGCGGCTGGCTCCGCACCTGACGGAGCATCTGGCCCCCGGAGGGAGGCTGGTACTCTCCGGCATCCTGGCCGAAAAGGAAATGCTGGTCCGCAGTGGTTTTGCGCAGCAGCCGGTCGAGTATAGCGAGACACGCCGCCAGGGGGAATGGGTTGCGCTCGTTTACCGGAAGGCCCATCCATGAGCGTCCGGCGCTTCATGATCAACTCCCGCAGCATCCGCAACGGTTATGCCTCGTTCGATGGTGACCTGTTCAATCACATGGTCCGGGTCCTGCGCCTCGGCACCGGCGCCGCCGTGACGATGGTGGACGAGCGGGGGGCGGAATACCAGGGCCGGATCGACCAGGTCGACCGGGAATGGGTGGTTGTCAAGGTCGATTCTCTGCAGGAGACGCCCGAACAGGCTGCCGGACCGCGGCTGACCATCTGCCAGGCCCTTCCCAAAGGGGAGAAGACGGAGCTGATCCTGCAGAAGGGCACCGAGCTGGGTGCCTGTGATTTCTGGCTCTTCGGCGGACGTCGCTCCGTGGCGCGCGTCCGCGACGACCAGCGCGCGCCCAAACTGGAGCGATGGAACCGCATTGCGTCGGAAGCGGCGCGGCAATGCGGGCGGCGCAGCATTCCGGAGGTCAGATGGTTCCAAAGTGCGGTCGAGGCGGCCGACGCCTCGGATCATGATCTGAAGCTGCTCCTCTGGGAAGGGGAGCGCACGCAGAGACTGAAGGATGCGCTGGCCGGACATGCCGCTCCGGCGTCGGCCATCGTTGCCATCGGCCCGGAGGGGGGGCTCGATCCGTTGGAGGTCAGGCATTTCTCCCGGCACGGTTTCCTGCCGGTTTCCCTAGGAGAAAGGATCCTGCGGACCGAGACCGCTGCTCTTGCCATCACTGCTATTTTACAGTATATATGGGAAGAAATCTGAAAGCACCCAGGCTGTACCGTCGTCAAGAAACCAGGCTCCCCAAAAACCTGGCCACAATCTGACCCCCAATGCGGCACGGTGCGAGGAGCCACCGATGAAATGCCCCAAATGCGGCTACAACAGCTTCGAATTCCACGACATCTGTAAAAAATGCTCCCATGAACTGAACGGTTACAAAGCGACCTATGGGCTGAAACCGATCGTGATGCCCCAGCAGGCCCGCACCGCCCTGGCGGCCGAATTCTCCGCCTCCGCGCTGATGCCGGAACACGCACCGGAAACCCTCGAACCGGAAGCCGGCATCTTCTCCTTCGATCTGCCCGCAGAGGATACCGACGCCGCTACCGGCGCCGACACCGAATACGACGATCCCTTTGCCTTCATCAAGGTGGGGAACGAAGAGACTACGGAACCCGGCGGATTTCCGTTCGATGAAAGACAGGACCCTTTCCTGTCCGCACCCCCTGCCCAAAACGACGATGAACGTGCCAGCCTGCTGGAAGCGGTTTCCTTCGGAGGAGAAGACCCCTTTGCCGTGCCGGTGGCTGAGCAGCAGAAAACTCCGGCCCCGGCAGCCGGCATCATCGAATTCGACCTGAGCAGTTTTTCCTGGGATGAGCCGGCCGTGCCGGATGCCGTGACCGGCAGCGACAAGCCGGAGAGTGGTCACACCGGACTGACCGGAGGCGGCAGCTCCACTCCCCGGTAGTCACCTCACGCACAGCTCAAAAGAGCGGGAGATCCCCGCTCTTTTTCTTTCGTCCGACCTTCTGACCTGATCAACCCGGAGAACTTCCGTGTCCCAACGCATAACCATCCTGCCCGAAATCATCACCAACAAAATCGCTGCCGGCGAGGTGGTCGAGCGTCCTGCCTCGGTCATCAAGGAACTGGTCGAAAACGCGCTGGATGCCGGCGCCACAGAGATCTCCGTGGAGATTGCCGCGGGTGGCCGGCGCCTGATCAGGATCACCGACAACGGCCATGGCATGTCCCGCGAGGATGCCCTGCTTTCGCTCGAGCGTCATGCCACCAGCAAGATACGGAACGACAGCGACCTCGATGGCATCCTCACCCTGGGATTCCGCGGAGAAGCGCTCCCTTCGATCGCCTCGGTTTCCCGCTTTCGCCTATCGACCCGGGAAGCCGACAGCCTGGAAGGAACCGAGATCACTGTGGAAGGGGGACGGGTCAGGGATGTCAAGGCCTGCGGCATGGCGCCCGGCACGGTAATCTGCGTCGAGCAGCTCTTTTTCAACACGCCGGCACGGCTCAAGTTCCTGCGCAGCGCCGAGACCGAGGCCGGCCATGTCGGGGATTGCATATCGCGCATGGCCATCTCCCGGCCGGATGTCTCCTTCAGGTGCACCAGCGAGGGACGGGAACTGCTGCGGGTGCAGCGCGGCGATCTGCTGCGGCGGCTGTCCCAGGCCCTGGGCAGAATCACCGCCGACAATCTCTATCCGGTTGAGCATGTCAGGGACGACATCACTGTCACGGGCTTCATCTCCGGCCCCTCCGCCGTCCGCTCCACCACTGCCGCCATGTTCACCTATATCAACGGCCGGTTCGTTCGGGACCGGGTCGTGCAGCACGCCATCATGCAGGCCTGCCGCGGTGTCATCGACCGCGGCCGCTATCCGGTCTGCGCCCTGTTCATCACCATTCCAGCCGGCGAAGTGGATGTCAATGTCCATCCCACCAAGCATGAGGTGCGCTTCCGGCGGCAGACGGAAGTCCATGACACCATCCAGGCCGCTCTGGAGGAGGTATTGTCGCGCTCCCCCTGGCTGGCAGGACGGCAGCAGCCGGCTGCGCCGCCCCCCTCCAACGGTCAGGCCTATCGGGAGCGGATAATGGCCGCCGCTCAGGCCTCTCTCGACCTGCCCCGGCGCGAGCGGCCCCTGTTCGATCCGCAGCCGGCTCCTCCCGCGGCCGAGCAGCCGCGCTACATGGTGTCTCCTACCGAGGCCACCGAGGACACTGCGGTACGGGAACCGGCCGTCCCGTTTCAGCCGGCGCCGACGGAAACCCCCGGCAACGGCGGCTATTTTTCCTCCCTGTCCGTGATCGGCCAGTTCCATGCCGAGTACATTCTGTGCCAGTCCGGTGCAGAGCTGGTGATCATCGACCAGCACGCCGCCAGCGAACGGGTCGCCTACCAGCGCCTGCGTCGGCAGTGTGCCGCCGATGGAGTCGAATCCCAACGGCTGCTTTTCCCGGAAACACTGGAGCTGAGTTTCAGCGAAGCAGCGGCTGCACAGCGTTTCGCAGAAGACCTGAACCGGATCGGCCTGGAGCTGGCGCCGTTCGGCGGCAATACGGTGATTGTCAGTGCAATCCCGCGTATCGCTGCCGCAACAGACACGGCGCGCCTGGTGCGGGACATGCTGGAGGAACTGGCCCAACTCGGCACCACCGCCGCATTCCGGGAGGTCGAGGAGAACCTGCTTGCCCGCATCGCCTGCCATAGCGTAATACGCGGCATGCGCCAGCTGGAGCAGCGGCAGATCGCGGAGTTGCTGCGCAGCATGGATGAAACCGATTTTGCGGCCAGTTGCCCCCACGGCCGCCCGGTTTCCCACACCATTACCCACGCCGAACTCGAAAAGATCTTCCACCGCACATGATTGCCCGAATCCGCTGCCGATCGTGCCTCTCCCTCCAGGGAAAGCCTGAGCACCCACCTGCCCCGCTGCCCTTTTCTTAGGCATCAATACATTAAATTTCAGTAAAATTATTGACAACCGCCAAAACAGGGTTATTTTCTCTACTGTGTGCATTAATTAAATGCAGCGGTGACCTTTGACCGCACATACAGGAGCATGTAAAACGGCTGAAAACGCTTTCCAGCCCACCACGCCTGCGGTATTGACGTTTCGCAAATGTGATGTCCAATCTCTAATCATCTGCAGTATTAGGGAGGCTTCATGGCAAACGGAAATTATCTACTCGGCAGACAACCGATACTGAATCGCGGAGAGGAGCTGATAGGATACGAGCTGCTGTTCCGCTCAACCGACTCGGGCGTGGCAGAGGCGACCAATGCCACGTACGCCACCGCCAGCGTGATTACGAACGCCCTGACCAGTTTCGGCATCGAAGAGATCCTGGGCCCGCACAAAGGCTTCATCAATCTGGATCTGGAACTGCTGATGCACGATTCATTGAACATCCTGCCCAAGAACCAGGTGGTGATCGAGCTTCTGGAAACCATGCAGATTACCCCCGCGCTGGTGGAGCACTGCCGCTCCCTCAAGCAGGACGGCTTCACCCTCGCGCTTGACGATCACGAATACAGCCCGCTTTATCATGAATTGTACGAAATCGTGGACATCGTCAAGGTCGACCTGACCCAGAGCCCCCTGGAAGATTTGGAAGAGATGGTGAGACAGCTGCGGACCTACGAGCTGCAGCTGCTGGCCGAGAAGGTGGAGACCCAGGAGGAATTCAACCGTTGCCTCGAACTCGGTTTCGACCTGTTCCAGGGCTATTACTTCGCCAAGCCCTCGGTCTTGAAAAAGCGGCGCATGGAACACTCCGGCCATACGTTGCTCAAGCTGATGCGCCTGCTCGAGGATGACGCGGAGGTGGCCCGTATCGAAGAAACCTTCCGGGAAGATCCCGGCCTCACCTGCAAACTGCTCTTTCTGGTCAACTCAGTCAGCATCGGCCTGCGCTGCAAAATCGATACGATCCGCCATGCGATCATGTTTCTGGGACGCCAGCAGATCAAGCGCTGGATACAGATGGCCCTGTTCGCGGACAGCGATCAGTACGGTGCCGAGAATCCGCTGATGGAGATGGCTGCGGTGAGAGCCAGCTTCATGGAAAACATGAGCAGTTGCCATCGCACCTTGAAAACCGAAGAGGAATCGCCTGAAAAGGCATTCATGACCGGTATCCTGTCAGTGCTGCAGAAGGTCTACGACATCTCCATCGACGATGTGATTCAAAAGCTTAATCTCTCCGAAGATATCAGCGAGGCACTGGCCGAGCGGAAAGGCGAGTTGGGAAACCTGCTCCACATGGCGGAACTGCTCGAGCAGGCCGATTTTCGGCACTTGGTTTCACATTTGAACGAATTGGATATCGGTTTCGACGAGGTGCTCATGTCCCAGAAAAGGGCTTTTACCTGGCGCAGCGGCATCGCCTGAAGACAACTCGCGGCACCGCAGCATCGAGGCCGGTGCGGTGCCCCCATTCCGCGCGTGACCGCCCCCCTAACAATGGATTTGCCCAAAGGAGCATTTTCATTGTACTCTTCCGGACATGCAGGCAGAGCATACTCCCCCCAACAGGTTGTTGAAATCCCCAGATTGTCCCAAAATGGGCAGATTGTCGCACTCGCAGGAAGCGCCACGGCGGCGTAGCAGCGCTACGCCGCACCAGAGGGCTGACGAGGACGACGGCGAGATGCCCGTTTTTCAACAACCGTCCAAACTTCTGGTCATCTGCGGGCCGACCGCCTCGGGCAAAACCGAACTGGCACTGACGCTGGCGCATGAGTTGGACGCCGAAATAGTCAATGCCGATTCCATGCAGGTCTACCGCGGCATGGACATCGGCACGGCCAAGCCTTCTACCGAGCAGCGCACCCTCATCCCCCACCACCTGATCGATGTGGCCTCTCCGGACCGGCTCTTTTCGGCCGCGGACTTTGCCGATGCCGCCGATGCAGCCATCCGGGAGATCACCGGACGGGGCAAACGGGTCATCGTTGTCGGAGGCACCGGGCTCTATCTGCGCGCGCTGCTGCAGGGGCTGGTCGATTCGCCCAGCGGCGCCGGCGCGATCAGGCAGGAGCTTCAGGCCGAGGCCCGGGCCGAAGGCAACGCGGCCATGCTGGAAAAGCTGTGGCAGGTGGATCCCGAATTGGCTGCTCATATCCACCCCAACAACTTGGTGCGCATCATCCGGGCACTGGAGGTCCACCGCCTGACCGGCATTCCCCTGTCCCGCTACCAGCGCGAACACGGCTTCAGCGGCAGGCGCTACGACAGCATCAAGATCGGTCTCTCCGTCGAGCGGCAGGAGCTGTACGGCCGTATCGAGGCGCGAGTCGACCGCATGTTGGCAGAAGGGTTGCTGGAAGAGGTTCGGGGACTTCTGTCGTCGGGGTACGGCCGGGAGCTGAAAGCCATGCGCGCCATCGGCTACAAGGAAGCGGCTGCCCACCTGGACGGAGAGTGCAGCCTCGAAGATGCTGCGGAACTGATCAAACGCGACACCCGCCGCTACGCCAAGCGCCAGCTGACCTGGTTCAAGGCCGATCCTGACATAATATGGCTTGAATATCCGGCAAACTTTGTTAGTATTTTGCATCATGCAATTGAATTTTTTGATCACTGACAGGAGGCGCGACAACAATGGCAAAAGCACCTTTCAATATCCAGGATCAGTACCTGAATCAGTCCCGCAAGGAACGCGTCCGCGTCATCATCACCATGATGTCCGGTGAGACGCTGGAAGGATTCATCAAATCATTCGACAACTTTTCGGTCCTGTTGGATGCGGCCTGCGATATCCTGATCTACAAGCACGCCATCGCCACGATCACGTCCGCTGACGGGAAATTCCGGCTGCACCAGTAATCGCGCCTCCAGCACCTCATAATCACATCGACAGGGATGAACGGATGGACAGGACAAAGAGTCCTGTGCTAACCTGATCATCCCTGTTGCCGTTTCAACGTTCATCCAGGTTTTCCATGCCAAAACCACGCACCCGACTCACACACGCTCCCCTGTCTTTCAGCTTCCGTGCCGGCGATGCCGCCCCCCCCTTCCCGGAGGCCGCACCATGCCGCCCGTGAACGGACTTCTGATCGATACCGTCGCACCCGGTACCCTGGCCGACGAATTCCAACTGGAGCCGGGCGACCGCCTGCTGGCGGTGAACGGACACCGGCTGCGCGACATCATCGACTACAGCTATCGCATCGATGGAGAACAGGAACTGCTGCTGGAAGTGGCCCGGCAGGATGGCGAGCTGTGGGAACTGGAGATCGAACGCGATCCGGATGAGCCGCTGGGGCTGACCTTTACCCCGCCTGAACCGGAACGCTGCGGTAACAACTGTCTCTTCTGCTTCGTGCATCAACTCCCCCCGGGTCTGCGCCGGCCGCTGTACGTCAAGGACGAAGATTACCGCCTCTCCTTCCTGAACGGCAACTACGTCACCCTGGCCAACCTCTCCCCGGCCGACCTGGAGCGGATCGTAGAACAGCGCCTCTCGCCGCTCTACATTTCGGTGCATGCCACCAATCCCGAGCTGCGCGCCCGGCTGCTGGGCAAACCGGGCATCCCCCCGATCCTGGAACAACTGCGGATTCTCGCCGAATCGGGCATCCGCATGCACACCCAGGTGGTGCTCTGCCCCGGCCTGAACGACCAAGCGGAGCTGGAGCGCACGGTCGACGATCTTGCCCGGCTTTACCCGGCAGTGCAGTCCCTGGCAGTCGTGCCGCTGGGGCTGACCCGCCACCGCCGTCACCTGCCGCAGTTGAAGCCGGTGGACAGCGACTATGCCCGCACATTCATCGCCACCTGGGGAGACCAGGCTCCCCGGCTCAGAAAGCGCCTCGGCGCACCGTTCCTGTTCCTAGCGGACGAGTTTTACCTCAAGGCCGGCCTGCCCTTCCCTACCCTGCGGAGTTATGGAGATTTGCCCCAGATCGAGAACGGTGTAGGCCTGGTGCCCCTTTTCATGCGTGACGCCGGCCGCACGCTGCGAACGGCCCGCCGCATCGGTTCCGGGCGGGTCACGGTGGTAACCGGCCAGTCCGCCGTGGGCTTTGTCAGCGAATTCGCTGCCGGACTGGGGGAAAAATCGGGTGTGGAAATTGTGGCGGTAGGGGTGGAGAACCGTCTGTTCGGCCCCAGCGTGACCGTCAGCGGCTTGGTCTGCGGCAACGACATCATCCATGACCTGCAAGGGCGTGAACTTGGGGAAGCCGTGCTGGTGCCGGACGTGATGCTGAAGGAGGGTGAAGGAATCTTTCTGGACGACGTCACCCTGGCTGAACTGCAACAGCGCCTGAGCTGCCCGGTAATCGTCTTCGACTCCACCCCCCAGGGCTATTACCGCGTCCTGAGGTCGATTTTCCGCGCCACGCCGGCCTGATCGGCGCTTCTTCGACGCATTCCAGCAGACTCTGTTGAAATTCCAAGGTTGTTTAAAAATGGGCAGTTCGTCGCACCCGCAGAAAGCCCCGCGGAGGCGTAGTACCCAAGGGCATAAACAGCGCTACGCCGCACAAAGGGGTTTTCGAGGACGGCGGCGAGATGCCCGTTTTTAAACAACCTTCTAAAGCTGGGCCGCTTTGGGAAAGAGGATGTTGTTCTCCAGGTGGACATGCTTGTGCAGGTCGTCCTCGAACTCCTTCAGCTTGCGATAGGCAACCATGAAGGTATTGCAGACGTTGTCCGGAATCGCGTAGTCCTTGGACAAGTCCCGGATGGCGTGGACCGCCTCCCCGATGGCATCGTGTTCCTGGTCCAGTTTGTCGAGCGAAGCCCGCAAGAGAGCAAGATCCTCTGTCTCCGGTTCGCCGCCCCCTTTCCTGGCCGTGTCGATGCGTTTGATGGCCGGAAACAGCACTTCCTCCTCTTCGCGCAGGTGAGCCTCCATATCGGCCGCAATCCGGTCGAATATCCGGGCGATCTCAACCACCTCGGGATGCGCGGCGCCATGAACCTCGGCGATCTTGTGCGCATACACGGCGATCTGCCGGGTGTTCTCGTTCAAATAGCCATGATGGGTGGTGACGATGTAGTCCGCCAGGAACGGCAGCCCCCAGGCCGCGAAATTCTGGCTCCGGTCCAGCGGTTCGCTTGTGGCCGCCTCGATCTCGCCCCGCAGGGGAGCAGGATCGATTCCCTTTTCCCGGCACGCCTCGGAGAGCGGGATTTTACCACCGCAGCAGAAATCGATCCCATATTTCTCGAAGACCTTGGCGGTGCGGTAATCCTCGGCCACATAATCACCAACGGTTTTGTCGTTTTTCTCTTCCATGGCTCGTTGCTCCTTTCATGTCTTCGCACAATTCCCTAGGGTATTCAGATTGTTCGAAAACGATCAGATCGTCGCACCCGCAGAAAGCTGCGCGGAGGCCCTCACCCGGCCTTTGGCCACCCTCTCCCGAAGGGTGAGGCCGCAGGCCGAAGTCACAAGAGGGCTGACGAGGGCGCGGCGAGATGCCCGTTTTTCAACAACCTCCCTAATCCCAGTCCAGCAGCCGCTGTTCCCCTTCCAACTTCCTGATGCCGGTCACGTCCTGGCTCACCTCCAGTGTACCACGATAAGCCCCCTGACTGTCCCGCACCGCAAAGTACCTGATGTGGATGAAGCGTCCCCCCATCTGGATCCAGAACTCGGCGCTCTCCCTGGTGCCGGCCCGGAATTCGTCCAGTATCTTCTGGACCACATGCAGGCTCTTGGGGGGATGACAATTGCGGACATTCCTGCCGATCACGCCGGGGCTGCGGGGAAAGATGCGCTCCTTGGTCTGGGAGTAGTAGACCACCTCATCCTTCTCGTTGACCAGCGAGATGTCCACCGGCAGATGGGCCAGCATCAGGTTGATCAGCTCCGGACTCATGATACCGGTGTCGAGCGCCACCCCACCCGACTGGGGCGCCGGTTCCGCCGTAGCAGCGACCGTTTCTTCCGGCCAGGCTGCCTCGGGACCGCCCCAGGCGTAGCCGATTTCCTCCTCCCCCCGGCGCACCTTGAACCAGTCGGTCTCGCCCAGTATTTCGAGCGCCATGGGAAAGAGGATGTGCTCCTCCTTGTAGATCATGTCGCTGATCGCCTTGAGCAGTGACGTGAGCGTTTCGCGGAGCGCCGGCACCCGGAGCTCGGTCACCTGGGTCCGGGCCTGCTTCAGGGCCTGACGGATATCGTCGTGTATGGCCCACATGACCTCCGTGGGACCGGTGATCTCGTGCAGTTCCAGCACCGGGAAGAGCTGGTTCTCCTTGCGCAGGTAGTGGAGATTGATGCGTGACAGGTTCTCCAGCAGTCCTGCCAGTTCTTCCCCGGCCATCCGGAGGCCCTCCTGGTCCGGGGCCTCCCCCAACCGCTCCGCAAGACCGGCGATCTGGCCGACGATTCCCTCCGCGACCCGGTTTTCCTTCATCAGGGTATGGAGCGGGTGTCCGGCCGGTACACTGGGGGGCTCCTGTTTGGCGAGCGACTCCTTGAAGACTTCCACGTGCACGTCGCACAGCCGTTTGATCTCGCTTTCAGGCATCCCCTCCGCGATCAGGGCCTGCTCCATCCGGGCGATCTCGCTGGCCTCGATGTCCCGGACCAGTTCGTGAAATCTGTGCTTCAGGACCGCCATCTCGACCCCGGCATGAAGATCGCGGATGATTCCCTTGAGCAGCTCCTGCCGGGCTGCCGCATCCTGCTGCGGGGCATTGCCATCCCGGCCCACGGAAACCTCGCGGCCCGTCTTGACCTTGATCTCGGCCGCTATCTCCGTCAGCAGCGTATCCAATGCAATGCCCCCCCGGGCGGCAACATGCTCCAGCGGCGCCACCTTGCCGACCGTTTTCCGCATCACCGCGCTCTGCAACATCTTGTATTTGGGTGAGCGGTTGATGAAGAAGTCCAGCAGAAAGGGGTACTCCTTCAAAAGGTCGTCGAGTTTCGTGGCAGCGTTCAGTTCCATGGCATCCTCCAGACACGGTTTGAATGAGTTTCCGTTGCGTTCCTGACATCATTGATAGCAGATGCAGGGCACAACATCCTTGATCCGGATCATGAAAATGAACTACGGCACTGGTTCGAAAACGGCCCGAATGGACAGGTGGGGGAATGACTGGAGGGTCAAGGAGGCCGCCAGAAAAATACGCAACGGGACGAGCCAGAGACACAGACAGATATGATCGGCGGAGAAGGGAAAGACGGGCTCCCGCCCGCGTTTTGAACGGGGGCCGGTGGTCAACGAAGAGGTGCCGGAGGCAGGATCGGCCTGCCGCCGGACCGGTCAGTCCCGGTCCTCCTCACGGGAATGGTCCGGCGAAGAATGCCGGGCAGCTAGGAAAAGCACTATGGAGACGGCAACGGCAATGACCGCTATCGTGTACGCCAACGTCTGCCCCTGCCACAATCCCTCGAACCAGCGCGAAAACTGATCCGCCAGCACCGAGGCATTGCCGCCGTACATTCTCAGCTCATGGGTATATTTCTTGGACTCGAGAAAACCATCGACAAGAGTACTGTCGGAACTGTCACCGGCACTCAGATGGATGCCCGCAGCCGCAGCCAGACCGACCACCAGGACCAGGAGGGCGATCAGGTTGAGACGGGTTTGCAGATCGAAGTTTTTCCTGGCCATGGCAGTGCTCGCTAATCCGGATCTCCGGGAGTTTTGGCGGAAAGGCTCCCCTACTGAGTAAAAGGGGCTGCGCCCTGGCGCACTTGCCGCTCTCCAGCACGGTAACGGAAGCGGCGGCGTATATCAAGCACACAAAAGGGGTTGCCCGCTGCGGACAACCCCTTTTGTGTTCCGAACTCTGCGTCCGGCCAATGACGGCTCACACGGCAAAGGTCATTTGGTGGTATAGGTGATCGTGTATTTGAAGCCGGCCGGGTCGAGCCAGTCCAGGACCTTGTCCCCGATCCGGGCAAAGGGATACATCAGGTAGTTGACCGGTGGGCCCGGCTGCGGCGGGTTGAGGGTCAGGTCGCGGCCCATCGACAGCTTGACGCGGTACGGGTCGATGCCCCCCCAGAAATAGGCGCGATAGTCGATAGTCTTCTGGTCCTGCAGCTTCAGGTTTTCGGTCAGCATCGCCTTGCGCACATCAGCGGCATCGACCGGCACCCATCCGTAGCCCGGCAGATAGAACTCGGCCCAGCAGTGCTGCCAGCCAGTCACGTCCTCCTTGTCCTTTTTGCCCAGGCGCAGGCCGAACACCTCGCGGCACGGCACTCCGGCAGCCCGTGCCAGGGCGATGAAGACCGAATGGATATCAACGCACTTGCCCCCCGGCTTGGCAAGCAGGGCGCACACATCACCGGCGCCGCAACCGCGGGTTGCGGGATCCCGGTAGGTATTTTCACAGGTCCAGTCGTAAATGGCCTTGGCCTTCTCCAGCACCGTGGTCTTGCCGGCGGTGATGCTTTTGGCCAGCCTGCCCACTTCGCCGTCGGTCGGCCCGATGCTGCTGGGGGCCAGATATTGGGCAAAATCGGCGCGATCCCAGGCCGCCTCTTTTGCGGGGAAATCCCGGCGGATCACCTCTTTGCGCTCGGTCTTGAAACTGAACACCAGTTTACGGCTGGCAGCCCCTTGATTCCAGCGGGCATAGAGCATCGGCGTGCTGTAGGTCTTGTCGGTGTATACCGCCGACGCGGCAAAATCGCCGCTGACCTTGATGTCGGTGATGGTCTGGTCATTGTCGGAAACCGGGTACGGGAGCCATAATTCGGCTTCGCCGGCTGGGTTGTGGCCCGAGAGATCGACTGAAACGGTGGTAACTCCCGAGTGGACTGCGGCAGCCTGTGCCGGGGCACTGCAGATACCTGCAAGCAGCAGCGCGATGCCGAATACGGCCAGTTTTTTTCCCAGGAACATCAAATCCTCCTTCTCGCTGTCAGATAGGTAAGGAGGTAATCTAGCCCGTCAGCCCGAGCGCGTCAAATCGATACTTATAATAGAAACCAACCACAACTATCGGTAAATGCGATATCAAAAGAAGGAGCCATCCCTGCGCGGGTCTCGTCTCATGAGATAGAAGGTATGGTTGCTTCGGGGAGTGTCGCGATAGTCCCGGTCTGTGGGCAGGGGGAAGGCGGGGGCAAGTGTTGGGGCGGGCGGATATGCAAAGGAGACAGCCACCTGAGCGGGTGCGGCCGTCTCCCCTGTTCCGTGCCTGTGCTGCAGATCAGCTCTTTTTGCTCGTCCTGGCAAAGAACGTACTGTACTGCTGTACGATCGAGACCCCTTTGCAATCGGGGCAGGTCATCCGCTGCTGATCGTGCTCCGCAATGTGCATCGTGACCGAAAAGTTCCTTCCGCATTGCTGGCAGCGGTAATCGTAGGTCGGCATATCGATGGTCCTCCCGATGATGAAGTCGGGCCGCGCAGCCCCCTGCTTAAACTGTAGAAAAGTTTCAGGGATTGTCAACGCGCAGCCGCCTACCACCAGCGCCACAGGGCCAGGATCAGCACTATCAGAAAAACGATCGCCAGGTTCATGTAGGCCATGAAGAAGAACACCCGTTCGTGGAGCGGCGCCGGCCGTTTGACGCCGGCTACCAGCCGGCCGACAGCCGGCAGCGCCGCGAGAAGATCGGCGTTGTGGGGTGCCTGGGAAAGCGCTTCGGTCAGGTCGCCGCCCGCCTGGTGCCGCCCCATGTGGCTGCCCTGTTTCCAGAAGCGGCTGGCACTGGCGTCATAGATGGTTCCCTGATGGGCGAACAGGGCCGGCCGCCCCTCCTTGCCGTCGCACAGGGCCAGCTCTTCGGCACTCATGTCCCCTTCGACGATCAGGGGGAAGGAGTCGGGCTCCTTGCGCCTGAGACGGGGCCCGATCACGGTGATGACGAAGGTGGCCGAGATTACCATGACCAGGTAGAGCGCGATCTTTGCCAGCAGCAGAATCCCGAAACGGGACTGCAGCAGCAGTTCCGGAGAACCCACCCGGAAACGGGTCAGAATGATGCCGGTGATACCCATGACCACCATGGAAATGATGCCGACCCGTAGCTCGCCGCGCGGCAATCCGCTGGAGGCATAGGCCGGCTTGAGCACCAGATGCACGTACAGGATGGTGCCGAACCAGAGGAAGGCGGTGATGAGGTGCAGATAGCCGACAGCGAAACGGAAGCCCTTGGCTGCAGCGGACAGGGCCGGCTTCGCGGCGGCATCCGCGCGTGTCGCGGCAAACTCTTTGCCTGCCCGGGTGAGCTCGCCACCGCCGGCAGGATCGAGGTGGCAGGCGGCGCATTCCCGGCCGGTCTGGCGGGCATACTCTTCGGTGGCGGCGGCTGTCAGCGGACAGGCCAGCATCAATACCATCACAAGCTGGATCAGTAATCTGCACATGAAACGTGTATAACCATTGCGAGGAAATCTGTCAATCTCTGCTCGCCCCTGCCCTGCACCATTGAGGAAAAAGAATGCAAATCGTCACGACCGGCGTACCATTTATAAGGAGGCAATGAAAACATGAAAGGGGAGAACTTCATATGGCAACCAAAGCCGAATACAAACATTTCGCCACTCCTGACGAGGTCAGGAGTTTCAACCACGGCAGGGTGGAAATCGTCAATATCCTAGGCGGTGTGGTCGGCCGTTTTATTCTGGAACCCGGTTGGCGCTGGTCGGAAGATGTGAAGCCGATCGCTGGCACAGAATGGTGCATGGCCCCCCATTTCCAGTACCTGGTGTCCGGGCGTGTCCACATCAAGATGGAGGATGGCAGCGAGTTCGAACTGGAGCCGGGGGATGTCTTCGCCCTTCCCGCCGGCCACGATGCCTGGGTTGTGGGAAATGAACCGGCCGTGGCGGTGGATTGGCACGGGGCGGTCGAGTATGGCAAGACCAAGGGATCCTGATCGCTGATGTCGGGCGGCAAGAAGCCAAAACATGGAGGCCGCTCCCGCGCGGGAGCGGCCTCCTTTTGTTCGTCTATCTTCGTCTATCCCTGGCAGCATCAGTTGGAATAAGACGGAGCGACGGAGAGCACGGGGAATCTTTCACAAAAGCCGTCACGGAAAAGTCGATTCCTACACGCTGCTCCATTGCACCATTGGGTTCTTATGAGCTGCCTGAACTGCCACTCTTGAATTTTGTACAGGTTCAGAGTAGGAATGGATAATTTTTATGCCAGGGGGCAGCGATGGGCGACAATCGGACAGTTCTTCAACCGGCGTGGCAACAGGTGCTCTCTCTGCCGGTAATCGTGGCGGCACTCGGCTATTTCGTTGACATCTACGACCTGGTGCTCTTCAGCATCGTCCGCGTGCCCAGCCTCAAGGGGCTCGGACTTTCCGGGCAGGAGCTGATCGATCAGGGGGTATTTCTTCTCAACATGCAGATGATCGGCATGTTGATCGGCGGGGTGATCTGGGGGGTGCTGGGGGACCGCAAGGGGCGCCTCAGGATCATGTTCGGCTCCATTTTCCTCTACTCTGCGGCGAATCTGGCCAACGGCATGGTAACGTCGGTGGAGGCCTACGCTGTCCTGCGCCTGGTGGCCGGGATCGGACTGGCCGGCGAACTGGGGGCCGGCATCACCCTGGTCAGCGAAGTGCTGCATAAAAACATCCGCGGCTACGGTACCATGATCGTTGCCACGGTGGGCGTCTCCGGCGCCATTCTGGCCAACATCGTCGCCAAGTCCTTCGACTGGCGCACCGCCTTTTTCATCGGCGGCGGACTGGGGTTTCTGCTGCTGGTCATGCGGATCGGTACAGTGGAATCGGGCCTGTTCAGGGGCATGGAAGGGAGCCGCGTTTCACGGGGCAATTTCCTGTCGCTCTTCACCTCCCGCGACCGGTTCGGACGCTTCCTGCATTCGACCCTGATCGGCCTGCCGTCATGGTTCGTGGTCGGCGTGCTGATTACTTTCTCCCCTGAATTCGCCAAGGTCCTGAAGGTCCAGGGCACTGTCAGCGCCGGTAATGCCGTCATGTACTGTTATCTGGGATTAGTGGCGGGTGATCTGGCCAGCGGACTCTTGAGCCAGCTGCTCAAGAGCCGCAAGAAGGTGGTCCTGCTCTTCCTGCTGCTGACTGTGGCGGCGGTGACCGGCTATTTCGCCGCGACTGGTGTCTCCAGCGCCACTTTCTACCTGATCTGCAGCCTGCTCGGCTTTGGAATCGGCTACTGGGCCATTTTCGTTACGGTGGCAGCCGAGCAGTTCGGCACCAATCTGCGCGCCACGGTCGCCACGGCGGTGCCGAACTTCGTGCGCGGCATGACAGTCCCGATCACCATGCTCTTCCAACTGGCCCGCAAACAGCTTGGTATCGAAACCGGCGCACTTTCAGTCGGGCTGCTCTGCCTGGCGATCGCGCTGTTCTCGCTCTCGCGGCTGCAGGAAACTTTTCACAAAGACCTGGATTACTTCGAGGAGTTCATCTGACTCTCAGGTAGTGCCCGTAAACCCTCCCCTTCCGCCGCCGTTATTTTTCAAGAGATGCAAGGCTGGTTTGCGGTCTGAAATTCCGTACAAGCCGCCGATGGAATCGAGCATTTCCTTCCAGCCGTACATGAGCTTCGACAACTCTCCATCCTCACCGAACACGCGGCCATAGAAGATACTCTCCATTATCTGCATCCTTTGGAGCGGGGTCTTTGCTTTCCGGAGCTGCCCGTCGATGGACCACTGTATCTGCCGGAGTCTGATCGTCTGCTCCGGGCTTTTTCCGATACAGGCTTCGTGAATGGCGGCAGCGGCAAGCTCGTCGAAGCGTTCGGGATTGCGTTTGTAGAGCTCGCTCAACTCGTCCGGCGTATACCGGGTGAATTCCTTCAGCGATGCGATGTTCATGGCATCCCCCTGGCCTGCGGCAGGACTGGTACGGCCTGATCCACATCAACTATAGCTCCTATATTGCCGATGGCAACCTGCTGCCAGCTGGAACTGCCGGGGGATCAGTTCAGGGAGGGAATATGATGCGGCGGGATGCTGCTTCGCGGGGACAGTCGAAAAGCTGGAACCGGCACAAGGCCCCTGCAGGGCTGCCCTGTGCCGGTTCAATCGAAGTCAGTAAGCGAGGGGTAACGTCAGGAGGCCGGTTCCTCTGCGCCGGCAACCGTCTCTGCAGCCGGAGCGGGCTGCCGATTGATCCGCAGCACCAGTCCGGCGGCCAGCAGGCAGATCAGGCCGGACAAGAGGAAGGCGATCATGTAATCCCCCAGGTAGGTGCGCACGCTGCCGGCAAAGGTTGCCGCCAAAGCCGCCCCGATCTGGTGGCTGGCAAAGATCCAGCCGAACATGATCCCCACGCTGGCCCGACCAAAGGCCTCTGCGGTGAGCTTTACCGTGGGGGGTACCGTGGCGATCCAGTCCAGCCCGTAGAAAATCGCAAAGGCCGAGAGCCCCCATTCCGGGCCTGCCAGCGCCTGCGGCAGCCCCAGGAGCGACAGGCCGCGCAGGCCGTAGTAGCAGCAGAGCAGGTAACGGCTGTTGTAGCGGTCCGAGAGCCAGCCGGAAAAGGTCGTGCCGAACAGGTCCAGTATCCCCATCAGGGCCAGCAGTCCCGCGGCCCGTACTTCGGTGATGCCGTGATCGACACAGGCAGGAATGAGGTGGGTGCCGATCAGGCCGTTGGTGCTGGCGCCGCAGATAAAAAAACTGCCGGCCAGAAGCCAGAAATCGCGCGACACCAGACCGCGCCGCAGCCCCTGTATGGCCACCTGAAAAGGATTGCTGCGCTGGACGGCCGACGTATCGGAAGCGATATCGTCACCCGGGGTTTCGCCATAGGCAAGCAGCCCCTTGTCCCGGGGGTGGTTGCGCATGAAGCAGGCCACCAGCGGTAGAATGGCCAAGGCGGCGCAGGCAATGGCAAAGGCCGCCTGCCGCCAGCCGTGGTGGTGGGCCAATTGTGCCAGAAAGGGGAGGAACAGCAGCTGGCCGGTTGCGGTGCTGGCAGTCAGAACTCCCAGCACGGTGCCCTGCGACGTGTGAAACCAGCGGCTGACAACGGTGGCACTCAGGCTGTAGGCGGTCATCCCGGCGCCGCATCCGACCACCACTCCCCAGATCAGGATCATGTGCCAGGGACGGGTAATGAAGGTCGTGGCGCAGACCCCGATCGTCAACAACAGCAATGCCATCGTCATGGTGCGGCGCACGCCGAATTTGTCGAAAAAAGCAGCCGCAAAGGGCCCCATCAGGCCGTACAGCAGCAGGTTAAGCGAAATTGCCACGGAGATGGTGGCCCTGGACCAGCCGAATTCATGCTCGATAGGGACAATCAGCACCCCCGGTGTCGATCTGATCCCGGCAGTCACCAACAGGGTCAGAAAGGTAACCCCGGCCACTACCCAGGCATAATGCAGCCTGCTTCCCGTTGATTTGTCCATGCTCCCTCCCGCAGTTCATTCAATCCGTGCCATGGCACACATTCGTCAAAAAGCTCACTCCGGAAATGTTTCGTGACCGCCGGCAAGATCTTCCAGCGCGCTGGCCAGCTGCGCCAGCAGCTGCATATTTTCCGCACCGATGTGACCGGCCATCTGCCGCTGCACCTCCTGCCAGCGCGGCAGGGCCGCTTTGACGACCACTCGCCCCTGTCCGGTAATGCCGACCTGCCGTTCTCGCGGGTCGGCCGAAGGGCTATTTTCGATGAACCCGGCGTTTTCCAGCGGTTTCAGGTTTCTCACCAGGGTGGTTCTGTCCAGCATCAGCACCTTTGCCAGGGTGCTGATATTGAGCGGTCCATGCGCCTCAATATTCTTCAGCAGCGAAAACTGGGTCACCTTCAGGCCGCTCGGTTCCAGGGCCTGATCGTAGATCCTGGTTACCGCCCGCGATGCCCGGCGGACATTCACGCACATGCATGCGCTGGGCTTCTGTCTGTGGCACTTCGTGCTCATATCGTCCCTCTCACCATCTAGCGTGTATATACACATATCACAGAGACCTCACTCCGCAAAGAAAAAGATCGGGGGGCGGATCGGCATACCGGCAGCAACCCGGAGAAGGCTGTTCTCAAAAATACTCTTCGGAGTACTCGGGCACTGCATCCAGGAATCCGGGATACAGAGCGGCCCGGGCCAGGGCGGCATCCACGTCGGCCACGAGCCGTTGGCGGTCTTTGGGATAGCTCCCTTCCAGGTTGAGGAAATTGGAGACATGGTTGGACCTGAGGATGGTACGCTGCGGATTGAGGCGCAGGAGCATCTCGCGGGCTTCGAGCATGAGCTCGCGCCGCGTACACTGATCGAGTGAGCCGATGAAAGGCTCGTTGTGGCGGTGGAACAGGGTCAGAAGGGAGAAGTATTCGGGATTGACACGGTTTACCCACTCCGCGGTGGCCCGGGCATGATCGAGGCTGCGCATCCGGCCAGCCAGCCCCAGTATGGCGGTGACCGACAGCTTCAGGCCTGCCTGGCGCGACATGAGGGTCAGCTCCGCCATCCTGTCGGCGGTATAGCCCTTGTTCACCGAGAGCAGCGTCTGATCGTCCCCCGATTCCAGGCCGAAATACAGGATCCGCAGCCGTTTTCCGCGCAGAACCGAGAGCTGCGCAGCGTCTTTGGTGGTGAGGCTGTTGGGGGAGGCGTAGGCACCGACGCGGGTGAGGCCGGGAAAGGTGGTGCACAAGGCATCGAGTATGGTTGCGAGCCCTTCAAAGGGATAGACCAGGGCATCGCCGTCAGCCAGGAAGACCCGGTCGATGCGCGGACGGAAGCGCTCGGGGATTTCAGCGATCTCTTCCAGGATCTCTTCCACCGGCCGCACCCGAAACTGCTTCCCCTTGTACATGCCGCAGAATGCGCAACGGTTCTGGGAACAGCCGATCGTGATCTGGAAGATCAGGCTGCGGGCCTCGCTGGGGGGACGGAAGAGCGGTTCGACGTATTGGGGCATGCTGTCTCGCTGTGCTGTGCGGTTTGCGGGACGCCGGTTGCGGCATGCCCCGCTTCGGGCTCACTGATGTTCGATTTCCGCGAGAAAGGCGTAGCCCAGGTTATGGCGGGAACGTACCGGCAGTTCCCAGTCGGGGGTCGCTGCCCGGACCCGTGCCCGCAGCCGGCAGATCAGCGTCTCCAGGCGTCTGTCCGCATAATGGTCGTTCGGCTGTCCGAGCGCCGCGAAGATATCGCTGCGCAGGACATTCTCACCGGGGGATTCGCTCAGCCTGCGCAGAAAGATCAATTCCTGGGCGCCCAGCGGTATTTCCACACCATCCGGCGTAAACAGTTTCGAACGTATCGCATTAAGGCGCCAGACAGACTGGAGCTGGCCGGAAAGCCGGTACGCCAGGCTTCTCAATCCGGCATCCAGTTCACGCAGGTCGACCGGCTTGACGAAATACAGATCAGCACCGCTCTCGAAACTGTGCACCCGGTCGTCCACCTGTCCACAGCAGGTTACCATCACGATGCCGCACCTGCAGGTAGAGCGCAGGCGCCTGGCGATCGCCACGCCATCCTCGCCCGGCAGGCCGATATCCAGGATCACCACATCGGCCGGCGCCTTTGCCAGCGCGTCATCCAGGGCCTGGCCATCCGCCACCCCCCGCACCTGGTGCCCGAAATCGCTCAAGCCCACCGTCAGAAACAGACGTAATTCGTCGCTGTCTTCGACGACAACGACGCGAAGTCCCTGCAAAGGGTTCTGAGTTTTACTCGTCATTGATTCAACTCCGCGAAAACCATCGGGTTCTTTCCGGCAGATGAAGTGGCTGCGGGACAGCCGGACCTCTTGCGTATACTATGACATCCTCCCGCTAAAAAGAAGAAATTTCTGACATTTTATCACAACTTGCATGGTGAGGCCCTGCCGCGATCAAACAGCTTGCCAAGCAGGCACTGGAGCCGATATTCTTCGTTAGATTCCGCGGAGTGCAAAACCATGAAAAACCTTTCTCCGAAAAAACGGCTGCCATCCCAATGGATCATGCTGGGCATGACCCTGCTGCTCCTGGGCGCTCCCATGGGGCTGAACCTGTACCTGGAGCGTGGCCGCATCACGTCACGGGTACAGGAACGCTTGGTGACCCAGGCACGGGTGATCCAGAAAAACCTGGCCTGGAACCTGGATGCGACCAACAAGGTGCTGAGCGATATCCAGCAGGAGCTGTCGCGGAACGGCAAGAACACCTACACCGCCAGGCAGCTCGGCGTCATCACCAACGCCATGCCAGGGGTACGGACCCTGAACATCCTCAACGCCGACGGAACCGTCGTCGCCTCCAACTGGCCCGAGCTGGTCGGTGATAATTTCAGGGAACGGGACTACTTCATGATGCCCCGGGAGCATCCCGTTGCCGACAGGCTGTACGTCTCCCCCCCTTTCAAGACCTCCCTGGGAATTTTTGCCTTGAACGTGGTGCGCGTAATCCCCGGCCCACGCGGCGAATTTGCCGGGGTCATTGCCGCCACGCTGGATCCGGAGTATTTCACCACGCTGCTCTCGTCGGTGCTCTACAGCAGGGACATGTGGACCGCCATCGCCCATGGCGATGGAATGCTGTTCATGCTGATTCCGGAAGGGCGAAAGACGGCCGGCAAGAACCTGGCCCAGCCCGGAACATTCTTCACCAGGCATCGTAACAGCGGGCAGGAAACCACCGTTCATGCCGGCATTGCCTACCTGACCGGAGAAAAGCGCCTTCTGGTCTGGCAAACGGTCCAGCCCCCGGAACTGAAAATGGACAAACCCCTGATGGTGGCGGTCAGCCGGGACCTGGACCTCATTTATGCCGGCTGGCGCCGCAACCTGCTGATGCAGGGCATGCTCTTCGCGATCACCGCGCTGCTTGCCTCGCTGGGGCTGTATGCCTATCAACGGCGCCAGCGCGAATACGAAAGCAGCCTGGCCCAATCATCCACCGCATTAAGGGAAAGCGCCGAGCGCCTTCAGATGGCGACGCAGGCGGCCGCCATGGGGGTATGGGATTACAACCTGCAAACCGGCCTTCTGATTTGGGACGACTCCATGTTCACCATCTACGGAACCGACCCGGCCTCCTTTTGTTCGAGCTATCATGATTGGAGCCGGACGGTGCTGCCTGAAGATCTCCCGGCGATGGAGGCGGCCCTGCAGGCCTCACTCGGCGGTGAGACCCCTTTCAACTGCGTCTTCCGCATCCGCCGGGGGGATGGAGAAATCCGCAATCTCAGCGGCATTGGCAAGCTCTATTACGATCCGGACGGCGCCCCCCTGCGCCTGGTCGGCCTCAACGAGGACATTACCGAGCGGATACAGGCCAAGGAGCGGCTGAGCCAGGCGATTGCGGCTGCCGAGACGGCCAATGAGGCAAAAAGCACCTTCCTGGCGAACATGAGCCATGAGATCCGCACGCCGATGAACGCCATCCTGGGACTGATATACCTGATGCACAAAACCGGGATGAATCTGCGCCAGCAGGACTACATCGGGAAGATAGAAAACGCGGCCACGTCGCTGCTGGACATTCTCAACGACATTCTCGACTTCTCCAAGGTAGAGGCGGGTCGAATGGAACTGGAGCGGGTCCCCTTCGACCTGAACGATCTGCTGCGCAAGCTGTCGGTGATCCTTTCAGCCAATGCCGGGCACAAGCAGCTTGAGATCGTTTTCGACATCGACTCGCGTGTCCCCGGCACGCTGGTGGGGGACCCGCTGCGCCTGCAGCAGGTGCTGATCAACCTGGCCGGAAATGCCGTTAAATTCACGGAACAGGGCGAAGTGGTCCTGTCCGTATCGATGGCACAGACCGATGCCGGCCAGGTGAGTCTCGATTTTTCCATCAGTGATACCGGCATCGGCATCAGCCGGGAAAACCTCGACCGGATCTTCGATGGTTTTACCCAGGCCGAAATATCCACCAATCGGAAGTTTGGCGGCACCGGCCTGGGACTGGCCATCAGCAGCCGCCTGGTGCGCCTGATGGGGGGCGGCATCCAGGTAGCCAGCAAACAGGGCCGAGGCAGTACGTTCAGCTTTCGGGTCGCTTTTGATCTACCGGCGCCGCGTTCTACGCCGGATGCGGTTACCGTCCCGTACCAGCCCCCCGCCGCTTGCAGACAGGACCGGTCGCCGCGCTGCCTGGAGGGGGTGCGGATACTGGTTGCGGAAGACAACTACTTCAATCAGCTGGTTTCGCGCGAGATCCTGGAGGATATGGGTGCCCGGGTGGTGATCGCCGGGAACGGGCGCGAGGCGGTGGAGCGAGTGGCTTCAGGCGAGTTTTCCTTCGATGTCGTACTGATGGACGTGCAGATGCCGATCATGGACGGTTACCAAGCCACGCGGGAGATTCGTGATTCCGTAGGGGAAAAAGGGCTCCCGATCATCGCCATGACCGCCAATGCCTTCGAGGTTGATCGGCAGCGCTGTCTTGAGGCGGGAATGAATGATCATCTGGCAAAGCCGCTCGATGTGGAGAAACTGGTGGCGACCCTGGAGCGGTACTGCACGCTGGATCGATCGACGGCAAAGCAGGTCTCCGGCCAGACTGCGGACCTCCCGCTGGATGCCGAAGAAGTGGCCGGGCTGCCCGGCCTTGACCTGCCCAGGACGATCAGGAGGATGAACGGCAACCGTCTGCTTTACGGTCAGATGGCCCGCATGGCATGCACCGGGCATATCGATATCGTACAGCGCCTGGAGCGGCTGATCCATTCCGGAGACACTGCGGCCGCCGGGCAGTTGCTGCACACCTTCAGAGGGGTCATGATCAATCTGGGCGCCGCCCAACTCGGGGAGTGTGCCGGAACATTCGAAGCGGCCCTGCACCAAGGCAGTACCGGGGAAGACCACAGGGCGCTCCTTGCCAGACTGGAACGTCTCTGCAATGAGGCGTTCGCTTCCCTGCGCATCATCGTGAAACGGTACGGCCAGGGGGAGCCTACGCCTACGACAGCAGCCTGGTCAGCGCCATCGGATGAAACGCCAGCCCAAGCACCCCGGCCAGCCCCATGACGATTCCGAACCCGGCGAGCGTCCAGGCCAGGAAAAGCAGCGAGCGTTTCCCGGTGAGGGCGGTGATCGCCAGCATGGCCAGGGAAATCGAAAGGGTGGCGTCGGAAAGGTCGAACTGGTCGTCGCGGTAATTCAGGTCGTCGTACTGTTTGTCGAATCCCTTCGCTTTTTTCATCAGCGCCTCTTCTTCCGCCTGGTACCGCACTATCGTCTCCTGAAACCCCTTCTGCTGGCGCTCCAGCACCACCTCCATCGGTCCTTTGGCCAGTGTCCGGAGCGCCTGGGCCTGACTCAGCCCCAGTTCCGCCATGTGATGCTTGAGCTTTTTGGACTGGTACTCGTTCCAGCTGTCCACGGCGTCGGACTTGGCCTGCAGCATGGCCTGCACGATGTTATCGTCCTTGACCTTGGTGACGGCCATGAAAACGGAAATGATGGCCACACTTATTGCCACCAGATTGTTGAGTCGGTTTTTTGCATCTGACCGATCGAGTTGTTCCCGGAGTTCCTGAATTTCGCTCATGGCATTCCTTTCCTGATACTTTTTGAGCCCGGCAGCCCCTCATGCACGGCCGCCTGCGTGGGGGAATGCTCTGTCCGCTCACCCGCTGGTATCGGGCACTATAGCACATCGCCAGACAAACACCGAGATCGATGTGGGCATTTCCCGTGCTCCCCCCCGCCACAGGAGTATCCCGTTCCGGGAACGCGGCAACCACCATCTTCGACGGCCCCCGCATCCTCTTCTTCGGGTACACTATAAGAAAAAGCCATGTCCCGAACAGCCGGGCGGAGCAGCGGATGACACGGAAGAGAGAAGGATGACATGCGCATTTTACTGGTCGGCGGCACCGGAACAATCGGCCGGGAGGTTGCCAGGGCGCTGCAGACGGAGCACGAGGTGTTGAGCGCAAGCCGCAGCAGCGTCATGCTGCAGGTGGACATTGCCGAGCCGGAGAGTGTGGAGGCGATGTTTCGCAAAATCGGGGCCTGCGATGCCGTGGTATGCGCCGCCGGTGACGCCCGCTTCGCTTCCCTGGACGAACTGCAGTACGACGACTTCCTGTTCAGTTTTCGCAACAAGCTGATGGGACAGATCAACCTGGTCCGGATCGGCCGGAACTTCATCAGTGACAACGGTTCGTTCACCCTTACCAGTGGTGTGCTGGCCCGCACGCCGATGCCGGGCAGCAGCGCGGTCAGCATGGTCAACGCCGGCCTGGAGGGGTTTGTGCGTGCTGCTCAGCTGGAGCTGGAACGGGGAATGCGGGTGAACGTGGTCAGCCCGGTCTGGGTGCAGGAGACCCTGCAGGCCCTGGGCCGCGATCCCTCCATCGGAATGCCGGCGGCCCGGGTCGCGCGGGCCTACGTGGCCGGAGTCACCGGCACCATGAAGGGGATGGTATTGGATGTAAGGGACTTTGCATGAGACACCTGCGGAAAAACCGAATATTCAGCGGAGCGGTTGCAGTCTTGCCGAAAGAGGACTGTCCCGGCTTCACCGATTGTGTTATTCTGCCTGATCTCAAATGAGACACCAACCAAACAAGGAGCACGCCATGGCACGAGCCACTGCCCGCCACATCCTGGTGGCAAGCAAGGAGGTCTGCGAGGACCTGAAACAGCAGATTGAAGCAGGAGCCGACTTTGCAGCTGTCGCAAAGCAGCATTCCCTCTGCCCCTCGGGCAAACAGGGGGGAGAACTGGGCTCGTTCGGCCCGGGCCAGATGGTCAAGGAATTCGACCAGGCCGTATTCACCGGTGAAGTCGGCACGGTGCTCGGCCCGATCCAGACCCAGTTCGGCTACCACCTGCTGGAGGTCACCAGCCGTACCCCGTAATTGCCCACCACCTGTTCCGCCGCAAATAAAAGAGGGGACGGCGCTGCATTCGGGCAGCCCGTCCCCTTTTTTTCCGGCCATAACCGCCGATTATTCGGCGTAGATCATTTTGCGGGTCATGCCGCCGTCAACCACGAAATTCTGGCCGGTGACGAAACCGGCCTCCGCTGAGATCAGGTAGGCTGCCAGGGCTGCCACATCCTCCGGCCGCCCCACCCGGCCGGCCGGATGCTGGGCATGGTCGCCGGCACTGAGGGCCGGGGGGCTGCGTCGGGTGCTCTTGCGCCAGTCGTCGACCGCTATCCAGCCGGGGCTGATGCAGTTCACCCGGATCTCCGGCCCCAGGCTGACCGCCAGGGCATGGGTCAGGGCCACGATGCCCCCCTTACTGGCGCTGTAGGCCAGAGTGTCCGGCTCGGATTGCAGGGCCCGCGTGGATGCGATGGTGACGATGCTCCCCTGGCATGTGCGCAGAAGTGTGACAGCGTGCTTGCAGCACAGAAAGGTGCCGGTCAGGTTGACCGCCAGCACCCTGTTCCAGTCATCCAGCTCCAGCCGCTCCACCGGCGCCCCCACCGGCGCGGCGATTCCGGCACAGGTGACCAGGGCATCCAGCCGTCCGAAGCGCCCGCCGATCATATCCATCAGCTCGGTCACGGCCGCCTCATCAGCCACGTCCAGTGTCAGCCCCATGACCTGTGGCCCCAGTTCAGCAGCGGTCTCTGCCGCCGCCTCGCCATCGATGTCGGCAATCACCACTCGCATCCCGTCCCGTGCCAACCGCAGGGCGATCCCCTTGCCGATCCCCTGGCCCCCGCCGGTCACCACAGCCACCCTGCCATCCTTGTACGTCATATCCGGCCCCCTGAAGAGATTGAGCAGCGTTTATTATAACCGGCTCGGCACATAAGGAAAGACCGCACCGGCAGTACCGGCAGGATCTGCGCGTTCAGTTTCTGCGCCCGGTAAGGCGCGGGCCGACCGCGGCCAGCCATCCTGCCAGCGCGCAGGCCGCCATGACTGCTGCCATCGGCACGGCCGTGCCGTTGTGGAAAATTCCGACCAGGGCACCTGCACTGGCCCCAAGGGTGTACTGGATCGCGCCGAGGAGCGCCGAGGCGCTTCCGGCCGCCTTTTCGAACGGCGCCATGGCCAGGGCGGTCAGGTTCGGATACAACAGTCCGGTCATGCAGAGACAGATGAAGATGAGCATGACCTGCAGCGGGAATCCGCCGATACCGGTGAGGATCGCTGCCGTGAGCAGCAGCGCCGCAACTGCATTTGCCGTAAAGGCCGCATGCACGATGCCTTCGGCGGTGAAACGCCGCAGCAGCCTGCGATTGAGCTGCGAGGCCCCGATCAGGCCGCAGGCATTGGCGCCGAAGAAGAGCCCGAAGTTCTGGGGTGATACGCCGTGCAGCTCGATGAACATGAAGGGCACGCCCGAGATGTAGGAAAAGTTTATGCCGGAGACGCACCCGAGGGCGATGGCGTACAGCAGGTAGCGGCGGTTTTTCAGCAGGTGGCCGTAGATGGTTGCCATCTCCGCCATGCGACGGCTGCTGCGCCGCTCGACCGGCAGGGATTCCGGCAGAAAGGCGATCGATGCGCAGAGGGAGATGATGCCGAAGGTGGCCATAAATATGAAGATGCTCCGCCAACCGGCAACTAGCAGGATCTGCCCGCCGAACATGGGGGCCAGGATCGGCGCCGCCCCCATGATCAGCATCAGGAGGGAAAACATCTTTGCCGCCTCGGCGGTATCATAGAGATCGCGCACCACCGCGCGGGAAATAACCATGCCGGCCCCGCCCCCCACCGCCATCACTACCCGCCAGAAGAGCAGACCGGTGCCGGTATGCACACTGGCACAACCCACAGCGGAGACGATATAGAGCGCAAGGCCGATCAGAAGCGGCAGGCGCCTGCCGTAACGGTCGGCCAGCGGCCCGTAGAAAAGCTGCCCCCCAGCCGAGCCGAAGAGGAAGGCGGAGATGGAGAGCTGCACCGTGCCGAGCGGCACCTGCAGGTCGCGGGCGATCTGCGGAAAGGCGGGCAGGTACATGTCGATCGACATGGCGCTGAAAGCGGTCAGGGCTCCGAGAACCAGAACAAGCCTCGTCAACTGTCCCCTGGTCATCTCGGACGGGTGAATGGCGGATGCTGCGGAATGTATTCCCATTACTGTACTCCGGACAATAGTTGTATCAAACAACTATTTGCTTAAAAAAATTATTTCAAGAGATTGCTGCAGGCGCGTCGCAGCACGTCGCGGCAGGTTTCCAGCTGCGCCTCGTCGATTCCCTGCTGCGCCTCCCCGATGATCTCCCGGACCAGCAGGGTAGCGCGATCCATGATCCGTTTACCCTCGTCGGAGAGGAACACCAGGCGCTCGCGGGCATCGGTCGTGCTCGGTACCCGGACGATCAGCCCGATGGACTCCAGGCCGGCGGCCAGGCGCGCCATGGTGGTCTTGTCCTTGACCGTTTTTTCGGCCAGTACCCCCTGCGGCAGCCCGTTGCGTTCCCAGAGCTGGATGAGAAAGGAATACTGATCCGCGGTTATGGGCAGCCCCTCCTGCGCCAGCGCGATGTTGATCCGCCGTAGCACCACCCTTGAAAAGCGTGCCGCCAGGTGTCCGAGCGACTTTTCCAGCCTGTATTTGGGTATGGAAATCGTCATATAGTTGCATCATACAACCATATAGACGATCGGGTCAAGACAAATGCACGGATGCTTGCATTCCAGTCCTGCTACTTTTTCCTGCCGCCATAGGTAATCCGGTAAATGGCCCCTTGCTTGTCGTCGGAAACCAGCAGGCTGCCATCCGCCAGCACCTCCAGATCGACCGGCCGCCCCCAGGCCGCTTTTCCCTTCAACCAGCCTTCGGCAAAGACGGTATAGGCTGCTGCCTTGCCCCCCTTTAGCGGCACGAAAGTGACCCGGTAACCAATGGGGGTCGAGCGGTTCCAGGAGCCGTGCTCCGCGATGAAAATCCCGCCCCGGTATGCCTCGGGAAACATGGTGCCGTTGTAAAAGCGCATTCCCAGAGATGCCACGTGGGGCCCCAGCTCCAGCTCGGGAGCGGTGAATGAAAGGCCTGAGGGGGCCTTGGTGCCGAAATCCGGATCAACGATGTCCTTGCCGTGGCGGTAGGGATAGCCGAAATGCAGTCCCTTGACCGGAGCCCGGTTCAGTTCGTCGGGGGGGCGGTCATCTCCGAGCAAGTCCCGGCCGTTGTCGGTAAACCACAGTTCCCTGGTGGCCGGGCTCCAGTCGAATCCGACCGTATTCCTGACGCCCCGGGCAAAGATCTCCAGCTGGCTGCCGTCAGGGTTCATCCTGGTGATGGAGGCAAAGCGCGGATCATCCCTGCGTTCACAGATGTTGCACGGCGCACCCACCGGAACGTAAAGCCTGCCGTCCGGGCCGAAGCGGATGAACTTCCAGCCGTGATCCCCCTCCTTGGGAAAACTGTCGTTCACCACCACCGGCTTGGGGGGATGCTTCAGTCTCCTGGCAATGTCATCGAAGCGGATCACCCTGCCAATCTCGGCCACATAGAGGGAACCGTCACGATAGGCCACGCCGTTGGGGGAGTCGAGCCCCTTGGCAATCACGATCACCTCATCGACCTTGCCATCGCCGTTGCGGTCCACCACGGCATAGACCTTCCCTTCCGACCGTGTCCCCACAAAGACGATCCCGTCCGGTCCCCGCGCCAGGGACCTGGCCCCCGGCACGTCGCGGGTGAAATATTCGATTCTGAAATCCTCCGGCAGCCGAATATCCCCCAGGGAGGCAGGCGCCGGTATGACACTGGCGGGGAACATACCCGAAAGAAGTACTGTGGCGACGGTCGGCAGCAATCTCTGTCGCAGCGCCCGGATGACCTCGTTCATACATCCTCCCCGTTTGCACCCTGCACTGCCCTCGCTCTCCTGACAGGCCGGCATCGGTGCATTTTTTCGATCACAGATAAAACTGTAAGCCGTCTCGCTCAGTAGTCAACCAGCGGGTGTGAGCGGAGAGAGCGGGCCACCAGGGGATTGGCGGCCGACGGCGGCAACTCCAGGTGCGTCACCACCCGGCGGCAGAGCGACATCGGGTCGGACTCGGCGTATAGCGACTGCTGCACCGCTGCATCCACCCTCTGCAGCCATGACACCCCCTCTGCGATACGCCCGCCGATCCCTTGTGTACGCGGCGCCTGCCATGCCTCCAGCAGCAATTCCGGCTCCTTCATGCGCTGCAGTTGCTCCAGTGTGGCGATCGAGGTGCAAAAGTCATCGTAGATCGGCATGTCTCCCGCCAGCGGCACCGCATCGCCGGTGAACAGGGCTCCTTCCCGGGTCAGCAGGTATGACATCGATCCGGCCGAATGCCCTGGCGTTGCTATAACCTCCAGCATCAGCCCGCCCCCCAGATCCAGCACCTCTCCATCAGCCACGACACTATCCAGCGCTACCGGCCCACCCACCAGTCTATCAAAGTCCGGCACCGGCCGTTCACGCGCCTGTTGCCCGGTATCCTCGATCCAGGCCTGCTCGGCAGCGCCGGCCAGCACACGGCAACCGGTGATGGCTTGCACGGCGCGGGCCGCACCGAGATGGTCCGGATGGCTGTGGGTCAGAATCAGGCGGCTGATGCCCCTTCCCCGTCCAAGGCTTTCCAGGTAGGAGAGAATCGTGGTCTCGGCCCCGGCCACCCCGCTGTCGATCAGAGTGACCTCGTCACCGCATATCAGGTAGACATAGACAAAGCGTTCGATGGAGCCGGCCGGGGTGGGAACGGCAAAGGGGATCTTCAGGGCGTGGATGTGGTCGGTGATCTGCATGATGAACCTCCAAAAGGAAAAATGGGTGCGCACCAAAAACAAAAGGCCGCGGGTTCGATACCCGCGGCCTGGTTATACTGCAAGAGCGCGGGCTTTTGGCCCGCACTCCGGTTAATGGAGGCGCAGAGCCGTCACGGGGTGACGACTGCGACGACGATGGAGATGTGTGACTTAGTGTTCATGGGTAAAGTTTTTATCTCACTTCCACCGGGCTGTCAATGCCGCTCATGCGGATGTGCAGGAGTTTGCGGTGCACAGGTAACAGGACTAAAATTAATGGTGCAGCAGCGAAATTTTCTCTGATCGGATCAGCCAATCCGGAGGTGCACCATGACATGGTTCATGTCGAAATACAGTCCCCAGTGCTACGCACTGATGCGGATCGTGGTCGGTTTCCTGTTTCTGTGGCACGGCTGCCAGAAACTGTTCGCCTTTCCCAGCCCCATGCCGGAAGGAACCCCTGCATTTATCATCTATACCGCCGGCCCGATCGAGCTGATCGGCGGCATCCTGGTGATGATCGGCCTGTTCACGCACTGGGCGGCCTTCATAGCCAGCGGCCAGATGGCCTGTGCCTACTGGATGGTGCACGGGCCCAGGGCACTGCTGCCGCTTCAGAACCAGGGCGAGCTGGCGGTTTTGTACTGCTTCATCTTCCTGTTCATCGCCGCACAGGGGAGCGGCATCTGGAGCATCGACGCCATGAGGGGCGCCCCCCATGGCCGCTAGCGGCGGTCAGCCCTGTCCGGAGAGAGGCTACGCGAACAACAGCGAGACGGCATGCAGCAGCAGACCGATCACGCCGCCGACCAGGGTGCCGTTCATCCTGATGAACTGCAGGTCAGACCCGATGGAGAGCTCGATCTCGTTGGAATAGTCGTCGCTTTCCCAAGTCTGCATGGTGCCGGAAATATGCCCGGCAATGGCATTGCGCAGCGCATCCCCGTAGCGCACCACCAGCGATTCCAGGTGCTCGTTCAGGGAATCCTTCAGGCCGCGGTTGTCCGACAGGGCCGCACCGAGCCCCGCAACAGCGGCCGCAAGCTTCTCCTGCACCTTTGAGCCGGGCTGCTGCAGATCGCCCCTGAGCCAGTTCTTCAGGTCATTGCCGAGCTTGCCGGCGTATTCGCCCATGGCCCGGTCGTGAACGATCTCCCGTTTGATCGCCTCGATCCTGTCGCGCAGGGCCGGGTCTGATTTCAGCCGGGAGATGAAGCCGGTCACGGCCGTGTCGAAGCGGTACCTGACCTCATGGACCGGATCGGCATTGACCTCCTGAATGAAGGCATTGATTCTGCCGGCGATCTTCTGACCGGCCCCCCGGGAAAACTGATCGCGGTTGGGGATAAAGGCAGCCAGCAGCGGATATTCCCTGGTGCACAGATCATCAATGGCGTTGGCCAGCCTGGTCTGGGCCTCGTCGGTGGCCAGCCAGGCGGCGAAGCGCTTCAGCAGGTCGTCGAGCACGACCTGGTGGCGGTTGTCCTTCCTGAGGGTTTCGAGAATCGTCCCCGCGGAAGAGGAAACATCCACCCGGTGAATCCGGTCGCTCAGGGCAGCCTGCAGCACCTGCCGCACACGCTCGTCGTCGATGAAATCCAGCGATTCGGCAAACACGCGGGTCAAGCCGCCGGCCAGGTCGGCAGCGTTCTCCCGCGACATCAGATAGGCGGCAAGATGTCCGGCCGGATCGTACTCCCGCATCTTCGCGATCAGGGTGTCGCCGGCCAGGAACTTGTCACGGATAAAGCCGGCCAGGTTGCCGGCAATGGCTTCCTTCTTGTTTTTGATGATGGCCGTGTGCGGAATCGGCACCCCCAGCGGATGGCGGAACAGCGCCACAACGGCAAACCAGTCCGCCAGTGCGCCGACCATGGCTGCCTCCGCAAAGGCGGCGACCCACTCCCAGCCCCCCTGCCCCTTCTGGCTGCGGGCAACGACGAACAGGATGGCCGCACCAATCAGCATGCCCGTGGCTATCATTTTGTTTCTGAGCAAGAGTCGTTTTCTGTTTTCCACACTTTTCTCCCGGCTGATTTTCGCGCAGTTGCTGATAAACACAAAAAAACCGCTTCATCGGGTGGAAGCGGTTTTCCGGCGCGCGCTCTGTTTTATGGCACGGCTGCAGTGTGTTTGTCAACGCCCGGCCACCCCCCGTATACTGCTCACCTCGTCGCAACTGCCGACGCCGAGCGGGCATGATCCCGTTTTCAACGGGCACTGCGATGACGGCCCGGCGGCTGCAGGTGGCAATGAACGTAGATCATCCCCTTGTCGTCGGGATTGAAGCCGATCCCCGGACCGGCGAAAACCGCGCCCGTTTCCCCGAGCCCCGCCATCTTGCCCACTTCGAAAAGCTTGCCAAAAAGGCTCGGGCCGGACGCGCTCCCGCCTCCTGTCTGCACACCGCGCAGGACTTCCTTTCCGGCGGTGCTGATGCCGTGGCTCTGCGGCTCCACGATGCGTAGATAACCGTTGTACGTGAATCGCAGAACCGCCCGTTTTCCGATGGCTTTGCAAATGGCGCTTTCCAGTTGCATTCCGCCCTCGACTATGTCGGCGGTCTCCTGTTCGTTCATGGTGTGTCACCCCAGAAATGATATGCTGCAATAATGCCGTGTTTCAGATTATCGTCTCGGCCTGGATCGCGGCATAAGGAGCACCCGTTTTTTTTCCAATTATACCCTGATTTGCCACGAATAGGACGGGCCGATGAGCGCTTCGCGGAAGGAGCCAGCCAGGAGACGGAACCGGAAAAAGGGGCCGGCTGGTCCCTGAATGCTCGATTTCGCTCGAAAATCCCCTTCAGGGTTGCCATTCATGGACGGAACACCGGCGGATTGTCCGGGCCTCTCTTTCCGATATTCCCAGTGAGAGCAGAAAGGCATGATGCGCCTCGGGCGCACGCCGCTCGAACTCCACATGCAGCTGTTGCATGGCATTGTCGTCCATCCCGGCCGCACGCAGCAGTTCCACGAACATCTCCTTGTCCACCGACCGCAGCGGTCCCCCCTGTCCCTGCAGCCTGAGCATCCCGGCCAGCAGGCGTTGCTTGATCTGCAGGGCCTGTATCTCCCGCCCCACCGCCAGCAGCCGCTGGCTGACGATTTCGGCGGTGGAGCCCCCGCTCGAGCGGAGAATGCCGCTGATATCCCCGATACCCAGCCCGGCCTGCCGGAAGGAGCAGATGGCTGCCAGGCGTTCCCGGTCGACCGGCGAATACAACCGGTAGCCGGCCTCGCTGCGCCCGCTGGGGCAGAGCAGGCCGATGCGGTCGTAATACAGCAGCGTGCTGCGGGAAAGACCATACTGTCGGGCCAACTGCCCGATACGAAACATGGCGCCTCCAAAAGACGAGCCCCCGGTGCGCTGCCGGGGGCTCGATGGGGATCAGGCGTATTTCGCCCTTATTTCACGGACCCGGTCAGCCGGAAGCTCCAGCCACTCCAGAAAGCTTTGGTGTCCGTCGGGATTTTCCCGCTCGAACAGACGATGCCACTGCTCCATCGCCCCCTGGTCCAGACCGATCGCACGGAAGCGGACCGTCCATTCCTCCACTGTTACGTGAGCCATCGTCATTCTCCTTTCAGGTTGTCGAGTGTGTCACGGCCATGACACAGACAACGCTAAACCGTGAAGCGATGGACGGGTCAATCGTTTTTTTGCGGTCCGACCGTAAACTGCCGGCGGTCTCTCTCCCGCTGGAAGGCCCGGGCGCTGTTGTATCCCCGTTCGCCAAAGGGTTGCAGCGTTTCCAGCCACTGCAGGTGCAGGTCAGCTAGGGCCTGTTCAGCCGGTTTCCCGACCGGCGGTGTGAGCACTTCCAGCACCGAAAATTCGAAGGTGGCAGCCCCCTGCCGCTCCAGGTCACGCTGCAGCTCGCTGCTGAAGATCGCCTTGCCCATCCGCAGTTGAAACATCCTGCTGGTGCGCGCCCCCTCCATGTTCTCGCTGCTGCCGACATAGACCCTGTTGTTCTGCGTATTGCGGATCTGGTAGATGCCCATCTGCAGAGGCCTCTGCCGGTAAGCCTGCTTCATGGTGGTCCGCCGTTCCCGCTCGGTCTGCTGCGCCGCGCGGGGCTGCACCTGCGCGGTTGCGGGCAGATCCGACCGGAGCGGCGCCCCTTCCCGCCAGTATGCTGCGCCGTCGCGCCTGATCAGCCCCTCATCCACCAGCAGCCGGCGGATGGTGCAGTAGTCGTCGAACAGCGGCCCAATCAGGGAGGTCACCTGTTGCTCGTCATAGCGCCGATCCGTCTCAAAGCGCGCCGCGAACTGTTCCAGCACGATCAGGCGCTTCTTGTGCTGCGCCGGCAGCTTCTCCAGACGCCCGTGGCGGAAAAAGGTCTCCAGCACCTTGCGCCGGTATTCTTCCATGCGCGTGTCCTGCAACTCCCGCCCCACCGGTATATCGGCGACGATCTCGCGCAGTGTGGTATCCAGCATGCCCTGGTTGGCTTCGAAGACCGCATAGTACTGCTCCTTGCGGCTTGTGACCAACCCGGCCTGCTCCAGTTTGCGCAGGTGAAAGGATACGGTCGAGGCTGCCAGCCCGTGCCGGCTGGCGATCTCCTCCACATACTGGGGGCGCTCCAGCAGCGACTTGATGATGTTCAGGCGGGATTGGTCCGCCAGGGCCTTCATGATGGCAATGCTCTGGTCCGGTTTCATGGCTACCTCGATTCGATAGATGTCGAATCAAATATAGGTCCTGAAAAAAGAACTGTCAATATTCATTTTGATACACATCGAATTAAACACAACCGTGACCCGGCTATGTTTCTGACGAACACCGAAGGTACAGGCCCACGTAAGCATAAACGACAAAGGCGGCCGAATGGCCGCCTAAACAGTGCTGCTGCATTGAATTCGACCCGTCAGCGACCGGCGTGCCGGCAGCGGATCAGTGAATGAAACTCAGATAGGTCTTGGATTCCCGTTCCGGCGGGGGCACCGCCCCCTTGCCGTGCTCCACCAGCTTCAGCAGCCATGCCATGTTCTTTCCCAGAACCCGCATGATCTGCACCCCTTCCGTATCCTGGGTCACCTCCTCCGGACTCCTGCCATGGATCACGTTCCAGTGGTTGGAGGCGGGAATAAGCATCTCGGAGTACATCAGGAAGTTGTTCAACTGGTCGAAAGTCGGCAGGCCACCCGAACGCCGCACCGCCACCACCGCGGCACCGACCTTGTGGCGGAACAGTCCTTTGTTCACACCCGCCACATAAAAGGCCCGATCGAGAAACGACTTCATGGCGCCCCCCATGGCGGCGTAATGTACCGGCGATCCCAGGATGATCCCGTCCGCTTCTTTCATTTTCTGCACCCAGTCGTTCACCTCGTCACCCGGGAGCACGCACTGTTCATTCATGTTCTTCGCGCACATACCGCAGGCGATGCAGCCTCTGACAACCTTGTTGCCGACCTGAACGATCTCGGTCGCGATCCCTTCCCGCTCCAGCTCCGCCGTGACCATCTTCAGGGCGTGCCACGTGTTTCCCTCCCTGTTGGGACTGCCGTTGAATGCCACCACTTTCATGACGCCTCCTCCTTATCGATGGGTTCCAACCAGATCAAGCTTTATTTTGAACAGCCTTCGGGCTATATTTCATTCATAAGATCAAAATCGTCAATAACGTACCTTTTTGGAACGTAGTACCTATTTAAATACACAGTATCAAAAAAGGAGCCTAGGCATGAAAGAAAACCAGGCAGCACGCTCCATGCTCTACCGGGAAAAAGAGTACACCTGCGGCATCGACGTCACCCTGGCAGTGGTGGGCGGAAAATGGAAGGCCTCGATCCTCTGGCACTTGGCACCGGAAACCATTCGTTTTTCCGACCTGCAGCGGCGCTTTTCCGACACCACCCGCAAAATGCTGACCCAGCAGTTGCGGGAGCTGGAAGCGGACGGCCTGGTACACCGCGAGGTCTATCCCCAGGTGCCGCCAAAGGTGGAGTATTCCCTGACGGACAAAGGGCGAAGCATCTACCCCATTCTGGAGCAGATGTGCTCGTGGGGACGGGAGTATGAGAAGGATGGCGGGTAAGGATACTGAGCTATCTTCACATTTGAGGACACACCTTATATCCTAACGGACCAGGAGGGTGTGTCATGAGAATGAACCGAAAATACGATGCCGAGTTTAAAGCTGAAGCGGTGAAGCTGGTTTTGGAAGACAACCGCACCATTCGCGAAGTTGAAAGCAGTCTCGGGATCACGCATGGAGTCTTAAAAGGATGGATCCGGAAACACCGTGACCAGCAGGATCCGGCTATAGCCAGTCAAATATCTGCCGAAGCAGAGCTTAAGCAACTCCGCAAAGAGAACGAGCAACTCCGTCGGGAGCGTGAAATCCTAAAAAAAGCTGTGGCCATCTTCTCAACGGATCCGCATCGTTATTCGGGTTCATAACCGAGCACCGCTCCGAATTCGGAGTGAAGGAGATGTGCCGAGTTCTGGGAGTGACTCGGAGTTGGTACTACGCCCATGCGGCCGGCCGAGTAACGAATCGGCAGCGCGAAGACCAGGCGTTGTTGCCAACGATCAAATCAGCCTTCGAAGAGAGCGACAAAACATATGGCGCGAAACGGATTACCCATAACCTACGGCAGTTAGGGCGGCGCGTCGGTAAAAACCGCATCTGGCGCCTGATGCGAGAAAACGGCCTTAAAGTCAAGACGACGCGGAAGTTCAAGGTTACAACGAATTCAGATCACAAGCGTCCTGTAGCGGACAATCTGGTGAAGCGTCAATTCTCCGCTGACGCTCCCAATCGGCTCTGGACCGGCGACATAACGTACATTGAAACGGTCCAGGGCTGGCTGTACTTGGCAGTGGTCCTCGATGTATTCTCCCGCCGGATCGTGGGCTGGAGCATGAACAAACGCATGACGGATGATCTTGTTATAGCTGCCCTTACCAATGCGATAGTCAGGCGTCGGCCGTCACCAGGATTCATCTTTCACACGGATCGTGGTTCGCAATATTGCAGCAAACGGTTTCGTGCCGTGGTCGGGAAAGCAGCTGGTATCCAAAGCATGAGCGGAACCGGATGCTGCTATGACAATGCAATTACGGAGACCTTTTTCTCCACATTGAAGAGAGAACTGATTTACCACTGCTCCTTCACGACCCGGCAAGAAGCACAGAGCCGGATATTTCGTTACATCGAAGGTTTCTACAACCGCAAGAGGATTCACTCTGCGATTGGCTATCTCACTCCTGAACAGTTTGAGCAGCAGGAGCTAAAGATGGCAGCATAGAATTTTGAGTGTGTCCTCTATTGCGAAGACAGGTCAATACGTCCCCGTACCTCCCCCTGCGTTTCTCCCTCCAACCGTCCCATAATCCTGTCCCCGTATGCCGGGAACGTCCATGTTCGCCCGCCGCGTGCGCATCATGGTGAGCGTGAGCGGCCTGAAGCCCGACCCCCTCCTGCAGCACTGCTCGTCCTGCTCCATCCTGCCCGGCATCGCCCTCGGAAAGACAATCTCCTTGCGTCATTGCTCGCAAGGGGACCGGCCATGCCCGGTACGCTTTCCCACCCTTTCCCAAATGAGCATGAAAAATCGCTTGACCAACTAGACCGACCGGTCTACTATTTCACCCATGACAAAACGGGATACACGCACGGAACTGATCGCGGCCGGCATGGCACTGATTGCCGCCCAGGGGTACAATGCCACCGGCATCGATGCGGTGTTGAAGCGGACCGGGGTGCCGAAGGGCTCCTTCTACCATTATTTCGGCAGCAAGGAGGAATTCGGCCTGGCGGTCATCGAGGAGTTCGCCGCCCGTTTCCTGGCGCGGGTCGATGTCCTCCTGGCCGATCCGGCCCTGCCGCCGCTGGAGCGGTTGCGGGCCTTCCTGGAAAGGGGGCTGGAACGGTTGGCCGAGCACCAGTGTACTGTGGGCTGCCTGATCGGAGACCTGGGGCAGGAGCTGGCGGCCCGCAACGAGCGCCTGCGGGAGCGCCTGGACGAGATCCTCTTCTCCTGGCGGGAGCGTTTTGCCGCCTGCATCCGGGAGGCCCAGCACACGGGGGAGTTGCCCCCATCATATGATCCCCTTGTCATTGCCGGCTTCGTCCTCTCCGGATGGGAAGGGGCGGTCCTGAGCGCCAAGGTGATGAAGTCTCCCCAGCCGGTGCGGGATTTCATCGATACCCTCTTTGCCACCGTTCTCACCCCACAGTGAGATTTTCTTCCGCGGCAAGGCCGCGTACAAACCGTCAAAGGAGCCAGCATATCTATGGCAAAGCACGAAATCAGCGACGAGACCCGTAAGAATTTTCACCTCTTCTGTGACAACTTCCCCTTTCCCGTCATGCTGGTCCATAAGGACCGCACCATCCTGGCGGTCAACAAGGCGGGGGAGATGGTCGGCTACCCCACCGGTATCCGCTGTGTCGACATGGGCAAAAAGGAGCACCACAAGGGCTGCCAGGCCAACCAGGCGCTGAACGAGCAGACCGCCAAACGGGTGGTCGGTTATTTCGACTTTGTCGGAGCGGTGCTGGATTCCTACTGGATCCCCCTGGCTGGCAGCGACGAGTTGTACCTGCATTTTGCCGCCGATATCACGGAATGGGCCAAGAAATCCATGATTCCCCAAAAATGCGAGGCAGGAACGGACTGCGCCGGCTGTGCCTGCGGGTAAACCGACCGACACGATTGCACACAACGAAGAGGAAGTACAAAAGGGATCGCTCGTCAGCCGGTCCCTTTCTCATCTGCGCGGTATCTTCAGGGGTCCCGGTCGAGGCCCAGGAGCGCCGGCAGCCCACGAATGCCCTCCAACAGCCAGCGGGCGGCACCGAAATCGCCCCCCTGATTCAGGTGGCCCGGGATGGCGGCGACGGCCAGTCCGGCCCGGACGGCGGAGGTGACTCCTCGCTCCGAATCCTCGATGGCCAAGCAGCGGCCCGGATCGAGGCCGGCACGGACGCAGGCGGTCAGGTAGGGCTCCGGATCGGGCTTGGAGGCGCCGTAGTCCTCGCGGGTGAGGATGAAATCGAAATAGTCCAGCAGGCCGCTCCCGCGGTGCATCTGCAGGAAATTCTCCCGTCGGCAGCTGGTGACGATCGCCATCGGCAGCCGGCCGTGGAGCCGCTCCAGGGTCTCCCGCACCCCGGGAATCACCCGCGACTCCTCTCCCAGTAGCCGGTAGTAGATGTCGTCCCGCACCCGGCGCAGTTCCGCCCCATCGCAGCCGCCGGCAAGAGCGAGCACGCTCTCCCCCTGACGCAGCGAGATCCGGCAGAAATCCTCCAGGGAAAGTTTCACCCCCGCCTGCGCCAACGCCTCGGCATTGGCCTGATAGTAGAGATGCTCGGTTTCCATCAGCACCCCATCGTTGTCTCAGAAAATCCCGTCGAACATGTCTCAGTTTTCCTTGAATGAAGGCTTGTGCTGAGAGAGGTGCATCCATGACACGCACCTCCCCCACGTACCGAATCAGTACGTGTGAATGCCGCAGACAGATAGAACAGCACGGAATGCCACTGTCTGAAACCGCACAAGCGGCAGCACCCTCCCCTGAATTCCCTTTTCGCTTTGTCCGCCAAGGATTACAATAAAAACAAGCGGAGCAATGTGCCCAGAAAAGGAGGGCAACAGCATGATAACGATATCGGTGATAGTGATACTCGGAATGTTTGCGCTCATCATGGCCCCCTGGATCGGTGACGTGAACACGCGCGCAAGACTGCACCCCACGGATCTAATGGCGGGGGACGAAGGCGAAGACGATTCGGCCCTGCTGGCCGGTAAAACGCGATAGATCTGCTGCTTCTACTGTTCACAGGGGAGAGGCTGCCTGTTATGAAAGGCGGCCTTTCCCCTTTTTTCATTTTTTCATCCCCCCCTGCTACCGGCGGCCGGCAATGCCTCGCAGGAACGTCTGCAGGAAAAGGTCGCTGCACTCCCTGTAGCGCCTGTGTCCCTTGGCATGGAACAGCGGAGCCAGGTCCGCCTTTGCCGTCGGCATGCCGGCCAGATTCATGATGGCCAGCAGATCCTCCTCTTTCAGATCCAGCGCGATCCGCAGCTTCTTCAGGACTGTGTTGTTGTCGAGAGCGGCACCCGGTTGGGAGGTATTCCCGCCGGTGGAGTCCCGTCTGCCGCGCCGTCGAATGATCAGCCCCTCTAGAAAAAATGTCAGCAACTGGTTGGCGCAGGGGATGAAGCCCTCTTCGTCCTCCTGTTTGAGCAGCAGCGGCAAGGTTGTCGGATTCATGGCAAAACCGGCTTCCTTGTAGATGGCGACCATCTCGGCATCATCCAGATCCAGCGCAGTACGCAGCTGCCGCAGAATGTCGTTGTTTGTCATCGATCTCTCCCCCGTAGGTTCAGTGAATTCCATCTCATATGCGCATCGTCTGGGGAGCGTGCCGAGGGCAAGTGGACGCCCGGAGCTTCCCGGATGAAACGCAGCGGGAGCATAGGATGGCTCCCGCTGCAAACATGTCCGTCTGATCAAGGTCTGTCAGAATTCTTCCCGGCGGACCTTTGCCAGCGCAGGCCTGCCGGCGTGACGACCGCCGTGTGCCGGCGATCACCGGGGGAAAGCCGGTGACGATGCACCCGCCTTTCAGTTTACAGCGTGGCGACTACTGTTTTCCAGCACCGTGATCTGCATGGGCACCATCGCGATGATCGGCATGGGGATGCTTCTTACCCTGGTGCTCCTCACCATGGGCGCCCCGACCAATGACATCGGCATGCAGGCGCTCCACATAATGGGTGAATGCCACATACGCCTCGACGAACTCACGCCCCTTTGCCACACTCTCGTCCTTATGGCGGTATGCGGCCGCGACGCGCTCGTAATGCCTTTGTATACCGGCGGCCACATCATCGGCAATCAATTTCACCAGCGTTCCCGGTGAGCCGCCGGCCAGAGCCTCGTCGGCCTCGGCAACGGCAGGCTCCACGGCGCCGGCCGGTTTCAGGCCGGTGAAAGGGGCACCCTCTCCTGCCCGATGGATCTTGACCAGGGTTGTGAAGAACTGCTTATCGGCCGCCTCGGGATGCTTGCCGCGAGATGCGAGGAGCTTTCCGAATGCGGCCCTGACCGCCTTCTCATCCTTCGCCTTCACCCATTTGAGGACAGGCGTAACGTCCCCCGCCTCGATGGCCTTTCTGGCATCCATAACCACCGGTCCGTCAAGCGTATCGCAGTGTGCGGAAGCGAATCGGGGGACCGCAGCCGAAAGCAGCATGACCATCGCAATACCCAGCGTTTTGATCGTAGTTGTGCTCATATTGGTTCTCCTGTTGTCGATTGTATGAAATGGCCCCTTCTCGAAGGCCGGCAGGACGACAAGCTGCCGCCTCACCGGAAGAGACGGCAGTGACCGAAGCTGGGTGCTTTATTTGTTCTGGGGAGGGATAAACGGTGGACGGCCGAAGCCGGGGAGGAGCCGGCCGGCATAGACGGCGTTGAGCCTTTCCGTCGCCGGCGTGGATAGGAGAAACTGCAGATGCATCATGCAGAATGGGGCATCAAGTGGACAGCCGCTGTCATGCTGATGGCTGTCGGACTCGTGGCTGTCGCCAGGATCGACATCCGGACAGACCAGTGCCGCCGCGTGATGTTCATCAGCCTCCACCAGCTCAAGTGACCGGGCATGGGCTGAGACTGGCAGCAACAGTTGCAGCGCCAGCATCAGCAGGGCAACGATTTTGGTCATAGGTGCAGGCAGATTCATGGCGATCCATACAGCGGTTCCATCTGACAGTAGTGTTGCCTGCTTAAAGAGTATCCCGCACCGAATTAAATTCCATTGACATAAATCAAATCCGCTGCTGTTCCGCACCTCGACGGCCGGAGCAGCGCACCCCCTCAGTAACCGCGCAAAACCCGTCAGGAACGCAAAACCTGACAGGGCGCCCCAAGGGGCGCCCTGTCAGGTCAGGCTCGACGATCTACGTTCGCGCGACGTCCTGCCACGCGCGGGTATCAGCGTTTTCTGGTGAGGGGGGAGAGCGGCGCGAGATCGACGCTCCCGGTGCGGCGCTTGACCACTGTTTTAGCCTGGTCACCGGCAGTCAGCCGGACCACCAGCTCGGGGAATTCCTGATTCAGGAGCTGGCGCACCGCAGCATAGTCGATGGAGAGATGGTCATCCTGCTGGATGCCCTTCCGTCCGGTCAGGAAGCGGTCAAGGTGGGGATCGCTTTTCCGCAGGAACTCCAGCATGTCGAGCACGAACAGCTTGCCCGCCGGGAACCTGCCGCTGATCAGCCGATGGAGGTCATCGGTCTTCAGGCCGTTGGCGGCAAGGTGCCTGATCCATTTCTGGCAATCGCAGATGTAGGCCGACTGCAGGTCGGCGCTGGTAATCGTGAATCTGATCTTCTCTCTGGCCACATTCAGCTCCGTTTTTTTATATAGGGCGGATAGTACCGGAAAATGCCCTGCGGGGCAACAGCCACCGGCTGGACGGGAATAGGGCAAAACTCAGGTTGTTCAAAAATAGTCAGATCGTCGCACCCGCAGAAAGCCCTGCGGAGGCGTAGCAGCGCTACGCCGCACAAGGGGGCTTTCGAGGACGGCGGCGAGATGGCTGAATTTTTGAACAACCTGATAGAGAAAGGCGGCTGTCCGGCCGCCTTTCGCATATCCATACCCGCCCGTCAGGCAGCGTGGCGATGCTGCGCCCCCCGGTATACCTCGGCGAACACCTCGGCGAATTGCTCGATGGAGGTCGGCGTGGTAGTGGCAGCATTCCGCGGCCGGTTGACGGCAAACAACCCACGGTTCAGGGCTTCGCTCATCTCCACGAACAGCCGGCAGACATCCCGGCTCATCCCCGTGCCGAGCAGCGCCTGTTCGAATTCGTCGTAGGGGATCTGGCGGTAGACCAGGTCGGAGATGCCGATCCTTCGGCCAATGATGGTGAATGCTTCCTGCAGGGAGAGATCGCGCTGGCCAAGCAGGTCCTCATGGGACGAGCCGCTGAAATCGCGTGCCAGCAGGTGAGCAGCCACCCGCTCGGCAATGTCGGCCGTGGCGATCATGGCGAACTTGATATCGCCCCGCACCGCCGAACCGGCATAGCCGTAGTCATGAATCACCGGCACGTTGGCCAGCAGGTTCTCCATGAAGTAGGTGGGTCGCAGGTGGAGTACGTTTACTCCGCGCAGCACATCCAGCCGTTCTTCCTGGTCGTGCAGCCCCACGATCGGACCGGTCCCCCGGGGAAGCTCCGCCCCCTGGCTGCTCAGGTTGACAACGTGAGTGACCCCCACGTCCAGAATGGCCGTGGCGATGCTGATACCGACCACGTCCTGGTACGCACGGAAAGTGCTTGCCGTGTAGCTGGGAGGGATCATGGCGAAAACCGCCGTGGCCCCCTGGAAGGCAGTGGTGAGAAAGGCCGTATCCTTCAGGTCGCCCACTGCCGGAACGGCGCCCCGGTTGACATACTGCTGGAGCCGTGCGGCATCCCTGCCGATGACCCGCACCTTTTCACCCTTATTGAGCAGGATATCCGTCACCCTGTTCCCGATATGTCCAGTAGCTCCGATGATTGCGTACATGCTGAACTCCTTTCGCCCTTCTCCGCGGCCAAAGAGCATGACGTCCCTCTGTGCACGACGGCAGGTGCCGCCATGTATTACATCATTATACGCCTCCTGCAGCAGAGGGGATGCGGTAAACTGCAGGGTGAGGCAGTAGGGGGATGGCGTAAAAATCCGGCCGGAGCGGTGAGAGTGTCAGCGTTATGCAAGGTAATTCCGGGAATTGCCGGTTACGTAGTATACTATCGGTAGCGGCACCTGCCGCCCAGGAGGAAACCATGAACAGCACACCCGTGGTGGAGGTCTTTTTCGACTACATCTGACCCTGGTGCTATCTCGGTACCGTGCGTACCGATCGTTTGCAGCGGGAATTCGGCGTTACGCTGCGCTGGAGCGTCTTCCCGCTCCATCCCGACACCCCGCCGGAGGGGATGGAACTGAGCAGGCTCTTTGCCGGGCGCGAGGCCATGATCCGCGACATGCAGGTCCGGTTGCACCGGATGGCGTCCGCAGAGGGGTTGCCACTGACCGAACGGACCCATACCTACAACAGCCGGCTGGCCCAGGAACTGGGGAAATGGGCCGAGTCCCGCGGCCGGGGCGACCAGTTCAGCCGCGCTGTCTATCAGGCCTATTTTGTCGAGGGGATCAACATCGCCCAAGAAGAGGAGCTGCTGCGGATCGCCTCGTCCGCCGGACTGCCGGCCGATGAGGTGCAGCAGGTGCTGGCGGAACGGAGCTTTGCCCCGGCGGTGGATGCCGACTGGCAGCGCGCCCGGGAACTACGCATAACCGCGGTGCCTACCCACCTCTGTGCCGGGAGGCGGCTGACCGGCTTTGCCCCCTATGAAGATTTCGTGCGCCTGATCGGTGCGGGCAATAACTGATTCCATTGGCGGTTGTCAGCTCCCGTTGATTCGGCTAGTATCAGGCAGCTGTTCACCCCCGCCAAGGAGTTCCCATGATCGCAACTGCACCCCAGGAAACAATCACACTCGACCAGGCGCTTGTGGCCCTGCGCGAGGATATGAACAACGCCACGAGACAATCCAAGTTTTACGATATCTTCCTCAACACGCCCTTCTGCGTGCCGACTCTCGATCCGCGGGAACTCGACAACCGGCCGGAACTCGCTGAAGGAGAGATCCTGCCGTTGATCGTGGAAAACGAGGGGAACGATTATCTGATGATTTTCGACAGCGAGGAGCGCCTGAAAAACTGGGCCGGAGAAGACGCACAATGGGTGCCGGTTCCGGGGCACGTGCTCGCTGCCACCACCATGCCGCCTCTGCACCTGGCAATGAACGTCGGCACCGAATACTCGAAACAGTTTCTTCCCGACGAAATCGCCTGGCTCAGGGAGGTGGTGGAGCGCTGCAACCAGGCGGAAACGGAGCAGGCACAGGCAAATTGACTTTCCCATACCTGTGTGCGGGTAAAACGCCAAAGGCGGCCGATTGGCCGCCTTTGGCGTTCATAAAGGTATTTTGTCGAGCATAGAGCAGTACACATACATATGAAGCAAGAAGGCGCCTTGACATGGAGAGGTCCCTTGTCAAGGCTGCCTCTTTTTTTCACAATCCTTCTTGCGCTGGTTCTTTATATGTCTACTTGACGGTAAGAGTTCCGAACAGGCCATTGCTTTCGTCATTGGGGCCCGCTGCGAAGAACAGCGTGTTCGTCGGCCCGGCAGTTCCGCCGTTGCCGAACCCGATACCCCACAGGCCGTCGATGACGATGGGGGTATTGGCGGCACTGTTGAGGAGCCCCTCGAACTGGCCGGATGTCGGATTGAAGGCGGCAATCTGGCCGCTGCCGAAGTTCCCCACAAGGATCGTATTGCTGAACTGGCCGAAATTACCCGGCGCCTGCGCTACGCCCCAGGGAGAGTTCAGCCACGAACCGGTACGCAGGCTCATGACGAAGGTGCCGTCGGGGTTGAAAACCTCTACAAAGCCGTGCCCCGGACCTGATACATCGTCGAGTAGAGTGGTGGTGTTCAACAGCGCATAGGTAACATACAGCTTGCCCCCTATGTTAGCGATGTTGAAGGGGGAATAACCAGCCGGATGCCCGGCGCTGGACGGGACGGTAAAAGGTGCTCCCGATAAGGTGACCGGTGCAAAGTTGGAGTCGAAGACATCCACCCTTTGGGCGCGGAAGTTGGCGGCGTACAGGAGATTGGAGGTTCCGTTAGCGGCAAGCGCAGCGCCCTTGTAAACGGCACCGGTTCCTGCCGCAACGCCATGATTGTCCACCATGAGTGTGGCTGACGTGCCCGAATGCCAGGCGGAGATGGTGCCGTCCTCGGTCACGAAGATGAAGCGTGCAGACGTCGCCGGCACACCCGTCGTCACGTTGAAGCTGCCCGAAAAGTTGTTGAATACTATGCCGGTCGGGGTGGATGTCGTCCCCGGAGCGCTTGCGGGCGGCGGAATGGTGACTACGATCGGTGCGCCGATGGGGAAGGGTTGCCCCAGGTTGTTGTAGACCTTCGACACCCCGCTGCCGTTGGCGTTAACCCACCAAGGACCTGTTGGCGAATGGGCGATTCCCCAGGCGTTGATGAGTTGGGGATCTCTGGTCCCAACGCCCGAGATGTTCGAGAAGCCAGCCGAAATGTTCGAGAATACAAGATTGGTCTGCTGGTAGTTTGAGGTGGAATTGTTGTGATTATTATCACCGCAACCGGGGGCGAGTGATAGGCCGAATATGGCCATGGCGGCAATGAACGGTAAGAGCTTTCCCGACATGTGGTACCTCCTTTTTCTTAAAAGGGGCTCATTTTATCCGTTTCTTTCACAATTCCGAATCTCTCACCCCCTTTCCTTGCAGACGTGTTTCCTCTGTACTTCCAGAACGCTTAGCGGTCGCCATACGAGCAAGTATTGCAAGAAAGACGGGGATGTCAAACTCGCGTTGCCAGTCACCCCACCCCTTCGTCCGGGTGCGCGGCTACCTGTTATTTTTGTATTCATCAGCAATCTACCGGGGCTTGCGGGGACCCGGCGCAGAATGCCGCCCCAGCGCGGCATCCAGTTCGTCGATCCACCCTGCCCTGGCGTCCGGAAAGGCATCTGCGTAGGGTACGTAGGGCTTGATATCCAGAACAGGGGTGCCGTCCAGGAGATCGACACCACGCAGGTGGAGCGTCCTGCCTTCGATCTTTACCAATTCCACTGCCGACAGTCCGATCGAATTGGGACGGTGGGGGGAACGGGTGGCCAAGACGCCCCGCTTGGGTCCGCCACGGGGGGGCTTGACGCTGCTCCTCCATCCTTCGCTCAGGTGAAAGGCGAAGATCAGCCAGACCCGTTCGAAGCCGTTCAGATCCTGGATAACCCGCTCGTCCAGCCACTCCTGCAGCTCCAGCGTGGCTGTGGCGAAAGCGCCGCTTTCCGTTCCTGCCACCACGGTGCTCTGGTGAGGCGCATCAATGCGGCGTGAATAGGGGGAAGCCAGGATGCCGATGGGGCGATAGTTGAAAAGGGTATTGTGGGTCATATCAGGAAACTACCTTCATACTGGCCTGCCGGTCATTGTCGTCGAAAGAAACCGGAGCGTGATTGTGTCGCAGAAAACCGGTGATCCCCTTCACGGTTCATCTGCCCAGCAGATCTTGCCGGAACCGGCCTGCTTGGCACGGTACATGGCCTGATCGGCCGCCACCAACAGTTTGTTCGGCTGGCTGTCTCCGGCACCCATGGCAATGCCGATGGAAACGCCCATTATGTACGCCTCCCCCTCCAGCTCGAAGGGAGCCTCAAACACTGCTATGCATTTCCGCGCCACCAATTCTGCTGTTTTCTTCACCTCACCCTGCTGGTCGGTCAGCAGAATGACAAACTCGTCTCCTCCCGAACGCGCCAGTGTGTCATTGCGGCGTACAACCTCCCGGAGACGGGCCGCCACCTGCCGCAGGGCTTCATCCCCGACATCGTGCCCGTGATTGTCGTTGATCAGCTTGAATCCGTCCAGGTCCAGAAAAAGAACCGTAAGCGCGGTTCCATTGCGGCGGGATCGCGCCAAGGCCTCGGTGAGACGGTCTGCCAGCAGGTTCCGGTTGGGCAGGCCGGTCAGGTTGTCGTGGTGGGCGAGGTGTTCCATCTCGGCCCGACTCTCCAGCAGCTTTGTCAGGACGCGGTTGAACGCTGCGGTCAGGTTGCCGACCTCGTCCCTGCGCTCCACCGGCAGAGGCTCCAGGGGAATTTCGCCGCTGATCATCCGGTCGGCGTGCTGGGCAGCTTTTCTCAGAGGACCGAGCAGGTAGCGCAAGCCCGCCACCAGCACGATGACAAAGACGACGGTCAGAATGGCCGTGTTGCCGGCCATGAAGCGCTGCAGCCGACTGATGGGTGCGAACACCTCTTCCGTAGGCAGCCGGGCGACCAGAAACCATCCGCTGCTCGGCACCGAAACGACTGCTGAGAGTTCTTCGATCCCTCCTGCATTGACATCGATGCCGACACCGCGAAATCCCTCCATTGCCTGATCGTGCTGTCGATGGATGCCTTTCTGCGGTGTCGGCGTGAGAGCGATGTTCCGGTGCGAGGCATCGACGAACAACTTATCCTGCGGCGAAACCAGGATCAGCCCCCCCTCCTTGCCGACGCGGGTCTTGTGCAGCGCTGCCAGGAAATCGGGGGCATTGAGCGCACTGGCCCCTGCCAGAACGCCACGCACCGTACCGCTGCTGTCGCGGATCGGCATGCCCATGGGGAGCAGTGGCACCTTCGAAAACCGCCCGACAACGGGGCGGCCGATGGCAAACTCGCCGGTTACGGCTTTGCGGAAATAATCACGATCGGCAAGGGAGCCGGCAGTGGCCACTGTAACCGGGTAGCCGGCAAGGGGAGTGCCGGCCGGATCCATGACGACCAGTCCCTGGGAAAAAAGGGGATGGAGCCGATACCGCTCGGCCAGCCACGACTGCATGCGGGCCGGATCGTTGAGATATTCCAGGGGAAGGGTTGCCGCCATGCGCTTCAGCAATTCGCGGCGTTCGGTGATGTTCCGGTCAACGTCCTGCGCCACATAGGTGGCCAGCGTCAGCAACTGCGACGAATTCATCCGGATGATGTCGTCGCGCAGGTACGTGCTCAGCAGCAGTGTCCAGCCGAGGGAGCCGGTGAACAGAATGAACAGGCCGAAAACGATTATTCGGGTGGTGACGCTGTGAAATTCAGGCCGAAGCCGCATCTGATCGGAGTCTCATTTCTCGAGGTAGTGCAGACAAGTATGTCGGAGAGGCTCACGCTGTTTCCATCAGTGCCTTGATGAAGAGCGTGAAGACGGGAAGCGGAGTGGCCGATCTATCCTTCTGACGGAATTACTGTTGCGGAAGGCGGAGATGCACGACCTGCCCTTTCCGGCCCAATTTTCCCAGCGGCGTACCCTGGAACGTGACGTTTATCCCGGCGGCATTCCCCACGTCGACCACAAAAAACTCCCGTGCGGTACGGTTCAGTTTCTGTCCAGCCTTCAGGGTGATCTGGTAAGGGGGCTTGCGGTCTTCGGTGATGCTCAGCCAGGTATCTTCCGTTGCCTCGACGAGCAGGGTAAGCGGGGCATTGCTGCCAGGGGCCGGCGGTGCCTCTTTTCGGATGTCTGTCGGCGGAGGGGCCTGGGTCGGCGGTGTCGGAGGGGTCGGTGATGCCTGGGTTGACTGCGCCGGGGGAACAGGTGTCGGGGGGACACTGTTCACCGTCTGCGGGGGCTGTTCTTTCACGGCAGGCGCCGGTACGGGAGTGGCCTCCTTCTGAGCATCGACAGCGGCCTTGCGTTGGGCTGTCCCGGTGGGGTTCTGCTCATGCAGGAAGGCGTAGGCGATAATAGCGGCGGCAATAACCGCCGCAACAGGTATGGCGTAGACCAGAGACCGTCTGGAGGGTTTGTGGTCGGGAACGACCGGCACGGTGACCGGCTTGACCTCTTCCGGAACGGCCTGTTGCCGGTCCAGATAGCGCTGATAGCCGGCCTGGATGGGACCTGCATCGATGCCGATGGTTTCCGCATAGAGTGCTATGAACCGTTTTGCATAAAAAGGCGCCGGCAGAAGATCGAATTCGCCGTTCTCGATCGCCTGGAGAATGGCGGTGTTGATCCTCGTCTTGAGGAAGATGTCCTCGATCGTCAACCCCCGTGCTTCGCGGAGGGCTTTCAGATCGGATTGCCGTTCCCGGGTGGACCTGCTCTCTTCTTCGGTGACAGGTGTTTTGTTTTCTTCGCTCATGGTAGTTGACCTGAACTGCAGGTTGAGGATGGCTGCTCGAATACACAGCGATTCATTCGAATACACAGCGATTCATTATATATGCCGAAGCTCAATTATTCAATAACATAGCCAGGGTGGCTGTGCCGGACACGGGGGCCCCGGGTTTTCACCCTTGGTTCATCCTTCGAATGCCGTGACAAACAGCTCGTCGGCCACTTCGTCGATAACCTTTTGGGACTGCCCGACGGGGCCACTCTTGTTGACCCGTCCCATGACCACAATGTTCGAATCAGCCACCTGGATCAGGTAGAAGACGGCCGACACAACAGTTTTACCCTCCCGTGTTCCCATGTAGAGCAGATCTCCGGCAATCACATACTCCAGCCCCAGCTTGCTCGCGTGCTGCAGTACCTGTTTCGGCTTGAATGTTTTGTCCGACCTGACCACCACGAGTTTTCGGCCGAAACGCTCTTCCAGCCGCTGATGCAGCCTTTTGGAAAAGGCCTGCGGGTAACCCAGTTCGGTGCACGTGCGGTAGAAGATCGCCTTGGCGTCCTGTTCGTGATATTCGGGATTGAGCTTGTCCAGATAACTGCCGCCACAGGAGGTGAACGGGGTCAGGCCGATCCGGGCATCCTTGGACAGAGGTCCGATGTCGTTCAGACGATGCAGATCGTTCTTGTTGCGTACCGTGGTGGCGCAGCCGCATGCCAGCATTACCCCCACCAGCAGCCCGATCCAGCCGGTATATTTTCTGAGAAGTGCCGGGACCATCTAGCCTTCCAATTTCTCGACGATCCTGTCGCGGTACTCGGGGAACTCATCCAGATCCAGCGGACGCTTGCGCATCATGTTGAGTTTCAACAGCTTGAAATCAAGCTGCCGCCGCAGGGTCCGGCGCTGTTCGTCGTCCTCCAGTTGCCCCAGCATCTCCCGCAGCGAGACGATCTCCTTGCGCAGCTCCACCTCAGGCGGCACGAATCCGGCGTTTTTGAGAATCTTGTAGGCCATGCGCAATTCGGCCGGCACCCCGGACAGGTCCTCGTCCATGGCCAGCGGCTTGCCCGCGCCGGCCAGGTTGTCCAGTTCGCCCCGCTCCATTGCCTCTCGAATTTTGCGTTCCGCAATGGTTGCTAAAATATCCATGAGCATCATTGTGACCCAGTTCGTCGGAAAATTTCAAGCGCGGAAACGGAAAGGGCGGCCGGCGACCGCCCGGTGAAGCAGGTCTTTCGCGACTCCCGCCCTGCCCCCCCTTTCAATCTCTTCCGCTACCCAGCGTTGCGGCATACATCGCCGCCAATTCCTCCAACGCCCGGGCGCCGTTGCCGCGAAACGAGGAACCGTGCATGACGGCCAGGGTCTGCGGCCCGAGCCCGGCCAGCATCTTCAGGGTGGCATTGGTCCACGAGGCATAGGGATAGGCATGGTTAAGGGGACCGGCCTCGTAGTTCAGAAGCGCCTGCTGGGCCGGCCCGACGATATCGTCGTCTGTCATGGAAGGCAGGTCGCCGTTCTGGAGGAACAGGTCCGAGCAGAACAGGACGGCACCGGTCTCCTCGAACAGGAGCGAGGCATCCCAGGCATGGGGGACCTGGGGAGTCTCCAGGAACCGGAAACGGCGCCGGCCCGTGGCGAGCATCTCGCCATCAGCCATGACATGGGCCCGGCCGCCGATGTAGTCGTTGATGTTCACTAAAGCCCCTATGGTACCGCAGAGCGGCTGCGCTCCGGGAGCCGCATCCAGCCATTCGTTCAGGCTGCCGCACTCGTCGGCCTCGAAATGACTGAACCCGATCCAGCGCAAGCGGGATGGGTCCATTACCTGTGCTACGGCAGCGTGAACCTGCGGGAACATGCCGCGCATGCCGGTGTGAAAAAGGAGCGGTTCGTCGTCCAAGGCCAGGAACTGGTTGAACTGGAGTTCGATCTTGGCAATGTAGGTGGACAGACGGTAGAGATCTGGGGCGATTTCGTCGATGCGGGTTTCCATGGCAGACCTCCGCGCGATTGGCAGTCTTGACTACAAGTCTAACCGGCATGTGCGGGAGGGCAAATGCGAGAGCCGTTCTTTCTCGGGGCCAGCGATGCGACTGATCTTTTGACCGGACGGATAATCTGGGGTATTTTCTTTTTCCCGTTGTGCATATTCCCGGGAACAGGGAGAAACCACGTGAAGTCCGATTTCATCAGAGGTGCCAGGGCCAATGTGCCGATAGCCGCCAGTGTGCTGGCCTACGGCAGCGTACTGGGGGTGCTGGCGGCCCAGAAAGGGCTGAACTGGCTGGAAATGCTCTTCATGAACACTGCCATTTTTGCCGGCTCGGCCCAGTTCGTCATGGTCGACATGTGGTCAGGCCGGCTGCCGGTCGTTGAGATGGCGTGTGCCGTACTGATCATCAACCTGCGCTATCTGCTGATAGGTGCCTCCCTGGCACCGCTGTTCGCCGGCCGCAGCCTGTTCTGCAAGGCCCTTTTGATGCACCTGGTGGCAGACGAGAACTGGGCCATGACCATGGCCGAGCGCCGTCGTGGCACCGCCTCGATCTGGTTTCTGTTGGGCGGAGGCATCGTGATTTTTCTGTTCTGGAGCAGCGGCACCCTGGCCGGCCTGCTGGGGGGCGGCTTGATCGCCCATCCGGAAAAATATGCGCTCGACTTCGCCTTCACTGCCGTGTTCACCTCCCTTGCGGTCGGTCTGTGGCACGGCAAAAAAGATGCGGTCCCCTGGCTGGTGGCGGGGGTGCTGGCTCTGTTGGCACATCGTTATCTGCCGGGCAAATGGTACATCGTCATCGGCGGGCTGGGGGGTGCACTGGCAGCGATGCTCGGGCCGCTGGAAACCGATGGGGGGGGCTGAACATGCTTCCGGCAATTGATTCGCAGGTTCTGGCTGCGGTGGGACTGGCTGCGCTGGCAACCTATGCGTTGCGGCTGGGGGGGCTGCTGCTGGCCTCGCGCTTCCCCCGCACCGGGCGGTTCCGTCAGGGGATGGATGCGCTTCCGGGGGCCATGCTGTTCGCGTTGGTGCTGCCCTCAATGGTGTCGGAAGGTATGTGGGGAATTGTGGCCGGGGTAGTAACGGCGGTGGTCATGCTGCGCACCCGCAATTCGCTGCTGGCCATGCTGGCGGGAATGCTGGTGATCTTCGTGTCGCGGAACATGGGCTGACCTGTTTTTCAAGCCGCTGCTCTCTGCTTCCCGGAAAATCGGAAAGAGCAGACGTGAAAATGGCCGGAACGCTCATGCTAACCGGCCTTTTTTCTTCGGTGGTGGCTCGACCGAAGCTATTTCACAATCCACTAAAAATCGCCGAGGTGCAGATACTTGTCACCGTACTGTTCCCAGTCCTCGGGATCTTCAGTGCTTGTCATGACAACTTCTATCCGGTCGCGTTCCACCGGTTTCATATCGCCGTAAAAAACGTTCAGATCCCCATACTCGTCAATTGCCGCCAGAATTCTCGCCGCCAATTCAGATGCTTTCATGTCCGCTGCCTTTTTCATATTTTTATGAGAAGATGACAATCCGGTTTTCAGGGACATCTCCTGGATGAATGATACTGGATAAAATGGCAGAATCCAGGAGAAATATCGGTGTTCGTAATCACTCAAAATATGATTCGAAATTAACTCCTCAAAGGCGGAATTCGTCCGGCCGCCTTTGGCTCGGGTGCCGCAGCATGTGACGCGACACATGAAGTGCCGGCCGCAGGCACGACGGCTGATCGGCACCCGTTTCAAAGCCACGCGGACCGCTCCATAACCCCTTACTTTCAAACAGATGTTGCGCTGCGCTGACCGAAAATGCTACAAGGGATATTCATCTTTTCACGCCGCCCGAAGGGATTGGGGCAAGCGATATCACATTCATGGGGTTGAAAGCATGACAATGAAACACTTTGGTCCGACCAAACTGGAGGCAACGCTCATCCCGCAGATAGCGCGGCAGTGGGGAACACCGGTCTATCTGCATGATCAGGAATACATCGAAAACAGCTGTGAGCAGCTGCTGGGCATGCCGAATGCGTACGGTCTGCATGTGCGCTACGCCATGAAGGCAAACTCGGACCGCACCGTGCTGCGTGTCGTTACCAACAAGGGGCTGGACCTGGATTGCTCCTCCATGGATGAAGCGGCCCGTGCCCATGCGGCCGGGGTTCCCTACAGCCGGATGATGCTGACCACCCAGGAGGTGCCTTCCGGTGAGGAGCGCGCAGAGCTGGAAGAGATGATCCGGGCCGGGCTGAAGTATAATGTCTGCTCCATGACGCAGTTTCAGCTGATCGCCGACTTCGCCACAAGCAACAAGATCGACCTGTCCATCAGGGTCCATCCGGGAGCAGCCGGCGGCGGCGAAAGCACCACCCGCGATACCGGCAGCGAATATTCCTGCTTCGGCGTGCACCTGAACGATGTCCCCACGGTGAAGGCCCGGGCTGACGAACTGGGGCTACGCTTTACCCAGGTACATGTCCATATCGGTTCCGGAGGGGACCCGGAAAAATGGCGCGAGAACATCGACCGCGAACTGGGCTTTGTGCGCGACTATTTCCCGGATGCCACTACCGTGAGCTTCGGCGGCGGTCTCAAGGTAGCAAGGATGCCGGGCGAGAAACAGGCCGACATCGCGTCGCTGGGCGCCTATGCCATGCAGCGCATCCAGGAATTCAAGGCGGCCACCGGACGCGAACTGCAGATGGAGATCGAGCCGGGCACCTTTGTGGTGGCCAACTCGGGCCATATTGTCACCAGGATCATCGACAAGAAACTGACCAACGAGATGAACTTCCTGATCGTCGATGGCGGCATGGAGCTCTTGACCCGCCCGCTGCTGTACGGTTCCGAGCATCCCATCGCCATCGTACGCCAGGACGGCACGCTGCTCTCCAGCGAGTATGACCAGACGCCGGCTGAAGGACTGAAGCCGTTCGGGATCGTGGGGCGCTGCTGCGAAAGCGGCGACTCGGTGCGTCTCGACAAAGAGGGCAACATCGTGCCGCTGCTGATCGCCGAGCCGGAAATCGGCGACTATGTCGTCATCGGCGGCACAGGTGCCTATTCCGAGAGCATGTCGCCGGAAAACTACAACTCGCACCGCAAGCCGGGAGCGGTCATGAAGACCCGCAGTGGCGAGCTGGTGCAGATCAGGAAGAAGCAGGTGCGCGAGCAGCTGACACAGAACGAGCTGGATGTGAAACTGTAATCAGCAGGTTGTTGAAAAACAGCCATCTCGTCGTCGTCCTCAAAAGCCCCATTGTGCGGCGTAGCGCTGTTTATGCCCCTGGGTACTACGCCTCCGCAGGGCTTTCTGCGGGTACGACGATCTGACTATTTTTGAACAACCTGAGTGCTATAAGATACTCAGAAGAATCGTCAGCCATAAAAAGAGGCCGAGGGGATGATGTGCCCCTTGGCCTCTTTTTATGGAAGCCATGATGCTTTATGTAAGCAATCCCTTTCTAATCTCTGAATCTGTTTCAGCCCCCGACCGGCTCAAAAACCACGATATAACTAGTAAAAAGGAATGAGGAATTTGCACGTGCAGATAGTATTCGGTATTGATTTTGGCACCACCAATTCGGCTCTTTCAGTATTCAGAAACGGTACGGTTGAGATGCTTACCGTTGACGGCAGTGACCGTGCCGGGGAACTGATGCGTTCCGTACTCTTTTTCAACGAGGATAACGAGATCTTTGCCGGGCAGGAGGCCATTCGCCAGTATGTAAGCGACGGGGCGGACGGACGGTTCATGCAGTCCATCAAAACATTCCTGCCGAACACCAGTTTCGACAGCACCGAGATTTTCGGCAAGCGCTATGGCATTGACGATCTGGTGGCAATCATCCTCAGGAAGATCAAGGCACGGGGAGAGGAACATGTGGGATGCCCAGTGGACAGTGTTGTCCTGGGGCGGCCGGTGGTCTTTTCGACAGATCCCGACAAGGACGCAGTTGCTGAACAGCGCTTGGAAAAGGCTGCCCGCAAGGCCGGTTTCAAGAATATCTGGTTCCAGTATGAACCGGTGGCGGCGGCGATGGCGTATGAAGATTCATTGGAGGCCGGACAGGAGCGGATCGTCTTCATCGGTGATTTCGGCGGCGGTACCTCCGACTTCTCGGTGATCCGCGTCAAAGGCGGTGATTTTTCCCGCTCCAACCGGCGCAGTGACGTGCTCTCACTGGGCGGCGTCTATGTGGCGGGGGACAAGTTCGATTCGCAGGTCATGTGGGACAAGGTAGCCTGCCATTTCGGGCGTCATGCCCGCTATAAAGCCATGGGCAAGGATGAGTGGGTCAATGTCCCCAGGAGCATCATTTACACCCTCTGCCAGTGGCATCGCATCCCGATGTTGCGGGCACGCAAGACCCGTGAACATATCCGGCTGATCAAGGAAACGACCGATAGCCGCCAGGCCATCGAGAATCTGGAGAACATCATCTCCGACAATTATGGTTTTTTCCTGTTTCAGGCTATTGAAAAAGCCAAGTGTGAACTGTCCGAACGGGATCATTCCCTGATCAGTTTTGTGGAGCGGGATCTGCGCGTCAGCGAGCGGATCGGCAAGGTAGAGTTTGAGACGCTCAACGCGGATAATTTCCAGCAGATAGCCGACTGCATCGATGACGTCATCACGCGGTCCGGCTTGCTTCCGACACAGATCGATACGGTTTTCCTGACCGGAGGAACCTCACGGATCCCGCATATCCGGATGCTGTTTGCCGAACGGTTCGGCCAGGACAAGCTGGAAAACCGGGACGCCTTTACCAGCGTCGCCCATGGCCTGGGATCGAGCGTGCCGCTGTTTGTCTGACGGGTGCTGGGTTTGAGATAGATTTGCTGGTACAAGATGAGGTGCTGCCGGTGGGCTTGTCATGACTGTCCTAATTTTTAGCTTTAAAACTGCAAAGGCGGCCGATTGGCCGCCTGATATATCAATATCCCTTTAAGGTCTCAAAATATCCTTTAAAGGCGAATCTTGCGCAGGAGTGGCTCATCCGGCGGCGTACTGGCGTCCCCATTCGCACATCATCTCCAGGATCGGGTAGATGCTCCGCCCTTTGTCCGTCAGCGAATATTCCACCTTCGGGGGTACCTGGGGATAGACCTCCCGGTGCACCAGGCCGTCGGCCTCAAGTTCCCGCAGCTGTTGGGTCAGCATCTTGCGGGTCGTGTCGGGAAAGATCCTCTGCAGATCGGAAAAGCGTAGCGTCTCCGGTGCCAGGTGCCAGAGGATGGCGGTCTTCCACTTGCCCCCCACCACCGCCAGCGTGACGTCGATGGCGCATTTGTACGCCTTCTCCCGGTAGATCAAACGATTGTCAGTTGTCTGCTTGCTGCCCATTCCTATTCTCTCCTACCCTAAGTATCTTTTTAGTAACTACGTATTTAAAAAGTACGTTATTGACGTATTACTACCTATGGGAAATGATAACGCAAATGCTCGCCGAAGAAAAGTATGCATTTTATCCCACAGTAAAGGAGATTTCTATGAAGGTCGTGGCATTTAACGGCAGCCCCAACAAGGAGGGCAACACGTGGCATGCGCTGAAGATAGTGACTGCGGCACTGGAGCAGGAGGGGATTGAAACCGAGATCGTCCACGTCGGCAACAAGGCCGTCAGAGGCTGCGTTGCCTGCTACCAGTGCGTCAAGAACAAAAACGAGCAGTGCGTACTCCCCGGCGATCCGGTCAACGAGTGGATTCAGAAGATGAAACAGGCGGACGGCATCATCCTCGGCACCCCGGTACACTACTCCGCCATCGGCGGGACCATGAAATCGTTCCTGGATCGCGCCTTCTTCGTCACCGGCGTCAATGACAGTATGCTCCGCCACAAGGTCGGCGCCGCGGTGGTTGCGGTGCGGCGCTCCGGTGGAGTGCCGACCTTCGACCAGTTGAACAACTTCCTGAATTATGCCGAGATGCTGCTGCCGACCTCCAACTATTGGAACGTGATCCATGGCAGAACGCCGGGAGAAGTGGTCCAGGACCTGGAGGGGGTACAAATCATGCGGGTGCTGGGCAAAAACATGGCCTGGCTGATGAAACTGGTGGAGCATGGCAAGGGGGCCGTCGCCCCGCCGGAACGCGAGGCCAAAACCTTCTTCAGCTTTATCCACTAGCAGACTGTTGAAAAACTCAGGTTGTTCAAAAATAGTCAGATCGTCGCCCCCGCACAAGGGGGCTTTCGAGGACGGCGGCGAGCTGGCTGTTTTTCAACAACCTGCTAGACGATACAGGGAGGAAGCGATGGTAAGATTCATAGTATTGATGGGATTTATCCTCCTGGGAGCGACGATGTTCCCAGGCCCCGTCCGGGCCGAATCAGAACGGATTCTGATGGTTGTCACAAGCGCTGACACGATCCGGCCGGGAAAGCCGACCGGCCTCTGGCTGGAGGAGTTTGCCGTCCCTTATCTGAAATTCAAGGGCGCAGGCTATGACGTGACGGTTGCCAGCATCAAAGGGGGAGCGGCTCCGGTCGATCCCCGCAGCCAGGACGATGCAGCCAAGGTGAAACAGTGGGAGGATGCTGTTCAGGTGCTGCAGGGAACGATCCCGCTTGACCGGGTGAAATCCGATCCATTCGCCGCCATCTTTCTGCCCGGCGGACACGGCACCATGTTCGACCTCCCCGGCAACCGGCACCTCAAGGAGCTCCTACAGCAGTTCAGTGCGGGGGACAAGGTGATTGCCGCCGTCTGCCACGGCCCGGCCGGGCTGGTAGGGGCAACAGGCAAGGACGGCAAACCTTTGGTGGCCGGCAAAAGCATGACCGCCTTTACCGACGATGAGGAAAGAGCCGTCGCTCTTGACAAAGAGATGCCGTTCCTGCTGGAAACGAAACTGCGGGAAGCGGGCGCGAAGTTTGTGGTGGGGGGAAAATGGGCGTCCCATGTGGAAGTCGATGGGAAGCTGGTCACCGGCCAGAACCCGGCCTCCAGCGCCTCGACGGCGGAAGCGGTGATACACCTGCTGTCACGATAGCGGAAACCGTTCCAGAAGTCGGAAATTTCGGATTTCCCGGCCATTTACCATATGAAGGAGTTATCGATGCGGTATTTGATCTATCTATTCCTGGCGGTTCTGTCACTCGCCGCTTCCGGCACTGCCCGCGCAGAAAACGCTGCCTCCGGCTATGGGGTTGAACTCGAGGGGTTTCCCTATCCTTACGCAGTACAGCGTTTCCGGTTTCCATCGCAGGGGCAGGATCTTCAGATGGGATACATGGATGTACAACCTGCGGGAAAGCCCAATGGGCACACCGTGGTGTTGATGCATGGAAAGAATTTTTGCGGCGCCACCTGGGAAGCTACGATTTCGGCGCTGTCCGGCGCAGGATATCGGGTAGTCGTTCCCGACCAGATCGGCTTCTGTACCTCGACCAAGCCCGAGCATTACCAATACAGCTTCCAGCAGCTTGCTGCCAACACCATGGCATTGTTGAAGCGGGTGGGCGTATCTCGCGCCATACTCATCGGGCACTCGACCGGCGGCATGATTGGGACCCGTTTTGCCCTGATGTATCCGGAAGCCGTGGAAAAGCTGGTCATGGTCAACCCCATCGGGCTGGAAGACTGGAAAGCACTGGGCGTGCCAGGCAGGACCGTGGACCAATGGTATGAGCGGGAGTTGAAGCTTTCGGCTGACGGGGTGCGCCAATACGAGAAGTCCGTTTATTATCAGGGACGCTGGAAAGCGGAATACGAGCGCTGGGTCGACATGCTGGCAGGTCTCAACCGGGGGCCGGGGCACAAACTGGTTGCCTGGAATTCGGCGCTCATCTACGACATGATTTATACCCAGCCGGTCGTGTATGAATTCCCGCTGTTGAAAGTGCCCACCGTCCTGATGCTCGGCGATGCCGATACCACCGCAATCGGCAGTGACATCGCTCCCCCGGAGGTGAAGGCAAGGATCGGCCGCTATAAGCTGCTGGGCAAGGAAGTCATCAAAACCATTCCGCACGGCCGCTTGGTTGAATTTCCCGGTTTTGGACATGCGCCGCAGATTGAAGATCCGTCAATGTTCCACAAGGCCTTGCTCGCCGAGCTGGGAAGAACGGATAAGTAGGGGCCGGAAACTGGGACAGAGAGGAGATATCAGTCTGACGGGTGCCTGGTTTGAGATCATCCAATCCTGACAGGGGTAAAGCATTGACAACGATCCGTGGAAATGCTAAGGATGCCGGGACATACTGATCGATAGACGATAATACTCAACCATCCGCGAGGATGGGGCGGAAAGCCTACAGGGTCTCACTGAGACAGCCGGGATGCCGAAATATCAGACGATATTCGGGCCCGGCTTTTTTGTGCCCGAAGACTCGCTCAGCAGCAAGGATGCCCATACGGGCGCTGCAGCATGCCGTTCACGTCGGTGACGGGAAACGGCACCACAACCTGATGATACACGATAATACTCAACCATCCGCGAGGATGGGGCGGAAAGCCTACAGGGTCTCACCGAGACAGCCGGGTTGCCGAAATATCACGCGATATTCGGGCCCGGCTTTTTCATTTTCTACGTCAGGAAAGGTACTACACCAGACATGCACCGCACACACACCCCGTCACCTGTCGTCGCAGGGGTTCGACTCATGGCCCTGTCCCTGTCCATTCTGATCCTCAATGGATGCGCCGCGATGAAAAATGTCTGGCAGGACCCGCTCCATCCTGAGGCGGAGATAGAGCGGAATCATTTTCCGGCTGACAAGGGAAATGATGTCATCGGCCGACCGGCATCTCTTCGGCTTGAAGCGGGGGACACCCTCCCGGATATCGCACGGCACTTCGGCCTGGGGATCAATGCGCTCAGTGCCGCCAATCCCGGCGTGGACATGTGGGTTCCCGAAGCCGGAGAGCAGATCATACTGCCGCTCAGCTTCATCCTTCCGAATGCTCCCAGAAAGGGGATCGTGGTCAACCTGGCCACCATGAGGCTCTTTCACTTCAAAGGGGATGGCGCGTCACCGACGGTGTCGACCTATCCGATCGGTATCGGGACGCGTGAGCGCCCCACCCCCATGGGCTCCATGCGTGTGGCGCGCAAGACGGCCCGTCCCACCTGGAACGTACCCGCATCGATTGCCGAGGATCATCGCAAGAAGGGAGATCCCCTCCCCGCGAAGGTTCCGCCAGGCCCCCTGAATCCACTGGGGGAATACGCGCTCTATCTGAGTAAGGCGGGGTATCTGATCCATGGCACCAACAAACCGGCCAGCATAGGCCTCAAGGCGTCCAACGGCTGCCTGAGGCTCTATCCGGAAAACGTGAAGGTGCTTTTCAACGACACCCCGGTAGACACCTCGGTGCTGATCGTCAACCAGCCCTATCTGATCGGCCAGCGAGACGGCGTACTCTATCTGGAAGCCCACACCCCCCTGGAGAACCCGGGTGCCGGCGCCATCGAGCAGGAAAAAGTCAATGAGAAGCTGCGAAAACTCGAGAAGAAATCCGGGCGCCCGCTCGACTGGAAAAAGGTGCAGCAGGTCCAGGCCGAGGCCCGCGGGATTCCCGTTCCCATCTTCGCCATGGAACCGGGAAGGACGGTAGAGCCGACACGCCCCGTGGAGGTCGGGCATCCGGATAAACTGTACGGTAGCCCTGAATCGCCGGAATTGAAGCCGGGGGCGTGGCATGTCCTGGCCGCCGAAATGCGCGAGGAGATCGATGCCCGCAGGCTGGCCGCAATCATCAACCACCAGGGTCCGCAGATCCCGGCCAGGGTGCTGCCGAAGAGCGGCGGCTACCGGGTCGTCGCCGGCCCCTTCAATGATGCCGGTGAAGCCCGGGAAGCGGCCAGGAGGCTGAAAATAGACCTGGAGCTGGACGGCATGGTGATCGAACCCGCCAGGGAGATTGCGATGCAGCACTGACTGCCGATGGAAAGGAGGTAACGGAAGACGCGAGAAGCTTTTCGTGCCCTTCGGGGTGAACCATACCAAAAAGGAGAAATGACAGATGAAGACACGTACCAACGTTATAGCGATAGTGGCTGTTCTCTCAGCGATGCTGACCGGTTGTGCCACATCCAGGCAGATGGAAAAGGTGGAAGCCGATCAAAAGCTGCTTGATACAAAAGTCGAGCAGGCACTGCAGAACGCGCAGGCTGCCAAGGCAGCAGCCGATGAGGCCAAGTTGAAGGCGGATGACGCCACCAACCGCGCCGAACAGGCCGAAAAGGCCGCTCAGGAACGGGAACGGATCGCCAATGAAAAGATGCAGCGGGCTGACTCCGCTTTCCTGAAATCGATGCGCAAGTAGCCGACGTCCGGGTAGTCGGGCCGGGAAGCGGAAAGGCCCATAACCGTTCCGCTTCCCGGCTCGCCGCCTGAGTCCGTTCGGGCATTCGCACAAGCAATCTTTCATGCCGGCAGACCATCACAGGGTGGAAGAGCCGAGGGCACCTATGACTAGCAGACTGTTGAAAAACTCAGGTTGTTCAAAAATAGTCAGATCGTCGCACCCGCAGAGAGCCCTGCGGAGGCGTAGTACCCCGCAGGGCATAAACAGCGCTACGCCGCACAATGGGGCTTTCGAGGACGGCGGCGAGATGGCTGTTTTTCAACAACCTGCTAGAACGGGCAGGCATCTTTCCCGCCTCTTCTGTGGCGCACTGACGCTGCTGCTCCTCAACGGCTGCAGCTATTTCCGCGACACCTCCCCCTTCACCGAAGCGAACGATCTCTTCAGCAAGGGGAATTACAGCGCCTCCCTGGAAAAGTATGAGCAGATAGGTGAAAAGCTCCCCGCGGCGCGCGACCGGGTATTGTTCGAAAAGGGGGTCATCCTTGCCTATCCCAAGAATGGTCAGAAGGATTATCAGCAGGCCCTGGACTGTTTCCAGCAGCTCGTCAGGGACTATCCTGAGAGCCCCTACCGGCAGAACAGCGAGGCGCTGATCTTCACCATAAGCAATGTCGTGCTCAAGGACGCGACGATTGCCACGCAGCAGGCACAGATCGACACGCTCCACCGTGAGCTTGCCGGCAGGGAGGGAGAGATTGCGGCACTGCAGGAAAATATCAAGGCCCTCAAGCAGAAGGTTTTCGCCGTCGCCACCCGGAGCGGAGCGGTGGACAGGATTTTGATAGAAAAGAACGAGCGGCGGCTGACGTTACTTGCCAAGGGCGAGGCGGTCAAAACCTACCGGATCGCCCTGGGGGGCAACCCGGTTGGCCCGAAGGAACGGCAGGGGGACAATAAGACTCCGGAGGGGATCTACACCATCGATGCCAGAAATAAGGACAGCGGCTATCACCTGTCGCTGCACATTTCCTATCCGAACGAGAAAGACAGAAAGCGGGCACGGGAACTGGGAGTCTCTCCCGGGGGGGATGTCATGATCCACGGCATCAAGAACGGTTTCTCATGGGTCGGTAATGCCCACGCCGAAGTGGACTGGACCAAAGGGTGCATTGCCGTGAGCAACGAGGAGATAGAGGAAATAGCACGAGTTGCGTCCAGCGGCACGATCGTTGAGATACGGCCGTAGCAGAGCCGTCATCTCCACGTCGGCACCATTTCTGACGGGACAATCGGATGAGAAGCTGGAACAACTGAGGGACTCGGAACTAACCAATATACAGCTGTTTGTGTGATGGGTGCCGGGGGCAAAGCGGCCGATTGGCCGCCTTTTGCGTCCCGCGAAATCGGCCTCTCACCCGCCGAGGCGGTCGATAATCTTGTCCTCTACCTACGACCTGCGGCCCCGGCCGCCGGTCTTTGCCGGTGGGCGCCCCGTGGCCGTCTTTTCCCGCCGCGCGGTCTACCGGCCGGTGGCTGCCCGGCCTGCTTGGGCTGCTTCCCCTTGGTTTTCTTCTTCCCCGGGGCGGCGGCCGCCTTCTGCTCCCGGATTTTCAGGCTCCGTCGCGGCGCCACCTCGGGGAATTCCGCCAGGGTCCGCCGGGGGATGGGATAGGTGAGGAGCTTTTCAATAGCGGCCAGCAGAACCTTTTCCTCGGGCGCCACCAGGGAAATGGCCTCGCCGCTTTCCCCGGCGCGGCCGGTGCGGCCGATCCGGTGCACGTAATCCTCCGGGACCTGGGGCAGATCGTAGTTCACCACGTGGGGGAGCCGCTCGATGTCCAAACCCCGGGCTGCCACATCAGTTGCCACCAGCACCCGCAGCTCACCCTCCCTGAACTGGGACAGGGTACGGTTCCGGATCGACTGGCTCTTATTGCTGTGGATGGCAGCGGTCTTGATCCCGTCGTAGAGGAGCTCCTCGGTCAGCTTGTCGGCGCCGTAACGGGTCCGGACAAAGACCAGCACGCGGTTCCAGCCCCCTTGGCGGATCAGGAAGGAGATCATTTCCCGTTTGCGGCTCTTTTCCACCATGTACGCTGCCTGCGTTACCGGATCGGCGGCGATGTTTTTGCGCTCTACCTCTATCCGCCGGGGCCGGTCGAGCAGGTCGTCGGCCAGCCGCTTGATGCTGGCGGAATAGGTGGCCGAAAAGAGGAGCGTCTGCCGCTTTTTCGGGAGGTATTCCGAAACCCGCATGATGTCGTCGATGAACCCCAGGTCCAGCATCCGGTCAGCCTCGTCGAGGACGAGGAACTGGACGGTGGAGAGGTTGACAGTGCCCCTTTCAGCGTGGTCCAGGAGCCGACCCGGCGTCGCCACCACGATGTCGACACCCCGGTGTAGCCGCTCGATCTGGGCCTGGATGGTGACGCCGCCGTAGATCATGGTGGAGCGCAGCGACAGGCGCCGGGCATAGGCATTCATCTCGTTGCTCACCTGTGCGGCCAACTCCCGGGTCGGGACCAGCACCAGCGCCCGGGGAATGCGGCGCTTCCGGGTGATCTCCTGTTCGCCCAGCATCTGGACGATGGGGAGCGCGAAGGCAGCGGTCTTGCCGGTACCGGTCTGGGCGCCGCCGAGAATGTCGGCGCCCTCCAGGATGGCGGGGATGGCTGACGCCTGGATCGGAGTCGGCTCGGTATAGCCCCGGGAGGCTACGGCGCTGAGAAGCTCGGAGTTTAGGCCGAGGGAATCGAAAAGCATGGATGGCTCCTTAATGCTGGAATAGATTGGTTCGGACGTCCCAGTGAGGGGTCAGACGTCCCAGTGAGGGGTCAGGTCTTGAAATATCATTTTTTGCCACAATTGATGACCTTGCTGATCGTCGTGTAGTGAACCCCGAGTGCCTGCGCTATCTCCGTCAGCGTATAGCCGTATGTGCCATAGGCGTGGCGGATCAACCGGTTACGCTCCTGCTTATCAGCTACAGCCTCCAGTAAGAAAATCTCGGCGGCAGCGGGACGACCCACATGGCGCTGCTGTCGTGGGATCTCCCTGATGGTTTCTCTTCCGCCTATCATTTCCTTCGCGTTTTGAATGAACTCTTCGGTCCCCAAGATTATCTGCCCTGCAAGCTTGGCCCATGGCGATACGCTCGCCGCCATTCCCTCTTTCACGAATCGACGATACAGGCGGCGAGACTCCGACAGCGAAGAGGAAAAATTGGCAAGGAGCCAATCTGTACAGAGAAACGCCGGTACATCAGCTTTGCCGATGGTAGGGAGATAACTGCTCCATCGGTATTGCTCAGGTTGCTCGACTATCCCTGCGCGCACAGTGTTTAGCACAACATAACGGCAGAGCTCAATAAGGTGACTCTCCTTCTCAACCAGAACCGACTTGAACCGTCCCTTGAAAACGTGCCCATCCTTGCCGTGCTTTCGATTGTATGCCTGGGTGTAGACGCCGTTCAAATGGCGCATCCCGGCAGAGAGATTACTATCCTGGGTTTCAATGAGAAGGTGGTAGTGATTATCCATGAGGCAGTAGGCGTGGCAAAGCCAATTGAAGCGCTTCACCACTTGGCCGAGGACATTCAGGAATATGTGACGGTCATCGTCATCTTCGAAGATGGCTGAACGCGCATTGCCGCGAGAAGTTACGTGATAGACGGCACCGGGGAATTCTATGCGTAAAGGGCGAGCCATGGGGGGATTATAGCGTGAAATGCTTATATTTCAAGACCTGACCCCGCGGACTCATTCAAGACCTGACCCCGCGGACTCATTGTAGGCGTGACAAAGCCAGTTAAAGCGTTTCACTGCCTGGCCGAGGACACTCAGGAATAGTTGACGGTCATCGTCATCGTCGAAGATGGCTGAACGTGCGTTACCACGAGAGGTTATGTGATAGACGGCACCGGGGAATTCTATGCGTAAAGGACGAGCCATGCAGGGACTATAGCATGAAATACTTATATTTCAAGACCTGACCCCGGAGATTTTTCCAAGAATGGGCAGAAGGATTATCAGCAGGCCCTGGGCTGTTTCCAGCAGCTCGTCAGGGACTACCCTGAGAGCCCCTACCGGCAGAACAGCGAGACGATGATCTTCACCTTAAGCAATGTCGTGCTCAAGGACGCGACGATTGCCACGCAGCAGGCACAGATCGACACGCTCCGCCGTGAGCTTGCCGGCAGGGAGGGAGAGATTGCGGCACTGCAGGAAAATATCAAGGCCCTCAAGCAGAAGGTTTTCGTCGTTGCCACCCGGAGCGGAGCGGTGGACAGGATTTTGATAGAAAAGAACGAGCGGCGGCTGACGTTGCTTGCCAAGGGCGAGGCACTCAAAACCTACAGGATCGCCCTGGGGGGCAACCCGGTTGGCCCGAAGGAGCGGCAGGGGGATAATAAGACTCCGGAGGGGATCTACGTCATCGATGCCAGAAATAAGGACAGCGGCTATCACCTGTCGCTGCACATTTCCTATCCGAACGAGAAAGACAGAAAGCGGGCACGGGCACTGGGGGTCTCTCCAGGCGGGGATGTCATGATCCACGGCATCAAGAACGGTTTCTCGTGGGTCGGTAATGCCCACGCCGAAGTAGACTGGACCAAAGGATGCATTGCCGTGAGCGACGAGGAGATAGAGGAAATAGCACGAGTTGCGCCCAGCGGCACGATCGTTGAGATACGGCCGTAGCAGAGCCATCATCTCCACGTCGGCAATATTTTTGACAGGATAATCGGATGAGACGTTGGAACAACTAAGGGACTCGGAGCTAACCAATATGCCGTTTTCCATCTCATCTTCAGGCCATCTTTACCACCCCTTCGATCACAAAATCCTCAGCGTGATTGCTGCCGCACGGGGTGATATGATACCGGGTAACCGGTTACTATTATTCGGGCGATTCTGGGCAGTGTGGGATGTATAGTGGGATAGACAAAATATGGGAAGTGTCCCTAATTATTCTTCCATTTAAAGTGTGTTCCACCTCCACGGGATGTCAGGGTATAGACTCTTCATCTCCGTGTCATCAAGGATCGAGGCCTAATTTGTGGGTGGTATGATGCGGGTAACCTGCGGCTATTACGCGAAGGCCTATTGGGACATCACCTTCGGCCACGAAAAATTGAGGCGACGGGATACATTATTGAGCCATGCCGGAACATGCCCTTTCCGTTGGAGGACATAATCCCCCCAAACAGACTGCCAATCCAAGCTTTCAATCATGTCAGGAAAGAATCTATCGCACCATGCGACGGTACAAAGCCAGTAGGATTCTGCTTCTTTTTTCGCTACCGTCGTTAAGTTGCTCCAGTTGGAAATGACTTTTGCAAAGGCTTCTGAGCGCGATTCCTGATCTTCTGACCAGCACCCATATACAAATGCAGCATAAAGCTCCAACAGTAGACGGCGATGAGAAGGGACCGATAATAATAACTGTGTCAGTTCGATGATTTTTCCAGGGTAATTTGATAGCCAGCTGAGGAAGCTTTCATAACAGACGGTGCAATACAAGTCGTCTGCAAAACGCTTCAGGCTCTTCTCAGCCAGACGCTGGCGAATTGCCAAGGCCTGCCGTACATACAAAAGGGCCTCCTCGTCCTTGCCGGCATCGCTCAAGTGAGTCGCATATCTGTTAAGCGACATCGCCAAATCAGGATCATAGCGATCAGGATTCTTCTGCGCCAGGCGCTGGTTAATTGCCAAGGCCTGTTGCGCATACACAATAGCCTCTTCGCTCTTACCGGCATCGCCCAAGTGAGCTGTATAGTTATTAAGCGACGTCGCCAAATCAGGATCGTAACGATCTGGATTCTTCTGCGCTAGACGCTGGTTAATTGCCAAAGCCTGTTGCACACACACAAGACCCTCCTCGCTCTTGCCGGCATTGCCCAAGTCAGCCGCATAGTTGTTAAGCGACATCGCCAAATCAGGATCATAGCGATCAGGATTCTTCTGCGCTAGACGCTGGCGGATTGTCAAAGACTGTTGCGCATATTCAAGGGCCTCTGCGTTCTTGCCGGCATCGCTCAAGTGTGTCGCATAGTTGTTAAGCGACGAGGCGAGATCGGGCTCATAACGATCAGGATTTTTCTGCGCCAGATGCTGGCGGATTGTCAAAGACTGTTGCGCATACTCAAGGGCCTCTTCGTTCTTGCCGGCATCGCTCAAGTGTGTCGCATAGTTGTTAAGCGACGAGGCGAGATCGGGCTCGTAACGATCAGGATTTTTCTGCGCCAGCCGTTGGTAGATTGTCAAGGCCTGTTGCGCATACTCGAGGGCCTCTTCGTTCTTGCCGGCATTGCTCAAGTGAGCCGCATAGTTGTTAAACGACGTGGCAAGATCGGGCTCATAACGATCAGGATTTTTCTGTGCCAGACGCTGGCGAATTGCCAAGGCCTGTTGCGCATACTCAAGAGCCTCTTCGTTCTTGCCAGCATCGCTCAAGTCAGATGCATGATTGCTGAGCGACTTCGCATAGCCAGCTTCGTATTTTTTTTTGTCGCTGGTGAACAACTGTTCAAACAACTTAAGTGCCCGCAAGGAGTGAGCTAACGCGCTTTCATTTCGTCCCGCAATTGACAAGGATAAAGAATAATTTCCTAAGGCACTGGAGTACTCAGCCAAGAAAGCAAGATGATTTGGTTTCTTCTCCAATTTTTGTCTGGCTTTTTCCGCCATAAATTCAGCCATGACGCAACTCAATCCGGCAAGTTGCACCGATTCCCGTGCAACAACTGACGTAAGCATTCCAGTAACCTGACTTCTTGCTGCGGGTGCCAACCGAAGATATGCCACCTCAGCAAGTATCGGCAAGTCACTTGGCGTTTCGACAGCTACTGCAACAAGGTCTTGACAACAATCGGCATAATGACTCGTCAAAACAGTAATGAGCGTTTCATATAGTTCGATACGACTGCCTGATAAACGAGCCAAAACGGTCAATGCATGACGACGAATGGTTTGGCTTGCAGTTCTGGCAAGCACCGCATTCAATAAGTTCCCGCATTCGGGCTGCAGCAGGGTTTGGGCAACCAGCGCTTCACCGAGTATATCTGGCCGAAAGGCCTGTAATCCCTGTTTACCGGGATAAAGCGGAGCCAATGTGCTAAATAAAGTATTGAAGTCAGAGCCGCTGAGTACGCTCAGCCCTGCCGCAGACCAATAGCTGCCGGCTTCTTTAGGGGTCGCGAAGCCGCCGGCCAGAGTTGCAAGAGCCAGCAACTGCTGGGCAAGACTCTCTGGCTCAGCCCAACCAAAAGTGTTGAACAACCCCCGCCAGTAACGTCGTTCATGATGCAACAGTGCCCTAGTCAGACCCTCAGCAGTGATCGGTCGCTCTCCATGGAGCGCCAGTAAAGCAGCCATTTGAACGTAGAGTGGCCGCTCAAAATAATCGAACGATAGATCTGGTGATATATCCGGAGCAGTGACATTGAGTGCTTCAGCAAAGCTCTGCAACGCCCGCTGATAGGCGTGTTTACGACCTTGCATATCAGAGTGTAGCGCAGGGAGGTTAAAAAGACTTGTTGCATAGCTGCTCAGCAGGTTTTCACAAACTGAATCCTTGCTCGGAAGATTATCCCACCATTCACCACCAGCCCTTGCAAGTAAAAGTAGTCGAACAGAATGATCATTAGGTGCCTTGAGCATGGCTCTAATGAGAGCGAGCAAGGCTGTTTGGCGAGTTTCAGCATAATCAATGACTATTAGGAGTGACTTGTGACAGTTTTTAAGAGTCTGCCATATCGAGGGGATGTCTAAAGTGGTATCAAGAAATCCCGCCACCCAGCCTACAGAGAGACGTTGCCGGCAAAGTTCTAGTGCCAGCCTCGTTTTACCTGCACCTCCAGGGGCTGCGATAAGCCTTATCGCTTGCGCCCATTCGGGGGTGTCGAGCCATGCATTCAGTAGGTCGACCTCCGGTTGACGGGCCGGATCAAAACACACGACCTCCTCTTCGGCGCGTAATAACATGCTATCCGTCAAACCAATGCCGAGCTTCCACTGTTTTGATGGGATGTGCAAGGGCGTAACAGAAGGAGAATATGCTTTCTCATGTGAATCAAGCTCCGGAGTAAGAGGGATGCAAGGGGGTACAGCTTTGTGGATGCTGCCTTGATGCAAAGGCCAATCAAAAGCCTTCGTTGCTTGCCCGACACAGGATGTCCAGGAATAGACTCCAAGCATATTACGCAACGCACCTGCCTTACGACGAGCATCACTTGGATTTTTTGCAATATCTTTCAGAGCTTCAACGACATCGCACACGTCATTCTGATGAAAAAATGGTTCTTCAACAGAACCACGTACGTCAATTGGATAAACGCAACCAGGTCCTGCAGGATGTTCTTCTTTCAATAATTGATATACGCCACTTTTCTTGCTGATTATCAATGGAACCCCTGCAGCAATCGCCTCCCATGCCACTAATCCAAACCCTTCATGCCAGGAAGGCATTAGAGCAACGCTTGCGGCACTCAAATCTTCATACAGTGTTTCCCTGTCTTGGGTGAACGGAAGCGCGTGCAAATTGATCACACATTTTGCATACTCTTCAGCAAACTTTCGCAACTCAGTTTCAACGTTTGATTCAGGTGCTGCTTTTCGCTCAGATTCGAAATCGACACCACGTAATACTAGTTTCGGCTCATTGCACAAGGCCTCCGGCATACTGTTGTTTCGAGCTTCATTATGGGCTTGTGCAAATGCTGCAATACTAAGATGTCCTTGTTTAATGCGTGCGGAATCATGACTTAGGCGACCACTCATAAATGCAGTAAAAAACTTTGGAGCCTGACGGACTTTAATTTCCGCCAAACCAGGGATTAGCATGTGAACAGATTTTCCCGTATCTAAGCGGTCACTGGCGGCATCTCGCAGTAAAGGACCCACTGCCAGCACCACATCAGCCTGGCGTAACAACGCCCTTTGTACTTGAACTTTTTCGTAGGCACTCTGGGAATTTTCGGCAAAAGCTTCATAGTGGTTATAGCTCATGTGATGGATAATGGCAGAACGGCTTCCTGTAGATTTAGCAGCTGTTATTGCAGCCGCACCGGTTATTCGATCATGCCCGAGCCATATGGTGTTTTCTTCCTTAAAGGTAATTCCATTTTTTTCCAAACTATTAATAGCGATAGTGGCCTCTTCAGCACCTAACTCGTTACTTGCAGCCTTGTAAGGTAAGGGAACTAGTTTCACTTTACATTTCCATGCTTCAGCCATCTCTTCATCTGTAGCACTCATAACTATGCAAACAACTTGAACCCTTCGAGAATAAGCAACTCCGAAGGCATTAAGAAAATCAGTATTGAAGCTATTTATCCCTCCATACTTGCTGCCCCACTGAGTGGCGAACGAAATCAGGCTGTACATGAGCCCCCCCTAAACATCAAATAACGAATAAGGGCGCCGTAGCGGGCGCCCTTATCCATTCCATCTACCTGCAAATTTATTCTTTATCCTCTCCACTGCCTCAATTACATTCTCGCGATTGCCGAAGACCGACAGCTGAAAGAAGCTTCCCCTGCTGGGATCAAAGCCGCTGCCGGGGGTGTCAACAACACCGCATGTAAAAATGTTGCGAAGGGAAAAGAAGACAGACTGGCGACCGTCGCCACCGTATGAGAAACCGGCTCAAAAGTCAATTGCCTTTAATCAGCTCATTCTCTTGGTCTCAATCTCCAACGCCACTTCACTAATGACTTTCGCTGCACAGCCAAGCACATTCAGCGCGGCTTCAAACTCCCACAGACTTTTGGCCCGTTTCAGAGCCTTAAGCGGTTTCGCCCGCTCCGGGTCATCCAGGTAGGCAATTTCCTTGAGCACCTGCGTGTCGCCACAGAACACCCGACCATAGCGCGTCGCCATCTCCCGCAGATAGCAACCAAGCTCCGCCCACCGCTCCGTCGGGCCCGGCTCAGGGTTCGCCTCACCACGCGAACGCCGGAACAGCAGCGGATCGGTAATCGCCCCCCGTCCCAGCATCAGACCGGCGGCACTGGTCTCCGCCAGCACCAGCCTGCCGGATATCGCCGTTGGCAATCACCGGTAGCCGCGTCTCCCGCACCACCCGTGCGGTCACCCGATGATCGGCATATGCGTCATGAACGTCTCCTGACTTCAAACTTCGTTGCTTTTCCACCCTTCACTCAGATGAAGGGCGAAAATCAACCACAGCCGATTGAAGCCGCAATAAAAATGTGAAAGTATCCCAGGAAGTCTGACCAGAAGATGGGGCCATTGCTTCTTCCCTGAGGGGAGGTAAACTTTCGATTATTACAAGTCTATCAGCCGGATTTTCCATGGGACTTCTGGGAAAAAATGCCTGCTCCACTCTTCAATCGATTCTGGCATGCATTGTCATTGTACTGCTTGCAGGTGCCCTGGCTGCCTGTGCTGCCTTCAGCGATCTGAAAAACAAGCTTTCCCTGCTCGCCGAGTCCCTCACCAGCATGAGATGCCTCGTGGCATCTGTTGCTCCCTGCCTCCCGTGCGGCATCAAGGCATCCGACGTCACCATCTGCTCGACCTCCGGAGTACCGCTGTTCCAGGCAAAGGAGTTGCGTACCCAGGTCAACCTGTTCCGATACCTGCGGAAGAATGGAAAACCAAGTGAACTTTTCGATACACTGGTCGGCGATCAGATCAAGCTGACCCTCATCCGGAATGAACGCGGAGAGTGGGAATTGCCCCGGCTGGCAAGTCCACGGAGAACCGGCAGTTCCGCACAGGGGGGTGAAGCTTCACCTCGTCATTTGATTTTCACGAACGTCACCATCCTGGTCAAAACCGGGAAAGGAGAAGCAAGCCGCTTCTACAGGAGCGTGGAAGCCGATCTCGATCCCATCGAAAATATCGTAAACCTGAAGCTGGCCGGTATCAACGAGTCGGCCAGAATAGCGCTCGCAAAAGGAGCCGCCAAACGGTACGCACTACAGGCGGAGAACTTCTCGATGGCTCTCCTTGCGCCGGTGTCGTCGTTCCCTCTCCCCTTTGCAAACCTGACGCTAAACGGCATCTTGGGAGCGACCACAAGTGACGATCAGAACTTCGCCGTCCAAGGGAACGGCAGGCTAACGACACAAGGTCTCTGCAGCCGGGTGATATCTTCCAGAACGTTAGAGAGCTTCAGTCTGCCCTTTGCCCTGCAGGCCGTTCTTAACCGTTCCGGAATTGAAAACATGATCGCAAAGATCAGCCTGGCAGGTGAAACTGCCACCATTCAGGGGGATGTGAAGGGCTGGGAAAAGCCAGTCATAGATCTGAAAATGAACTTTTCCGGTTTCGCCTATGACGGCGCGATCTCCGCATTACCCCCGTCACTTCATCCCAGCCTGCCCGATATCAGGCTCTCCGGCAGCATGACCGGGACGTTCAGTTTGCATTTGGAAATGGAGAACCCCGACAGCCTGGATTACAGCTACACTGGCCACACGGATTCGGTGGAGATCCTGGACCTGGGACGGAAGATGGATATCAATCGTCTCAAGGGCCCTTTTCTCCACAAGGTAAAGATGGATCCGGAGAAGGACATCTCGGTACTGCTCAGCCCGGACAACCCCGATTTCACACCCTACCGAAAAATACCCTTTTCGCTCATAAGTGCAGTGATGGTGGCAGAGGATCTCGGTTTCTTCTCGCACAGGGGGTTCAGCAAAACAGGCATCAGGGACTCGTTGATCGAAAACCTGAAAGCTGGCAAGGTGGTGCGGGGGGCCAGCACCATCTCGATGCAACTGGCAAAGAATCTTTTCCTGTCGCCTGAAAGGACGTTAAGTCGGAAACTGGAGGAGGCGCTGATCACCGTCGCCATCGAGCAGAGCCTCGACAAGCGGCGGATACTGGAGATCTACCTGAATATTATCGAGTGGGGGAACGGCATTTACGGCATAGGCCCGGCTGCACGGTACTATTTCGGCAAAAGCCCCCAACAGCTATCACCGCGAGAGTCGGCCTTCCTGGCATCCATAATCGCCCGCCCGAAAGACTGGCGCCCCGATCCGTTTTCGAGGCTGGGCCAGGGGTGGCAGGAATACCTGCGGGTCATTCTCTGCAGGATGTATCGGATGGGTGCGGCCGACGTTGAAGATCTGCTTATCGCGGGTGTCTCTGGGGAGAGGATTGACAGTCTGACGGAAAAAGGAAGCGGGGAAGAGGATCGTGCGGATCCTCCCCCTCCAGTTCCCGATCCAGGGCGGGCTTTCTGACAGAACCTGAAAGGCCAACGGATTCAGCCCGTTGGCTGTTGCGGGAACAACAAAGGCGGCCGATTGGTCGCCTTTGATCTGACGAATGGGGTTTCCCCGGCTATTTCTCCGGTCCGCTTTTCAGCACAACCCGTCCAGGGCCGCTTCGAATGCCCGCAAGGTTTTAGCCCGCCTCAACTCCTTGAGCGGCTTTGCCAGTTCCGGATTATCCAAGTAGGCGATGATTTCCTTGATTTTATTCAGCACCTGTATATCGCCACAAAACAGCTGGCCATAACGGCTCAGCATCTCCCGCAAATAGCGGTCAAGCTCCGTGCTCCGTTCGTCCAGGCCGGGCTCGGGGCTCGCCTCACCTCGCAGGCGTCGAAACAGCAGCGGATCGGTAATCGCTCCCCGCCCCAGCATCAAACCGGCGACGCCGGTCTCCGCCAGCACCCGTTTGCCATCGGCAGTGGTGAGAATATCGCCGTTGGCAATCACCGGCAGCCGCGTCTCCCTCACCACCCGTGCGGTCACCCGATGATCGGCCTGTGCGTCATACTTCTGCACCACGGTGCGGGGATGCAGCACCAGGAAGTCCACGCCACTCGCCTCGAACAGCGGCAGCAGCGACAGGATCTGATCAGGATCGTCGTAGCCCGAACGGATCTTAACGGAGAATGAACCGCGGATCGCCTCCCGCAGGGCGGGGATGATCTCCGCTAGGTCGTCGGGGGAGCGCAGCATGCCCCCGCCGGTCAGGCCGCCACCCATGCGGCCATAGGGGCACCCCATGTTGAGGTTGATATGGCGGGCGCCGGCCTCCTGCGCGGTGCGGGCCGCCGCGACCAGCAGATCCCGGCCATGCCCCACCAGTTGCACCACCAGCGGCACGCCATCCTGCTCCGGGGAGATGTCCCGCACATCTGCCGGCAGGAGCGGACTTACCGCCCCAGCCTTGACCCGCATGAACTCGGTAAAGATGACGTCGGGCCGGACCTGTTCGATGAAATAGCCGCGCAGGGCGCGGTTGGTAAGGCCCTGCATCGGTGCCAGCATCAGCGGGGTCGTGCCGGGCTGCCAGGGGAGCATGGTCATGCCAGCACCCTGATCGCCGTCTCCAGCGTTTTCTCCTGGCAGGTTTCGGAGCAGCTGATGTCGGTCAATGGGGTCTTCGCTTGGTAGATAGTTGAGAGGAGGGGCATATGGAGGGTCAGAGCCGGTTGGCCTCGTTCTTGTGATACACGTCAAAGAAGATGACGCTGTTGTCCGCCACTTGGTCGCAGAAGCCGCAGGCGTTGACCAGCTTCCGCCCTTCCTTGCGGCACAGCGAGCACCAGTGATAAATCAGTCGGTAATCACGGCGGCCGACGTACTTCTTCAGCCGGCCATGGTATTCACCGTGCATCCAGCCGTCGGCATCGGACGGGTTGTCCAGAAGCCGGCCGATGACCTCGAGAATCCGGTCATGCCCGGGCGGATCGTGCTTTTCGATCTTGTGCAGCTTGCCGCTGAAATGCGGTGTGGGGAAATAGCAGAATTGGGACATGAATTACCTGCGCATAGGTAGTTTAAATCAAGGCTGTATCATTACTCCCACGGATTCCACACGCGTGCACCGCAACGTTCCATATCACTGACATTGCGCGTCACCACCACCAGGCCATGGGCTGCAGCCGTGGCAGCAATCAGTGCGTCCATGACCGGCAGCTTTTCGCCGTTTCGTTCCGCTTCCCCCTGCTGTCGTCCCCAGCATAGCGCTGTCGCCAGGTCGAGGTCCAGGATCCGCCCGGTAAAACGCTCCACCAAGTCGAGCGTGACCCATGCCTGCAGCTCATCCTTCTTGGCACCGTTCGGAAGTTTGCTGATACCCTTCTGCAACTCCCCCACGTTCAGCACACTCAGAAAGAGCTTTTGTTCGTCCTGCTCGTCCAGCCACCTGACTACCGACGGGTTTGGCTCTTTTTTTACCAGTTCTGAAATCAGACAGGTATCGAGCAGATATTTCACAGCTCAACCTCCCTGGAGAGGTCGGCGCTGCGGCTGACATCCAGCTCTACATCGTGCAAAGGGGATTGGCGGAAGAATTGCGACAGGCCCGTGTGCGGCCTGGTCAGGTTGCGGTACTCATCAAAAGAAAGCAGAACGGCTGCCGGTTTGCCCCGCAAGGTAATTGTCTGCGGACCATCATGTAGCGCCTGATCGACCACCTGGCTCAGACGATTTTTAGCTTCCTGGAGCTGCCATTCCCGGTCATGCGACGAACGGTCCTTTTTATTTGTTTTCATGGGCGACCCCCATCTAGCTAGACTGTCTAGCTATAAAAATAACATGACCGGGTAGCGCTGCAAACATAAATAATTCCGGTGGAGTTTAATTATTTGCTCACGCCGCCTTGCGATTTTTTTCCATCTCCCGCCGAAGGATGGCGTTGAGCCGCGTTTGATACCCCTTGCCACCACGCTTGAGCCAGCTGACAACATCCGCATCCAGCCTGACAGTAACCGACTCCTTGACAGGGCGGTAGAACTTGCCCACCTCAAAACCGCTGAAGTCGGTGATTTCCGGAATGTCTGAATAATCAATTTCATCGTCCGGGCGCTCGGCGAGCCTCTTCAGGTTTTCACACTGTGCCTCCGTCAATTTTGGGATACCTTTGACCCTGACAATATTTTCAGAAACTCCCTTTTTCATAGTGCTCCCTTTCCTGCCTGCTGGCCCTTCTCGCGGATATGATCCTGACAACGACTTCGTCTGCTTCATGGTAGGTGTGCGCCACAAACAGCAACAGTATGCGGCCCTCGGAATATCCTATGGACTGCCATCGACCATCTGCGTCAACCCGACTCTGCATCAACGGATCGTCAAAAACCGTGATTGCCGATTCAAAGTCGATTCCGTGCTTTGCCCTGTTGCTTCGGTTCTTGTTCTCATCCCACTCGAAGATCGTGGCATACCCACATTATGTACATACAATTGTGTAAATACAATACAAATTTCCGGCACGAAAAAGGGCGCCCTCACGGGCGCCCTTAGTGTTTACTTGAGGTTTTTCTTGATCCTCTCGACAGCCTCTATCACATTCTCGCGATGCCCGAAGGCCGACAAGCGGAAGAACCCTTCCCCGCTGGGGCCGAAGCCGCTACCGGGGGTGCCGACCACGTTGCATTCGGTCAGGAGCTTGTCGAAGAAGTCCCAGGAGCTCATGCCCCCCGGCGTCTTGAGCCAGATGTAGGGGGCGTCAACGCCGCCGTAGACCGTCAGACCGGCTTCCTTCAAGCCTTCGCGAATAATGCGGGCGTTCTCCATGTAGTAGTCGATGATCTCCCTGGTTTCCTTCCACCCCTCCTCCGAGTACACGGCAGCGGCAGCGCGCTGGACCGGGTAAGAGGCGCCGTTGAACTTGGTGGTGGTGCGGCGCAACCAGAGCTTATTGAAGCTGTAGCGCTCGCCCGTACTGGTGGTGCCCATCACCTCTTCCGGTACGACCACCAAGCCGCAGCGCACGCCGGTGAAGCCGGCGGTCTTGGAGAAGGAGCGGAACTCGATGGCGCACTTCTTGGCCCCTTCGATCTCGTAGATCGAATGCGGGATTTCCGGGTTGGTGATGAAGGCCTCGTAGGCGGCATCGAAGAAGATCACGGCGTCGTTGGCCAGGGCGTAGTCGACCCACTTCTTCAGCTCGGCTTTGGAAGCCACGGTGCCAGTGGGGTTGTTGGGGAAGCAGAGGTAGATGATGTCCACCTTCTGCGTGGGCAGCGACGGGATAAAGCCGTTGGCCTCATTGCAGGGCAGGTAGACGATGTTCTGGTAGTAGCCCTTCTCGTCCGCCTCGCCGGTGCGGCCGATCATCACGTTGGTGTCGTTGTAGACCGGGTAGACCGGGTCGCCGATGGCCACCACGTTGTCCATGGCAAAAATGTCCAGGATGTTGGCGCAGTCGCACTTGGAGCCGTCGGAGATGAACATCTCCTCGGTCTTGAGATCCACACCCAGCGGCTTGTAGGACTTCTCGATAATGGCGTTGATCAGCCAGTCATAGCCCTGCTCCGGGCCGTAGCCGGCAAATTTGTCGGTGGTGGCCAGGTCGTCCACGGCGGCGTGGAAGGCCTTCAGCACGGCCGGAGCCAGGGGGCGGGTCACGTCGCCGATGCCCAGGCGGATCACCTTGGCGCTGGGGTTGGCCTCGGCAAAGGCGCGCACGCGGCGGCCGATTTCGGGAAAGAGGTAGCCTGCTTTCAGTTTCAGGTAGTTGTCGTTGATCTTTGCCATGGTGCGGTGAATCCTCCTTGAATGGTCGTAGTGGTATTCGAAACAGCTAAAGCTGTGCTTCCTTTTCGGTCATCTTGCGGCTGACCTTGTCCAGGTACATCTGCTGGTCCGCATGCCGGATGGTCGCTTCCAGGTCGTCCGGGTTTTCGGCGGTGGAGCAGCCGAGCGAGATGGAGATGGGAAAGTCCTGCTCCTGGGAGTCGCAGCGGTCGGCAATGCTCCTGACTCGCTTCATGGCGATCTCCGCCTGGGCGGCATCCAGTCCCGGCAGGAGCACCGCGAATTCGTCGCCGCCGATGCGGGCCACCACATCCTCGGCCCGAAAGGCTTCCAGCAGTATCCAGGCGGTGGCCTTGATCAGTTTGTCCCCCACGGAATGACCGTGGGTGTCGTTGAACATCTTGAGATCGTCGATATCAGCCAGCACCACCGACACCGGCGCCATGCGCCCCGCGGAGAGCCGCTTCACTTCTGCATCGAAAAAACCGCGGTTGTAAAGCCCCGAAAGGGCGTCATGGGTGCTGAAATGCAGGAGCTGTTCACTCTTCCTGTCGTACTCCTGGATCATGCTGTTGAAGGTCTTGGCCAGCAACCCGATCTCGTCGCGGCTGTCCAGCCGGAAAAGCCGGTCCGCGCCATTCTTGAGAGAGATCTCCTTCACGTGCCGGGCAAACTGCACCAAGGCCTCGGTAAAGCTGCCCATCATCAGGCGGATCACCAGAATGCTCAGCAGGGCGCTGGTCAGGACCGCCCCGATGCAGTATTTCTCGGCACGGTAGATCGGCTGGTAGACCTCGGAGAGCGGGATGTTGGCCCCCAGCACCCAGTCGGTCGTCTTCAGTTTCTTGAAAAACGACAGAGCATGCATGCCGCGGGAGTTGACATTCTCTTCCCCTCCCTCAAACCCCTTCAACGCCCGGTCCAGCAGCTTGTTGGCGCCGGGGGGCACCTTGTCCGCCATGATCCGTGTCTGGTCCGGGTGCATGATCACGAAGCGCTCGGGGGAAAAGAGGAAAAGGTAGCCGCTGGTTCCGATGCGGGTGGTTGCCAGTTCACCGAGGAAATTGGGGCGCAGAAGGCTCACCCCGCCGCTCAGCACTGCCACCAGCCTGCCGCTTTTGTCACGCACCGGAGCGGTAAAGGCCACTACCGGCACATTGGGGGCCACCACCGGCAGAAAGGGAGACGAGATCACCGGCTTGCCGGTCTCGAGGGTCCGCCTGAAGTACTCCCGGAAGGAGAGATCCCTGCCGAGCAGGTCGAACCTGCCCACGGACTGGGCCAGAACACGCCCCTGGGGGGAAAGGAGGTACAGCCCGTTGTCGAACAGGGTCTCGATGCCCTGCAGGCGTTTGAAATCCGCATCCGGTGTCAGGGGGGTGTTGATCCGTGCGGCAGCGGCCACAATGGCCTGTTGGGTGTTGATCAGCTTGTCGTCCACATCCTGGGCAACCAGCCGCATCAGAGTCATCTGCTGGGTGGAAATGGTCTGCTTGAGTTCCCGCTTGAAGTAGAGCATGAAGAGCATCGCCAGAAGCGACAAAAGCAGGATGACAAAGGCGCAGACAGCCATTGTCATCCTGAAGGTGATGCTGTGTCGCCTGAGTGGAACGATGCTATTCATGCCCTGGTACATTTCTCGATCGAGGTAGGGGACGTTGCCCGAGGACAACGTCCCTGCCGATGGAAGTAGACCGTGTTGCGCGCCGAATGTCAGAAAACCGGTATTACGGAGCCTTTGTATTTGTCTTCGATAAACTTCTTAACCGCATCGCTCTTCAAGGCTTCAATCAGCGCTTTGATCTCAGGGCGGTTTTCATCGCCGGTCCGCACAGCGATGATGTTGGCAAAGGTGGATGCGGCCAGGGATTCTTTTTCTTCCTTTGCCAGGGCATTGGCGGCAACGCTCAGGTTGGCCAGCAGGGCGTAGTTGCCGTTGATTACCGCAAAATCGACATCAGGCAACGAACGGGTAAGCTGCGCTGCTTCCAGTTCCTTTATCTGGATATGCTTCGGATTCTCGACGATATCTGCTGCCGTGGCCTTGAGGCCCGCATCGGGCTTCAGCTTGATCAGTTTCAGGGTTTCCAGCAGCAGCAGGGCGCGGGCCTCGTTCGTCGTGTCGTTCGGCACGGCAATGACCGCCCCATCCTTCATGTCAGCCAGTGCTTTTGTTTTACCGGGGTAGATGCCCAGCGGCTCATAGTGGATCGCTGCAGCCGATGCGAGGCTGGTCTTGTTGTTTTTGTTGAAGTCGTCCAGATAGGGCTTATGCTGGAAATAGTTGGCATCCAGCTCCTTGTTCTGCAGCGCCAGATTGGGCTGGACATAATCGGTAAACTCTTTTATTTCCAGCTGGTATCCTTTTTCCTTAAGCGCCTTGCCGGCCACGCCGAGAATTTCGGCATGCGGTGCCGGAGAGGCTCCGACCACTATCTTCCCGGCGCTCTTCTGCTTGCATCCGGTCAAAACTACGAACGACATCAAAGAAATCAACACTACCGTCGCTACTTTTGTCACCTGTTTGTCTCCTTTTTATCTTCTTCTATCCTGCTTCCGGGAAATTTTCATCCCCATGTCCTGAAAAATCTGCACGACCACGATCAGCAAGACGACCGTGGCGATCATGATGTCGTTCTGATAGCGGTAATATCCGTACCGTATGGCAATGTCCCCAAGTCCTCCTCCACCGACAATACCTGCCATGGCGGAATAGCCGAGAATCGTTGTCGTGGCGATGGCGCCCCCCAGTATCAGCGACGGTTTCGCTTCGGGTATCATCACCTTGGTAATGATCTCGAAAGGGGTTGCGCCCATGGATAAGGCCGCCTCGATAATGCCCTTATCCACCTCTTTTATGGACGATTCCACCAGCCTGGCCACGAACGGAGCAGCCGCAATTATCAGCGGAACCACGGTGGCTGTCGAACCGATGGTCGTCCCGGTTATGAATCTGGTTATCGGCAGCACCGCGATCAGCAAAATCAGAAAGGGAACGGATCTGGTCAAATTTACCAGTATATTCAGGATCTTGTTCAGGACGGGACGGGGCAGAATGCTTCCTTCTGCCGAAACGACCAGGATTATGCCCAGCGGCAGGCCGAGGAGATATGCCGCACTTGTCGAAAACACCGTCATATAGAGTGTTTCCAGCAGGCCCTTGGCTATCATTGCGACAGTAGCACTATCCATCCAATTCCTCGACAAAGAGATTGTGGGTACGGAAATAACCGACAACCTTGCTGGCCAGGGTTCTGTCCTCCGGCAGTTGCAGGACAAGTTCCCCGAAGGCCACGCCATCGATGTCCTTCATGTCGGCGTACATGATATTGACCGGCGCCTTGCATTCCAGGATCATGCTGGCAACCGTGGGGGAATAGGAAGAACTGCCGTCGAAAACGATGCGGCAGCAACGTTTTCCTATGAAGCGCTCCATCATCTTGGCATCGGGGTAGACAAGCCGCTGTGCAGCCTGGGTCTTGGGGTGGGCGAAAATCTCCTGTACCTTGCCGACCTCTGCGATTTTGCTCTTATCGATGATGGCGACGTGCTGGCAGATCTCTTCGATGACGCTCATTTCATGGGTCACGACGACGATGGTTATGCCCAGGCGCTTGTTGATGTCTTTCAGCAGAGCCAATATGGAGCGGGTAGTGGCGGGGTCAAGGGCAGACGTGGCCTCGTCGCACAAGATCACCTTGGGATTGACGGCCAACGCCCTGGCAATGGCCACGCGCTGCTTCTGGCCGCCTGAGAGCTGCGACGGGTAATTGTCCGCCTTGTCCGACAGTCCCACAAGCTCCAACAGCTCTCTGGCCCGCGCCTTGGCCTCCTGTTTGGCAACCCCGGCGATTTCGAGAGGAAAGAGGATATTTTTTTCGGCCGTCCGCTGCATCAACAGATTGAACTGCTGAAATATCATGCAGATACCGCGCCTGGCGTCCCGCAACTGCTTTTCCGAAAGCTTCGACAGGTCCTGGCCGTCTACGATAATCCTGCCGCTGGTCGGCTTTTCGAGATAGTTCATGCAGCGCACCAATGTGCTTTTGCCTGCGCCGCTTTCGCCGATGATGCCGAAAATATCGCCTTTGCCGATCTCGAGATTGATATCGTCAAGGACCGTGATCGTTTCGCCGTTGAGAGAAAAGGTCTTGTGGAAGTGTTCTATTGTAATGATCGGGCTTGTTTCGTCCATGGCCTGGCTTGGGTGGTATTCCTGAATCTGAATGCTGGCATTTTTCCCTATTTCAGTCCCAGCACGTCTTGCATATCGTACAGCCCGGGCTGCTGCGACACCACCCATTTGGCGGCGCGGACAGAACCGCGGGAAAACATGTCGCGAGTCATGGCGCGGTGGGAGAGTTCGATGCGCTCACCCATGCCGATGAAGTAAACCGTGTGCTCGCCGATGATGTCGCCGCCGCGAATGGTCTGCATGCCGATCTCTTCCCTGGTGCGCTCGCCGGTGATCCCTTCGCGGTGGCAGTTGGCAACCGTGTTGTAGTCGCGCCCCAGGGCCTCGGCCACTACTTCCCCCATCCGCACGGCAGTGCCGGAGGGGGCATCCTTTTTCAGCCGATGATGGGCCTCGACGATCTCCACGTCGAAATCGTCTCCCAAAGTTTTGGCGATGTCTTTGAGGATCTTGAAGCAGACGTTGACCCCCACCGACATGTTGGGAGCCAGCACCACCGGGATATCCTTGGCCAGTTCCGCCGCCAGGGCCCGCTCCTCGGGGGTGAAACCGGTGGAGCCGATCACGATCGACTTCTTCTGCAGGCCGCAGGCCTCCAGGTTTTTGAGCGACACCTTGGGAGCGGTGAAGTCGATCATCACGTCGCAGCCGGCAATGACGGCATTCAGGTCGTCGGAGATGTTGACCCCCAGCGGACCGCAGCCGGCCACCAGCCCCACATCCTGTCCGGCCAGGGGATGGCCGGGGCGCTCCAGAGCGCCGGAGAGCTCGGCCCCTTCGGCCTCTATCACGGAATTGATGATGCGTTGTCCCATGCGGCCGGCAGCACCGCAAACGGCTATTTTTACCATTGCGAACCTCTTTAAATTCGATTTACCGCAGAGGACACGGAGGAAAAACCAGGAGAACTGTCTATTGGAGCCCAAAACGATTTCCTCTGTGTACCTCCGGGTCCTCCGTGGTGAGCTTTCAGTTTTAGATCAGCTTGTACTCTTTCATGATTGAAATGAGCTTGGCCTTGTTGGCTTCGCCCATTGGACACAGCGGCAGGCGCAGCTCGTCAGAGCACTTGCCCATCAGCCCCAGGGCGGTCTTGACCGGGATCGGGTTGGACTCGATGAACATGGCGTTGCCGATCTTGAGGGTCTGCAGGTGCAGTTCGCGGGCCTTTTCCATGTCTCCGGCAAAGAAGGCGTCGGTCAGGTCACCCACGGTTTTGGGCATGATGTTGGCCAGCACCGAGATGACCCCCTTGGCGCCGCAGGCCATCATGGGGAAGGTAATGAAGTCGTCGCCGGAAAGCACGTCGATCTTGTCGCCGGCCATGGCCAGGATCTCGGAAGCCTGCTGCAGCGAGCCGGTGGCCTCCTTGATGGCGACGATGTTGGCATGCTCTGCCAGACGGGCCACCGTTTCAGGCAGCATGTTGACGCCGGTGCGGCCGGGAACGTTGTACAGGATCTGCGGGATGGCCACCGCATCGGCCACCGCCTTGTAATGGCGATAAAGCCCCTCCTGGGTGGGCTTGTTGTAATAGGGGGTCACCAGCAGACAACCGTCCGCGCCCAACTCCTTGGCGTGCCGGGTGATCTCGATCGCCTCGCGGGTGGAATTGGAGCCGGTACCGGCAATGACCGGCACGCGCTTGTTGACCTGCTGGATCACGATCTCGATCACCCGATCGTGCTCTTCGTAATCTAGGGTGGAGGACTCGCCGGTGGTGCCGCAGGGGACGATCGCATCGGTGCCGTTCTCGATCTGGAATTCGACCAGCTGGCGCAGCTTCTCCTCGTCCACCCCCCCGTTTGCGAACGGCGTCACGATGGCGACAATGCTTCCCTTGAACATGGTACTACCTCCTTCAAAGCGTTTGGTATGTGAAGGTCTAGTTGCAGGCGAAAAAGGTGACGTAGGGACCTGTCTTGCCGATCCCGGCCCGGAGCAGGCCGGCTGCCAGCAGGTTCCTGTTGTGGCCGGGAGACTCCTTCCAGCCGTTGAACTGGGACAGCGGGGTCTGGTGGTTCCAGCCGACGTTTTCGACGCAGGAGGTGGCGCGGGCCCGCGCAAAACGCTGCTTGAAGCCGTCATGGCTCAACTGGTTCGCCTGCCGCATGGCCTGGCTGTGCTCGGCAGCCAGCCGGTCATAGTTCCGGGATGCGCCCAGGGGCGCAAGGCCGTTTTCCACCCGGTACTGGTTGATCTGGATCAGCAGATCCTCCTCGAAGGGGGCTGCCGTCACTATCACCGGCGTCAGCATCAGCAGCAACCCCGCGCCGAGCGCGGCGATGGTCCGTACTCCCATGGCTGTTCCTCCTGCCGCCGGAGACCGGTGCGAGCGGGAAACGCTGCAGAAACGAGGCGATGCAGGTAGCGGCGTCTCTTCAAAGTTATATTGTATGCCGAGGCCGCCGCCGATGTCGAAGCATTTCGGGCCGTGATCATCTCGCGAGCGCCGCGAGCACCATCCGGCAAACTGGGAAAAAAGTGCGCATTTATAGCATAGCAGGGGGGCAAAGTCAAAATGTATGAGGGGCCGGAAAACGGCAGGAGTCCCGGGGTTTGCCGGCCCCGGGACTCGCGCTCAGAAGGTGTTGATGCGGTGGATGAAGGCCAGCAGCAGGCCATAGTGGTGATGGTCGAAATGCAGGGAGAGACGCGGCAGGTGCGCCAGATCCGGTTCGTCGATCTCTTCGGGAAAGGCGTTGCAGGGGAAAATGCGCTCCCCTTCCCTTATCAGTTCGGGAAACTCCTCCTCCAGCGTAACGATCTGTTCCGGCAAAAGCTCCTTGTTCAAGCGGATGACCAGGCGGTGGTCGATGAAGCGCAGCGAGTGGTACACCCGGTAGAAGGTCTCGATCACTTCGGCCGCCTCCTGCTCGTCCTTGGTGATGGTGAAGATCGAGAAATCCTCGCCGGAGATGAAGCCCTTCACCAGCAGGCTCTGCTTGACGAACTCGAAGAAGCGCTCCCAGTAGCCTTCCTGGTCGTCCACCAGGATCAGCGGCTTTGGAGAGGTCTTACCGGTCTGCACCAGGGTGAAGACCTCCATGGCCTCATCCAGGGTGCCGAAGCCACCGGGGAAGACGGCCACGGCATCGGCCTCCTTGACGAAGGCCACCTTGCGGTTGAAAAAGTACTTGTAGGTGATCAGGCGCGGATTGCGCAGCATGACCGGATTAGGCGCCTGCTCGAAGGGAAGACGGATATTGACGGCAAAGGACTCCTCGCAGCCGGCCCCCTCGTTGCCGGCCTGCATGATGCCCGGGCCGCCGCCGGTGATGATCATGTACCCTTTCTCCACCAGCATCCGGCTGAAGCGGACGCACTTCTGGTACATCTCCTCATCCGGCGCAGTGCGGGCCGAACCGAAAATGGTGACCTTCTTCTTGTGGCGGTATGGCCCGAAAACCTTGGCGGTATAGCGCATCTCGCGCAAGGTGCGGTTGACCAGCTTGAGATCGGCCAGGTAGTCAATCTCCTGCCCCAGCTTGAGCGAGGAAAGCACCATCTCGCGAATGATCTTGGGATGATGGATACCACCTGTCAGCTCGAACAATCTGTCGATCAACCGGTCGATCTCTTCGTTCGGCCGGGAAAAACTCACTTCCATCGGGTTAACCTCTTTCCGTGCAGCAGTTTAGTGGAGCCCGTAGCCTAGCATAGGTCGCCACGGAAAGTAAATCGGGTTGGGATCCCCCCGGGAGCCGCTCCGGAACCGCCCGGACCCTGCGGATTCAGAGAAAACAACAGCTTGCAATCAATTGGGACGTGTTGTAATATTGCCCTTTTCGCGGGCTGCCCCCGGGGGCGGCTCATCAAGACAAAAACCACTCACCAAGGAGCACCTCGCCCATGCTGGACATCATGCGCAGGAAAAAGGAATCTATCGTCATCAAGAGCGTTTTTGTCGTGATCGTCCTTTCATTCATCGGCACGATGTTCCTGGTATGGGGCAAAGGCAGCGACGGGGCCGGCAGGTCGCTCGGCTACGCCGCCAAGGTGGACGGCAGCAGGATCAGCCTTGAGGAATACCAGGGGGCCTATCAGCGCATCAGGGACATCTACCAGCAGATCTACGGCCAGGCCTTCAACAGCGAGATGGAAAAAGTGCTGGGGCTCAAAAAGGCGGCCCTGGACAATCTGATCGACAACCGCCTGATCCTCAAGGAGGCCGGCAGCCTGGGAGTAAAGGTCACCAAGGACGAGGTCGCCAGCTCTATCGCGGCCATGCCGACCTTCCAGAAAGATGGCGCCTTCAGTTTCGATCTGTACCAGCAGATCCTTAAAAGCAGCCGCATGACCCCCAAAGATTTCGAGGCGGCCCAGAAAAATGACCTGACCCTCCAGAAGGCACGCCAGGCAATCATGAACAAGGCCGTTGTCAGCGATGAAGAGGCCCTGGCACAGTACCGGAAGGAACACGACAAGGTCGATCTGGAGTATGTCGCCTATGCTCCCGCCGATGTGGCCGGCGAGGTGAAGCTGACCGAGGCCGACCTGAACGACTATCTGCAGAAGCATGCCGATGAATTCAAGACCCCTGAAAAGGTGGCACTCTCCTACGCCGTGCTCGATCCGACCAGCCAGGCAGCCAAGCTGACCGTCAGCGACGATGAGATTCAGACCTACTACCAGAAGAACATCGACCGCTGGCAGGGCAAGGACGGCATTCTGCCGCTGCAGGAGGTCAAGGACAAGGTCAGGGCCGAGGCGCTCAGGCAGAAGGCCTCCAAGCAGGCCTTTGAACTGGCCGCCGACACCCTTTACAAGAACATCAAGTCCGGGGATCTCAACCAGATTGCCAGCCAGTTGCATCTCAAGGTTCAGGACACCCCCCTGTTCTCCGCCACTGCGCCTGCCGCAGCACTGGCCAACGAAGCTGCCGTGGTCAAAAAGGGCCTTGAGCTCAAACAGGGCGAGCTGGGAGGGCCGGTAGAAACCCCGAAGGGCATCTACATCATCAAGGCCAAGGAGCGCAAGCCAGCGGCAGTACCGCCGCTGGCCGAAATACGGGCAGCGGTGGAACAGAAGGCCAAGGCGGCCAAGGCGGCCGAACTGGCCAAAACCAAGGCCGAAGAAGCTGCTAAACAGCTTGCCGCAAAGACTCCCCTCAAAACCGCGACCACCGGCGTGTTCGGCTACTCGGCCAAAGGCGATGTTCCGGTCATCGGCGCTTCGCCCGACCTGATGGATGCGGCCTTCAAGCTGACAACTGCCGCCCCGGCCGCCGCCACCCCCTTCAAAGTGGGTAACCGCTGGTATGCCGTCCGCCTGAAGAGCCGGGCCGAGGCCCCGCGTGCCGATTTCGACAAGACCAAGGAGCAGATCAAGAAGGCGATGCTGCCCAAAAAGCAGGAAGAGGCCCTGGCAACCTGGATCAAGGAGCAGAGAGCCAAGACGAAGATCGAGCTGAACCAGACGCTGGTTGCCGAAAAATAGACCCCAAAAGCAATCCGGAAAGCCACAAACCTCGCTTCCGGCTCGTGAAACAGCTATATAACAAAGGAGTCCTGCTATGTCACAACCCGTAATGCAGACCGATTTTCCCGGCCTCAAGCTCTTGACCCGCGGCAAGGTGAGGGACATCTACGACCTGGGAGAAACCCTGCTGTTGGTCACTTCCGACAGGATTTCGGCCTTCGACGTGATCATGAACGAGCCGATCCCGGACAAGGGTTTCGTGCTGACGCAGATATCCGCCTTCTGGTTCCGCCAGATGGAGGATATCGTCAAGAATCACATCATCTCCACCGATGTGGCCGACTTCCCGGCCGAATGCCAGCCCTATGCAGAGGTGCTCAAGGGTCGTTCGATGCTGGTGAAGAAAGCCAAGCCGCTGCCGGCCGAATGCATTGTGCGTGGGTATGTGTCGGGGTCGGGCTGGAAGGACTACAAGGCGACCGGCGCCATCTGCGGCATCACCCTGCCGGCCGGACTGAAGGAATCGGACCGCCTGGCGGAACCGATCTTCACCCCTTCCACCAAAGCCGAGCTGGGAACCCACGACGAGAACATTTCGTTCGAAACGATGGCCGAGCTGTGCGGCCGGGAACTGGCCGAACAGGCACGCGACTACACCATCCGCATCTACAGCCGGGCCCGGGAACTGGCTGCCCAGAAAGGGATCATCATCGCCGACACCAAGTTCGAGTTCGGGGTGTTCGACGGAGAGCTGATCATCATCGACGAGTGCATGACTCCCGATTCAAGCCGGTTCTGGCCGAAGGACCAGTATGCACCGGGAGGGCCTCAGCCCAGCTTCGACAAGCAATTCCTACGCGACTACCTTGAGACGCTCGACTGGGGCAAGACCGCACCGGCTCCCTCGCTGCCGGCCGAGATCGTGGAAAAGACCGCGGAAAAATACCGCGAGGCGCTGTTCAGGATTGCCGGCATCCGCCTTTAGCGATCAAGCGCGACATGTCAGTAAAAAGGCAGGCCCCTCTTTTGGGGTCTGCCTTTTTTTGTCGCCTCCGGTTGAAGCCCGCCCTATTGACGGTATACTTTTCACACTGTCCCATCAACCACCGCTCGACGAGGCAACGCATGAGAATAGAGGAAATCAAGGAAATAGCGAAGCAGTACGGCATCAAGGCAGGCAGGATGAAAAAGGCCGACCTGGTGCGGTCCATTCAGGCGGCTGAAGGCAACAACACCTGTTTCGGAACGGGCCAGTCCGGCTGCTGCGGACAGGCGGACTGCCTGTGGCGCGAGGACTGCGACTGATACTCCGGGCCGGGCTGAAGCCCTTTCAGAGTTCGCTTTCCTGCAGAAATCTGCCCATTTTCTTGTCAACAACGGTGATATGGTTCAGGAGCCACTTCAGCAGCAGGCTGTTGGTTTCGATGATATTATGGACCGAAACCCCCTGAGTGCTGATTTCGCTCTCCAACTCGCCGATCTTTTTAATGAACGACTGGTGTTCGCTGCGGTGCGCTTCGTAGTCGGGATATCCCCGCACCTGCTGGAGCGACTCCTCGAAGTTGAAATGGGTGACGACATAGTCGTTCAGAAACTTCAGCAGCTTCTGCAGTTCGCTGGCCCCCTGGCCATCCTTGCATGCCGTCAGCATGCGGTCGAAATGCCGCAAAAGCTCCTTGTGCTGCTCGTCGATCTCCTCATTGCCGGTGGCCAGAGACTCTCTCCATTCGATTGCCATACCGCTAACTCTCCTCGTGTAGTGTAATTGCAGCAGGCACTGGCGGCGTGCTCCGCTGCTTACGCCGGGACCTGTCGGACTGCTTCAGCTTCAGCTCCATGGAACTCAGACGCTCCTCCACCAGACGGTACAGCGTGCCTTTGGGGAAACGCCGGTTCCTGCCCCTTGTGCCGGCGGCCATGCCGGTCAGTATCTCGATGCCCTGCTCGATGCTCTCGACGCTCCAGATGTGAAACATGCCGGCCGCAATGGCCGCTACGATCTCATCGCCCAGCATCAGGTGCTGCTCATTGGTCTTCGGAATCATGACACCCTGCCGGCCGGTCAGCCCCTGGGACTTGCAGACTGCATAGAATCCTTCGATTTTATAGTTGACCCCTCCGATCGGCTGGATCACTCCCCGCTGGTTGACGCTGCCGGTCACCGCGATGGACTGGCTGATCGGGACCCCGGCCAGGGCCGACAGCAGGGCATACAGTTCCGTGGACGAGGCGCTGTCTCCTTCGATGCCGTCGTAGGACTGCTCGAAACAGATCGAAGCAGACAGGGACAAGGGCTGATCAATGGCAAAGGTGCCCCCCAGATAGCCGGTCAGGATCAGCATCCCCTTATCGTGGATCGGGCCGGAAAGCTTGGCTTCGCGCTCGATATTGACCATGCCGGCCCGGCCGGTGTAGACCCGGGCGGTGATGCGCGAAGGCCGGCCGAAGGTATGGTCCCCCAGCCCGATCACCGACAGCCCGTTGATCTGACCGATCACCGCGCCGTCCGTATCCACCATGATCGTGCCTTCCTCGTACAGCTCGTGCAGGCGCTCCTCGATGCGGTCCACACGGTACAGCTTCTCGCGGGCCGCCCGCTGCACATCGTCGCCGCTGACCAGTGACTTGCCGTCCTTGCGGGCCCAGTAGCTTGCTTCTCGGATGAAGTCGGCGATCTCCATGAACTGGGCCGAGAGACGGTGCTGATCCTCCACCATCCGGGCGGTAAACTCCAAAAGTCGCGCGATGCCGCTGCGATCGAAGTGCAACAGATTTTCGTTGCGGCAATGGGTGGCGACGAACAGGGCGTAATCGCGCATGACTTCGGGGGTGCGTGGCACGCGGCTGTCGAATTCCGCCTTGACCTTGAAAAACTTGCGGTAATCGGGGTCCAGGTAGAACAACAGGTAATAGATCCAGGGGGTCCCGATCATGATGATCTTGGTCTGAAGCTGAACCGGTTCGGGCTTGAGCGTGACCATGGTCATGAAACGGTACTGCTCCAGCACATCCTCAATCCTGATCTCGCCGGTACGGATGCAGCGTTTGAGCGAATCCCACACGAACGGGTTGATCAGCACCTCGCGGGCATCGATCACCAAGTAGCCGCCATTGGCCCGATGCAATGCGCCCGGCCGGATCATGGTGAAATTGGTCACCGCCACGCCGCCGTACTGCATGACATGCTCGATGCGCCCGAACAGGTTATTGTACGTGGGATTTGCTTCGAACACAACCGGCGCGCCACAGGTATCTGCATTGTCAACCAGCACGTTGACGTCGTAGCGCTCGAAGGTCGGTTCCTGGCGGGGGATCCTGATGCCCGGGATCTGCGGCTGGGGTGCCTGGGGCTTGAAGTCGTCCAGGTTGATCAGGATATCCTCCTGAACCGCTTCCAGATAGGCCAGCACCTTTTCCAGGCCGGCATATTTCTCCCGCAGGGGATCGAGGCTGTGCCCGAGACAGGACATGCCCAGGTCCCGGTCAGCCTGCTGCAGGGCATCCTTGGTAGCCTTCTCGCTTTCCCGCACCTGGCGCAGCACATCGTTGAGCCTTTCGGTCAGCTCCTTACCGATCCGCTCCAGCCGCTCGCGTTCCTCATCGGCCAGCGCATCGTATTCTTCCTGGGTATAGTTGCGCCCCTCCTTCTGGGGCACGATCACCAGACCGGATACGGTGCGCTGCAGTGCGAAGCCATGCTCTTCGGTGCCCTTTTCCAGCTCCTGGAAGAGCTCGCTGTTGGCATGCTGATACTTCTCCAGGATCTCGGACCGGCGGAATTCGTACTCCTTGCTCTCCAGCGCCTTGGGAATGGCGTCCCGGACCGATTCCACCAACTCCTTCATGTCGGCGGCCAGTTCCCGGCCCCGGCCGGCAGGGAGCGACAGCGAAACGGCCGAGTCGCTGTCCTTGAAATTATTGACGTAGACCCAGTCCTGCGGTTTCGGCTCGTTTTTGGCGCGCCTGCGCAGGATGCTGCGAATGGTGGAATTCCGGCTGGTGCCGGTTTCGCCCGCAACATAGAGATTAAAACCGGCAGCCTCCATGCCCAGGCCGAATTCGATCGAGCGCAAGGCACGTTTCTGACCGATGGCGTCATCCAGATCAGGCAGTTCGGCGGTGGTTTCGAAATCGAAAAGAGCCGGATCGCAGCTCCAACGGAGACGATCGGCAGGTATCCGGCAGTCGTTTTGAGTCATGTCTGCTCCGGAATTGAATAGGATGGGAAGGACGGACCGGATCGGGGATCCCCGACCACAGGGCGAATGGGCGACCTTCGGCTGTGCCCCGCTCCGAAGTGCGGCTACCGCCACACTGCACCTGCCGGCCTCGTGATGCCGCGCATTCGGATTATTTAATAATGGGGCCGTTGGTGAAGGCTGTCAAGACATTCAGGATTCCCGTCTTTGCGGACAAGCTCCGGCTCAACTCTCAGGTGCACTTCGGCCACCGCCCGTGCCACCGCCTCGTGGACCCCTTCGACCGGGGGGAGCGTTTCCGCCAGCTGTTCGAGATATCCGCGCTCCTGCAGCAGCCGGAACGAGGTCGTAAAATTGAGGTCGAATGCCCACGATATCTGCAGCAGTTTGAAGTCGTTCAATGTTCGGGCCGTGTCCAGACGGACGATCTGACCGGCTGCCAGGGCAGCGACACAGGCCGGCGAAACCTCGGGCAGATCCGCAAAGCCGAGGCCGGCGGCCGAGGCCCGCTGGTTGGGGGGCTGTTGAAAGAACTCCAGGAACACCCGCCAGATATCAAGCTTGTCTGCGTCCCGAATGAGCCGGGCAAAAAGAGTGTCGGATTCCGAGCCGCGGGGCAGCTCCAGCAGGTTGTGAAAGCGCACCGCCTCTTCGATCAGCAGCGCCTCGGCCTGCGGTAACCCTTCCAGCAGGCGCTCCTCGCGCATCACCTCCACCGAGAGGCGGGCGTGATTATCGGAATCGCTGTCCCGGAACGTGCGCCAGCGGCGGTACTGCGGGAAACGCCCGACATCGTGCAGCAGTGCCACGGCAGCGGCGATACGGGCCTCTTCAGGCGCCAGCCCCTCGCCCGCGGCAAGAAGCTCCATAATTCCGCATACCCTGCGGGTATGTTCCACCTTGAGTCTGATATTCCTGAGGCCGTCGGGATCGGTGTCGCAGAAGGCCTGGACATAGCTGTCGAACCAGTGCTGCAGGGCATCCAGCCGGGATTGATCCATATCTAACTTTCCAAAAGCGGTTCGTTGAAATTACGACGATAATACTGTAGTCTGTTTTGATGTCAATCAGATCCGATGAGGAACCCGATGCAGCTGCCGTTACTTGATACCGCGGACCCCCGCGAAAATGCCCGGAAGAGGATCGAGGAGTTGCGCCGCCTGCTGGAGCACCACAACCGGCTGTATTACGTGCTCGATGCCCCTGTCATCACCGATGCCGAATACGACGAACTCTTCCGCGAACTGCAGCACCTGGAAAAGCAGTTTCCCGACCTGATCACCCCGGATTCCCCAACCCAGAGAGTCGGCGGAGCGCCCCTGGCCAAATTCTCGGCCATGGTCCACCGCCTGCCCATGCTCTCTTTGGAAAACGCCATCACCGAAGCGGACATCACCGACTTCGACCTGCGCATCAAACGGATGCTCGGCATCCCTCCCGGACATCCTATCGGCTACTTCTGCGAACCCAAAATGGATGGGGTGGCGGTCGAACTGGTCTACACCGACGGCCTGCTGACGGCAGCCTCCACCCGCGGAGACGGTTTCACCGGCGAAGAGGTGACCGAGAATGTCCGCACGATCCGCAGCCTGCCCCTGCGCCTGACCGGTGACAACATTCCGCGCCTGCTGGAGGTACGGGGCGAGGTGTTCCTGTCGCTGGAAGCCTTCCAGCGCATCAACCGCGAGAAAGAGGAAAACGGCGAGCCCCCCTTTGCCAATCCCCGTAACGCCGCCGCCGGATCGCTGCGACAGCTGGACCCGCGCATCACGGCCCGGCGCCCGCTTTCCATCTTCTGCTATGGTCCCGGCGTGATCGAAGGGACCGGATTCGATTCCCAGCAGGCCTTCTTCAGTGCCATCTCCGGCTGGGGCTTGCCGGTGAATCCCCTGGTGCGCGGCGAAACCGGCATTGAGGGGGCAGTGGATTTCTACCGCGAGATCCTGGCCCAGCGCGAATCGCTCCCCTACGAAATCGACGGCGCCGTGCTCAAGGTGGACAGCTTCGAATTGCAGCGCGAGTTGGGGGTCAAGAGCCGCTCACCACGCTGGGCCCTGGCCTGCAAGTTTCCGCCGCGCCAGGCCGTCACCCTGCTGGAGGACATCCAGTTGTCGGTGGGAAGGACCGGCGTGATCACCCCGGTGGCGCAGCTCAGGCCGGTGGAGGTTTCCGGCGTGACGGTCTCCCGCGCCACGCTGCACAACTGGGACGAGATCGCCCTGAAGGACATCCGTATCGGAGACCATGTCCTGGTCGAGCGGGCCGGCGACGTGATTCCAGCCGTGGTCAAGGTGCTCACTGAGAAACGGACCGGCCAGGAGCGGCAGTTGGATCCGCCCGAGAGCTGCCCGGAATGCGGGTCCGCCATCGTGAGAATTGCGGAGGAGGTGGCGGTACGCTGCCTGGGACTCTCCTGCCCCCCCCAGATCCGCGAGTCGATCCTGCATTTCGCTTCCCGCAATGCCATGGATATCGAAGGTCTGGGGGAAAAGTTCGTCGAACAGCTGCTGGCCCTGGGACTCGTGCAGAGCGTGGCCGACCTGTACACGCTCACGGTGCAGGATTTCATGCGCTTCGAGCGCATGGGGACCAAACTGGCCACCAAGCTGGTGGATGCGATCGAGCGGAGCAAACACCAGGAGCTGGGGCGCTTCATCTATGCACTCGGCATCCGCCACGTGGGAGAACGGACAGCCAAAACCCTGGCGCAGTCCTTCGGCAGCCTGGAACACCTCGAAGAGGCCACCCTGGAGGAGCTCACCAGCATCCGCGACATCGGCCTGACCGTGGCCCAGAGCATCCGGACCTTTTTCGACAACCGGAACAACCTCGACATCATTCGCCGCATGCTGCAGGCCGGCGTGACTCCCGCCATGGAACGCAAGCGGGTCGGGGGGCGCTTTACCGGCAAGAGCTTCGTCTTTACCGGGGCGCTGACACGGTTTACCCGTGACGAGGCCCGCCAGATGGTGGAGAATCAAGGGGGGCACGCCGTGGGTTCGGTATCGAAGAAAACCGATTACGTGGTTGCCGGCGCGGATGCCGGCAGCAAGCTGACCAAGGCCCGCGAGTTGAATGTCACGGTCCTGAGCGAGGATGAGTTCCTGGCGCTCCTGGAAACGCAGGGGGAAACCGAAGGGTGACAGGCATGCTGCGCCTGCTCCTTTCCTATGCCACCTTCCCGGGGGTAATTGCCCACGAGTTTTCCCATGCGTGGGTCTGCCGACGCCTCGGTATCCCCGTGGAGCGGGTATGCTACCTGCGCCTCGGCAACCCCATGGGGTACGTACTGCATGCCCGCCCCTCCTCGGCGATCCTGCACATCATGGTGGCCATGGCCCCCTTTTACGTTTCCACATTTCTGGCAGCGGCATTGGCCCTGGCCGCCAGCCTCATCGGCCGATACCTCTCCTTCTCGGGCCAGGATGCGGCAATCCTGCTGACCGTCTGGTGCAGCTTCTCCCTGGCGCTGCATGCATTTCCCAGCGAAGGGGATGCCCACTCTCTGTGGAACGATGTCAGGAATCCGGAGGTGGGCTGGCTGTCGAAAGGGCTGCTTGTGCCGGCCGTAGCCCTGATCCGCCTGGTCCGGCTGGGTGCCCGCTGCTGGCTGGATGTGCTGTTCGCCCTTGGCGTGGTGGCCTTGCCGCCGGCAGCGCTGCTGGTCCTGACCGGTTGAAGGTTTCTCTATCATCACTCTCCTTCGGAAAATTACTCGTAACATTGGTAGTTTGCAATCATTATCAAGGAGGCGAACATGTCCGACGAAACCCCGGTTTCCTGTTCCAAGTGCAGCGCAGTCTGGCACCAGCGCGGCACGACCAACTGCTGGAGCAACGATCCCCAGGCCGCCCCTCCCCGTCCCGGCAATTGCCCTTCGGGCAGTTATCGGGATATCGTGGACGAAACCGTCAGTGAATACCGCGGCGACAGCGAGGATGCCCGCATCGCCTTTGTGGCGGCCAGGGTGGAAGGACTCTGCTACCAGCCGGTCCCGGGCAGCGATGCGGTCAATGCCCGCTGGACAAGGGTGGAGGATACCATCGCCTTTGCCGGGCTGATGGGGTACAAAAAGATCGGCATAGCCACCTGCATCGGGCTGCTGGAGGAAACGGAACGGCTGTCGGCGATCCTGCGGGCCCAAGGGCTGGAACCGCTGAGCGTCTGCTGCAAGGCCGGCAGCATCGACAAGCTTGAACTGGGGCTGGCGGAGAGCAACAAGGTCAGGCCCGGCACCTTCGAACCGGCCTGCAACCCGATTGCTCAGGCCGAAATATGCAACCGCCTGGAAACCGATATGAACATCATCGTAGGCCTGTGCGTCGGCCATGACATGCTGTTCAACAAGCATTCCCGGGCACCGGTCACCACGCTGGTGGTCAAGGACCGCGTAACCGGCCACAATCCGGCGGCGGTGCTGTACGGACAGAATTTCTATTACAAGCGTCTGCAGAAGCAGCGTGTGTTGAAAGGGGACGAACAATCCCCTTGACAGGCGGGCATTCGGCATTATCTTTTGGAGGGGTGACAGGCCCCGGCATTCAAGACGCAAGGAGGAACATGATCATGGCACTCGTCAAATACAATCCTCTCAGGGAACTGCGCGGCATGCAGGAGCAGATGAACCGGCTTCTGAATCTCTCCTGGAATCACGAATTGACTAGTGAGGATCTGAAGGAAGGCATCTGGCAGCCGGCAGTCGATATTTACGAGACTGCCGATTCGATCGTGATCAAGGCCGAGCTTCCGGAGGTGGACCAGAAGGATATCGAGGTGCGCATCGAGGACAATACCCTGTTGCTCAAGGGTGAGCGCAGACATTCGGGCGAAGTGAAAAAGGAAAACTATCACCGCATCGAGCGGTACTTCGGGGCTTTTCAGCGCAGCTTCAGCCTGCCGGCCATGATCCAGCAGGAGAAGGTCAGCGCGACCTGCGACCGCGGCGTGCTTACCATAACGCTTCCCAAAAGGGAGGACGCCACGCCGAAGCAGATCAAGGTGGAAGTCAAGTAAACGACCGATAACGGCCCTGCTGTGCCGACGGCCCGGTTCCGGAGCGGTTCAGGCACGCGCAGGCATGGCATGCCAGCGGATCGACGCTCCGCACGGGCAGCAGGAAACGAAAAAGAGCCGGGGAATACCCGGCTCTTCTCGTTTCCTGCTGCCCCTTGCCCGAAAATCTCAAGCAGATTGCTGGCCACCCTCTTTTTTTTCGGCCGGCTCGGCCGGCTCGGCAGGCTTGGGTTGTCCCGGGACCTCCACGGCAGGCTGTTCGACACGGGCAGCCACCTGCTGCGGCGCAGGCGGTTCCGCCTCCTTGCGGCTCTCCTCATGCATGCTGCGCTGGAAATCATCGGATGCCTTCTTGAATTCCGCCAGCCCTTTCCCCAGAGACCTGGCCAGATCGGGCAGTTTATGCGGCCCGATCACGAGCAAAGCGATCACGAGAATGATAATGAGCTCCGGCATACCGATTCCAAACATTGTAACCTCACCTGAATAGTAATGTGTGTTGTTGGGTGTGTTCGCCGACACCGCGATACTATATTAAAACCTCAAACCGTCCGGTTGGCAACAACATTTTTCTGCATTTTCCGCTTGCCATTTTCAGTCTCCATTGATACCATGCACAAAAATTAGGCAACAGATCATCCCTTTTAGAGCCCCGGATGAGAAACCTTTTAACTACCCTCCCATCATTCATCCGTGTACATCATGCTGAAACCGCTTGAAATAGGAAGCCTGACCCTGCCGCACAACGTGCTGCTTGCGCCTCTGGCCGGGATCACCAATCTTCCCTTCCGGGTCGTCTGCCGGCGCCAGGGCGCCGCACTGGCATTCACCGAAATGGTCAGCGTCAACGGCTTGGTACGTGATGGCGCCAACACCCTGGCCCTGCTGAAAAGCAGCCCCGAGGACCAGCCCCTCGGCATCCAGCTCTTCGGCGACTCCCCTGGGGACCTGGCCGAAGCGGCCCGCCGGGTGGCTGGACACGGTCACCTGATCGACATCAACATGGGCTGCCCCGTACGCAAGGTTGTCGGCACCGGCGCCGGCAGCGCCCTGCTGCGGGAACCGCTCAAGGTAGCTGCCATCATCCGGGCGGTACGAAAGGCCACCGACCTGCCGCTGACGGTCAAGATACGTTCCGGCTGGCACTGCGGCGACGACAACTTCCCGGAGATCGCCGCCATAGCCCAGGAAGAGGGCTGCGACGCCATTACCCTGCACCCGCGCAGCCGCAGCCAGATGTTTGCCGGGCAGTCCGACTGGAACCATCTGCGGGAGTTGAAGTCCCGGTTGACCATTCCGGTCATAGGCAGCGGCGACCTGTTCACTGCCGAAGACTGCCTGCGGATGCTCGATGAAACCGGCTGCGACGGCATCATGGTGGCGCGCGGCTCGCTCGGCGCCCCCTGGATCTTCCGCCAGATCCTGGAACTGGTTCAAGGGGGATGCGCGGTTCCTGTCACCAACCGGGAGCGGGCGGAAACCATCCGGCAGCACCTGGCACTGTTCATCCGGGAACAGGGGGAGAGCGTGGCGGTGCGCGAGATGAAAAAACATATCGGCTGGTATGCCAAGGGTTTTCCCGGTGCGGCCGATATCCGCCGGGATGCCAACCAGGCCCGTTCACGGGCCGACCTCGATGCCATTACGGAAAGGATCGGCGTATTGCCCGATGCATGACCATGCCCTCTGATTCGTCCGAACAGATCCAGAACAGCCTGGGAGACTATTATGCCACGGTCATCGACAGTGTCGGCGACGGGGTAATAGTTGTCGGCCATGATGGCGTCATCACCCTGTTCAACCCGGCTGCCGAGGAGATCACCGGCTTTTCGCGGCGCCAGACAGTGGGAGCCTCGTTCGACAAGCTGTTTGCGAATGAAACGGCGCTGCTGGAGATCGTCACCAAGACCCTCCGCACCGGCATCACCATCTCCGACCACGAAAACGTGATGGTACGCTCCGCCGGCAGGATCGTCCCGGTGGCGGTCACCTGCTATCCGCTGGTACTGCCGAATGGCGAGCATATCGGCGCGATCCTAACCCTCAAGGACATCACCTATATCCGTGAATTGGAAGCGGCCGTACGCCAGGCGGATCGGCTTTCCACCCTGGGCACCCTGGCGGCCGGACTGGCCCACGAGGTCAAAAACCCGCTGGGGGGCATCAAGGGGGCCGCACAACTGCTTGAACGCGAGCTCGGTCAGGATGACGAGCAGCTCGAATACACCCGGGTCGTGATCCGCGAGTCGGAACGCATCGACCACATCATACGTGAGCTCCTGGAATTGGCGTCCCCGCGCGGCCTCAAGCTCTCTCCGGTCAACCTGCACGAGGTCCTGGGGCATATTCTACAGCTCCAGAAGCATGCTGTGGCAGATAAGGAAATAACCTTCACCGCCCAGTTCGATCCGAGCATTCCGGCTATCATGGCCGATGCCGAGATGCTGACGCGACTGTTCCTCAACCTGATACTGAATGCCATCGATGCCATGGGAGATGCCGGACGTCTGACAGTCACCAGCCGGGTGCTGTCGGATTATCGCATGTCCCAGAACGAACGCAGCTCACGGATGGTCGTGGTGGAGGTCAGCGACGACGGTCCGGGCATCCCGCGCGAAGATCTCGAAAATATCTGGTCCCCCTTTTTCAGTACCAAATCCGGGGGCACCGGTCTGGGGCTCACGATCTGCCACAAGATTGTGGCCGAGCACCGCGGTATGATCAAGGCGGACTCCCATCCCGGTCACGGCACCAAGTTCACGGTCCTGTTGCCGCTGATACAGTAAGGCAGTTCGATGAGTTGGTGAGTTCAGGAGTTCGAGTTAAAGACCCACCAACTCGATACCCGCACCCCCGCCAGCTCCAAAATTTCCATATATTCAATTAACTCGCAACCGAGGTTTTTATGCCGCTTACGCGAATACTGGTAGCCGATGACGAAGAGAGCATGCGCTGGGTCCTTTCCAAGGCGCTCAAACGCAAGGGATTCATGGTCGACCTGGCGGTTGACGGCCGTCAGGCCCTGACCATGATCCAGGAAGGCAATTACGACCTTGCCATCCTCGACATCAAGATGCCGGGCATCAATGGGCTTGATCTGCTTGACCGCATCCGCGAGATGAAGACCGATCTGCTGGTGGTGATCATGACCGCCGAAGCCAGCATGAAAAACGCCGTGGAGGCCATGAAACGGGGGGCCTACGACTATATTACCAAGCCTTTTGACCTGGATGTGATCGATGCGATCATCGAAAAGGTCGAGCGGGCGCGGGAAGTGGCAGGCCAGGTCACGATGCTCAAGCAGGAACTGAAGGACCGCTACCAGGTCGAAAAGAACATCATCGGCAATTCCGCCGCCATGCAGTACGTCTACAAGACGATCGGCAAGGTGGCCGGCAGCGATGTCACCATCCTGATCCAGGGGGAATCGGGCACCGGCAAGGAGCTGGTGGCGCGCGCCGTCCACTTCAACTCCAAACGGCTCGGAAAGCCCTTTGTGGCCATCAACTGCGCCGCCATTCCCCGCGATCTGCTGGAAAGCGAGCTGTTCGGCTCCGAAAAAGGGGCGTTCACCGGGGCCACCGAACGGAAACAGGGCAAATTCGAGCAGGCCCACCACGGCACCATCTTCCTGGACGAGATCGGCGACATGCCGCTCGACCTGCAGGCCAAGATCCTGCGCGTGCTGCAGGAGCAGGAGGTGACCAGGATCGGCAGCACCCAGAACATTGCGGTGGATGTCCGCATCGTGGCAGCCACCAACCAGGATCTGATGGAGCGGGTCCGCCGGAAGGAGTTTCGCGAGGACCTGTACTACCGGCTGAACGTGGTGCCGATCACCCTGGTGCCGCTCAGGGAACGGCGCGAGGACATCCCGGCCCTGGCACACTATTTCCTGGAGCGGATCGCCAATGAACTGTCGCTGCCACCCAAGCAGATTCCGGCCGAGGCCATGGCGGTACTGGCTGCCCATTCCTGGCCGGGCAACGTTCGCGAGCTGGAAAACACGATCAAGCGCGCCGTGATACTCTCCAATGACCCGCTGCTGACCCCGGCCGACTTCGACGGCCTGCTGCCCCAGACCGCGGGAACCGTTACCGCCAGCCAGGAGGCATCCCTCGAATCCCTGGTTGATGCGAAGCTGCGCACCTGTTTCCACGGCATCGAAAAGCTCGACAAGGGGGACATCCATGCCATGGTGCTGGAACAGGTCGAACGGCCGCTGATCCGCCACATCCTGGAAAAGACACGCTGGAACCAGGTCAAGGCGGCCGATATCCTGGGAATCAACCGCAACACCCTGCGCAAGAAGATCAGCGAATTGGGGATCGAATTGAAGCGGGGATAAAGACAGTTCATCTTAATGGAGGTTTCATCATGTCGGTACGAGACAGGTTTTTTCTGGAGCGTGACAAGGCTGTACTGGTGGTGATCGACGTGCAGGAGAAGCTGTGCGTGGCCATGGACCACAAGGTGCTGAGCAAACTGACGAAAAATATCGGGATCCTGCTGGAAAGTGCCGTGGAGCTGGGGGTGCCGGTGGCGTTCACCGAGCAGTACGTCAAAGGGCTCGGCCCCACCCTGCCGGAGTTGAAGAGCAAAGCGGCCGGGGCCGCCTGCTACGAGAAGATGGCCTTCAGTTGTTGCGGCAGCGCCGAATTCCTCACCTGGCTCAAGGCCACCGGCCGCACCCAGGTCATCATCACCGGCATGGAGACCCATGTATGCGTGCTCCAGACCGTGATCGAACTGCGCGATGCCGGCTTTGAGGCGCATCTGGCAAAGGATGCGGTCATGAGCCGTGACAAGCGCAACTGGGAGACCGCCATTGAGGCTATGACACTGACCGGCGCGGTCCCCACCTGCACCGAATCGGTCCTGTTTCAGCTTCTGAAGGTGGCCGGTACGGAGGAATTCAAGAAGCTCTCCAAGCTGGTGAGATAGCCTTTATTCGTGTTTGCACGAAGAGAGGGGCGAAATCCGACGATTTCGCCCCTCTCTTTTTTTGAGGATCATCCCCCCGCTGCTGACCTTCCCGCCTGCGGCGATCCCGGTTACCGCACCACCGCTGTCACGGTCGCCCCCGATGACTGGCTTGTTATATCGTTGCCACTGGTGTCCCACACCTTCAGGTCGGTATAGGTGAACTGGCCCGGGGAAGGAACCGGCTTCCCGGCCTCGACCACACAGGGAATGCTCAGGAAATCCCCCTCAATGAAGGGGGCGTCACCCCTGATGACGACGATTTTTATCCTGCCGCCGGCTGCACCCGATGCAGGGGTATAGGCAACATAGAGCAGACCGTTGCTACTGGTGACGTTGTTTGGAGAGAGCGCCGTCACCTTCGGGTTTCCCGTGGAGGGATCCATTTCCGGGGTGACCGTGGCGGGAAGAATCAACGTGATCTCAATCGATTTGACACCAGGGGCAGGTCCTGTCAGGGTGGTCTTCGCCACAACGGCACCACCGGCCTGCTCCCCACCGCCACATCCTCCCAGCAGTACCAGCACCACCAGCGCCAGTGAACACGTGAAACAGTTGAATATTCTCATCCTCGATCTCCTTATTCTTTTTCCGTTACCAGCTGTACGAACCCACCACTTTCTGCAGTATCACGAGTGCATCTCCGACATTGATGGTCCCGTTGGGAGCAGGTATGCCGTTTTCAAGAGGCGCGACGTCGCCGGCAAGCAGCTGCGCAGCGGTGGCCGGCTTCATTCCCACCGCAATCTGCAGTGCCAGGAGCGCATCAACAATATCCACGGTACCGTTGCCGTCGATATCGCCGGTCGGGCTGGTGACCGCCAGTGTCACGGCAACGGTCCGGCTGCTGTAGTTGACGTTGTCGGTGGGGGTGAACGTGACGGACAGGCTCTGGTTGCCCGGCTTGGGGACAGTTCCGGCAGCCGGCGTGTATGCAAAGGTGCCGGGAATATCAGCCGTGGCATTCAGCTGGGTCCCGGAGAGCGCCGTGCCGTAGGCAATGGTTATCGGCGCCGGCCAGGTGACTACCGGCACACCTCGGGCTATATCGACCGTAAATGCCCGGGTGGCGGACTGTGAAGCTGCCGCCGAGTCGGCCACCTGCACGGTGAAGGAGTATGATCCGGCCCGGGTGGGAATACCGCTTATTGCCCCATCGCTGGTGAGGTTCACTCCTGGCGGCAGGCTGCCGGAAGACACGCTCCAGACATAGGCTCCGGTGCCGCCGGTCGCCTGGAGCTGCCGGTTCCAGGGACTGCCGTAGATCCCCGGGCTGAGCTCCGTAGTCGCAATGGAGATTGTCCCGCTGGTTGGAGTCAGCACTATCCTTCCATCGCTCACTGCATCGCCATGGGTGAGGAACGTTCGGGACGCATTGTTCCAGCCCAGCTTGGCCGCAATCACCGTCACCGTGTCCCCCTCCTCCACGTTGCGGACCATGAATATGCCGTTGTCGTACGTGGCACTGCCGCCATAGCTGGTTCCATCGTAATAGACCACCTCGTAGGGGGTGCCGGGATGGTTCTGGCTCGTGGCGGTTATCACGACCCCTCCCAGGTAGCCGGTCGTTTGATTGGAGCTGTCCACCACCCTGCTCCTGATCGCCCCCTTGCCGGCCATGATCCCCCAGCCCGCCGCATCTGCCGGGGTATATAAGACGTAAGGGAATAGGGCGATGACATCGGAGGTCGATCTGAAGCTGTGGGTATACGTAGGCAGATACCCGCTCAGGCTGATCTCCAGGGTAAAGGGGCTCTCCGTCGGCAGCCCTGCCAGGGAAAACGTGCCGTTGGCATCCGAGAGGGTCGTCAGGGAGTGATTGCCGACCATTGCTATCGTGGCACCAGGTAGGGCAAAGCCGGACTGATCGACGATTGCCCCGCTGTAGGCGATGCCGGTCTGGTTACTCCGCGTAAAGGTGGCGTTGACCGTGCAGGCGGCGGTAATGGTGCCGGTGGTGTAGGTGGAACCGGTCAAGGTGCCGCCGCAGCCCGACACGCTGCCGATGGCGTGACCGCTGTCCGCTGCAATGGTAAAGGTGGTGGTCCCGTTCAGGGCAACATCGGCCGATGCCGGCGCAATACTGCCCCCGGTCCCGGCAATGGCGTTGACCGCAAAGGTGGTTGTTGTGACGGTCACCGCTGCCGTATCGCTGGACGTGCGGTTCGCCGTGAGAGTTACGTGTCCCGCAGAGGCGCCGGAAGCCGGAACAATGAAGATGACATTCACCTGCTGGGACAGGCCCGCTGCAAAGGTGATGGAGTTCGACCCCGGTGAAGGAGTCCATCCGGCCTGATCGCTTGAGGCGGCAAGCGAGATGGTCTGGATTGTGTTTCCGGTGTTGGTGACCCTGAAATTGAGATTGCAGGGGACGCCGGCGGCGCAGCTGGCGGTAACCGGGGCATTGACCGAAACGCCGCCGGTAATGGCGATATCGGAAAATTTCTCGGAGGCCAGGATGGTCCAGGTGGCGCCGGGGGCAAGATTGGCACCGGTCCAGCCGGTGAGATTCTTATACGGGGGATCCCCCGATCCCAGGCGCCATTCGAGGGCATACCCGTTGTCCGTGCCTTCAGCGGGATCAATGGCATCGGTCAGTGCGAACGCCTCCCCGTGGCTGCTCACCGAGGAGTAATACTGGCTTTCATAGGCAAAGGGCTGGGTCACCCCCTGGAGGTACATGCGCCTCAGAGACGAGCTGTAAGTCCTCTGGACGCCGACGGTGTTATTAAAGTTGTCCCAGAAACCGCCACCACGGTCGTTGCCGTCGAAGTAACTGTCCTGACCGTGAAAAAACCGCAGATCCACAAGCTCGGCCGGCCCGCTGTTGAGGATGTCCCACTGCAGCCTGTAGTACTGGTCCGCAGGCTGATAGGTGACGGTCTGGGTAACGGTCAGGGCCGGAGTGGTCCAGACACTGACATGACTCGTTCTGTCGCTGTTCATACCTGACCTGCTCTGGTCAAAGATCGGGATGGTCGAGCCGCCGAAATAGCCCAGGTTGATGCTGTCACTGCTCGAATGAAGCATGGAACCTTTGTTGTTCCAGCTATACACCTGGTTTATCCAGGCCCCTGAACTGAAACGCCGGATCCCGATTCTGCCGTCGTTTTCCAGGGTGATGCTGAGATTCCCCTCATTGGGTACCCCACCCAGTGTGTTGTTGTTGACGAACCCCGCATACGCCGGGGTACCGTCAGCCACATAGCTGCAGGTATCCCCGGTGGTGCCGGAGCAAGCTCCGCCCCACCCCGCCAGGAGGCTTCCGTTTCCGGGGATGGCCTTGACCGCCACGGTTGCCCCGTAGGTCAGCCCGGTTGTGCAGGAACCGCCATTGCAGGTCATGGTTCCGCTGTTTCCGGTGCTGCTGGTCGCGCTCACGTTCACATACGTATCGAACCTGCCGCTGATGCTGGTTGACGGCACGACCGTCATCGTGCAGGGATTGGTGGTGCCGGTGCAGGCGCCGGACCACCCGCTGAAAACGCTTCCGGCAGAGGGGGTGGCCAGAATGCTGACCTGCGTTCCCGCGGGATAGCTGGACAAGCACGAAACGCTGTTGCAGGTGAAGCTTCCGCTGCCGGAGCTGCCGGAGGTGGTCGATACCTGGAAACTTTCGTTGACCGAGAAGGTCCAGGTGTAGTCGCTGCCCATGGCATTACCCGCCAGGTCCTTGAGGGTACCGGGTATGGTCACCGTGTAGGTGCCGGAGACCAGGCCGCAGGTGCCGGTGTCGGAAAGGGTCACGCCGGTCGTGTTCTGATAGGTACTGTCTGAAAACGAGACGTACAGGTTACTCAGGGGTACACCGTCCTTAGTGACGGAAAAGCCCGCGGTGCCGATGGCGGTATGCTCGATCAGTTCGCTGAATTCGACGGATATCGTCGGGCAGCTACCCGCCACGAGAGTGGAATTGCTGGCCGGCAGGACGGTGGAGGGCTGGACCGCAGGGGGAGCGGTATCGGCGATGACGTAAGATGCCGTAACAACCGCAGAGGCATTGCCGACGGAATCAACGGCGTAGAACTTCACGTCGGTTGTCGTCTTCACCAGCAGGGGGGTGTAATAGTTGAATGCCTGGCGGGTGCCGCTGGGAACGGTCGGGTCGCTTCCGTCGGTGGTATACCATATCTTGTCCACGGAACTCCCCGAATCGGAGGCTGAAAGCGTCACGTACCGCGCCGAGGAGTAGCTGCCGCCGGCAGGGCTGGCTGAGACTGTCGGCGGTGTGTTGTCGAGATAATACGAAAGCCGTGTGCGGGTCTCGGCACTGTTGCCGTTGGAATCGACACTGACAACGCTCCAGGCGTAGGTATCGTTTGCCAGAATAGTTCCCGCCCTTGTCGCCAGGTTGTACGACAGCGTGTTCGGGGCAAGGCCGGTCACATCGATCGAGAATTGTGAGTACATGCTGCTGATATGGAAATCGACCGTATTCGTGCCGGTACCCGGCAGTGCCCAGGTAAAGGTGGGCAAGGCCGCCAGGTATAGCGTATTGGCAGGAGCAAGGTTGGCGGGCAGGCCGGCAACGAAGCCCGATATCGCGACCGGAATGGTCTCGGAAGTACCATCGGTGTAGGTAACGAGCACGCTATAGGCATCGGAAACGGCCGGAGCCAGCGGAACGGCAAAGGAGCCGCTCACGCCATTCCCCCCTTCCTGCACGATCGCAATGTTTCCTCCCGAGGTGAGCTGGGGCCCGGAAATTGCGGCGCTGGCAGGGATTTTTTGCATGCCGTGCAGCGCGAAATTGAGTTGGTAGCCCTGGCTTCCGTTATACAGATCCGACCAGTTGAGCGTGGTCAGATTGGCCTGGGACCCGTTCTGATAGCCGGTAAGGTCGATGGTGCAGCCGGCGCTGCAGGTCGCCGTCCCGCCGGCAACCGTGACCGGCAGGGTCCGCCATGGCGGCAGGTGGATATCCCCCTGGTCCAGCCTGTTGCTGTTGTTCTGGTCGATAAGAGCGAGGAGGCGGTACTGGCCGTCAGGCACACCGGCAAGGGCAAAGGGGATCGGATTCGGGGCGGTGGAGGATGCGAAAAATGAGACGGGATGACCGGTGACCGGATCCAACAGCACCACGTAGGCTGGCCGGCTGAGGGCGCCGGGTGGGGGGGTGACGAGGGTGCCCCCCACTGTTCCGTTGCCGCCGGCAACTGCCGGAGTGGCGCTTCTGATGCCCCCCGTGGGAGATATCCATGTTGTCGAGGTATCGGCGTACACGATCGCTTCCACGGCGAAATAATAGCTGGTACCGTTCGTGAGTCCCTGCACTATGTAATTGTTGTTGCCGTTGGCAGGCAGTTCCGGCGAATAGGTAACGCCGGTGCTGAAGCTGGGATCCGTTGTCCATCCCACCCGGAAGGCATCCGGGATCTCGACGCCGGCGGTGTTGCGTTGGCTGTCCCATGAGAGCAGCACGGCCCGGTCCCCGGCAACGACCGTCGGTGCGGCCGGAGCGGCCGGATGGGGAGGCGAATAAGCAATGATGTTCAGGTTGGCGGTATTTGCGCCGGAATATGCGTAGTAGGCCAGTTGCGGGGTGGAGGGATCGCTGAGATGGCGGTAGGCGGTACCGAGCCGGTCAACGAATGCCTCCAGCATGTAGGGGGAATAATAGCCCCCCGGGTTGATGCCGTTGATGGTGTACGGCACGCTCCGTCCGGGACCGGGACAGACAATGCTCGTTCCGGCTACCGTCTCGTCCCATTGGTTCCGGGCCGAAAGGTAGATCCGCATCCCGGAATAGTTGCCGAACGAGGGTGCGGTCACCGTGCCGGTGAAGGATGAGGTGCTAACAGAGGCTGCCTGGACCGGAGCGGGTAAGCATATTCCGATGGAGAGCGCAATGGTCACGGCCAGGAATACCACGGCAGCGGTCCCGCGATGATGTGCCGGGAGGCACCTGTCTATTGCAGCAGCAACAGCTGATTCAAACAGTGACCTCATCGATTTTTCCCTCCCGCGTTGCAAACCACGATGCGGCTACTCTGGCTGAAAGCCGTATCAGAATTTCACGTTAACATTCACATTAATGTTCGTCGACTGTGGTGGTGGCGGTGGTGGTGGTAGATAAGCAGGTTTTAACTCAGGTGGTTTTAAAGGCAGTGGATCAAAATGAGGTAATACACTTATCGGAGAGTATTTTCCTTCAGTTACTGGGTTGCCACCGGCTGCGGAGGTGCCGGAACTATTACTTTCACCTGTATCGCTCTGTTGCCCTCCTCCCGCTGGTCTCGTCATCCCCTGCTCCATCCGCTGGACCTCGTTTCCATGTGCCGGGCGCGGCCTGGATGGTGCGGCATTGCCCAGGATGGTGGTGACCATTCCGGAAGCGAGAGTAACGACCTGATTCGGCAATCTTGGGTTGAAGCTGTAGACCGAACCGGCTCGCACCAGTATGCCGGTGACTCCCTGCTGGTGGCTGACGATGAAATCCGTGCCCCGGACACCGGCAATGGCATTGGGAGTGCGTATTTCGAACTTCTTCGCTCCAGCGGCTCCCGGGGCCTTGGAAAGATCGACGATCGCCTGTACCTTGCCCCTGGCCAGCTTCACCTCGCTGCCGCTCTGATTGCTGCCCGAAAAATGCTCGCCGATATCGATTCTGGTGCGCGGCGCCACTTTCAGGACCGTACCGTCGTGATAGACAACTTCTGCAAAGGCGTTGCTTTTGGTTCTGACCAGGTCGCCGGAGGAGACCTGATCTCCCTCTTTGGCCGGAACGGCCGGAAGCGCCCCACCCCGCATGATGTCAACGGCACCGGTAACCCCGCGCAGCGTCGCAATGGAAGCGGCATGGCAGGCGAACCCCGGAAGCGGGACCGACATCAACGGCAGCACCAGCAGGCATGTTACCAACAACGTGCGCAGAAAGAATCTCATACCCGCCTCCTTAGAACCGTGCTTCGAAACCGGCCGAGACCAGGTTCCTCTGATTGTCGTAGACGCTGATGTTCGAGAACTGGCGCATGCAGGAGTACTGCAGATTCAGGTAGACCCGGGTCGTCAGCATCTGGTTCAGCGTGACGGTGGTGTTGAGGGTGGTGTCACGGCGTTTTGTCCCGTAAAGACTATTTTCGTATTCATAATTCTGGAAGAAAGCCTCGGAGGAGACAATCAGCCGGGTACGCTCCGCGAGCGGAAGAAGCAGGTCGGCCCCCAGCCGTTCCCCCAGGTTGACCCAGTTTTTGCCATGGGTGTCCTCGTAGACGACCTCCCCGCGCAGGTTGAACATGCCGGTCCCTCCCGAGAAAAGGCGGATGTACCCCATATGCACGCCAAACAGATTGCCGTCCCTGTTTTCCTCACTGATGGGTTCATCCTGGAACATCTGGCGGTTTGCATAGGAAACGCCCCCCTGGAGCAGGTTTTCCTGATTAAGGATGACGGTATCCGTGGGACGGAGGGCGGTCTGAACGGAGTAGTTTCTGTAGTTGAGGCTGGTGGTGCTCAAGGGTGTGGTGGTATCGAGATTGGTGGAGGCGATACTGAGCGGCAGGGTGATGACGTGATTGCCCCTGCGGTAGCCGGGTGTAATGGACAAACTCTGGGAAATCACCGATTTGCTGACCAACCTGAGATAATTGGTGTTGCTTATGGAATACTGGGCATTCAGTGACCACGGTTCCGATAGCAGCGCATCGTACTCGACCCGCAGACCTTCCGAAATGCCGCTGTCGGCCTGCTTGCCGGTATTGACACCGGCTACGTTGTCATCATACAGATAGTTGGCTCCGAGAAAAAAACTCCATCGTTTGGATGGCTTGGCCGTGCTCAATTTCTGGTCGTATTCCCTGGCAAAATTGGCTGCATCGCTGCTGGGGTTTCGGCTGATTACCGTCTGCAACGCCTCCCGCGCCTCCTCGTACCGATTACCCTGCACATAAGCCGAAGCGATCTGCAGTCCCACCTGCTGATCCATCTCTTGGTCATCACTTTTGACGGCTGTGAAGGCGACGATGGCTTCATCGTATCTCTTCTCCCGCACCAGCAGACGCCCTTTCAGGTACGCGATTTCTCCGGGACTTACTCCCTGCTGTTCTGACCACAGCACCCACTGCATGGCCTCTTGAAAACGCTCCAGGTTATAGAGCGAATTGACCAGGACCGCTGCCGCCTGGCTGAAGGGGGGCGTGCCGGTCAGAGCGGCCGTTAAATCGGCTACTGCTCCCGAATCATCGCCGGTTTCTTTCCTGCTCAATCCGGCGTAATAGCTGTTTATGGTGGAAGGCCCCTCCATGGTGCGAGCAGCCAGGAGCAGTTGCAGTGCCTCCTCGTAGTTTTCGCGGTTGTATTCCTCGATAGCCCGGCTTGTCGTGGCCGGAGCTTCCAGGGCAAAAGCGGCAGGTGTGAAGGGAATGGATAACAGGAGAACCGCGGAAGGCATCAGGAGAAGATTGAACCATTTCATTTTCGCCTCCAACTCATGACCATACCGGCCAAAAGCGGGAGACAACAATAACATCGTTATACAAAAATGTCTCGTGATAATATCTTACAAGCTATTGATTTACAGAGAAAAGAATTGATCTACCCGCCTACACTGAATCCGCACACATCCTCAACAATTCCAGTCTATGAATATCCATTTTTACAAAACAGGCCGCGTTGCGCCTGCTGCCTGTCTGCGTGCTCCGGCACGGGACGCCCTGGAGATGGAAACTTCTCCCCCAGGCGTGACTAATCGCATTTTAATAGTATTTTTTAAGTATCGAATACACGACAGGGCGTAAAACTACGGACAACGGAAAGGAGGAGACGATGATTCTCAGGAAACTGGCGTATGGTGCAACTATCGGTGGAGCGATAGCGGCTTTATCCCTGCCGCTGTTCACCGATGCTGCCAAGGCAAAACCGACAAAACCGGCCAAAGCTGCCAAGACGGAGAACAAGGAATCCTGCTACGGCTGTCACGCAGAAATCAAGGACCTCCACCAGGGCTCCAAGCACGCCGGACTGGCCTGCAGCACCTGCCATCAAAAACTTGATGAACATCTGGCCAATCCCGATACCAAACCGGTCACGATCATCGACCAGGCCTTGTGCGGTTCCTGCCACAAGGATGAATATGCCGGCTCAATGAAGGTGAATTACGAGTCTCAGGCCCACCGCGAGAAGGGCATTCCCGGCGGCCGCTCGCCGATGATGGACAAGCTGCTGGAACCTTACGGCTTCACCATCGAACACAATGAGCCGCGCGGCCATCCCTTCATGGTGATCGACCAGTTCGTGGTGGACCGCTTCGCCGGGGGGCGCTTTCAGCACAAACAGCGCTGGCTGGGAACCGATACGACCGGCAAGACCTGGGATGTGCTCGAGGACAGGGGACCGGACTTCAAGATGCCGGATACCGCCAAGGCAGGCAACCCGACCTGCATCCAATGCAAGACGTCGGACCATATCCTGAAATGGAAGTTCCTGGGGGACAAGGATCCCCGGGCCACCTGGGACCGCACCTCGGATGTGATAGCCGTGGCAAAGGACACCAATAACACGGTCGGGTGCATCCATTGCCATGATCCGCATGGAACGCAGCCGCGCGTCGTGCGCGACGAATTGATTCACCGTATCGAATCGGGAGCCACGATGTTCGCCGGCAAGGATGGCAAAACCGACCTGCAGGTGATCTCGTTCCGCGATGGTTTCCGCAAGATCGGCATCATGAAGAAGGCCGATTCCCGAATAATGTGCGCCCAATGCCATGTCGAGTACGCCTGCGGCAAGGGGTACGAGTTCGACAGCGGCAAGCCGATCGGCTTCGACGACCAGCGCACCAACCATATGCCGCTGACGCAGGTCAAGGAACTGCTCGCCCACTACCGGCAGCTCAATTTCTATGATTTCAAACACGCAGTGACCGGCGCGCGGCTGGTCAAGCTGCAGCACCCCGAGGCAGAGACCTTCTCCGGCAGCGCGCATGAGCGGGCCGGCGTGACCTGCGCCGATTGTCACATGCCGCAGATGAAGAACGCCCAGGGCAAGACCTACCGGTCGCACATGATGCTCAGGCCGCGCAATCATGTCAAGGAGGCCTGCTCGCGCTGCCATCCGCAATGGACGACCGAACAACAGCTCTACCAGATGGATGCGATCCAGAATTACATCCGGGGCAAGATCCGCAAGTCGGAATTCTGGCTGAGCCAGTTGATCGATACCTATGCCGTGGCAAAACGCCTGGGGGTGGACGAGGCGACCCTGGCCAAGGCCCGTGAAAAGCACGAAGAGGCGCATGTGCTGTGGGAGTGGTGGACTGCAGAGAACAGCGACGGTTTCCACAATCCCGACCTGGCCCGGGAGAGCCTGGGGATGTCTATTACCATCTCAAAGGAAGGAGTTGCTCTGCTCAACAAGGCCCTGAACGAACGCGGCAAAAAATAGGCGGGGTAACACCGGGGAGGACGCGGGGTGAAGGGATGGTTGTTCCTACTTCTCCGTCATCCTGATCACCTCCCCCTCGGGCACCTCCGTAAAGATGCAGTTTTCCGAAGGGGAGTCGGTGGGTTTCACCGTGTACAGGCCCACCGGCTCCTCCTTGCCCTTGACGATGACACGGCTGACCCCCCTGATCTCAAACCCTTTCAGCTCCTCCGCTTCGATGGCGGGTAGCAACTTCGAGATCGTGCCCTGGGTGACCAGCAGATCCGCATCGAACCTGCGGGTGAGAGATTCCACCCGGGCACCCAGGTTGACATGGTCTCCGATGACGGTGTAGTCCATCTTCTTGCCGTCAGCGCCAATGTTGCCCACTACCACCTCTCCGGTATTGATACCGATGCCGCACGAAAGCGGGGGTTTTCCTTCCCGCTGCCATTTACGGTGCAACTCTCCGAGCCGTACCTGCATCTCCAGGGCACAGCGCAGGGCGTATTCGGCGTGATTCTCCCGCGGCAGGGGCGCGTTCCAGAAGACCACGATGGCGTCGCCGACGAATTTGTCCAGCGTCCCTTCCCATTTAAGGATCACGTCAGTCATGGCCCCGAGATATTCGTTCAGGATGGCAACGACCTCTTCGGGCGAATGCTTTTCGGAAAAGGTGGTGAAGCCGCGCACATCGGAAAAGAGAACCGTTACCTCCCTTTTTTCTCCGCCGAGCCTGGCCATGTCCGGATTTTTGATGAGTTCGTTGACGATGGTCTGGGTGACGTAGCTGGAGAACATGGCCCTGATCCGGCGGGCATGGCGCTCCTCAAAGGCGTAGTTCCAGGCGGTGATCGATGTGAAGGAGAAGAAGATGGTGCCGAGCGGGGCCGCCAGATTTATCCATAGCCCCAATTGGGTAAAGAGCAGGTAGCCGGCCAGCCAGACCACTGCCAGACCTGCCAGCGATGCGGCAGTCCCCCATGCCAGCCTCAGCCGGCTCAGCGCCAATGCCATGGCCAGTCCGGGAATCAGAAGAAAGATCAGGTTTCCGGTTTGCGAAGCCTCTGTTATGAACCGTTTTTCAAGAATGGAGGCCGCCACGGAGGCATGCTTTTCGACTCCCGGCATTACGGTCGTGTAGGGGGTTACCCTGAGGTCGTAGATTCCGATGGCGGTCGGCCCGACAAAGACGATGCGGTTCTCCAATTCGGCGCGCCCGACGGTACCATCCAGAATGTCCGCAATGGAGATGTGGCGGAAGGTGCGGCCGGGACCGTAATAGTTGATCGGCATGCGGCCGTAGTGATCGGTGGGGATGAAAGTTTTGCCGACTCTGATCCCCCGCGTGGCGGATACGGTCAGCTTCTCGGGTGAGATCCCCAGGAAGGCGGCGGCACAGCGCAACCCCAGGGAGGGATACAGGGCATTATCGTACACCAGCAGCAGGTGTTCCCATCTCAGGGTACCGTCGAAGTCGTCGGGAAACATATTGATGTTGCCCAGCGCCATGGCGCTTTCTTCCAGGTGCCGCACCGGAACCGTAAGCACCCCTCCCGACATGATCGGCGGATGCTTCCTGAATAGCTCCTGGTCCTCCACGGACACTATGGCAGATTTCTCCAGGATCGCATCGGAGAGAGGAATGGCCTGCTGTTCGAAGTCGAGCGCCATGGGAAGCACCACGTTGCCGGCTTCCCTGATGGCACGGGCGAAATCGGGATCGTTCCTTTCCGATTCGGGAAAGATGACGTCATAGGCAATCACGGCCGCTTCGGCCCGGGCCAATTTTTCCACCAGCCGGGCATGCACATCCCTGCTCCAGGGCCAGCGGCCCAGCTTTGCCAGGCTTTTTTCGTCGATTGTGGCGATTATTACCGAATCGGGGGGAGTGAGAGGGCCGCGGGCCTTGAAACGGGCATCAAGGAGCTTTGCTTCCAGCATCGCGAAAAGGGTGGGATTCCAAACCAGGATCAAACAGAAACACAGCGTCACACCGGTACCGATCAAAAACCGCGCAACCCTGGTGTTCACTGTTTTCATGACCCGCTACCCCCCGAATACATGCGACAGGATCTCCCCATGCCGCTCTATGCGATGCGACGACGGAAGCCGGGACTTGTAGGCCACAAAAGGCACGCCCGCCCCCCGCGCCGACATCATGTCCACCTCGCCGTCGCCGACAAACAGCGCCTCTCCCGCTTCAATACCGAAATGGTCGAGGATCTTGAGCAACGGCTCCGGATGCGGTTTGGGATTGGTAACCTTGGCGGCAGTCATGACATATTCGAAATAGCCGCTCAGCCCGAAATCATCGATGATCATATCCATCGAGATGGCCCGGTTGGTGCAGACCGCCAGGGAAACCCTTCCCTTCAGGCGGTCGAGAGTTTCGATCAACCCATCCTCGATGCTCATGAACGGTGCCAGGTCCCGGTAATGGATCGTCTTTGCAAACGACCAGGCGCTATCGCGGCAGGGGTCGTTGCCGAAAAAATATTCCATGACATTCTCGAAAGAATAGGTATGAAGCACGGTGCGTGCCTTGAGGTCGGAACGGTCCAGAGGGGGCCTGCCAAGATGCTCCATTACGCGATTGTAGAAGATGTAATTCGACTCGAGAGTATCGAGCATGACCCCGTCGCAGTCATAGATCAAAAGCTTGCAGCGCTTATTCGTCTGTTTCATGCGGTGATTCCGCCTTCTCGAATTGGTTCAGGTAGTCCTGCCATTCCATCGGCAGCAGATACTTTTTCTTGGTGTTGCACTCTTTGCAGGCAGGCACCACGTTGTTGCGGGAGGCTTTGCCCCCCCGGGCGATGGGGATGACATGGTCCATGGTCAGTTCAGTCGGCGGGAATATGCCTCCGCACCAATGGCAGCGTCCCTGGGCGATGCGGTTCTGCCACCAGCGGCTCCGGCGCAATTCCCGGGACTTGTCCCGCTCGCGCCGGATCTCCTGCTCGCTTATTTCGATGATGAAAGGGTCCATTTATACTTTCCTGAATCGGTGACGACGTAACACCCACGTACCGTACGAAGACTTACGCCGCTCGACGAAACAAATCAGTTCCTAGCGGCGCAGCGTGACAACCGTTGCTCCGTCCCTGCCCTCGTGCGCTCCGCCGGGACGGTGTTCCTCCACCAGCGGATGACGGGCCAGATACTCGCGCACCGCGTCACGCAGGCGTCCGGTGCCGACGCCGTGAACGATGCGCACCTCCCGCAACCCGTCCAGCGCGGCACGATCGAGGAATGGCTCCAGCAAGCCCAGCGCTTCCTCAACCCGCATGCCGATCAGTTTCAGCTCATGTTCGCCGGCCTCTTGGGGCGCCTCGACGGTCCATCCCCCCGGGGACTTCCGGCCGGCTTTTTCCCTGTCCTTCTTCGCGGAAGAAACCAGATCGCTGACAGCAACATCCATCTCCATGCTGCCGGCCCTGACCCTGGCCTTGCCGTGCCGTTCGTCGCAACTGATCACCACTCCGTCGAATCCCAGCGAACGGATACGGACCGGATCTCCGACCCGTACCCGATCAAGGGGGGCCTGGCCGGCTTCATCCGTATCGTGCGGTTCGAGCTGTCCGCTCAATTCCGCTTCGCTTTTCCGCAGCTTCTCGGCAACATCGCTGCGCTTCTCGCGCTTGTACTCGTCCAGGAGTTCGTTCATGCGGCGACGGCTGGAGGAGATCAATTCGCGGGCCTCGACCCAGGCCTTGTCGCGTACCTCCCTGCGGGCCTGCTCGATGCCGGCGGCGCGCTCCTTCAACTGCTGCTGCGTCAGGCGAACCTGGGCCTGCTGCCGCTCCAGCTCTCTGGTGGCCTCGGCCAACTCCTCGCGCTTGCGGTGCAGTTCAGCCAGCAGCGAGGTAAATTCGGCGCCGGCGTGGCCCAGCATCTGGCGCGCAAATTCGATCACCCGCTCCGGCATCCCGAAACGCCGGGCTACTTCGATGGCATGCGAATGTCCCGGCTCACCGCTGATCAGCCGGTAAAGAGGGGTAAACTTTTCGGCATCGAACTCCATGCCGGCATTGATCATGCCCGGCGTCCGATGAACATAGCCGATGATCTCCGACAGATGGGTGGTGGCGATCACTGCGGCGCCCGCTTCCTGGAGGACTCTCAGCACGCCGCAAGCAATGGCCGCCCCCTGCTGCGGCTCGGTACCGGCCCCCAGTTCATCCAGCAATACCAGGGCTCGGGGCCCGGCTTGGTCGAGCATGGCAGCGATACGGGCCACATGGGCGGAAAAGGTCGAAAGGCTTTCCTCGATCGACTGGTCGTCACCGATATCAACCAGCAGCGTATCCAGCAGGGGAAAGGTGGAGCGGGCGCCGTCAACCGGCACCGGCAGGCCGCACAGGGCCATAAGCATCAGAATGCCGGCCGTTTTGAGGGCAATGGTCTTGCCGCCGGCATTGGGTCCGGTGATGACCATCACACGGCCTTCGTTCCCCAGTTCAAGGTCAAGCGCCTCCACCCGGGAGAGCCCCCCCTGGCGCTCCAGCATCAGCAGCAGCGGATGGCGCGCGCCGGCCAACCTCAAGGTCCCCTCGCCGTTGAACCGGGGCTCTTCCAGGCGGTAGGCATCGGCAAAACGCGCGATGGCATTCAGTTCATCCAGGGTCAGCAGGGTTTCGAAGCAGCCCCGTATATCAGCCGCATCCTCCCGGATCCAGGCCGAGAGTTGCCGCAGGATGCGGATCTCCTCGGCCTTTTCTTCGGCAGTCAGATTCTCCAGTTCGTTGACGAAGGGAATGATCTCCAGCGGCTCCATGAAGGCGGTTTCGCCCGAAGATGAGACGTCGTGCACGACCCCCTTGACCATGCCCTTGGAATCCATGCGTACCGGTATCACCCACCGCCCGGAGCGCTGGGTGATGAAGTCGTCCTGCAGGAAGATCTCGATATCGTTGTCCCTGACGATCTCTTCCATCTTCTTGCGTATGCGGGCGATCAGCGATCGTTTGGTGCGTCGGATCTCCCGCAATTGGGACGAGGCGCTGTCCATGATGCTGCCGTCGTGATCGATCGAGGCGGCCAGCGGTTCGAGAATATCGGAGAAAGGTCTCAAGGCAGGCGCCAGGGACATCAGCAGGGGGATATCGCTGCGCGGCGCGAATTGGCGGGCGATCTCCCCGAAAATCCGCAGGACCGGGATGAACAGCAGCAGCTCTCCGGGGGGGAGAAAAGCACCGGCAGGACGCACGGTTTCCAGCTGAGGCCGGATATCGCCGAAATTGGCGAGGCGGAGGGTGATGCTCAGGGAAGCCAGTGCGCGGATCTCCCGGACCCGCCCGGAAATGGCGCCGATTACCTCTGCGTCTGGCTGCGGCACCGTTTCCAGCAGCCTCTGACGCGTTACATCGCTGTGCACCTGGGTGGAAATTTCGGAAAGGATTTTGTCGAATTCGAGACGTTTCAGAGTTTCCCGCAGTATCATGGCACCTTCTTGGCAGTCCGCCGCCGTCGGCGGTCCTTCTGTTTGCGAAGTCGTTCGATGCGCTTTGCCTCCGGCGTCTGCAGCCCGCTGGAGGCTTCGATGCGCTCCAGCAGCTCCCTCCGGGCCAGAAAGCGGTTGATGGACTGGCTGCGCTCGCGGGAGACGCTCACGCTGATGCCGCTGGGAATATGCCGCAGTTGCACGCAGGTGGAGGTCTTGTTGACATGCTGGCCGCCGCTGCCAGAAGAACGGACGAACGTCTCCTCCAGGTCTTCCTCCCGCACCGCCAGTTCAGCCATCTTCATACGCAGCCAGCGGTTCTTCTCATCGCTTACGGCAAAGACGGACATGGTCAGTTCAACCCGCTGCGCCAGTTGTAGGCTCTCACCTGCGCCGCCAACAATTCCTCATGGGAAATCCCCATCGCCTCCAGCCGGTCGAAGGCCGCTTCGAAATGCATCCCTTCGATCATTTCAGCCAGATCCAACAGCTTTCCCAGCAGGCCGCTCCGCAGCGTCAAGGCTGCTCCGATCTCCTCGGAAAGATTGAGATTGGCAATCACTTCGTCCATCGAGATGCTGTAAATTGTTTCGAGCAGCGAGAGTATCCCAACCATGAAGGCCTTGTCGGCAGCTTCGCGGAATTCTTTCAGCTCCGGATGGCAACGGGCCAGCTGTTCCATCAGAGCAGCACGCACTGCCGCCATGTCCACCAGCGGATCTCTTTCAATCCCGCGGTTGTCGTCCGAGGCGAACAGGGCCAGTTGCGCCCAGCGCTTGATCTGCTGTCGTCCCAGGATCGCCACTGCGTGCTGTACCGTCCGGATCTTTTCGCGCAACCCCAGCGAGACCGAATTGACCAGCAAAAGCAGTTTGTAGGTCATACCGGGGCTGCTGCGGAAGGTCTGCACGATCTCGTCGATATCGGCATCGTCCTCCACCAGGCGCACCAGTTTCAACAGGTTGGCGCCGGCCTCATCGAAATGCCTCTTCTCGATGATCGAGGGAGTCGCAAAATAAAAACCCTGAAAATATTCGAAACCGAGGGCCAGGCATTGGCGGAATTCCTCGCGTGTCTCCACTTTTTCCGCCAGCAGTTTTACCGGGAACGGCTGCAAGTGCCGGACCATTTCAGCCAGACTCTCGACCGGCGTCTGCAGCAGGTCGATCTTGACGATCTCGACGATCCGGTACAGCTCCTCGTACTCGGCATCAAAGATATGGTCGTCCAGTGCCAGCACAAAACCGGCCTCTTTGAGAGCAAGGCAACGCTCAATCAATTCGGGCGTCACCCGCAGGTTTTCCAGCAGCTCCAGCACGACCCGTTCTCTGGGCAGCAGCTCGAGCGAGTCGCTCATCAACAACTCGAGATCCAGATTTATGAATCCTCTGTAGGCCCCCAGGATCCTTTCCAGACCGAACCCCGAGAGTGTGCCGATAATGACGCTGGCAGTTGCGTAGGAGGCGTCCCTGAAGCTGGCGGAGTTGTGGGAGCCGCTGGAACGAAACAGCAGTTCGTAGCCGACCACTTCTTCATTGCGGTTCAGGATCGGCTGGCGGCCGATCAGGTAGCTCATGTCCGGCATAACAGTTCCCAGCGCAGCAGTGCCGCCAATGTCTTGGCATCGCTGATGCGTCCATCCGCCGCCATCTTCAGTGCCTCGTCAAACGGCAGACGCAGCACCTCTATTTCCTCGTCGGCTTCGGGGCAGGCCGCACCGTCCGTAATGCCGGTGGCGGCAAACAGGTGAATGGCCTCGTCAAAAACTCCGGGAGAAGAATATATCATTCCAAGTGAAATCAGCGTTCCGCCGACCAGGCCGGTTTCCTCACGCAGTTCCCGGCTGGCGCATCGTATGGGAGGCTCAGAAGGATCAAGCCGGCCGGCCGGAATTTCCAGTTGGGCCGTCTCCACCGCGGGACGCACCTGCCTGATCAGGGAGATGGTTCCGTCGTCATGCACCGGCAACACCCCCGCCCCGCCGGGGTGACGCACAACCTGATAGATATGGCGGCCGCAGGCGCCGATCTCCACTTCCATCTGCTCTATGTCGATGATCAAACCGTTGAAGAGGATTTGACGATTGTGAATGATCATGGATGCTCCACAGGTGTCCAAAGGCAGGCTTCGGTTAACTATAGCAATACTCGCAGGAGTTTTCCATTTGAATTCTCGCGGCCGGAAATGCTATACACAGTGGCTGCATCAGGGGAATCAGCCGCTTCGGCGGTACGTCAGGACGGCACAACGTGAAGACATCATTTCTGCGGCGGCTATGGGTAACCTTCTCCGCCTTTGTCGTGGGATTCTACTCCTCGACCCTCAACCGCTTCGCATTCAAGGGGGCTGAACACATCCCCCGTTCCGGCGGCGTTCTGATAGTTTCCAACCACATCTCGGCCTACGAAACCATTTTCCTGCCATGGGCAATCATTCGGCACCACCCCCTCCAGATGGTATGGGCACCCGCCAAAGAGGAACTGTTCGAAAAACCGTTCCAGCGCCTGCTCTATTCGACCTGGGGTGCCTTTCCGGTCAAACGCCGGCGTGACATCAAGGCAGCGGTGGTACTCGAGGAACTGCTGCAGGACCAGAAGGTCATGCTTTTCCCCGAAGGAACCCGGCATCGCGACGGCAGACTGGGAAAAGGCAACCGCGGCGTCGGCAAGATCATTTACGATACCCGTCCGACGGTCATTCCGACCGCCTTGACCGGCTTCAATCGCTGGAAATTTCCCGGTTTCGGTCAGGATGCCACGGCAATTTTCGGCGCTCCGCTCGATTTTTCCGATCTTTATGCACTCGACAACTGCAAAGAAACCCATGTGTTGATCGTGGAGCGCGTCATGAACGCGATTGGCGAGCTTCTGAAGCGGGAGGGAGCCTATGTCGGCGAAGCGTGAAATCGCTGCGGGCGAAAACAGCGCCTCCGATGTGGGAAAAACCGTGGAAATTTTCTGCGACGGCGCCTGCAGCGGCAATCCCGGGCCCGGCGGCTACGGCGCCATACTGCGCTATAACGGACACGAAAAAGAGATCAGTGGCGGCGAGAGCCTGACCACCAATAACAGAATGGAGTTGACCGCCGCCATCGAGGCTCTCGCAAGACTTACCCGTCCCTGCCGGGTGATCGTCACCACCGATTCGCAGTATCTGGTAAAGGGCATCACCGAATGGATAAAGGGCTGGCAGAGCAAGGGATGGCAAAACAGCAAGAAGGAGCCTGTTGTCAACCGGGATCTATGGGAACGCCTGCTGGAACTCACCCGCCAACACACCATCACCTGGAAGTGGGTACGCGGACACAACGGCCATGACGAAAACGAACGCTGCGACGTGCTGGCGCGAGAGGCGATTTTGCGGCTGAAAAAGTAGCTAGCTACCGGACCGGAACAACATCGACGAGGGCGAAACCATAGCGGGGATGCATAAAGGCGTGAGTGTTGGGAAACTTCGAGAAGAGCCATCCGTCGAAGACAAGGTTATTGCCCTCACGAATTTTGACCTTCGCTCCCGGATTCTTCAACTCATTGGAGGCAGAGGTCATAACGGAGCCTTCCATGACAAAGGCCGGGAGAAAAGCTTCGACTTCTATGGTCATGGAGGATGAAGGGAGGTGGATTTTACCGCCGATGGGGATGGTGTGAACGATTTTCTTGACGCTTGCTTTGTCGGTAACGCATATCCTGACAGCCTTCCATTTGCTTCTGACGGCTTCAGGCACAGCCAGCGTCATGATCTTCTTTTCGTGCGAACGTGCGCTTTCTACCGGGGATGAAGCTTGCTGTTCCGTGCCTTGACAGCCTGCCAGCAGCATAATCGGCAGAACGAGCAGCACTGTGTATACACGCACTGGAGATACCTGCTACATCGATAATTTGAGTGGCGGAGAGAGAGGGATTCGAACCCTCGATACCGGTTTCCCAGTATACTCGCTTAGCAGGCGAGCGCCTTCGACCTACTCGGCCATCTCTCCTAAAAACCGGCCTACGTCCCTGAGGCACAGGAACTTTTATAGTTAACACGCTGTCCGCAAAAAATCAAGCTCTAAAGACTGCAGTCGTCAGGCCGGCAGTTCAGTAATCCTGCTTCCCCCAGCGATCGCTCATTTTCTTGCGGTGTATTGCATTTTCGCTTTCGACTTCGCTGATGATGCGTTCAGCCTCTTCCGGTGTCAGCCCGATGCTCGGCCGAACCCCCATCCAGTGCGAGTGCTGCTCCGAGGGAGTATCGAGCTCGTGAGGAATCGGCGGGCCCGGCTTGAACTTGTCGTTCAAAAACAGAGCCGCTTCGTACTGGCCGTTGTTGAGCACCAGAAACACCTCGGCAAAAAATCCGCTCTGCAACCGTTTGACAACGACGGATTTAATCACTTTCATCCCACGAGGGACATCGATAAGGTCTGCCATTTCATAAACCCCTTTACCGCACATGATAATGCCGACGGGAAGCACCCCTCGACTGGCAAAACAAGGACAATGTACTACCTGCTCTTTTTCAGATCCATCAGAATCAGCTTGGCTATTGCTTTGAGCGTTTCGAAGACCCCCTCGCCGGTAATGGCGGAAGCTTCGAGATCAAGGACATTCCCGGGATTCAGCTCACGGCGCAACTCTTCCACGGGAACGACATCCGGCAAATCGCGCTTATTGTACTGCACCACGAACGGAATCTTCTCCAGGTCATATCCCTGTTCACTGAGATTGATCCGCAGATTTTCCAGAGATTCGGCGTTGGCATCCATGCGCTCTTCCTGGGAGTCCGCCACAAACACCACGCCGTCGACCCCCTTCAGGATCAGTTTGCGCGAAGCATCGTAAAACACCTGACCAGGAACCGTATAGAGATGAAAACGCGTCTTGAACCCGCGTATTTCCCCCAGCGCCAGAGGTAAAAAATCAAAAAAAAGCGTCCGCTCTGTTTCCGTTGCCAGACTGATCATCTTGCCTTTGGCATCCGGCGCAGTCTTGTCGTAAATGTACTGAAGATTGGTGGTTTTACCGCAGAGTCCCGGACCATAATAAACTATTTTACAGTTTATTTCCCGCGAGGCGTAGTTGATGAAGGACATTCCGGCTTACCTCGCTACAGCTAACGAAACAGGTTGTCGATGTCATCATCGGTAATCTCCGCAAAAGGAAAACCGGAGCATCCCTGCCGTTCTTTTTCCTCCGCCTTCTTAAGCAATCTGCAGAAGATGACGGCAAGCTCATCCGATGCCTTCTTTACCCGCAGGCGGACAAGCCCCAGTGTAGAACGATTATCGTACAGCACCACCAGAATGACACGGCCACCGACGATGGAAATATGGAGATTGTCCTTTTCCCCTTCGTGGCACAGAACCGAAAATTCCTTTTCACCGATCAGCTTTGCAAGCCCACCCGTTGCCGCAATGTTTCCGGCAGCCAGTGAAGCCAGCGAGGTGGTGTCGAATCCATCCGTCTCACCGACGCCCGAAATCATCTGGCCATTTTTGTCGACCAGGAAGACAACCTTGGCATTCGCCTCCCTCAGCAGGCGTTCAATGACCTGATTGATCTCCCGAAATTCTTCGTCGTACATGACCATCTGCTGAGCAGACATGTGCCTCTCTCCTGCCTGCCGGCTGATAACTTCCAAGGAGAAACAAGAATCAAATTCTCGGTTTCTATAGCAGAAATACCCTGCCGTTTCAAGCTTATTACAATGCGGATTGCGCCGGCATGTGGGGAAATCACCTTGAGTTTATAGGGTATTTCCGGTATTATTTTTAAATATCTTTTATTCGCACTTCATCTGACGGGAGCACTATGCAACAGGAATTCGTCCCCAAATGGGTCGCGTGGGAAACCACACAGAAATGCAATCTGCGCTGCGTGCACTGCCGCTGCTCTTCCGATCTCACCTCATCCTCCGGCGATTTTACGACCGAAGAAGGCAAGAAACTGCTCAAAGAGATTGCCGACTTCTCCAAACCGGTCGTAGTTCTTTCCGGTGGTGAACCACTGCTGCGTCCGGATATTTTCGAACTGGCCCAATTCGGCACATCACTTGGGCTGCGCATGTGCATGGCCACCAATGGCGCCTTGGTGACCGATGAGATTTGCCAGAAGATGAAGCAGGCGGATATAAAGATGGTTTCCCTGTCGCTTGATGGCAGCAGCGCCGAGGTTCACGACAATTTTCGGCAATGCCCCGGCTCCTTCGAAGGGGTTGTCCGCGCGGCTGAGATATTCCGGCGCAACGGACAGAAGTTCCTGATCAACTCGTCATTTACGAAGCGCAACCAGCACGATATTGCCAACACCTTCAAAGTCGCAAAATCGCTGGGCGCCACTGCCTGGTACATGTTCATGATCGTCCCGACCGGCCGCGGCGAAGAGATCATGAGCGAACTGATTTCCAAAGAGGATTACGAAGAGATCCTCGACTGGCATTACCAGCAGGAAAAGCTGGAAGACGAGATCCTGATGCGTCCTACCTGTGCCCCGCACTACTATCGCATCGTGCCGCAGAAGGCCAAGGCCGAAGGTGTCAACTTCGAGCGCCGTTCCCTCACCTTCTCGACCGGCGGCGGCAAGGGCTGTATCGCTGCCCAGACGATCTGCCTGATCGACTGCTTCGGCAATGTCAAGCCCTGCTCATACTTCCACCGCACGGCCGGCAATGTCAAACAGGTTCCCTTCAAGGAGATATGGGAGAACTCGGACATTTTCCGCAGCCTGCGGGATTTCAAATCGTACAAGGGCAAATGCGGTCAATGCGAGTACCTGAACATCTGCGGAGGCTGCCGGGCCAGGGCCGATGCAGTCTATGGAGACTACCTGGAGGAGGAACCCTTCTGCAATTACGTCCCGATTCGTGTTCAGCGCCAGGAGGCTGCCGGGGACAACAAATAATCTGTTGCTGAGACAATTATCTATTGACAGTGCCTGATTCCTGAAGTATAAGGTTAGTTCCTTTCGCCCAGGTAGCTCAGTCGGTAGAGCAGAGGACTGAAAATCCTCGTGTCGGCGGTTCGATTCCGTCCCTGGGCACCACTTAATCGCATAAAAAGGCACTTACGAAAGCAATTCGTAAGTGCCTTTTTTGTTGACGCAGATATCGACGCAAGTAAGGCACATGAGCCTTGAGCCTCATTTTCTTGCCTCTGAGCAACCACGAATAGAAAGGCGAGGTAGCACTACCCCGCCTTTGACACACCGACCGCACACCTTATGCTGCAATACTTTCGGCTCCGGCCAATCGTTGTCCCAGTTCGAAAGCGCGACGGCACTCCAACGGCAATGCCTCCGCACGACGCCGGGCCTTGTGAACCGGATCGAAACTTTCGATCACCACCTTCGAATAGTCATCCACCTGGCAGGTATCATACGCGCACAATGATTCGGCTGCCCCAAGGAGCAACTGAACATAGCGCTCATTGGTCCTGAAGACCTGTTCATACCCGAATTCCTTGCTCCGTTCTTCCGGGACATTCATGGTGTATATGAAACCGGTCTTGATGTGCCTGGGAAACAGCGTGCCATACGGCACCGTGTACGTGAGGTACGGAAATAGCAGGCGCTCCAGAAAGCTGCGCGTCTCGCCGGTGACCGTGCCGAAGTAGATCGGCGAACCGATGACAAGCGCGTCGGCTGCCGCGATCTTTTCCAGCACCGGTGCCAGATCGTCGCTCAGAACGCATTTCCCGTAACTCTTCCCCCCTCTGGTCTTGCAGGCCAGACAACTCTTGCATCCCTTGAAATCGAGGTCATAGAGATGAACAAGCTCCGTCTCAGCCCCTTGCGCTGCGGCCCCTTCCAGCGCTTTGGACACCAGCGTGGCCGTGTTCCACTGTTTGCGCGGACTACCGTTGACTCCGATGACGACCATGATCGTTCCTCCTTGTATGACTGTTGGAATCCCTTGCCCCTTGTTCCTCAACATGCAAAGCAAGGGCTGTTCGAATAATATCGAACCAACTATTTCGAAAATAATCGAACAGCATTGCATTGTCAACTTCATTCCAGTATCATGAAGAAAAAAGCGAGCCAGGCCATGACCAGGAATAGCGAAATACAACAACCCTTGCGGGATGAAATTACTTTACCCAAAGTCCTTCACGCACTCAGCGACCCCATACGCATGGAAATCGTGCTCAAAATTGCCAGAGCGGGTCAGGTTGCCTGTGGAGCATTCGATATACCGATGCCCAAGTCCACGTTATCGCATCACTTCAAAGTCCTGAGGGAATCGGGGGTAGTCGCCAGCAGGCGGGAGGGTAACGAGCTGATAAACTCTTTGCGGACTGAAGATCTGGAAGCACGCTTTCCGGGAGTCATTGCGGCCATAATTGCTGCAGGAACAGCTGACAAAGGAAAAGCCTGACTCCGGCAGTCTCTCGCCCGTCCCCCCGATGGAAGTCGCCCCAGAAATTACGTTGCCAGGCTGCATTTCATACCATCGTTGCCAACAGAAAAGGCGTCCACATAAGCGAACGCCTTTTTCACCCCCCAGCTAACGGGTTTATCCTTCCTTAGTGGCACCCCGAACGCCGCCCACACTCTTGGGCGCTAAGGCATGCTCACCCCAATCAAAATTCTGCCGGCATGGCCTTGACCTGCTCCGCAGTGAAGACCGGCCCATCCTTGCAGACATAGACATTGCCGACATTGCAGCGGCCGCACTTACCCAGGCCGCACTTCATGCGGTTCTCCAAGGTAGTGTAGACCTGTTCGTCCGTAAAGCCCAGCTTCTCCAGCACCGGCAGGGTGAACTTGATCATGATCGGCGGGCCGCAGACCAGGGCAATGGTGTTGTCGGCCGCAGGAGCAGCCTCTTCCAGGATGGCCGGGACAAAGCCGACCTTGCCATCCCACGCAGGGCCATTGCCCCCCGGATCGACCGTCTTGACCAGCCGCACGTCACCGCGCTTTTCCCACTCCTCCAATTCGCGTTTGTAGACCAGGTCCGCCTCCGTGCGGGCGCCGTAGACGATGGTGATCTCCCCGAATTTATCACGCAGATCAAGGCAGTTCCAGATCAAGGTCCTGAGCGGCGGCAAGGCGATGCCGCCGGCAACGAAGACCAGGTTCCTGCCATAGAAGTCTTCAATGGGAAAGGAGTTGCCGTACGGGCCGCGCACCCCCATGCTGTCGCCGACCTCCAGCCTGCGCAGGGCCTCGGTCACCCGGCCCACTGACCGGAAACAGCATTCGATGTAGCCCTTCCTGGTAGGAGAGGAAGCGATGCAGAAGGTGGACTCCCCGGCCCCGAAAGCGGAATATTCGGCGAACTGGCCAGCCCGGAAGACGAAGCTGTCACGGACCTGCTCATCCTGAAAAACCAGGCGCAGGGTACGGACATCCGGGGTCTCGTCGATGACCTCCTCGACAGTGGCCAAGTAAGGGAGATAGATGTTCTTGTTATGATCGCACATGTAAACCTCAGGTTAAGGTTAAGGCCAAGGTTAAGCTTTTACTCAACCCTAACCTCAAGCTGCTTTTCTACTGCTCAATCAGTTTTGCCGCCAGCTCTCGAAACGCCGGGGCCTTGACTTTCAATTCGACCGCCCGGTTGTTGTCCCCGAATCCGATGGTGATCACGCCCCCCACCAGTTCATGCTCCATTTCGGCAAACAGCACAGCCCGGGGATTCACCAGCAGGTTGCCGGACTGCACGAAACCGCGGGACAGCAACTCCTGGATGAAGGCTTCCTGATCGGCCTTGGCAACCTTCTTGAAAAGCTGCTTTCTGACCACAGTAGCGCCGAACCAGACATCCATCATGCGGGTAGTGTCCGATACCAGCGGATTGTCTTCCGGGGTGGTCATCTGGGCCGCCACCACCAGCTCTCTATTGATGAACCGTTCCATGTGACACCTCAGGTTAAGATTGAGCTTGAGGTCAAGGAACTGCTTTATTCAACCTTGGCCTCAACCTGCTGTAATATCGCTGCAATGTCGATCCCCACCGGACAGAGCCGGATGCATCTGCCGCAGCCGGTGCAGAGCGTCTGGCCGAACTTGTCATCATAATACTTGAACTTGTGCATGATACGGTTGCGGTAGCGCTTGGGCTGCTGGTCGCGGGGATTATGGCCCGAGGCGTGGTGGGTGAATTTCCAGAAACCGCAGGCATCCCAGTTTTTGCGGCGCTTGCCCTTCTTCTCGGTTCCCTCGTCCACGATATCGAAGCAGTGGCAGGCCGGGCAGACAAAGGCACAGGCCCCGCACCCCACGCAGCGGGTGGCGATGGTATCCCAGGATGGATCTTCGAAGTGCTCGTCCAGCCACTGCTTGACCTTTTTCAGATCGAACGCGTCAGTCTGGGGCTCGGCCAGGGGCAGTGCTTTGGCGCCGTTGGGCTCAGCGAACAGCTCATGGTGGGCGCCGACCAGCGTTTCTCCTTTCTCGCTGAAGGCTTCGCAGGCATATCCGCCCCCCTCCAGCGGGGTCAGAAACAGGTCGGCCCCTTTGGGATCGCCGGGGGAGAGTCCCACTGCCGAGCAGAAGCAGGCATCATCCGCTTGTGTACAGGCCAGTCCAATGATGGTGGTCTTCCTGCGGCGCTCCAGGAAGAATTCATCCTTATAGTCCCAGGAAAAGACTGTATCCAATACCGGGATGGCTGCGGCATCGCAGGGGCGCACCCCCACCAGCACCGTTTCCGGAAAACGGACCGGATCGATATCCTGCAGTTCGACCCTTTGTCCCTCCTTCTCGTAGGACATGATGTCCTCGCACAGAGGAAAGAAGGCCTCCTTGCCGGAGCGGCGCGGCAATCGGTCAATGACCAGTTCAGCAGCGCTGGCGAGCGGCTCGTAGAGCGGCGTGCCGGCGTTCAGGCGAGGTGCCACCACTCGTTTGCCTTCGGCGATCAGCTTATCCAGGAGGGCGTTCAGGTTCTGTTCCGAGATGTATTTCTGCATGTATAAAACCTTTTTTTCACCACAGAGGATACGGAGGAAAGGCGGAGGAGAGACAAAATCAAAAACTAAAGATTCGGGGTTAAACAAAAAACAATGCTTTTGCTTTTCCTCGGTTTTTCTCCGTGTACCTTCGTGTTCTCCGTGGTGAATGCTTTTAATCGGTTCCTATTTGATAAACGACTGATCATCCTTTTCAGTGAACGTCGCCAGCGGCCCCTTCTCGTTGACCTCGAAGCCCGCCTCGTGGTCGAACAGTTCCTTCAGTTCCTTGGCCATCTTGCGGTTCAGGAGGTTGAGCGGGATGTCCATGGGGCAGACCCGTTCGCACTCGGCACAGCCGGCGCAGCGCCCGGCCAGGTGCATGGCCCGGACGATGTGCCAGGCAACATTACCGGCCGGCCGGGGGGTGCTCTCCACCATTTGCGGCTTGTTGCGGTCACACAGGCATTGCTCGCAGAAGCAGAACGGGCAGACCTGACGGCAGGCGTAGCATTTGATACATTTGGAAGACTGTTCCTTCCAATAGCTCCAGCGTTCGGCCGGGGTCAATGCCTCCAGCCGGGCGATCTCCGCCGCGTACTTTTTCTCCAGCTCGGGAGTTACCGGCTTCTGGGCCGGTACGTAATCGCAGCCTGCAGGCAGGTGAGCATCGCATTCCCGGCATTTGGGGGCGATGCTCTCGGAGGTCAGCTCCGTGTCGGGCTGCACCACCGAGGCCAGCACGCCGACGCAGGGAACACCAATCAGATAGAGCCGTTCGCGGGTCAGTTGCGATTCGCCCATCAAGCCCACCAGGGCTTTCAGGTCGCATCCCTTGACCACGACGCCGATCCTGCCTGCCTTGGGGACCTCTTTCTTGGCCTTAGTCAGGTAGACAGCCAGATTGTTGACGCAGGCAGGGGTAAAGATCAGTTTCGCCGCATCCTCGATTCTGGATACGACGATCGGCTGAGCCGAACCTCTTCTGCGGGCGGCGGTATAGCCGATAACCGCGCTGACGGTGCCATCGGAGAGTATGCGGGACGCCTCGTTTCTGATAGCGTCGGTAACAGCGGCGTAGAGAGATGTGTCGATTGCCTGGGTCATGAAAGAACCTTTATAGTCGAAAGCATCGTTATAAAATCCATCATGGTAATGGAACACGGATGACGCGGATTTAATGGTTTACGCGAATTTGGAGATTGGGGATGAACCTGAGATCTCCGGTTTTGGCGTATCCGCGCTAATCCGTCCAAATCCGGGTCTTTTCCGCGTTCCATTGTCTTTTATTTTAAATTTGTTTGAATGCCTCTTTCAGCTCCGGCGAAGCAAGAGCACCGGACCACTGTTCCTCCAGGGCCAGTTCCTTGAACTCACGCATCGGCCCCATGGCCCGCACCCGCTCGGTCAGGTCGGTGACAACCTCGACCCATTTGCCCCCTTCGGCAGCCGAGACCCAGGAGAACTGCAGACGATCGAGATGAACCCCCACGAACTCCAGCAGCTTGCGGAAGGCGGCGAAGCGGCGTCGGGCGTGGAAGTTGCCGGCGATGTAGTGACAATCGCCAGGATGGCAACCCGAAACCAGCACCCCGTCGGCCCCCTGCTGGAAAGCCTTGAGAATGAAGACGGGATCGATGCGGCCGGTGCAGGGAAACTTGAGCACCCGCACGTTGGCCGGGTACTGCATGCGCGAGGTCCCGGCCAGGTCGGCCCCGGCATAGGTGCACCAGGTGCAGACAAAGGCGATTATCTTCGGTTCGAAGTCGTGTTTCTGCTTTTCAGCGTGCATTGGAAAACCTTTGAAAGCGGATTGAAAGCATGGAACACGGAAAAATCGGAAAAGGCAGATAAAAACGGATCTTACTTCTGTTTAATCTGATGTTATCTGAAGTTTCCGCTTGTACCGTGTTCTATAGTGATTATAACGCCTCTATCATTGCCACGATCTGTTCATCGGTGTACCCATCAAGCTCCACCGACTTGGACGGGCAGGTGGCCTGGCAGGTACCGCAGCCGCCGCAGACTCCGGGGTTGACGTAGGCCACCACCTTGACCAGGTTGCCCTGGCGGTCGCGCATCTCCTTCTCCTCCACCGCGCCGTAAGGGCAAACCTTTTTGCAGTAAAAGCAGCCCACGCAGCCGGCATCCTTCACCTTTGCAACCACCGGTTCCCGCTCCAGCTTGTCCTTGGCAAACAGGGTCATCACCTTGGCGGCGGCGGCACTGGCCTGGCTGACGGTGTCGGGGATGTCCTTGGGCCCCTGGCAGGCGCCGGCCAGGTAGATGCCGGCCGTGGCGCATTCAACCGGCCTCAGCTTGGCGTGGGCTTCGGAGTAGAAGTTGTATTTGTCGTAGGAGATGCCCAGTTTCTGGGCCAGCAACTCCGCGCCGGCCTGGGGCTGGACAGCCGTGGCCAGCACAACCATGTCGGCCTCGATCTCCACTTGGACACCGACCGAAATGTCGCTACCCATGACCACGATCTTGTCATCTTTCTGATAGAGGCGCGAGACCATGCCGCGGATGTAGACCGCCTCCTCTTCCTCGATGGAGCGGCGCCAGAATTCGTCGTAGTTCTTGCCCGGCGTACGGGCATCCATGAAGAAGACATAGGCCTGGCCATCGTGGACCTTGTGGTGGTAGAGCATGGTATGCTTGGCAGTGTACATGCAGCAGATCTTGGAACAGTAGGAAATCCCTTTTTCCCTGGCCCTGCTGCCGACGCACTGGATGAAGACGATTTGTTTCGGTTCCTTGCCGTCCGAAGGGCGCAGGATCTTGCCACCAGTGGGGCCGGAAGCCGATGCCAGGCGCTCGAAGGTCATACCGTCGATGACATCCGGCAGCTTGCCGTGGCCGAATTCGCCGTAGCCCTTGATGGGGGAGCCCTTGGGTTTCTCGGCGATGGAGTAGAGGTCAAAGCCGGTGGCAACCACAATGGCGCCGACCGGTTCCACGATCAGCTGGTCTTCCTGCTCGTAGTCAACGGCGCCGGGGCCGCACACCTTCTGGCACAGGCCGCATTTACCGGTCCTGAATTTGGTGCAGTGTTCCCGGTCGATGACCGGGGTATTGGGTACCGCCTGGGGAAAGGGGACGTAGATGGCCGGGCGCATCCCCCGATTGCAATCGAATTTGTTGGGGATCTTTTTGATGGGACACTTTTCCATGCAGACGCCGCAGCCGGTGCACCTGTCCTCATCCACCGAACGGGCCTTCTTGCGGACCGTGACCTGAAAGTTACCGATATACCCCTCGACATGTTCTATTTCGGCGTAGGTGTAGAGCTTGATCTTGGGGTGGTTGGCGACATCGACCATTTTGGGGGTCATGATGCATTGGGAGCAGTCGAGGGTGGGAAACGTTTCGGAAAGTTGGGCCATGTGGCCGCCGATGGAGGGTTCCCGCTCCACCAGCACGACCTCGTGGCCCGCATCGGCAATGTCCAGGGCGGCCTGAATACCGGCGATGCCGCCGCCGATGACCAGCGAGCGCTTGGTGACCGGTACGGTGATGGTGGGCAGCACGCGGTTCTTCTTGACCCGCTCCACCATCATGCCGACAATCTCGATAGCCTTTTCCGTGGCCTCCTGCTTGTCTTCGTGGACCCAGGAGCAGTGTTCGCGGATATTTGCCATTTCGCACAGAAAGGGGTTCAGGCCGGCCGCCTCCACTGCCTTGCGGAAGGTTTTCTCGTGCATTCGGGGAGAGCAGGCCGCCACCACCACGTGGGAAAGCCGCTGCTCCTGGATGGCCCGCTTCAGCAGGGTCTGGCCGGGATCGGAGCACATGTACTTGTAGTCCGTCGAAAAGGCCACCCCCGGAAGCATTCCGACCTGGGCAGCCACCCGCTCCACATCCACCGTCCTCGATATGTTTTCGCCGCAGTGACAGACAAATACGCCGATTCTTGACATCTATTTATTCCTTTTCGTCACAGAGGTCACAGAGAAAAACCAGAGTCTTTTGAAACATAATCCTTTGGGGGTTAAATCCGAGCCTTGACCCATTGCATTTTTGAATTCCTCTGTGCTCTCTGTGTCCTCTGTGGCTACAGCAGTTGTTTTTCCTTCAGCAACGGCAGGGGATTGACGATCAACGCGTCCAGGCCCAGTTTTTCGGCCGGCAAGCCGGCTGCCAGCCCCACCAGCTGGGTCAGATAGAAGACCGGCAGACCGTAGCTGGTCTTGTAGACCCCTTCGATCTCTTTCTGACGGATATCGAGATTGCCGTGACAGAGGGGGCAGCCGACCATGATGCAATCGGCGCCGGCCGCCTTGGCCGATTCGAGGATGGCATTGCTGAGCTGGATCACCACGCCGGGGCGCGAGAGGGTGAAATTGGCGCCACAGCACTCCAGGCGATGGGTCCAGGCAACACTTTCCGCGCCCGTCGCTTCGATCACCCGCTCCATGATGGTCGGGGCCTCGGTGCAATCCAGGTTGGGCACTTCTGGGGGGCGGGTCAGGAGACAGCCGTAGTAGCAGGCCACCTTGAGCCCCTTGAGCGGTTTTTTGATCGACCGGGCCAGTTGCTCCAGCCCCAGGTCTTTTGCCAGGATCTCCAGCAGGTGCTTGACCTGCCCATCCAGTCTGACCGGCGCATCGATGGCCTTTTCCACCTGTTTGCGCTTGGTGTCGCTCTCTTCCAGGGTATGCTGAGTGAACTTGAGCCGCGAAAAGCAGGCGGCGCAGGCCACGGCCAGATCCCCCTCGACCTGCTCGGCCAGTTCCAGGTTTTTGGCGCACAGCGAGAGCGAGAGCAGTTCATCCACATTGTGGGCCGGAGTGGCGCCGCAGCAGAACCAGTCCGGCACCTCGGTCAGGCCGATGTTCAGTGCCTTGAACAGCTCACGGGTGGAAAGATCGTACTCGCCGGCCGAGGCATGCAGCGAACAGCCGGGGTAGTAGGCGTAGGAGAGTTTTGAATCAGTCATTGGTCACCATCAAACCAAAATCGATTATGGAACACGGAAAAATCGGTACCAGCGGATAAAGGCGGAAAGAGTAGGTTTAAATAAAAGCGCATTTAAGACTTTATCCGGATTTATCCGTCTTTTCCGCCGGTACCGCGCTCTATTGCCCTTAAATTTACTCTTTACAGCGCTTCGCCTTTTTTCCGCATCTCTTCGATCCGGGTGAAGATCTTTTCGATCTCATGCATGTTTTTGTTTTTGCTGTGGAACATCTTCAGCTTGCCCTTGCTGAGCAGCTTGGGGCCGAGCATCAAATCTTTCAGAAATTGCCCGCTCTTGACGTTAAAAACAGCGGCCAGGCGCATCTCGTACTGCCTGCCATAGGCACGGATGTTCTGCAGAAACAGTTTGTTGGCCAACTGGACGTAGCTCTCCTTGGAGGGGCCTTCCGCATCCCATGACAGCTTGCGCAGGGCGTCCATGATCGATGCCAGGTGCACCTTGTTGGGGCAGCGGGTCGAACAGGTTTCGCAGGAGGCGCAGTACCAGATCGAACGTCCTGCCAGGATACGCTGCCACTGGCCCAGCTGCAGAAGCCGCATCACCCGGTTGGGGGGATGCTCCATGAAGGTGGCCATCGGGCAGCCGGCCGAACATTTGCCGCACTGGAAACAGCGGCGCACCGAGGTGCCGGACAAGGCCTCGACCTTGCGGACGAAGTCAAGATCCATCGTCTCGGTAGAGATGATCATCTTTTTCTTTTTCACTGGAGCACCTTTTTACTAAGACTAAAACAAAGGCATGGCCCGCCTTATTATCGGACGGGTGATCGGGTGAGGAGTCACCGGTCGCAAGTAGCGCGGTTATACTACTGAGGTTTAAGTATATTTTTTACACAACGGGACTTGAAAAAGCAAGTTAAAAAGCCGCCATAGGGGCTTTCTCGATTTAGTTAAAATGAATTTGTATACTTTTTCAGGTTTCTGAAACAAGCAAGATGACGTTTGTTTGATGCAGGAGACTGGTGGTGTAGACGCACTCGATCATGCCCCCTTGATCACCGCTTCGATCTTCTCGACAATGGTAAGAGGATCGATAGGCTTTTCGAAATAGCCATTGCAGCCGGCCGATAAAATTCTTTCCATATCGCCGGCCATGGCATAGGCAGTGATTGCAATGATCGGCAGGCCGGCGCCGGCCGAGGCCTTCCTGACGCGCCTGGCAGCTTCCAACCCGTCTATTCCGGGCAGGTTGATATCGATAATCACAACATCGGGATGTTCTGCCAGCGCCAGATGTACCCCCTCTTCGCCTGTTTCGGCCGCGATCACCTCATACTCGGCGCGTTTCAGCGCATAGATCATAAGCCGGATGCTATCCCTGTTGTCCTCGATGATCAGGGCTTTTTTCATACGATCCTCACAGGGATCCTGATGCCGAAGGTACTCCCTCGGCCATAGCGGCTGCTGCAGCGCACATCGCCTTTCAGGACCTCCTTGACGAGCCGTGCCGTCAGGTAAAGACCGAGGCCGGTACCGGAAACCGCCGTTACATCCGGAGAAACAACCCGTACGAAGGGCTGAAAAAGCTTCGCCTGGTCTTCCGGCCGAATGCCGATACCGGTATCTTCAATTGAAATCTCCACTGTCTCGGGCGTCGGTACCGGACCTGAAAGCGGGAAAGCATCCTCGGTACATCGGCTCACGGTAATGAAAACGCCCCCCCTTTCCGTAAATTTTACCGCATTTGTCAGCAGATTGGCCAGACACTGCAGAAGCCTGCGCCTGTCGGTTCGCATGGTCAGGCGGATAGCTTTCACCGCGAGTTCAAGCCCCTTTTCCCGGGCCTCGACAGCCACCAGGTCCACCGCCTCATCAACCAGAGTGCCGATGTCGAACTCCTCGATTAACGGCTCCACCTTTCCCGACTCTATTCTGGACAGATCAATGACGTCGTTCAATAACGACATCAGGTGTTTTCCCGCGCGCAGAATGGCCGCCAGATTTTCCTTCTGCTCCGCATTGACCGGCCCCAACCATTCGTTCAGCAGGATGCTGGCGAATCCGATCACCGAGTTGAGCGGAGTTCGAATTTCATGGCTCATGGACGCTATGAACATCGATTTCAGCCGATCCATCTCCAGAAGCTTCTGATTGGCCTCTGCCAAAGCCTTCGTCCTTTCGGCGACCTTCTGCTCCAGCTCATTATGGGCCTTCCGCAACGCTTCTTCCGCCTCCCTGCTTGCGGTGACGTCACGACAGACTACCAGGACATTCGGGGAACCGTTCAGGTCGTATATGGCCTGCGCCAGTTCTTCCACCCACAACAGGCCGCCATCCTTGCGGATCTTGCGTAACTGCCAGTGATAGACTCGCCCCGGCTCCCGCAGGCATTTGCGTAACTGTTCGGCCACGGAACCTCTGTCTTCCCGATGAAAAATCTCCAGTACCGACGCCCCCTCCAACTCGTCGATAGCGTAGCCCAACTGGCTCGCTCCATAGGGATTGACCGAAAGGATCGTACCCGTGAGATCGAGTGTAAAGATCATGGTCGGAATCTCGTCATGCAGATTCCGGTAGCGCGCTTCGCTGTATCGCAAGGCTTCCTCTGCCCGTCTCCGCTCGGTTATATCGACCACAGCCCCGATGATCGCGGGACTTCCCTGATAGATGGTCCGTGAGTTGTAGGCCTCCAGACAGAGCACGACCCCATCCTTCCTGATGCCGCTGAAGGTGTAATGTCCATACTGCTCGTCCCCTTCCAGCCGCTTTTGCAGATGCTCATCCAGACGAGACAGATCCTCCGGCAGCACCAGCTCCCGGTAACCTCTGCTCACCAGTTCCCCGGCGGAATAACCGAAAATTTCAGCAAAAAAAGGATTGGCATAACAGAAGACACCATCGCGCATGAGGTAGAATCCTACCCGGGAATTTTCAGCCAAGTCTTTGAATTTATGTTCCGATTCCTGTAACTCCCTCTCGGTCCGCTGACGCTCCGAAATTTCCCTCACCAGAAACTCATTCGCCTCGGACAGCTCCCTGGTGCGCTCTTCCACGCGCCGCTCCAGGTCCCTGTACGACCGGGCAAGGTTTTCCTGGGCCTCCCTGCGCCTTTTGGTCATGTACGCCAGGCACCACAGCATGGCTATTCCCATGCCCCGGTTGACTATGGCAATCTTCTGTTCAAAGTTTTGGTGGGGAGACAGGAAAAAACCGAGCGCCGTGAGCAGTGATCCGGCAGCGGGAAGCCATGCAATGCTGGCAATAGGCACGACATTGGCGGCAATAAGCAGCGGGATGGCATAGAGCAGCCATTCGCCGTACGCGAGGGGCGTGAGCACATCGAGTACGAATATGGTAGCGGTCAAAGCCAGCGCAAACAGGATATGGATGGCACGAGTGGTCACACGATTCGCCCGTTACGGTTCCAGGGTAAAGTAAAAGGCCGCGCCTTTTCCCAGTTCCCCTTCGGCCCACACTTTTCCACCATGACGCTTGATGATTCGCTGCACGGTTGCCAACCCGATACCGACTCCCCCTCCCCCACCGATTCCGGCAGTTTCCTGTAGGCGCTCAAAGGGAATGAAAATCCTCTCGGCGTCCGCCATGCCGAAACCAGGGCCGTTATCCCTGACGAACAAGACCCCCCTGCCCTGAATGTGCACCAGTCCGAATTCGATGATCCCTTCCTCCCGCAGAGCAGTAAACTTCCAGGCGTTGCCAAAGAGATTGTCGATGACGACCCGCAGCAGACTGGAATCCCCGTTCACCACCACCCCCGGAGCTATGTGGAAAACGACCCGCCGCTCCGGCTCGCTCTTTTTTAGTTCCGCAGCTATCTCCCATGCAATAGCCGATATGTCGACCATCTCCCGCACCGGCTCCCGGCGCCCCAACTGGGAGAAATTGAGCAGTGCTTCGATCAGCTGGTTCATGCGAAGGGTTCCGTTATATACC